>JBJHAX010000001.1:0-177502 GCA_050480705.1 Nitriliruptoraceae bacterium
ACGGTCTCGCCGGCACCAAGGAAACCCGACGTCGCCGGACGCCAGACCCATTTTCATCACCCACGGGTGCCCCGTCCACCGGCGGGCATGGAGAACTAACGCGACAAATTTCGAACCTTCGCTGGGCTGACGACGGGATGCCCCTTGATGTCAAGGACGTTATGAACTGAGCGAAGCCCGACACAGTCATGCCACTGAAATGGTGATAGAATGGTGTTGCACTTTCCGCCATGAGGAGATGGCTCGATGCCTGAAACGTTGAAGGTCGACCGACAAGGGCGGGTGGTGATCCCGCAGCGTGAGCGCGAACGCCTCGGGGTGCGGGACGGTGGCACTCTCGAGTGGGTGCCCACGCCCGAAGGTGTGCTCCTCGAACGGCGTCGCCGCGCTGATGTCAGGGTGGCTGAGGACGGGCTGCCGGTGGCATCGATCGATTACCTCCAAGAGGTGTCCAACGACGAGTCGGTTGACGCAATCCACCACCAGCGTGAGCGATCGTGATCGACACGTCGGTCATGGTCGCGGGACTCGTGGACAACCATGAGTTCCACGAAATGGCTCGACCGCACGTCGTGCAAGCGGCGCAACGGACGGTTCCGGGCATCGTCGCGGCAGAATCGTGGGCGGCGCTTCGTCGTGGTCCATGGAACCTGGGAGTGGATGTCGTCGCACAACTCCTCGCTCCGTGGGCGTCATCCGACCGGGTAACCGTCACCCCGGCCGACGCGTACGAGTACGTGCTTCGCAACGGACGGATATTGAACCTCGGCGGCAGTATCCACGACCTGCTCATCGCCCTGACATGCGCGGCACGTGGTCAGCCGCTTGTCACGCTCGACCGCAGGCAAGCCACGCTCGCCCGCACCCTGCTGCCGGATCTGGCCGTCACCCTGCTCCTGCCAGATGACTAACCAGGCCTGCCGGCTTCTTACGCACGCAACGTCTGCCGACACGCGCGTTCGCGATCGGGCCGGCGCGCGCGACGACCCACGCGGCAATCATGGCTATGCGCGCTCCCACGTTTTATCGTGGAACCCAATGGTGACTGCGAATCGTTGTAGGAATCACAACGAGAAGTGCACCTAACGCGACAGATTTCAAACCTTCGTTGGGACGCCGGCGGTACGCCGTCCCAATGCAGCGAAATCAACGATTGAGTGATGCCACGGCGATATCTGGCGTGTGACATGCCAGGTGAGTCAACGACGCATTGCGGTTGGATGGCCCGGCTGTTGCGCCGGCCAACTCGATCGTTTGGCAGCCGACGACCAGCAGCAGTGCCCGACCTCCCGATCGCACCAATCAGGTGTTACAACTCTGGTAGCATAATGGTATGCGCACCTCAGTGAGCCTTGACGACGAGCTCGCGGCTGAAGCCCGTGAACTCGGCATCAACGTGTCCGAAGCGGCCAGAGAAGGTCTTCGCCGCGCCGTTCGCCGGCGTCGCGCCGAGCGCGACCGGCAGGCCTACCGCGCCCACCCAGAACTCGACGACGAGGGGTGGGAACAGGCCGAGGCCTGGAGTGAGTAGTGAGGCGTGGGGAGATCTGGCTCGCGCACGTCGGTAACAAGGCTCGTCCTGTTCTGGTCCTCACGCGCGATGAGGTGCTCGACGTTCGTACCAACGTCACCGTGGCGGAGATCACAACGCAGTCGCGCGGTCTCGCCGTGGAGGTTGTCATCGACACCGAAGCGGGCGTCGACGAGCCGTCGATGGTCAACTGTGACGGCCTGCACACCATCTCCCAGCGGCGTCTGACACAACGGATTGGCCTCGTCAACGGTGATGTTCTGACCGAGGTGTGTGCGGCCGTCGCGATCGCGCTCGGATGCGACGACTGATTCGCGGGCAGCTGCGAATCGTTGTAAGAATCGCAACGAGAAGTGCGAGCGGGGGGACTCGAACCCCCAAGGGCCGAAGCCCACTGGGACCTAAACCCAGCGCGTCTGCCGGTTCCGCCACGCTCGCCGGATCAGGAAGCTACCGCTGACCTCCGGCGTTGAGATCGCCAGCCATGCCGGACGCCCCTGGCGCCGGGCCACGATCGCGCTCCAATGATTGCAGCGGGACCTGGACGAAGGCTCCGGGTCCGAGTCGCACATTCTGGAGGCGCAGACATGCAGGCTGGGAACATGCACGGGGTACCCGTGTGGGTGGATCTGTCTGCCCGCGACGTCGAGATGGCCGCGCGGTTCTACGGCGAACTGCTCGGTTGGTCGATCGCGCGACACGACGCTCCGATGGGTGACTATTACATAGGTTCAGTCGGCGGCCGCGATATCGGCGGGATGATGGCGGCTCCTGCGACGGAACCCGACACGGAGGCGGCATGGACGGTGCTGTTCGATGTCGGCGACGTCGATGCGACGACCAAGGCGGTCGAGGAGGCCGGCGGCACGACCCTTGAGCAGCCGTTCGATCTTCCGGATTCCCGGCTCGCGATCGTCGCGGATCCCGCCGGCGCGGTGTTCGGGGTCGCCAGTGGTCCACAGCCAGACGGCTCGTGGCTGTCGTCCGCAGCCGGAGCGGTGTGCTGGGTTGAGTTGCTGACACGAGACCCTGAGACCGCGATCAACTTCTATACCGGCATTTTCGGCTGGGACGCATCGACCGAAACGATCGGGGACGTGCGCTGCACCACGTTCGCACTCGATGGCGTCAATGTCGGCGGCGCGATGATGATGCCTGACGAGGTTCCGGCCGAGCTGACTGCGATCTGGACGGTCTACTTCGCGGTCGACGATTGCGATTCCGCGGCGCTCCGAGCGCAGGAACTCGGTGCACGGGTCGTCAAGCCGACAGCCTCGGCCGGTGGAGGGCGTTTCACCATCCTCGAAGACCCGCACGGCGTCACCTTTCAACTCATGGATCAGCAGGGCTGACAGGCTGCCCGGCCGGCGCCTTTGAGTGGCCGGACGCCCACGGAGCGTTGACATCGCCTGCTCGAGATGCCAGCCTTCTGCCCTTCACCGACGTGGGAGCGCAGCATGGGCGGATCAGATCTTGTCGATGTGAACGAGCTTCGGCGGGAGGTCAGCGAACACTACGCCGAGGTGGCGCACGACCCTCACGGCGACTTCCACTTCCATACCGGATGGACGGCGACCCGCCGTCTGGGCTACGACGACGCGTTGTTCGAAGGTTTCCCCGAGCAGTGCATCGAGGCGTTCGCGGGTGTCGCGAACCCGTTCGTGTGGGGCCTGCCGCAGCCCGGTGAGCACGTCATCGACGTCGGCTCAGGCGGGGGACTCGACGCGATGGTCGCCGCGCGCGCGGTCGGTGACGACGGAGCGGTCGTCGGCGTCGACATGACGCCGGCCATGCTCGAGCGCGCGAAGGCGAACGCCGAGGCTGCTGGCATCAGCAACGTCGAGTTCCGCCAGGGATACGCCGAGGAGTTGCCCGTACCTGATGGATGGGCCGATCTGATCATCTCCAACGGCGTGCTCAACCTCGTTCCCGACAAGGTCGCTGCCTACGAAGAGATCATGCGGGCGCTGCGTCCGGGGGGACGCATCCAGATCGCTGATGTCTGCGTCGAGGTTGAGGTGCCCGAAGAGGCCCAACGCGACATCGACCTCTGGAAGGGCTGAATTGCCGGTGCCCTGCCGTGTGCAGGGTGGCAGACGGTGATCGAAGGCGTCGGCCTGCGCGACCTGCGTTTCAGCGAGCCGCTCGACACGTACGGGGGCGCGCCCGGCGAGACGAACGCGCGCACCTTCGGAGTCCAGGGCTACGCCTTCACCGCCGACAAACCGGGCTCCTGAGCAGCGCCGTCGTCACTGTGCTGTGGTCGCCTGTGCGAACCGCCAGGCGTCCGTGACGATCTCGTCGATGTGCGCGCGCTTCGGTGCCCATCCAAGTGCCGTGTGCGCGCGTTCGTTCGATGCGACGAGCGTCACGGGATCCCCGGCGCGTCGCCGGTCCAGGCGCACGGGGACGTCGTTGCCGGTGACGCGCCGCGCAGCTTCGATGACCTCGAGCACGCTGTAACCGTTGCCGCTGCCCAGGTTGATGGTGAGCGATCCGCTGTCGTCGAGGGCGTCGAGGGCGAGCACGTGTGCGTCCGCGAGGTCTGCGACGTGGACGAAATCGCGCACCGCGGTGCCGTCAGACGTCGGATAGTCGGTGCCGAACACGTCGATCGCGTCCCTGTTTCCCGCTGCGACGTCGAGGATGATCGGGATCAGGTGGGTCTCGGGGTCATGCCGCTCGCCGAGCCCGTCGACCGCCCCCGCAGCGTTGAAGTAGCGCAGGCAGGCGACCTTCAGCCCGTGCACCCGTTGATGCCAGGCGAGCATCCGCTCGACGAGCAACTTCGATTCACCGTACGCGTTGGTGGGCGAGGTCGGAATGGTCTCGTCGATCACCGGCACGCCCGGGTCGCCGTACACCGCAGCAGTCGATGACAGGACGAACCGGTCGATCCGGTGGGTGTGCAGTTTCTCGAGGAGGACGGCGGACCCACCGGTGTTGGTTCGGAAGTAGCGTTCAGGCGCGCGCATCGACTCGCCGGCTTCGATCAGCGCCGCGAAGTGCAGGCAGGCATCGAACGGCCCGTGCAACTCGAGCACACGGTCGACCGCCACAGGGTCGGTGACGTCAGCGACTGCAAGTACTGCCGCATCGGGGACGGCATCACGATGTCCGCTGGAGAAGTCGTCGAGGACGACGACGTCGTGACCTGCACGCAGCAGCGCGGCAGAGGTCACCGAACCGACATAGCCGGCTCCGCCGGTAACGAGCACACGCACGCTACCGACCGAACAGCGAGCGGATGCCGTCCATGATTCGCTCGACGATGTTGTCGACCGTCTCGTCGTCGATGAAATCGTCGGTGTCGATGATCGGGGCGTCATCAGCATCACGTTCACGTTGGGAAACGGCTGCCTCGCGTTCAGCAATGCGTGCTTCACGCTCGTTGAGCAGCTCCTCCCACTCGTCGAGCACCGCGGCGCGTTGATCGAGTGCCTGGCGCTGCTGTTCGATATCCGCTTCGCGGCCGCCTGCGGCTGCCTCCGCCTCCTCGAGTTGTGCCTCGAGTTCCGCGATGCGTGCATCACGGGTCTCGATCTCTTCGGTGAGGGTGGCGAGTTGTTCCGCGGTCGCTTCGCTCTCGTCAGTGCCGTTGGTGGCGAGCGCGACGACGACGAGAGCGAGTGCGAACCCGATGATGGCGCCCGCGAGGCCGATGAGCAGCTCGCGGCGGCCCCGCCCGCGGGTGGGGTCGTCAGCATCATCCGACGGGCCGGGTGGCGGAGCCGTCGGAGCGCCCGGCTGATGCCCCATCACCGTGGTCGGCTCGTGCTCTGACAGCCTGCGCGTCGGTTCGTGCTCGCTGCCCACGATCGTCCTCCTCGGAAACGCTGCGTCTGCGTGGTGACGGCGATGGCGTCCACCACCGTCACCTTCGCAGCGATCGTATGTCGCGGACGGTCCCGAGCACCGGACGGATGGACGTTCGCTCTACAGCGTCACGCGGCGCCGGATCGCGACGACGCCGGCGAGCACGGCGACCGCTGCGACCACGCTGACGACGAATGGCACCGAGTTGCCCGTTTCTGCGAGGTCGCCCGGACAGAACGCGGTTATCGCGAGTTCGGCGTCGGGCCCGGGTTCACCGACGAATCCGTCCGCGTCCGCCTCGATCGTGCCGAGCTCGTAGTAGGGAGTGATCCAGACGAAGGGGGGCCCTTGCGTGACAGTCACGCTGGCGCGGGGTTCGTCGATGTGCAGCTCGACGCTCGTGACGTCGTGACCAGTGCCGGGATCGAGTTCCCAGCGGATCTGGCCCTCATCGAGCGCGTCACAGTCGAGCGCGTCGCTTCCCGCGCCCTCCCAGAGCACGATGACGCGGTCGTCGCCGTGCGAGTGTCCGTTGTCGCCGTGGCTGTGGGTGTCGTCGGCGGCAGCAGGGGCCGCGATGATCATCGCCAGACATGCCCCGAGAATAAGTGCCGCCGATCTCTTCGATGCGTTCACCAGGATGCTCCTCAGCAAATAGTTATTGCGAACAATTCGCAATAACGAACCATAGCAACTGCTCGATGCGCGAGTGCCGATCGGTGTGCGCAACGTGTTCGGCGCTCAACCCTCACCGAGGAGTCGCGCCGCAGGGGACCGTTGCGCCGACGCTGGCATCGCGGTCAGTTCGCGCAGTTCAGCGAGCAGGCGGTGCGCCTGGTCGTCCTGGCCGGCCGCGTCCGCATGGCGGTACGCAGACAGCACGCGCCCCGCGTCGACGAGTGCAAGCTGCCGGTCGTCGAGCAAGGCGAGATAGGGGTCGTCGGACGCAGGAGTGGCGACCGCCAGCTGTTCGTAGAAGCGCTCACGTTCTGCGCCGACGACGAAGGACGCGTCACCGGAGCGAACCGCGCGGTGCGTGCGCGGGGCGAGGTGCTCGATGAGCGGACGAGCGTCGGTGTTGACAGGCCGGTCGGCGAACACACCCGACGAAGAGATGTTGCCGAGGTAATGGGCGAGCAGCTTCTCTTCGAGCTCGTCGCGCGGGATATCGGTCGCCTGTGCCGCGTTGGTGAACGCATCATCGAGATCCAGTGGGGCAGGGTGCGCCTGCCCGACGAGGGCGATGATCGAACGTGACGAGAACAAGTCCCCACGCCACGCGACCACCTGCTCGAAGGCTTCGTCCATCGTGCGTGCGATGACGCCCAGCTCGACGTCGGAGAGTTGATACAGGGGAAGCCACTGCACGAACAAGCCACCGGGCTCCAGGCGTTCGCGCACGACCGCGAAGTGCTCGGCTGTGTAGAGATTGCCGGTGCCCGCCTTCCACGGGGTGAACAGGTCGCTGATGATCATGTCGTAGCGCTGCTGTTGGCGCGCGAGGCAGACCCGGCCGTCGTCGGCGTGCACGACCACACGCGGATCGTCGAACAACCCGAAGATCCACGGGTCGAAGTGTCGCTGTGCCAGGGCAACGACCTCCGGCAGGATCTCGCACACCTCGACGTGTTCGACTTCGAACGGCAGCGCTGCTCCGGCCGTGAGGCCGGTGCCCATCCCGAGATAGAACACCGAGCGAGGATGTGAGTGGGTGAGAAGCGGGATCACGGTCTGGTCGCGTTCGGTGTGCCGTGCGCTGCTGCCGCCGAGCGTGTAGTAATTGTTGACGCGCAGCAGGCGATCCTCGCCGCGGGCCACGACCGCTGCGGTGGCGTGCGCGCCCTCACGGATCTCGACGAGTTCCTCGCCCCGTCGCTCATCGAGGCTGACCAGGTCGTAGCGCACGCCGGCGAGCGAGACGAGTCCGATGGTTCCTGCGACGCCGACCGAGACTGCGATGACGCGGATTGCTTCGCGCTGCGACGCGAGGACTGCGAGGGCCATCGCCAGGTAGACCCCCGCGAACAGGCGCATGCTCGCCCATGAACCCAGCCAGGGCAGCAGGACGAACCCGGTGACGAGCGCACCTGCGATCGCGCCTGCGGTGTTCGCCGCGACGACGCGCCCGACGGCCACGCCGACGGCTAGTCCCCGGGATTGGAGGATGCGCAGGAGGAAGGGCAGGACGCCGCCGAGCACGGTCACGGGAAGCAGCATCACGAGGGCGGCGAGGCCGGCGACCTCGCGTGTGTAAGCGCCCCAGCCGCCCGAACCGCCGATGTAGCGCAACCCGCCAGTTGCACGCACGAAGAGGTCAGGCGCGACCGCCGTCACCAGGGCGCCAGCGGTGAGGAGAACACCGAGGAGCAGCGCCGGCGATGGCCGGTGGAGGCGAGACAGCCCATGGGCGAGCAGGGCGCCGAGCGCGAGAGCGACGAGAAAGGTCGCGAGCACCAGCGCGTAGGTGGAGGCCGAGTTCTGTAGCACCTGGGCGAACAGCCTCGTCCAGATCACCTCGAGGCCCAACGTGGCAATCCCCGAAATGATGGCGATCGCCCACACCAACGGTGTAGCGATGCTCGACGTGCTGCGCCTGAGTGTGCGTTCGGCGCCCCGCGCTGCCGGGGATGGCGACGTCGCCATTGGCGCAGTCGCGTTCGTTGCCGGTGGCGCGACACGAGCCTTCGCAGCCAGGGCAAGCGCGCTCAGGCCCACGGCAGCGTCAACGCCGACCGCCAGCAGATAGGTGCCCGTGACCCCAAGGGCGAGGGGAAGGACGAAGCCTGCGGCGAGCGCACCCAGAGCGGCCCCGGCGGTGTTCACGGCGTAGAGCACAGCGCCCTGTTGCCCGAGCCGTTCACCGTCGTCGATGATGTGGCTTGCGAGTACGGGCAGCGTCCCGCCCATCAGGAACGACGCCGGGAGGAGCACGCTCGCCGCGATGGCGATCTTGAGCAGCGTGTCGAGCACGGCGACATGCCCGATCGCCGCATACATGTGCGGATACAGGGCCCCGTAGGCGTCGACGAGCACGAAGTAGCCGAGCGCTGTGACCGCGACACCGAGTTCGAGCCGCCCGAACGTGCGCAGCGCCGAGGTGCGCCTGGTGGTGCGCTGCCCCCAGAACCAGCCTCCGCCGGCAATTCCGGTGAAGAAGACCGCGATGGTCAGCGCCGCACCCTGCGCGGTGCTGCCGAAGAGCAGACCGAGCTCGCGTACCCACAGAACCTGGTAGACGAGCGCTGCGGCTCCCGACAAGACGAAGAGTGCGAACAGCACACGGCGTTCGCCCACGCTTCGTCGCGTACTCTCAGGCTCGCGGGCGACCTTGTTGCGATTCATTCGCAGCAAGCTACTCGATGGCGTGACGTGTCCCCGCGCACCACAGGCCTGCGTGCGCGACCGGCAACGAGGGAAGCGCCCCCGCAACGTGGACGCAGCCTGGCCGCTCACCGCCAGAAGACGCAGAATTCCCGGCGTTGCCGCCGGGAATTCTGGGTGCGCCGCCTAGGACTCGAACCTAGAACCTGCCGGTTAAGAGTGGCTCGGGGCGCGTCCACCGCGCATCGCCGACGTCCACGAAAACCGGCTTTGACCTGCGGAAACGATGACCCAGCGTCCATGGGCGTCCGCCGATCTCCACAGGCGCGCGCGCTCCGTAGGCAGCGATTAGGCAGCAGCTGCGTCGGCAGAACCACGTCCGAGCTGCTCGTGGTCGTCGACGGTCCAGTCGCTCCCGACGCCTCGTGGAGATCACCGGTGCCCGGTGCGGTCGACCGAGGGGAGGGTGCCGGTCGCCTCTGGTGCGGTGAACATGTTCGCGGCATCGAGCGCGTCCAACAGTGACACGAGCTGGGACGCCTGGCTCGGGAGCAGCTGCACACCGAGCTCGAAGTGGCTACCCATCCCCTGCGAGGTCAGGTTCGCCGATCCCAAGTAGCCGTAGCGGCGATCGCCGACGAGGAACTTCGCATGCATCAGCGACGACGCCGGCCCGGCGAACCACCGAAGGCGCACCGACCCAGCACCGGTCTGCCGGGCCGCGGTGTCAACCACGTGGACCAGCCGGCGCACCGGAGCGTCGAAGTCGTGGCCGCCCGGCTGGGTCTGCCGGTGCGCGTACACGGACACGTCGACGCCGCGTGACGCGACCGCAGCCGCCAGCGGGGGGCTGAGCTCGTCGACCGACTCGTCGTTCCAGTACGGCCCGCCGATCACCAGCGTTTCGGTCGCGCGCGTGATCGTGTCCAGCATGATGATGTGGAGCCGCTCGTGTGGTTCCACAAGCCCCAGCCCGGCCACGGTACGCGGCAGTGTGCATACCAACGCGGGAGGTTCCGGGGCGGGCGGGTGCGACGTCGGCACGGCCGCGGCGGCCAGGACGTCGATAACGACGAGCAACTCCGCGGCCACGACCGGCGATGGCGCGCCGGTGTCGTCGACCAGTCCGACTGCGCGGCCTTGGTCGGCCAGCAGCAGCCGCACGTCGCTGGATACCGTCCCGACCGCATCGAGCCCGTCGACTGGGACGCGCAGCACCGCGGTGGCGGCCTGCGGCCAGCCGCCGAGCGTCTCGCCCAGCTGGCGCGCTATCGGGACCAGCTGGGCGTGGCGGGACCCGCCCAGCGTTGCGTGGCCGGCTTCGGCGTGCTGGCCGGCCCCGGTCACACCGTCGTCCAGAAGTCCGCGAGCACGTGACGGTCCAGGTCGTCGTTGAACTTGCGGCACCCGAACGTGACGTACAGGCAGCGTTCGCACGCGGCCCGGTCGTGCTGCTGGTGGCACAACGGGTCGTTGTCGCACGTGCGTGCGGCCTCGACGGATCGGTCGGCCCACTGGCGCGTGCGGCTGTTGAGCAGCGTCCACATCGCGCCGAGTGTCTGCTGCTTCCACGAGTTGACGTACACGGCGAACGAGAGGGTCTCGGGCACGATCCATTCGGCGAGCGTGGACTCGGCCAGACCGACCTGACCGTCGTCGAGCGCCGTCAGCATCGTGTGGGCCATCGTGTGCACGAGCGTCGTCGCGCGTGCCGCGGCGGGCGCGTGCCCGGTTGTGTCGCCGAACAGCGACAGCACACTTATGGCCGCGTCGGCCGGGTCGTCGACGTCACCGGCGATAGCCGGGTGGTCCGAGTCGAGCACGTCGCCGTCGACGAGCCAGCGCAGCACCCTCGTCGGGTCGAGCTGGACGAGCGCAGCCTCGGTCTTAGCGGACAGTGCGTAGAGCTGCGTTCGGGTGTCGGAACGGTCCATTCGCCACGGGCGGAACTCTACGAGCTGACCCTGCCCGACGCCGCTGACCTGGCGCGTGTAGCCGACGGCGGCCAGCGTCACCGGAAACTCCCACGTGATGGACAGTTCGAAGATGCCGAGCTCGTCGAGGCGGACGCATGCCGCGTCGATCGCGTCGGCGACAGTGTGTTGGCCGCGGGTGCGGGCCGCTTCGGCGGCGTCGGTGACGGTGATGCGCGGCACCAGGTGCGGGTCGAGCAGCGCGGTGCGTTCGGCCAGCATCCGGTCCTCGGTGATCTCCAGCACGTCCGGTGGGAGCAGGTCGGCTTCGTCAAAGCCGGTGTCGCGGGGACCCTGCACTTTCTTCAGGTCGGCGATGTCGCTGTCTGGCAGGCCCAGCGCGCGCAGCTGCTCCTCGCGCTGCTCCCAGTCGGCAGCGGACATGCGTGTGGCGGTCCCGCGTGCATCCTCGTCGAGGTCACGCATCGCGTCCTCAAGCGAGGCGACGCTGCCCCGGAGCCGCGCCACGACGACCTTGGAGCGGTCTGGGTGGCTGCGGAACTCGTCGAATCGGGGGTCTTCGATGTCGATAAGGCTGACTGTGTGCGTGTGGTAAGAGCGCGTGTCGTTGACCGTGTAGGCGCGCATCACCGAGGTGTTGGATACGTCGAACGTCTGCCCGCACCGGCACGGGGTGAAGTTCGTGTTGCGGGTGGGCGCTCCACCGCAGGCGCGGCACCGCCACCGCGACGTGATGAACGATCGCGTGTCGTCGAAGTACAGGTGCTCGAACTCGTGGGTGGGGCACCGTTGGGGCAGCAGCGGGCGTTTGCGGCCGCACGCGTGCGCGCTGTAGTAGCGCAGCTGGCGCAACCGGCTGCCGCAGTTGCGGCACCGTGGGTTGGCGGCCAACTGGTCGCGGCCGGACTGGTCCTCACTGAACACCGCAGTGCGGCCACACCGTGGGTTGGCGCACTCGAACAGCAACGGCCACAGCGCCCAGTGGGCGACCGCTGGCACCTCAATCCGGTAGTCGTCGGGCGAGTGCAGGCTGGGCGGCGGTACGTTACGGCGGTTGTCGGGCCACTGGCGCACGTACCGGTCGACTTCGTCGAGCAGCGCCTGCTTGTTGGCAGTCCGCATCTCCTGGCCGGACACGTTGACGGTCTCGACAATCAGCCCGTCCGGGTGCCCGTACACGGCGCCCGGCAGGTGGTTGAACAGCGTCTGGGTGCGGGATCGTTCCATCATCGTGTTTCGGTCGGCTTGGTCGTGCGGCGGGCCCGGCGACTCACGGCGTCCCCTCGGTGTCCTCTTCCGGTGCCGCGTGCTCGTTGCCACCGGCGGTCGTGCGAGGGGTGCCCGTCAAAGCCATGTACGGCGCGTACGACGATGCGACAGCGCCGAAGTCGACCGGCGCGTCGATGTCGCGGAATGACCGCAGCACGCCGGGCGGGTCCAGCAGCTGGTTGGTCCACGTGCAGTCGGGCCGGTTCATCCGCAGCAGGTGACGCTCCAGCTCCCTGATGGCACGGTCGACCAACTCGTCCTCCAGCGACTTCTCGTTGATGCCGGGAACGACCTCCCGGATGCTGGCCTCGACGCGTCGGCCCAGCTCGGCGCGGATCGTGGGGCCGTCCGCGTTCCACCACTTGAGGAAGTCGTCGGCGAACATGATGCCGGTGACGGGCGCGTTGGGGGTCAGCCGGGCGCGGGCCATGTCCCACAGCAGGATGGAGATCAGGCCGGGCAGCGTCCGATCGGCGACGAACCTGGCGAACCGGTTCACGGGCACGGGTTCGACCATCCGGTCCAAGAACTGATGGTACGACGGGAACGAGCTGAACGTGGACCGCTCACGGCGGATGTAGGGGTCGAACACGGTCACGACGAGCCCGACGCGGGTGCGGCCGGCCCGAGCGGTGGCCTGGATGTAGTCGGCGACGGTCGGGGGCAGCCCGGTCATCACGAACAGGTTGAGGCGTTCCAAGTCCACACCGTGGCTGACGACGCGCGTGCCGATGAGCGCGTTAAGCCGGTCCCCGACTGGCATCGCAGGTGTGTCGGTCTCGACGCGGTCGATGGCGCGCGCCAAGTCGTCGAGGCTGACTTCGCCGGTGAGCGGCTCGAACCGCACCATCTGTCCGGTCGTGTCCGCCAGGCGTTCCGACAGTTCGGCGACCTGGTCGGCGATGTAGTCGCCGTGCGCTTTGTTGTTGACGTACGTGAGGGTGACCTCGTAGTCGAATAGCAGCTGAGCGATCTGGTCGTCGATCAGCGTCGGGTCGTCGCACGCGGCCCGGGCCGCGTCAGGGTCGGCGGCCAAAGCCCGGCAGTGCGCGATCAGTTCGGTGGTGACGACCGCGGCCACGTCGCGCTGACGCCGGTAGTTGGGCAGCACGCCGACGAATACGCGTCGGGCGCGGTCCTGCTCACGTGTGTAGAACGACTCGATGCGGGTCCACCCGGGTGCGGGGAAGGCGCGGGCGGGCCGTCCGTACACCTGGCGGACCTGGTCTTCGAACTGTTCGATCGTGGCGGAGGCCGCAAGGACCTTGCTGGGTAGCTGCGTCCCTGCCTCGGACTGCAGGTGAGCCAGCAGAGTCTGGTAGTGCGCGTCGAACGCGCCGAGCTCGTCGCGCAGCAGGTGCAGTTCATCCTGCAACAGTAGCGCTGGCACCGGATCGTAAAACGCCTCGGCGGCTGCAGGCGGCTCGACGCAGCCATTGCTGGGGCACACGACGGTGTTGCGCGTCGGACCTTTGCGGGGGAATGAGTACCAGCCATGAGTCGGGCAGCGATGGCGAGGCCCGTGCTGCAAGCTGGTGGTCTCCCCTGAGAACGCCATGTAGGCGGTGCGGTCGACGGTGCCGACAAGCACGCTCGGCATGGTGCGCCACACCTCCTCGTCGGTCATCGAGATCGGCAGCGTGGTGCCGCACGTGCGGCACACGTGTACGAGCCTGTAGTTGTCCTCGTCGACGTCGAGGCCGACCGCTTCGGCGCCGCACCCGGGCTCCAGGCACGTGGAGACGAGCCGACCGGCGTCGAGCTTGCCTTCCTCGAGTGTCTTGGCGCGTTCGAAGCCGGGCCACCACGCCGGGTTCTTCTTCGAAAGCCGATTGGGGGTCGACCCGGACCCGATTAGGTAGCCGAGCATGAAAGGTTCGCTGTCGGCCGCGACCTTGCCTTGGGCGACCATCTCGGCGCGGACCTCCTCGGCGGCGTGCAGCACGCGCAGCACCCGGGCCAGCTGCTGGACGCTGAGCATCCGCAGCGGGAACTTCAGCCACGCGGTCGTGCCCCGGTCCTTGCCGCGCAGCCGGTCGTACAGCATCGCGACGACCAGCAGGCCCATGTATGCCTCGGTCTTGCCGCCACCGGTCGGGAACCACAGCACATCGGCCTGGTACAGCTCGTCGCGAAAGCTCGGGTCGTCGTGCTCGCGGGCGGCAAGCGCGGGCAGGTGAGTGATGATGTAGACGAGCTGAAACAGCCGCCACGTGTTGTACTGCCTGCTCGCGTTGGTGCGCGCGAACACGTCGTTGGCGGCCAGAAACGCGTCGCGCAGTCGTGGGTCAGATCGCATCGCGCGCCGACCTAGCTGGAAGCGACGGTGCTCGTCGGCGAACCGGTCCCGGTCGGCCCGGGACACCTTGGCGACGTCGGCAGGCTGGGTGGCCAGCCACGTGTCCCACTCGTCGAGGTAGATCTGCATCGCGTCGGCCACGCCGGCCAGGACCTGGTCAGACGCGCCCGGGTCAGCCAGCGTGTCCCAGCGCAACTCGGGGACGTGGTCTGTGCGTGGGTCGACGGCCGCTGTGGTGTGCCGGGGCACGCACGTCGACGCGACGCCGTCGCGTCCGTCGTTGTGGGTGTGGGGTACCGCCACGCATGCCCGGCCGCGCCCGACGGTCGTGGACACGTCGTCGCCGTACCGGTAGTCGTCTGGGGCGAGCACGAACCGCTGCCGGGTCACTGTCGAGGTGGGCGCCCTGGCGGGTCCGGGGGTGACTTTCATCCGCGTGTCGTACAGGGCGAGGTCGACATACGGCTTGAGCGCGTCGTCGTTCTGCCCGCGCAGGAGTACCGTCCGGTTGAGCAGGGACACGCTGACGAGGACCAGGTTGCCGGCGCGCTGCGCGAACGCGTCGACGTGGATGAGCGGGTAGGTCCAGCGGCTGCGGTCCTCGGCCTCGGCGATGGCAGCGTCGAACGCTTCCTGGCTGTCGAGTGCGGACGCGGGCAGCGTCTGGGTGCGGCCGGCGAAGTGCCGGGTGGTCACGCCGTGGGCGGCCAGCTGCTGGTCGATAGCGTCACGCACGGCGAACGTGACCGTGTCTGGGTCGACGGCGTGGTTGCCGCCCACGGGCACATCGAGCGTGATCTGGTCGATGTGGATCGGGATGCGCCGCCAGTTGTGTAGCACGTTGACTCGACCCGTGTCGCGCCCGCCGCCTTGGCCTGTGCTGCCGGTGGGGCCATCGTCGGCGCCACCGTCGGTGGCGCCGACAGGGTCGTTGGGGGCGTCGCTGCCGGTGGTGTCGGCAACGGTCGGGTCGGCCCAAGCTGTGTCGGCGCGGTGCTGTTCGAGCGTGGCGTACTCGGCGACGTAGATGGCGCTGTCGATGCTGATGTCGATGGTTACGGTGGACAGCTGCTCGACGCTGGTTGAGTCGGTAGGGGTGACGGCGAAGTCGACGCCGATGATGGACGTGGTGCGCTCCGACGCGTTGAGCAGCGCGGAGGAGTCCGTGGCGTTGGCCTGACCACCTGTGCTCGCCGGGCCGGAGTCATCGTCCACCTGAGGCTGGCCGTCGGTGGCGCTGGCAAGGTGGTCGGCGTCTGCGTCCAGGACGGTCGGGGACAACACGCCGAGAACGACGTTGCTCTTGGGTGTCCACGGTGAGGGGTGGATGTGGCTGATGTCAGGGTCGCCGCGGTCGGCCAAGTGGTGCTCCACATGGCTGGCCAAATGTTCGACCAGATTCGCTTCAGCGCGGTCACGCTGTTCGGTGGCCCAGGTGGCCACGTGGGGAGCGCTTGGGTTGGGAGGTCCGTTGTCGAGGACGGTCGCGTCACCGCTGGCTTCCTGCCTGCTGTCGGTCATCGGGTCCTCGTACTGCTGGTTCGGGTGGTTCGGCCTTGGGCCGGTGGTCTGGCGGTCGCTCAAGTATGGCCGCCGCGTCGGTCAAGTCACGTAGAGGGTGGGGTTCTCATCGAGCTCCGAGTCGGGTACGGGACAGTCGAGGCTTGTAGTAAAGCCTGTGGCGGGTCGGGGCGGGAGGGTGCATCAGGGCTGGTCGCGGAGTTGTCCGGCGATTGCACGCGGCACATCCATTGGGGTGCCGACGGATGTGACGGTGCGTTGCTCGAACTCGTCGAGGACCTCGCCGATCTCGAGGTCGTCGACGACCTCGGCTAGCGTGCGCAGGTGCTCGCCTCCTGTGAGGGCTTCCTCGACGGCGCGGTGGACGAGCCGGCCGAGCTGTCGGTGAACGACTCGAACCTCTTGGGCGATGGCCGCAACCCTTCGTGCGTTGTCGATCAGGAACTGGTTGCCGCCGACATGGCCAACGACCTCGATGTCCTGAGCGCGGGCCGGAGCGATTGTGCGGCCCTCGACCCACAAGCGGATGGCGGCGTATGTCAGGTCGACGCCCCGTTCGTGTAGCCGCCGAGCGAACTCGGCGACGTTGCCGTCGCACGCGGCCACGGCGGCGTCCAAACCGCGCCGCCACGACCGCAGCCCAATGTCGAGAGTGGCAACGTCGCTGTGCTGATGGCGTGCGGCGACCAGGCGAGTAAACAGGTCGCCGTAAGTGCCGGGTGCGGGGATGAGCACGGTGTCGTCGCGGGCGAGCTGGGTGACCGGCAGGGTGCGGTATTCGTCGCCGCGGACCACGCCGGCATCGTCGACATCGGCCAGCCACACCTGACCGGGGTGAACGAACACTGGCACGACCGTGACTGTGTCGGTGGCGTCGACGTGTTCCTCCTCGAAGCTGGCGGAGTCATCGTCAGAGTCGGACCCGAGCTGTTCGTACTCCTCGTCGAGGCCGACCTCGGGTAAGTCGCCGGTGAGCAGGGTCGTGTCAGCCTCCATTATCGATGCGGTGTGGCCACTGTCTTCAGAGAGGCGCGACGGCGCGGCGCGGACCCGTTGGACTTGGGGACGCGGGCCGTCCGGGTATCTGCCAAGTGCCAACGATCTGAACGCGTGCTCGTTGCCGGTGTCGGCGTCGTCGCACGCAGCGGCGAATACGCGTGCTAGCCGACGCGTCTGATGTGGCCACGCGACGGCGTACCGGCCGCTTGTCGCCTCCGATGACAGTAGGTGGCGTGGGTCGAACAGGTCGGGGGCCGCGAGCACGTCGACGACTTCGTCGGTGGTATCCCAGGGGTGGCGCTCGCTATGGGCGACGACGATGACAGTCCCGGGAGGTCGCGGACCGGTCGGGTCGGCGTTCACGCCAGGGTGGTTAACGCCGAGTAGATCGGTCAGCAGCGCATCGGCGGCGATCCGGGTTGGCGCGCGTAGCAGCACCGTTGCATGCGGGTGTTCGTCCACGGCCCGCTCGATAGTGAACCGGACGGTGTCGAACCGTGACGCATGCCCGTCGAGGTGCTCGTACGCTGCCAGCGCAGTCTCTTTGACGCTCGCCCAGCCGGCCTGTCCGACACCGTGCCACGTGCCGGCGAACGTCGACGGAGACGCGTCGCGGACCGCGATCATTGCGGTGCGCAGCGACTTGGCGCGACGGTGCGTCGACGCATAGTTGTCGAAGGTCAGCCGCGTGGACGCCAGCCTGCTCAGTCCATTGACCAGTGCGCGGCTGGCCGCGAGCGGGGCGGGTAGCTCGCCGGGCGGAGCATGTTCGAGCGTGGTGGCCAGCGCACGGACCGCAGCGGTCAGCGCCGCGTCTCCGTCGGGGTCGCCGATCTCGACGATGTGTAGGTCACAGACGCGACCGGTGGTTAGCAACCCGTTGGTGGACAGCGGCGCGTGCACGCCGACGCGACCCAGGTGCGCGGCAGCCTGCTCGATGAGCGTCTGAGTCCAGTTGATCGCGACGGCCGGATTCGAGCGCTGCTGGGCGAGCGTGTCGCGGCCGAGGCTCGACCCCAGGTCGTCGACGACCAAGACGCTGTCCGCGCCGTTGTCGTCGGCCCACCGCACGGCGGCGTGCACCGACCGGATGCCCATGGACGTTGCGTCGACGATGACACAGCCGTGCTCGATCGGAACCGCCGGCCAGCCGCACCGGGTGGACAGGTGCCACAGCGCGCCCCCATCTGCGCGGATCCGGTGGGGATCGTGGTTTTCGACGTACCCGGAGGTCGTGCGCAGTCTGCCGTCGCGCCGGATCGCCTTGGGGCCAAGTCCTGCAGCTAGCGTGACCGTGTCGACGCGGACGCTGCGCAGCTGTTCAAGGAGCCCGACGCGTCCTGACGCGTGCACGACCGGGCCGGTGACCGGCGACGGGGTGCCTTGGGTGGCCGCGCCGAGTTGTAGTAGCCGCACGATCACGGCCAGCAGGGAAGCGACGTGGTGATTGCCCTTGGGGACGGTCACGACCAGGTCGAGTCGGCGCGCTAGCGCGGAGCGGACCGCGCCGAACGTGAGCTGGTCGACCGCACCTGGCTGGAACGTCACGGCGGTCGTGCCGGTAGTGTCGGTCAGGCGCGTCTCACCAACGCGGTACAGGACCGGGTCGGTATCTGGGTCGGCGGGAACGAGCAAGTCCGCCCATGCCTCGTCGGGGACTGCGGTGGGCCGTGCCGAGCCAGCTGACGGTGCTGTCGAATGGTGTGGTGGGGTGTCGTACCGCGTCATCGTGCCTCCTGCGCAGAGGCTCCCCGCCGTGCCTGCGAGGTGTCCGTTCCTGCCCGGCGGTGCTGGCTATGTAGCCGAACGTGACCGTATCGGGAGGCTGTGACACCACCACAGGGCACCTGTGGTGCGCCGTCAGCTGCGCCGCGGCCTAGTTCCTAGTTTCGGCCCCACCGCCGCCTCCGTGGTGGCCGGCGCAGCGGCCTGCGGGTCAGACCGATTCGACGTAGGGGGCGGTAAGCGTTTCCGCGGCCGCCGCTGCGAGGCGCTCGAGCAGTTCCCGGTCGTGGCGCCTTTGGTCGGTACGCCCGGACCCGTGACGATCCAAGTCGCTGTTGAGCGCAGCGGCGATGGCGGCTGCATACGCGCACGCCCTGACGTCGCCGTGGCGCAATTGGAGGCCGGCGTTGGCCAGGGTGGCCAGCTGGTGGCCCATGCGGGCCACGGCCGTGTTCTGGTCGTTGGGCCACGGGTGGGCGGCGTGGCTGGACTTGCGGGCCACGACGACGATGTCTAGGTCAGACGGGTCGGCGGTTTGGTGCTTGACGACCGAAGAACTCATCTCGCCCTTGACAGGTTGCAGACCGGTGACGGTGAACCCTGCAGCGGTCAGCGAGCCCAACAGCGCAATCCACCCGTCGGCGTCAGGATGGTGGAACGTGAATGCAAGCAGTCCGTGGGCCGCCAGCACCCGGTGGCACTCGGCCCAGATGCGCTGCGCCGTAGACGCAAAACGAGTGGGGTCGGGGTCCTGAGCCTCCTTTTCGGTTCGGGTCGTGCCCGCTTCCGGGTAACCATCGTAGGGCCGGATGCCAATCAGCCACGCGTGGAAGAAGTCGGCGAGCTCGCTGTAATGGACCTTGCCGATGTAGGGCGGGTCGGTAACGACCAGGTCGATGCTGGCGTCGGCCAGCCCCGAGTCGGCGCCGTCACCGCATTCGACGGTCACGTCCGCGGCGTTGAGCGATGCCGAGATTCCGGTGGCGCGGGCTGTGCCGGTTCTCGTGGACGGGTCGAGCGTCAGGTCGTGCGGGTTCTGCTTGTAATCGTGGGCGCGCAGCAGCCGGCGCTCGAACAACCCCTGAATGCCGCCCGAAGACCCGTTGACGCCCCAGACGTGGGTCTCAATCGGGGTGCGCTGGGGTTGCAGGGTGTGGTTCGTGAACGTGTGGCGGACGGCGCCGGTTCCCTCGCCCTTGTAGGACGTCAGGCGCGTGTGAAAGTCGGCGGCACCGCTGATCAAAGCCGCCAACGCTTCGCGTTCTGGTGACGGTTCAAGGTCGCGAACGGCAGCGGCCGCCAACCCCAGGCAGTACGCCTGGCGGGCCGAGTACAACTGGTCCCACCGGGTTATGCCCCACCGCAGCAACTGGACGGTGTTGTAGCCGTCAGCGATCTTGCCCTGGGGACGGATGAGCGTGCCGTTCGAAACGGTGTTGAGCAGCTGTCGTGCGTGCTCATACAGGTCTAGGTCGTAGCGGTCAACGGGCCGGTAGACCCGCTGTCGATCCTCTACAACCAGCTTTGCGTACATCCGGTAGGTTGGCCGGTGGCCGGCGGCGTCGATCCAGTAGCTAAGCATGCTGCGGTGCGAGCAGGCGGTGCATGTGACGCTGCGGCCGCGGAACGGGCCGGCAACTTGGGGGCGGTGTCGGCACGTCGAGCAAACGAACCGGCTCCGCCCGGGACGGGTCACGTCGAGCGCGGTGATGCTGTCGCAGTGTGGGCAGACGGCGTGGCCGGTGGGGTGCTTGGACGGGTAGGCGTGCTTGGCGAACACGTGGCTGGCGTGCAAGTCGTTGCTGGTGCCGCACTCCGGGCACGGCAGGCGCGCGACCCAGAAGTAGTGCAGCACGTCGTTGCCGTGCTGGTCGACGTGCATCTCACTAATCGGGCCGGCGACGACGTCGGCGAACTGGTCGAACGCACTGGTGAGCCGGTCGAGGTCCCAGTGGGCGGCTGCCTGGCGGGCCACGAGCGTGGCCACCGGGTTGATGTCGCGGGCGTTGCAGGTGCCGCCGAGTTTGGCGGTCTCGACGAGGGTGGTTCCTGACCCTGCGCAAGGGTCATACACCCGCACACCGGCGAGCGCGTCGGGCCGCAGGTAGGCGGCCCTTGCGGTGTCGGCGTCGACGCTGACGGCGGCGGTCAGCACGGCACGGAATACGGTGCCGAGCCGGTGCGCCCACCACCCGTGCACGTGGGTGGCGGGGCGGTGGAGTTCTTTGCGCCACGACTCGGCGGTTGGGACAACAGTGGCGTATTCGACCGGGAAGTCGTACTCCAGTGCAGTCCGGGGCGGTACAGGAGGGTCTTGCCGTGCTGGTCGAGCCAGCTCCCGCCTAGCCCGTCGCGCCACAGTCATGGGCGCTACGGGCCGGGTCTGCTCGCGCGGCGGGGGCATTACAGCTTCTCCTGGGGTGGCCATAGCGTAGGCCTGCGCGGACTCATGACGCACGCATGATCCACAGCGCCCCGGGCTCCCGACGGTCGACTGGCGCTGGCGGATTGACGTGCGCCGGTGCTGCGAGCCGTCGGCGAAAGGCTTCGTGGTGTGGCGGAGTAGCACGGGAGCCTGGGGGCATGCGGTATTTCCTCACATGGGCCGCGACGCTTATCGCCGTCGGAGTGGGGTGGACCATCTCAGTTGCTCAGTCGGAAGATTCGGTGCCTGCCGGCCCCCGAGGTTCTCGGCGACTCCATGGGCCGACGAGGTGACCGGCGCGCTGCGCGTGAGGATGTTCGTCAGGATGCGTTCCGCCATCTCAGGCTGGGCCCAGCGGCCGTTGATCGGGCTGTGTTGATCGGTCGAAACCCAGATTTCGTTCGACTGTCGCCCTCGGGTGGCCGCAACGTAGAGGCTGCCGCGAGAATCTTGTTCGGAGACCGCGGCGTGGCATCGGTCCACGGTCATGCCCTGGGCGCGGTAGACGGTCGTCGCGTAGGCGAGGTGGGCGTGCTCGGCGAGGTAGGACGCCGGCAGCAAGGCGCGGTCGCCGTCGCTGTGGCGGCGAGCGACGACCGAGCCGTGGCGTCGGGTGGCAGTGATGGTCCACACGTCACCGTTGGTAACCCACCCGCCGGCCGGGGTCTGGAGCCGCCGGTCGTTGCGGCGGGTGACGATCTGGTCACCGACGGAGGCGACGTTGTTGCGGAGTTCGACGGTCGGGCCGGCTCTCACGAGACCGGCACGGACGAGGGCGTGTTGGGCGCGTTCGGCGAGCACCGCTGCCTGCTCGTTGCTCCCGACCAGCATCAGGACCGTTGGCCGTGGGGCTCGGGTGGTGGGTGCGAGGGCGTCCGCCTTCCATGCCTCAAAGATGGCGGCCTCGATCTGGTCGCGGGTGCCGCCGTGGATGCGGCCGTGACGCACGTACTCGAGGAGGCACATCGGGTCGCGCGCGCGGAGTCGGATGCTGGCCTTGCGCTCCCACTCCTCCTCGAAGCGGCGGACCTCATGCAGCTCGGTCGTCCCGAGCCGGTCGATCAGCAGCTCGAAGGCGCCTCCGATGCCGATCGCTCCAAGCTGTACGGGGTCGCCGACGAGCAGCACCTTGCTGCCGGTCTCGCGCGCCTGGGCGACGATGTCGACGAGTTCGGGGGTCGTGATCATCGACGCCTCGTCGAGGATGACCAGTGTTCCAGGTGCCATCCTCCAGCGACCGCGGCTCGTCTCCCACAACCACTTAGCCGTGTTCTCGGCTCGGACCTCGGCCTCGGCCGCGAGCACCTCGGCGGCTGCCTGCGACACTGTGAGGCCGAGGACCTCGCCGCTCGTGGCCTCCCACGCCTCGACGGCGGCACGGAGGGCCCGGGTCTTGCCGGCGCCGGCCGGGCCTACCAGCCGACCGATGCGCTCATCGCTTCCAAGGAGCTCGCGCACGGCATCGGCCTGGTCTGCCCCGAGATCGTGGCGCGAGGCGACTCGACCGGCGAGGTCGGCGCCGACGGTCCGCCCGGTCGGCTCGGTGGCGACCTCGAGCAGGAACGCCTCCTGATTGACCGTCGATCGCAGCGCCCAACGATGTCGGTTGGGCTGCTCCCACACGCTCGCGCCGTCTCGACGACGTTCCTGGGTCGGCAGGTCGGACAGCTCCGGCACTGTCAGCCGCAGCAGCTCCGAACTCGATACGGCGCGATCGACCAGATCCTCGGCGCGGCCCCGTACCTCGTCTGGGGCGAGCGCCGCGGTCGGGAGGACGTCGAGCGCGACGCGGAGCAGGTCGTGCCGGGTGACGGTGGCACGCTTGGCTTCGGCCAGCCGGTCCAGCAGCGCCAGGACATCCGCGTC
This sequence comes from Nitriliruptoraceae bacterium, assembly GCA_050480705.1. Taxonomy (GTDB): domain Bacteria; phylum Actinomycetota; class Nitriliruptoria; order Nitriliruptorales; family Nitriliruptoraceae; genus JBJHAX01. The sequence goes on from JBJHAX010000001.1 coordinate 22,707, forward strand.
GGTCGGTGCCGGGGTCGCGCCGTCAGGGGAGTGGCGCCCGACGACCTGGCCGGTTAGGGCTTGGAGCCGGCGCCCCTTGTCGCGCGCGGTCTCCTCCCACTTCGCCAGCGCTTCGGAGGCCGAGAACTTCCTCTTTGACCCGCGTGTCCTCAGCGTGGCTACCTGCGCCATGGACGAGATGACCGCCTGGGTCGGCTCCCTCCCGTACTGATCGCGGTAGACCTCGATCATCGCCGCCAGCTCGTTGGTGATCGCTCGGCGGCGGGTCGAGAAGGCAGCGATCAGCTCGTCGTCGACGCCTACCAGCTCGCGGAGCCCGTCGGGACGGTCACGCCACGCAACGCCGAGCCGACAGGTCAGCTCGGACTCGAGCACCCGGTTGTAGACCGCGCCCGCACCGGGCTTCGCAGCCAGCAGCGCGCGGCCGTCGAGCGCACGCCACTCGCCGTCGTCGGTCGCCTGCGCGCGGTTGAGGAGCAGGCAGTGGGTGTGCAGCTGCATGTCGCCGGTCCGCGACGTCCACTCGTTCATGCGAGCCACGACGAGCCCGGTCGTGTCGAGCACCCGCAGGCCGTTGCGCCCGGCTCGGACGTAGGCGGCGTGCTCCTCGAGGTAGGCGAGGCCGGCATCGACGGCGGTGGAGTGCGCGGCCCAGACCTGCTCCTGAAGCGTCCGATCGCCCGAGGCCCACAGCAGTGAGACGGACTTGACGGGGGAGAAGGTGCAGTCCCACGCCGCGACCGACGGTTGGCCGCCGCTGGTCTTGGCTCGGAACTCGGTCAGAAGGCGCTTGTCGGGATCCTCGATCCGAGAGGCCTTCCGGAGGGCCTGGTCGCGGGCGAAAGCAACCTCCTCGGGCAGGCGGAAACGTCGGCCGAGCGGCTCGTCGAGCGTCGGATGGCGGCCCTCGGAGTACATGGCGACGAAGCGGTCGCGGTCAACCTCGCCGGCGAGCTCGAGGACGCGCGCGCCGCCACCCCACCACGCCGAGCCGGGCGCCGTGAGCGCCCGGCCGTCGGACTCCTCGGTGCTCGGTTCGGGGAGGTAGTAGTCGGCCAGGCCTCGGCGGGTCTGCTCAAGGTAGTAGTTGACCGCCCCGCGGCCAGCGAGGATCTTCTTGACGCTGAGCATCAGCTCGCCCGGTGCCGGGCGACGAAGGCGCGCAGGTCGGCGAGCGCGATCCGGCGTGCTCGGCCGATGCGCACCGTCGGCAGCTCACCGTCTGCGATCAGCTCGTAGACCTTCGATCGGGACAGGTCGAGCCGGGCAGCCGCCGCGGCGATCGTGATCAGCCGCAGGTCGTCGGGCTCGGCGTCCGGTAGTTCGGGCTCGGCGTCCCGTGGTTCCGGCTCGGTTGCCGGCGTCGGCGCGATGCGGGGGTCGAGCGCATGGATGTCGGCCAGGGCATGGTTGGGGTTCACGGGTAGCTCCTCGATCGGCTACCCAGACCCTGACGACCCACCTATGCGGAACTGATGCTGTTGGTGATGCTGGAGGCTATGCGGGGTATCGCATTCGGTATTACATTACGTAATATGCCATGCTAGCGGGCAGATTCGTCGTGCCGAGGTCATGCTGGAGGTCCCGATGGCACGTGAACTGAAGTCGGTGCGGGTCGACGCCGAACTGCTCGCCGAGCTGGAGCGGCTGGCACGCGAGCGCCAGGTCCCCGTCACCTTCGCCGAGCAGGTCGATGCCGGCCTGCGGCTCCTGGTGCGTCGGGCTGCGGACCAGCAGGCCCGCCACGCGGCGCGGCTGATCGGGGTCGACGCCGAGCGTGCTCAGGAGGCTTACCGCCGGCTCCACGAGCACGAGTAATGACTGCCGGGCAGGTGTGGCGTCGCCCCAACGGGGTGCGTTGGGTGGAGGTCCAGGCCGACACCATGGAGCCCTCGGGCTGGCGGGTGATGGTTCCGCTCGCGGACCCGTTCGTCGCACCGTACGCCCCGCCGCTGGTCGTCCAGGTCGGTGAGGAGCGGGCCCGTGTCCATCTGCTGACGACCGCTCCGGTCGGGGAGCTGGGGGTCGAGGACGGTGAGATCCCACCCGAGGACGTCGCGAGCCTTCGCGACGCGATCCGCGCCCTGGTCCGCGACCCGTGAGCGTGTATCCACAAGCCGCCTCCGTCCTCGCTGGCGGTCCTCGCCTTAGCGGAGTTCCCTGACGGTGCGGAGGTCGAGGATGCTCATCATCGAGGGGCCGGGGATCGGTCCAGAAGACTTCGACAGGATCAGCCAAGAGATGCGTGAGTGGAAGGCCTCACAGGAGAACGTCGTCAAGGAAGCCACCCGGATCGTGCTGGAACACCAGGCCGAGCTCGCTCGTCATGGACTCCTCCCCGAGCCCCCACCTCGCCCCTGAGACTCTCGCGACCTCTGCCCTCCCGGCCGCAGCATGACGACACACCGATGCATCGCACGCGATGCTGTGCGTACCCTCGCCAGCGATCCTCCCCGCCGTCCTCGCTTCGGTGAGCACTGACGGGGTGATCCTGCTCGTACCCCGCCCGGCGAGATGCCTGGGCACCACGGCTCGCCCCCTCAGCGAGCCGTTCCCTCCTCGGGTCGGTGACGACGGTGGCCCAATCAGTTCGAGCGCCGATCATCCGGTCGGCATTGCTATACTTGATGCTCTGAAACGCCCATAGGATGGGCTAAACTGGACACGTGATGGAACCACGAGGCCTGTCCGCAACGAATCGACGGCATGTCGAGCGGCTGCATCGTGCTTTCTCGGAGCCGTTCGGGGCTGAAGAGGCGGCCGAGGCTCTGGGCGTTGATCTAACGCGAGCTCGGCGCTTGGTGCGTTATCTCGCGGATCGAGGATGGCTCGACCGGGTCCGCAAGGGGCTGTACCTGCCGGTTCCCTTGGATGCCTACCGGTCGGGAGAGGCGCACCAGGACCCTTGGGTCATCGCCAGCGTCGTGTTTGAGCCCGCCTACATCGGAGGCTGGAGCGCCGCCGAGCACTGGGATCTGACCGAGCAGGTCTTCCGCGTTGTCCTCGTGGTGACGGCGCGGCGCCCGCGCGACCGTACACCGACCATCGGGACCACGATTTTCGATGTCCATACGATGGATTCCGCGAAGCACTTCGGTCTCGCGCCCGTTTGGCGTGGCGACCGTCGCGTGGACGTCTCCGACCCTTCCCGGACCGTGGTCGACCTACTGGCCGACCCTCGCTGGGGAGGTGGGATGCGTCACGTGGCCGAGATCGTGGGGGAGTATTTCGAGGGCGAGTATCGCGACGACGACCGGCTCGTGGATTACGGTGATCGACTTGGCGTTGGGGCAGTGTTCAAGCGCCTGGGATTCCTCATCGAGATGTTCGAACTGGCGGGTGAGGAACTGATCGACGAGTGCCTCGACCGGCGCACCGCCGGGATCAACGACCTGGATCCATCGGTCGACGCCGACGGTCGCATCATCACGCGGTGGGGCATCCGCGCGAACGTCTCGCTCGACCGGCACGCCGCGTGATCAGTGAACGGGACCTCCGTGACCGCGTGGCCGAGTGGAAGCTGCGCGACGACGTGGTCGAGAAGGACTACGTGCTCGGCTGGGTCCTTGCTGGAATCGGTTCTGAGCCCGTCCTGCGCGATGGCTGGGTGTTCAAGGGCGGCACTTGCCTCAAGAAGTGCTACCTGGAGACGTTCCGGTTCTCGGAAGACCTCGACTTCACGGTTGTGGAGGGCGGGCTGATCGAGGAGGCCGATGTGCTCAGCCACCTCGGCCGAATGCTTGAGCGGATCGGCCAGGAGTCCGGCATCGACTTCGCCGTGCGTGAGCCGAGGCTACGCGTCCGCCCGAATGGCAGCATCGAGGGTCGGATCTACTACCGAGGACCTCGCAACGCTCCGGTTCCGGCGAGTGTTCGACTGGACCTCACCCGCGACGAGGAGCTGGCGCGGCCGCCGGTGATCCGACCAATCCAGCACCTCTACCCGGACGCCCTCTCCGAGCCGGGCACGGTCCGCTGCTACTCGCTGGAGGAGCTGTACGCGGAGAAGATCCGCGCAATGGGCGAGCGGGGCAGGCCACGCGACCTGTACGACATCGTCTTCCTTCTTGACTTCCCTGACCTTGCAGACCACGGGAGTCTGGTTCGGGAGACGCTGGTCGCCAAGTGCGAGTCCAAGGACGTGCCCATCCCCACGCTGGAGAGCCTGGAAGCTTCGACGAACCGCGGCGAACTCGTGTCCGAGTGGGAGAGCATGCTCGGGCATCAGCTCCCGGTGCTCCCTCCGTTCGATCACTACTGGGGTCGGCTGCCCGAGTTGTTCGGCTGGCTTGATGGAGCGGAGCCTGCGCGCCTCGAGCCGGTGACCGGAGGCGCCGGCGAGTCGGTCTGGAGCCCGTCCCCTGCCGCGTGGTCCTGGGGCGCCGGGGTCGCGCTAGAGCCGATCCGCTTCGCGGGTGCGAACCGGCTCTGTGTCGACTTGGGGTACCAGGGGTCGGTCCGGCGCATCGAGCCCTACTCGTTGCGTGTCACCCGCGACGGGAACCTGCTGCTGTACGCGATTCGCCGACAGGACCGTCAACTGCGCTCCTATCGGGTCGATCGGATCACGTCGGTTGAGGTTACGACCGAGCCGTTCCGGCCCGTCAGCGTCGTGGAGTTCCGACCGACCGGGCCGACCTTCGCTTCCCCAATGCCAGCTCATCCTCGTCGCAGTGCCTCGTTCTCAGGTCGCTACCGCGTTCGATGCCCGTACTGTGGGAAGGCGTTCAATCGCAGGCGTCCGGGAACACGGTTGAACGCGCACAAGGATCGTGCCGGACGACGCTGCCTCGGTTCCGGCCGGATGGGTGAACGGCTCTGACGATTGGGCCCAAGCGAAGCCGTCAACGCCGTCGTGGCGGACGCCCTGCTTGAGTGGTTCATGAAGAGGAATCGACCGCGCGGTCGAGCTCGTGGACAACCATGACGAGGACAAACCCCGCACGGCGAAGTTCGTCCCATCCGGACAGCTCACCTTCCGCGCGAACGTGATGGATTCGCTGAACCTGACGAAGGGTTACGCGGCAGAGCTCGACCAACTGGGCGAGGACGGCCTCCTCGCGCTCGCCGACGCGATCAGCCAGGGCTTCGACCGCCTCGGCCAGACGATCGACCGGCTTCTCGCGGCTGGTCGAGCTGTCCAGCTTGAGGTGTCCTTGGAGTTCGCTTGCGAAGTCTTGAAGGGCTGCCCGAAGGTCGGCCCCGTACCCGCTTACGGCCTGGTCGTCCGTTTCGCCGTGCCACAGCTGCTCGAAGGCGCGGCCGAGCGACGCTGACGCAGCCGGGTACCGGCTCGCGAAGCCTTCGGAGCCGAGCCACGTCCGCACAGTCTGCTCCACCTGACGGATGGGCTCGCCCCGTTGGCTCATCAGCCACTCGAAGAAGCGACGACCGTCGTTGGTCAGTCGGTAGTTGGGTGTTCCGCGCCCGCCGAAGCTCTTTCTGAGCAGTCCCAGGCTCGCGAGATCATCGAGCGCGCCCGGATCGACGTCCTTCCAGTCGCGGCGCGGTTGACCAGCGAAGACCAAGCGGTTGCCGCCGAGATGCACTGCCAGCATGAACATCCGATGCGCGGGCGTGGTGGAGCTGAGGGTGGCTTCTGCCATCTCGACGAACAGTTGCTCAGTCTCGGGCGGGAGGTCAATGCTGGCGAAGGGCAATCCCACTGCCACCCTCTCCTTGATCCTGGATCTGCCCGCATCGTAGGAGGCCGGTGTGACGGAAACGCTGGACATCCCGGAACAGGGGAGCTCAGAGATCGGGGAGGTGGTTGGCGAGGTCGTCGAGGTCGCCGACGGCGGTGTAGTACTTCATGGTCGTGGTCATGTCGGCGTGGCCGAGGAACGCCTGGGCCTTGCGTGGGTGGACGCCGGCCTCGGCGAGCTGGGTGGCCACGGTCGACCGCAGGGTCTTCAGCGACCCGTGCCGAACGCCAGCGGCCCTCTGCACACGCGTGAAGGCGCGGGAGACGTTGCGGGTCCACACCGGCCCGCCGGTTCGGGTCGTGAACACGAGGTCGTGCGGGTTGCCCCACTCCTCGCCGATCCGGTCGGCCCACACGGCCTGCTGGTCGCGCCACGCCTCGAGCGCCACGACCACCTCGGCACGTAGCGGGACGGTGCGGCGGGCGGTGGGCGACTTCGGGCGAACCAGCCCTCCCCACTTGTCGAGCTGCCACACGACGCTGAGCCGCGGCCGCGGGCCGCTGAACGTGACGTCACGCCACCGCAGCCCGCACGCCTCGCCGGCACGCAGACCGGTGCGGGCCAGGGTCAGGATGACGGGGTAGAAGTGTTGGTCGCGGGCGGCCTCGAGGATGCGGGCCAGCTCGTCGTCGCTGAACCGGTCGACCGGCGGTGACTCGGTTCCGACCCCGCCGCCGTAGCGGGCGACGTTGCGGGTGAGCCGGTCCTGGCGGACCGCCGTCGACAGCGCCGAGCGCAGCGTCTCGCGGAAGCGGTTGACGGTGCTCGGCGCGAGCCCCTCCTTGAGCTTGGCGTTGGCGAACCGGTCGAGCTCAGCGACGGTGAGCTCGCCGACCTTGCGGTTGCCGAGGGCGGGGATGATGTGGTTCTCGATGTTGCTGCGGTAGCCACGCAGGGTCGTGTCGGCCAGCGGCGGCCGGCCCGGCTTGCCCTTCGGCGCCTCGTGCTCGATCCACCAGCGCAGGTAGGTCGCGAGCGTCTGGTTCGCCACCCCGGCGGTCAGCTCCTCGGCGCGCCGGCGCAGGTCGATCAGCCACTCCTCGGCCTCCTCGCGTGAGGCGAACGACCTCGTCCGCCGGTCCCGGGAGCCATCGGGCCGGGCACCCAGGTCGGCCTGCGCCATGAACCTGCCGTTTCGCGACACGACGGTGCCGGTGCCTTGCCGCGCTCGCCCTCGACGCTTCCTGTTTGCCATCGCCAGCCCTCCTCCGAGGCCGATCGGACCATACGCCCGAGCGGTACGAGTTAGGCAGCAATTAGGCAGCAGTCCTGTGGATAACTGCTCAGCGTGGGCAGTCGCTCGCACGCGAAAATGCAGAATCCCGGCGTTTCCGCCGGGATTCTGTGTGTGCGCCGCCAGGGACTCGAACCCCGAACCTGCCGGTTAAGAGCCGGATGCTCTGCCAATTGAGCTAGCGGCGCATGCGATCAGGGAACGCTACACGACCGCGTTCCGACCTCGTGTTCGGGGTGGATGAGGGGACTTGAACCCCCGGCCTCCTGGATCACAACCAGGCGCTCTAACCGGACTGAGCTACACCCACCAGGACGTGCCGGGGATCGCCCGGCACGATCGCGGAGGGTACGCACCGGCATGCAGGGGGTCAAAGCGCCGTGCGTCGGTGTCACGGGTTGAGTGCCTCGAGAATCGCCGCGACCGCAGGAATCTGCGCATCGAGGGGCTGAGGTGCATCGTCGAGGTGTCCGCGCTCCATGACAAGGCCCGCGGCACCACGTTGCGCGGCCGCCACGAGATCGTTGAGCGCAGCACGCGTGCGGTCATCGGGGAGCAGCACGGCGCGCGTCAGCTCAGCCAACGCGATCACCGCAGGGCCGGTCGGGGGGATCGGGACCACGACCGCGACCGTTACCCGGTTGAGGCCCGGCACGACCGCGAAGGCGTCGACTGCAGTCGCGATCACTCCCGATGACAGAGCCTGGACGTAGAGCTTGTTTCGACGTGACTCGCTCATGATCGCAAGCGAGATTCCTCCGCGGTCACTCACCGGCTCGCGCTCACCGATGAGCATGTGCGGTGTGTCGATCGACAGCACGATGTATGCGGTCGCCTCCGCGACCCCGGCAGGCACCGCGGGCAGCCCGTCACGTGCGAACGCGAACTCCAACTGTTCCATCGACGTCGCCGGGTCGGCCTTGCCGAGTCGTTCCCACCACTCGTCGGCCGCGCGCTGGCGGGAGACGTGGCGTGCGTCGATCTGCGCCTGCAGGCGCGCCACCTCGTTGTCGAGGCGGCCGTCCGCCTCGCTGCGGGCGAGTCGTCGTGCTTTGAGGTTCCACCACGGCAGCTCCGACACCGCCTCCTGGCGAAGTTGCCGGCGCACCTGTGGGACCTGGACGGGATGCGGGTGAGGAATCTGGGGTCGCACAGCGTGCTCGATCTCGAGCGTGTGCATAGCCAGCAGGCGTTCGATGTGCCCCTCGTGGCCGAACCAGGAGCTCTCGTCATCTCCAGCGGTGTCGACGTCGGCTGTGGTCCGCCGTCCACCGCCGGCGAGGTCACGCCAGGTCGCAACATCGTCGGGGCCGCCGGCACCGTTCTCGGCGTCGCCATCCCGGTCAGGTGACTGCGTCTGCGTGCCGAGAAGGGCGAGGCGGACGCCCAGCGGTAGCCTTGCGCTGCGATGGACAGGACGGATGCGCACGCCCGGTGCCACGTCGAACGCCACGTAGGCCACCACGAACCTCCTGCCGGATGAGGGACCCTAGTGCGTGCGAAAGCCACGACGGGCCACGCACGAACGGCGCGGCCGTCCGAGTGGCGCGCCCGGCAGGATTCGAACCCGCGACCTGAGGATTAGAAGTCCCCTGCTCTGTCCAACTGAGCTACGGGCGCCCGCCGACCAAGAGTAGTGTCGCGTGAGGTGCGGACGTGGTCGCGCATGCATGGACCGAAGGTGACCTGATGAGCGCACGCAGGCGTCAGGATGCGCCACGTCCCACGTTGCGTGAGCGTGCCGTCGATCGCATCCCGTTTCTCGAGAAAGAACTGTTCTTGCTGCGGCGCCTCGTCGTGAGCGGTGACACGTGCATCGACGTCGGGGCAGCCGGAGGCGCGCATCTGGTGACGATGGCGCGCCGGGTCGGTCGTACCGGCCGGGTGGTGGGCATCGAGCCGAGGCGCGGTTCGTTGCGCGTGCTGCGCTGGCTCGTGCGGATGTTGCGCCTGACCGACCGAGTACGACTGCTGGCGACCGCGCTGTCCGACCAGGTGGGCGACGAGCCGCTGCGGGTCCCGGTGGTGCCGACGCGCGCGCACCTGCGAGGAAGCGCAAGCGACGCCGAACGCCATGCTGCGTTCGCCCGCCTGCCGCACCGCAGGGTGCGGGTTCCGACCACAACGTTGGATTCGGTCGTCGCCGGCGAGGGGCTCGACACCGTCGATGTCGTCAAGTGCGACGTCGAAGGCGCTGAACTCGCCGTTGTCGAAGGTGCCGGCGACACGCTGCGCCGGTTACGTCCCATCGTGATCGTCGAAGCGGACGACATCCACCAACGACGATTCGACAGCAGCGCGCAACAGGTCCTCGACGCGGTGATCGCCCACGGCTACACGCCGCACCGCTATGCACGCGGCCATCTGCATGCCGTCGACGGCGTCGTGGACGACGAAGACGACTACGTCCTGCTGCCGCACGAAACCGATCCGGACGCGCTGCTGGCCAGGACGGGTTGAGATGACCGTCTCCGAACGGCCCACTGCGCATCGGTCCCCGGCGCCCGCCACCGTCGGCCGCCTGCACGGACCCGTGCGGGACTACGCGTGGGGATCGCGCACCGCGATCGCGGCCATGCGCGGCGCATCACAGCCCAGTGACGGGCCGGAGGCGGAGGTCTGGTTCGGGGCGCATCCCGCCGCCCCCGCGCTCCTCGTTCGTGACGGTGCCACCCGGCCGCTGACCGAAGTCATCGCTGCCGATGCGACGCGAGAACTCGGCGCCGATGTCGCGGCCCGTTTCGAGGCGCACCTGCCGTTCCTAGTCAAGATCCTCGCGGCGGCGCGGCCGCTCTCGATCCAGGTCCATCCCACGGCCGCCCAGGCACGGGAAGGGTTCGCGGTCGAGCAGGGCCGCGGCATCCCGCTCGACGCGCCCGAACGCAACTACCGTGACACCTGGCCCAAGCCCGAGTTGATGCTCGCGCTCACCCGCGTCGACATGCTCTGTGGCCTGCACGAGCACGCGGTGCTCGCCGACACGCTCGATCGGTTCGGTATCGACGAACTCGATCCATTGGCCGAACGCATACGGCGCGAAGGCGACCGTGGCCTACCCCGGGTCGTCGCCGACATTCTCGCCTGGCCACCTGACGTCACCACGCGCGTGATCTCGCAACTGGTCGACGCGCTCACCCGTACCCCCGAACGTGACCGTGGTCCGAACGGAGTGCGCGACGACATCCTCCAGCTGGCGACGGCATACCCGGCGGACCCCGGCGTGGTCGTCGCCGTCCTTCTGCGTCGCGTCACCCTCGAGCCAGAAACGTCGATCGCGTTGCCTGCGGGCAACCTGCACGCATACCTGCGTGGCGTCGGCGTCGAAGTGATGGCCACCTCCGACAACGTGGTCCGGGGAGGACTGACCGAAAAACACGTCGATGTCGACGAACTCGTCAGGTTGATCGACCCGCAAACGCGCCCGACGCCGTCGGCCGGCGAGCCCGTGGCCGAAGGGGCGCGCCGCCACGTCGGCCCGACCGACCATTTCGCGCTCACGCGCCTGGCATCGTTCACCGGCGGACCCGACGACGGGGCCGGTCGCAGCGCCGAGACCAGCGCTCGCCCGGATGAGAACAGCGTCTCGTCGCGTGATCGGCGCGACCGGCGCGGCCGCGGGCCCGAGGTCGTGGTGTGCACGGACGGCGCCGCCGGGCTGATCGTCGACGGCGAAACCATGCTGCTGGCCGCTGGTGAGGCAGCGTTCGTGTCCGCGGCCGCTCGGGACGTGCACGTGGCCGGTGAGGGAGACGTCGCGAGGGTCACCGTGGGCGAGGCGTCAACGGCGTGACGACGGGGCCGACGTAGGCGAACCGTCTCGGTTCGCGCAGGCAGACGTCGGCGTCACTGGGCGTCGAGCGTGCGGGTTATGCCCCGCTCGACGGCGTCGATGAGGTAGGGGCGCAGCTCACTGGCGGCGATGATCCGGTCCACCGAGCCGACGTCGCGTGCGCGCCCGATCGAATGCGCTTCGTCGAACTCTGCGGCGACCTCACCCAGCTTCTCGGAGCGCACCTCCGCACGAAGTGTGGCCAGTTCGGCGCGAAGGCGCGCAGCGTCGGTGTCGTCGGCCAGCTGGATGCGCTCCTCGAGTTCGGTGAGACGCGGGTCGGCGTCGGTGCGGCGGTTCACTTCGCCGGCGAACACGACTGCGGCCGCCGGTGGGCCGCCGATCACCGAGGCGTGCGAACCCTCGACCGCGGCGACCTCCATCGTGTCGTTCAAGGTCTTGGCGAACACGACGAATGCGCCGCCGTGGTAGCGCGAAACGACACAGAACACGATCGGACCGTCGAAGTTGACGACCGACCGCCCGATCTCGGCGCCGTACTCGAGCTGCAGCTGGCGCAGCGATTCCGGTGAGCCGTCGAATCCCGACAGGTTGGCGAGCACGACGACCGGGCGTGTCCCCGAGGCGGCGTTGATCGCCCGCGCCGTCTTCTTCGACGAGCGCGGGAAGAGCGTTCCCGCCGACCATTGCTCCGGTCCGTCTGCGGGAAGCAGGCCGCGGCGGGCAACCGGGCGTGACTCGAATCCGATCAGGCAGACCGGGTGACCACCCAGGTGGGCGTCGACGACCACCGACGTCTGTGCGTCGGCCATGTCCGCCCAGCGTTCGAGCACCTCGTGGTCGGCGTCGGCCACCGCATGCAGCAGCGAGCGGATGTCGAACGGCTTCTTGCGTCCTGGATTCGTCGCATCGTCGAACACCTCGCCGATGCGGGAGAAGTCGGTGCCCTCGCCGGAGTGTTCGGCGTCGCGGACGTCGCGGTCGTGGGGATCGTCGGTGTGGGCGCGTCGTGGAAATCGCTCACCTGGAGCGGTGTAGCTGTGGGCGTAATGGGCGAAAAGGATTTCGCATGCCCCTGCGAGGTCGGCCGCCCAGTACTGGGCCTGGCCGTTGGGGCCCATGATGCGGTCGTAGCCACCGATGCCGAAATTGTCCTCGGCAGACACGCCGCCCGAGTAGTCGAGTGCCTGTTTGCCGGTGAGCACCATCGCACTGTCAGGTGTCATCACCAGGATCCCGCGGGTGTGCATCAGCATCGTCGCTTCAGCGTTCCAATACGGCTGGGCGCCGACGTTGATACCGGTGACGACGATGTTGATCTCCCCGCCGCGCTGGGTGAAGTCGACGATGCGACGCAGCGTCAGGGCGATCCAGTCCATGTTCTCGGTGCCGGAGTCCATGGCGATGTGCGCGCCCGACGACACGGCGAACCACTCGACGGGCACGTCGAGGCGTTCGGCGAGATCCAGTGCGGCGATCACGCGGCGGCACTCGGGTTCGGCCAGCGAACCGAGGCGACGTGTCGGATCGCTCAGGATCGCGACCCGGGTCATGCCTTCGGGGTAGCGGGTGGTCGGCGTGGACACGACCCCGACGACGACGCCGGACTCGTTGCGGCCCCACGGTCGGTCACAGGCGGTGAGTGCCCCGTGTTCGTCGAGGTCGTATTCGACGAAGTTGCCCTCGTCCCGGGCATGCTCGGGACCGTCAGGGGAGCGCACGATGAGCGGGACGATCTCGAACGGGTACACCGCGCCGCGCCGTCGGGCGCGCAGGATCTTCTGGGTGGTGTCGTCGAAGGGCTCGAGTGGTTGCGACGGCGGTTCGGTGACCCGGACGATCAGTCCCTGACCCGGAGGCCGATACATGCGCACCATGACCGGATGCGCCTGGTCGTTCTCGTCGATCATCCGCGCCTTCACGTTGACCTGTTCGAGGCCGAGCCCTTCGGTCATCGGTGCGAGCCGGCGTACGACCCCGTGGATCTGCTCCATCGGCAGGCGCACGTCCGGCCACACGCTCAAGATCACCCGGTTCCATTCCGGCCGGGTGTCGGCGGGATAGGTCGCACGCGCCTGGCGCAGGTCATCGAGGCAGGCGGCGAGCACCTGTTCGAGTTCCGGCAGCGCACGGACGGTCCCCGACGCATCGAGTGTCGGCGTGAGGTCGCGAACCTCGGCGAGGGCGAACAACCGCCGGTCGGCCGGTGCGTCGCGGGCGGTCGCCTCGAACAGATACACGCCGTCGGTCGACGACATGCGGCGTAGGTTGAAGCGTTCGAAGCGCCATAGGTCGAGTCGTCCCGCGATCAGCGGATGGATGCCCCGCAGGTGGGTGCGTTCGGTGAAGGTGTCGCCGTCACGCCGAAACGTCAGATGGGCGACGTCGGGGTGAAAGCCGCCGTCCGGCGCTGGTGTACTCACCGACAACGTCACGCGGCGCATCTGCTCGGGCAGGTCGCGGGCCGCGATCGTCGCAGCGAGTTCTTCCGCGAGCCGGTCGGGCGTTGCGGGGACACCGTCGCGTGTCACGTACAGATCGGCCGCCGCTCCCGCGGTGTGCGTCTGCGGAATCTCGGCGGCCATCGACGCGGCGATGCGCAGGGGAGTGGCGAGATCGTCGCCATGCCCGGCAACGGCGACGACGCGTCCTTGGCCGCGGCGGTCGTTGAACTCAGCCAGGACCGTGGCGTGCCCGTCGACCTCGGTGGTGCGTACGTCGAGCATCTGGCGTGTGCGGTAGTAGCGACGGGTGAGGACCTCCAGCATCGCGGTGTGGCCCGTCTCTGCGACGACGGGATCGACGAGCAGGCCGAGCAGCGGTTGAGGTGCCGCGACCATCGCGGCGATACGCGCGTGGTGCTCGTCGCTGTCGGGGTCGTCGGCGAGCGCACGCAGGTGTTCGCGCACGTCGCGGTAGACCGCGTCGCGCTCCCGCTGCAGCCGCGGCTGATCGAAGGCGCGGTAGCGCACCCGCCGTGCGAGATCGCCGATGACGGGGTGGCGCACCTGGGTCGCGACCACGAGCCGATCGAGTGTGTCGCGCAGCTCAGCGGCGAGCTGGCTGTCGTCCGGCGGTGCTGCGACCAGGCGGCGTTCGAGCAGCGCGAGGATCGCCGGGACGTGGTCGGCGGCACGTTGCTGGGCGAGGTGGATGCGGTGCAGCGCCTCCTCGAGTGCGGGGGTGCGGTCGAGCGTGTGGATGCCGTAGTCGGCCAGCGCCGCGCGCAGCTTGTCCTGGAAGGATGGCGGCAGCCCCTCCGCTTCGGCGTCGAGCGAGCGCAGGTAGGCATGGAGGTATTCGCGGGCACTGTGTGCCTGGTCGACGTCCTCGTCGTCTCCGATGCGGCGGTTGCGGCTCAGCGAGCTGAGGTCCGCGAAGATGCGCAGCACCCCGAGCTCTGCGCGCAGCTGGTCGGGATCATCGACGTTCGCGTTGGCGATGTCGTCGAGCAGGGCGGGCATTTCACCCAGCGGCGTGTCGTACCCCAGTGCCTGGCGCCGCAGCGCGTCGATGGCGACCGACGCGCGTGCGGCCTCGTCGACCTCGTCGGGGCTGGCGTGTGACGCCAGCGCGTCGAATGTCGTGCGCTCACCCGTGGCGGTTTCGGTGTCGTCGCCGACGGGTTCGAGACGCACGATCGGAGCGCCCGACTCGACCTGGACGTTTCCGGTGACCAGCACTTCCGCGACCCGGCCGTTGAACGGTGCTTCGAGCACGGTCTCCATCTTCATGCTCTCGACGACGGCGAGAGAGGCGCCGGCGTCGACGACCGCGCCGGGCTCGACGGTCACCGCGACGACGACCGACGGGCCGGGTGCGCGCACGAGGCCCGCATCGTCCTGTGAGATCCGGTGGGGCACACCGTCGATCTCGACGATTTGATCGGCGCCCTGCGCGATCGCGGTAACGCGGAACCTGCGTCCCTCGATCGTCAGGCGACGTTCGAACGGTCGCATGGGCTCGACGATCGCGCGCACACGCACGCCGTCGAGTTCGACCGCGTAGTCGGACGGTCCGGTGTGTGCGACGGTCAGCCGGTAGCCGACCCCGCCAGCGCGCAGGTCGATGTCGGTGGAAGTGTCGGCGCTGACCTGCGGTCGTCCGCGCGCCGCAGCAGCGAGGAAACGTTCACGCTTGAGCCGGGCGTCCTCGTCGTAGGCATCGATGGCGGCGGCGACGAGCGCAACGTCGGTTCGGGTCGTGAAGCGGTAGCCGCCATCCGCGGTGGTGCGGTCCAGCCAGCCGGTGTCGATCGCGCCGTCGGTCAACTCCTCACGGGCGAGCAGATCGAGCAGGAATGCCCGGTTGGTGGTTCCGCCGCGGACGAGCACGGTGGTCTGGGCCAGTGCGCGCCGCAGCCGGGCGATCGCCTCATCGCGGTCGCGGCCGTGTGCGATGACTTTGGCGATCATCGAGTCGTACTCGGGCGGTATGTCGTCGCCTTCACTGACACCCGTGTCGACCCGGATCCCCGGTCCGGCGGGTAGCGCGAGGCGTTCGATGCGACCCGGAGCAGGGGAGAACCCCCGTTCGGCATCCTCGGCGTTGAGCCGCACCTCGATCGCGTGGCCCGCAGCGACGGGAGTCTCGCCGTCGAGCCGGCCACCGGCGGCGACATGCAACTGCAGCTTGACCAGGTCGATGCCGGCGGTGAGTTCGGTCACCGGGTGTTCGACCTGCAGGCGGGTGTTGACCTCGAGGAACGCGAATGTGTCCGACTCGGGCTGGTACAGGAACTCGACGGTTCCCGCGTTGACGTAACCGGCGAGCCGTGCGAGTTCGGCCGCGGAGGCCGCCAGATCGCGTGCCTGGTCGTCGTCGAGGGCCGTCGACGACGACTCCTCGAGCACCTTCTGGTTGCGTCGCTGTACCGAGCAGTCGCGCACACCAGGCGTCCAGACGGTGCCGTACGCATCGGCGATGACCTGCACCTCGATGTGGCGCGCGTCGGTGACGAGCTGTTCCATGAACAGGGTCGGATCGCCGAATGCGCGGGATGCTTCCTCGCGTGCCCGCTCGAACGCGTGCGCGAGTTCGTCTGCGTTGCGCACCAGGCGGATGCCCCGGCCACCTCCGCCCGCAGCGGCCTTCACGACCAGGGGGAAGCCGATCCGCTCGGCGTGATCATGGGCCTGTTCGACGCTGGTGACCGCACCGCCGCTCCACGCCGCCACCGGGACGCCTGCGCGTTCGGCGAGTTGCTTCGCCCCGATCTTGTCGCCGAGCGCACGCATGACGTCGCCCGAGGGGCCGATGAACGTGATGCCGAGCCGGTCGCACAGGTCCGCGAAGGCGGCGTTCTCCGCGACGAAGCCCCACCCCACCCACACGCTGTCGGCACGCGCTTCGACGAGCGCTGCCTCGAGGGCGCCGAGGTCGAGGTAGGGGATCCCGCTGGATGCTTCGCCGGCAGGCGGGCCGATACGCACGGCGTCGTCGGCTTCGCGTACGAACATCGCGGTGTGTTCGGCGGCGGTGTGCAGCGCGACCGCGCGAAGGTTGGCGTCGTGCTCGGCGTCGAGCTCACGGATCGCGTGGATGGCGCGCATGGCCGGCTCGCCCCGGTTGACGATCGCCACGCGGCCGAGCCGCGCCAGATCCGTGTGCATGCGACCTCCGGGCGACGACCGTTCGACGCCGACCGGCGAAACTAGCCGAGGTGGGCGCGTCCCGGCATCCAGCAGCGGGGCCTCGGACGGGTCAGCGCCCCTCGTGTCGGGGCGTCGTCCGCCGTGGGTAGGTCAGCGTGCGCCACAGGCGTTCCACCGGTCCGTGAGTGAAGCGCCGGGTCCACCACGGGGCCGCCACGAGGAGCACGGTCCAGATGCCGGCGACGACGAGCATCGACTCGGTCGCCGACAGACGGTCGTAGGCGCGCAGGCCACCGAAGACGACCATCGCGAGCAGGCTCTGCAGCAGGTAGCTCGACAGCGCGGTGCGTCCGAGCCGTGCGAGCCGATCGACGGCGCCGAAACGCAGGCACAGCAGCACCAGGCCGGACAGGTACCCCACGGCGAGAAGCGGCGCACCTGCGATCTGGGCGAACGCCGCGCCGACGAACACCCCGACGCCGACGCCGTCGACCGGTGCGGCGCCAGTAGCCGCCGCGGCCGGCCCCACCAGACCCAGTGGGACGTTGAGCACAAGTCCGACCGGCAGCGCGATGGCGGCAGTCCGTCGCAACGTGGTCCTGAACTGCCAGAGGTCGTCGATCACACCGGCGCGGCCCACGGAGAATCCGAACAGGAACAGCGCGAGGATCCACGGCAGCGTGACGAGCGAACCGGTCTGGACCAGCAGCGACGTCCACGCGTTCGCGACGACGATGTCGAGGTAGCTGCCCGCCGTGTACGCCTGCGCGTTGCGGTCTGCGACCTCTGCGACGAATCCCGTGAGGCCGGGTGGCATCGCGGCGGCGTCGGTCGCGTCGGCGACGAGTGCGCCCAGTGCTGTCATCGCCGTCACGCCGACGGTGATCGCGGCCAGGATCACCCCGCTCGTGATCAGCGCCGACTGCGGTTTCATCCCGACGAATGCGAGCAGGACCAGCCCGGTCACGCCGTAGAGGAACAGCACGTCGCCGGGGAACAACAGGACCATGTGGGCGATGCCGAAGCCGGCAAGCACCAGGTAACGGCGAGCGAGCAGGCCGCGGGGATTTCGTCCGCGTTCACGTGCGCGGCCCACCATGATCGCCGCGCCGATGCCGAACATGATCGTGAAGCTCGAGATGAACTTGCCGGTGGCCAGCCACCCCACGAGGAACTGCGTGAGCCGGTCGGCTCCCTCGACCTGAGGGATCGTGGCGTCGGCCATCGCGGACCACACGTGCGAGCCGCGCATGAACTCGACGTTGACGAGCAGGATGCCGAGCAGCGCGAAGCCACGCAGCACGTCCAGGATCGGCTCGCGCCGCGATTCGGTGATCGGCTCCAGGAGTTCACCGCCGGGTGTGACCGGAGACTTATCGGGCACGGCATGCGATCCTTGGCGGCGTGTGTAGGGGTTGGTGTGCAGGGCACGCTACGTGCCCGACAGCGGGCGTGCCTCGGTGCCAGTAGCGTCGGCGCGGGGTCGCTCGCGACAGGCGTCGACGATGCGGACGTGTGCGTGGAGGACGTGGATGGGCGTGACACGGCTGCGTGTGCCACGACGGCTACTCGCCGTCGTCGCCCTGTTCGCCGTCGTTGCCTGTTCGTCCGGCAGCGTCGATCCGGACGGCCACGGGCCCGAGCCGATCGCCATCGGCTTCCTCGGTGAACTGACCGGTCCGTTCGCGATCTGGGGCATCCCTGCGCGCAACGGCATGCGCCTGGCTGTGGCAGACGTGAACGAGCGTGGCGGTGTGCTGGGGCGGGAGCTGCGGCTCGTCGAACGCGACACACAAGGCTCGCCGGATGAAGCCGTGACCGCCATGCGGGGCCTGATCGAGCGCTCAGGTGTGGTTGCGCTCGGCGGCATCATCTCCAGCGACGTTGCGCTCGCCGTCTCACGTGTCGCCGAGCAGGAGCGCGTCCCGCTGTTCCTGGTCAAGGCCGGGTCCGACCAGATCCTCGACGCAGACAGTCGCCACACGTTTCGCACCTGCCTGCCGGCCGCGCCCATGAACCTCGATCCGATCGTCGCGTTCATCGAGGATCAGGACATCACACGCGTCGGCGCGGTCATCGCCGACTATGCATGGGGGCGCGCCATCGAGGACGCACTCGTCGAGCGGTTCGCGGCCCTTCCCGAGGTGCGTCTCGAGGTCGCGGTCGCCCCGGTCGGCGAGAGCGACTTCACGCCGTACCTGCGCGGGTTCGCCGAACTCGACCCGCAACTGCTGATCGCAACCGGTCATCCTCCCGGCGCATTGCCGCTGACCCGTCAGGCAGCCGATCTCGGCATGGATGCCTACGTCACAGGGTCGAACTCGCCGTCTGCCGCGGTGATGGAGGCGGTCGGTGATGCCGCCTACGACCGTTACGTCGACTTCACCTGCGCCGACGTCGACGATCCCGACTTCCAGCAACTCGCCACGCGCTACTACGACCGCTTCGGCACCTACATGGAGGACGACGCGGTCGCCGGCTACGGGCAGGTACTCATGGTTGCCGACGCCATCTCCACCCTGGGTGAGCCCGATCCGGCGGCCATCGCCGATCACCTGCGCGACAACACCTTCGTGCTGCCCGGTTACGCCTGGGACCTCGGCTGGACCGAATGGGGTGAGCTGCGTGACGCACAGCCGCTGCTGACCATCCTGCGCCGCCAGCAACCGCCCGACGGTGTGCACCCGGACGCGACCTGGTACCCCGAGGTGCTGCTGCGTTCCGATCCGCTCGAACCTTTCGTGCCCTGACGCGCGATGTCCCTTCTGGAGTTGCGCGGCCTCGAACACCGATTCGGGGGCCTGCCCGCGGTCGCTGGGCTCGACCTGGAGGTCTCCGCCGGGGAGGTGGTCGCGCTCGTCGGTCCCAACGGCGCCGGCAAGAGCACGGTGCTGAAGGTCATCGCCGGGTTGCTGCGTCCGACACGGTGTCGAGAGCTGCGTTTCGACGGTGACGATCTGCGTCGCGCGGCCGTACACACCCGCCGTCGCCTGGGCATCGCGACGGTCAACCAGACGCCGCGCGTGTTCGCATCGATGCGCGTGATCGATGATGCCGCGCTCGCTGCGACGTTCAGCGTCGACGGCGATCCGCGGGTGCGCGCGATACAGGCACTGGAAGCGCTCGGCTTGGCCGAGCACGCCGAGGAATCCACTGGCCGTCTCGGACTGCAGCAACGGCGAATGCTCGAACTCGCACGCGCGCTTGCCTCACGACCGCGGCTGCTGTTGGCCGACGAACCCGTTGCGGGACTCAGCGACGCTGCGTCTGCCAACGTGCTCGACGTCCTGATCGATGCGCGCGACAGGCACCACACCGCCGTGGTGTGGGTCGAGCACGCCATGGGTGTCGTGCGCTCGTTCGCTGACCGGGTGGTGGTGCTCGACCACGGTGCGGTCCTCGCCGAGGGTGATCCCACGCGGGTGCTCGACAGTGACGCCGTTGCACGCGCGTATCTCGGAGGCCGCTGACGTGCTCACCGTCGTCGGGGTCAGCGCCGGCTACGACGACCTCGCCGTCGTCCATGACATCGATCTCATGGTCGGTGAAGGTGAAGCCGTCGCGCTGCTCGGCGCAAACGGTGCGGGCAAGACCGCACTGCTGCGCACGATCTGTGGCCTCGCGAGGCCGCTGCGTGGACACGTCACCATCGCCGGACGCGATGCCACCGGCGTGCCGGCGCACGACATTGCGCGCAAGGGAGTCGCGTACGTGCCCGCCGAGCGACACCTGTTCGCACAGATGGACGTGCTTGACAACCTGCGTGTCGCGGCCACGCGGCGGCATGCAGCAGCGATCGCGCAGATGTTCGAACTGTTCCCGCGGCTCGGCGAGCGGCGACGGCAGCGGGCCGGCACGCTCAGCGGCGGCGAGCAGCAGATGCTTGCGGTCGCTCGCGCGCTGGTGCGCCGCCCCCGCCTTCTGCTGCTCGATGAGCCCTCGGCGGGTCTGGCACCGATCGTGACCGACGAACTGTACGAGACGCTGCGCGGGGTCTGTGACGTTGGTCAGACCACGGTGCTGGTGGCCGAGCAGCATCCGCATCACGCGTTCGCACTGGCCTCGCGTGCGGTGGTGCTGCGTTCGGGGCGTGTGGTGCTCGACGGTGACGCTGCCGCACTCGAGCGCGACCCGCGGCTGCGCGATGCCTACCTCGGAGGTTTCGCGTGAGCGTGCTGGTCGACGGTGTGGTGACCGGTGCGCAACTCGCCGTGCTCGCGCTGGGTTTCACATTGATGTTCGGTGTGGCCGGCATCGTGCATCTCGCATACGGCCAGCTCGTCGTCGTCGCTGCGTTGGTCGCGTCGCTCGCCGCCGCGTGGGGGGCGCCGATGGCGCTCGCTGCCGCCGCGGGGGTGGCGGGCGCAGGGGCGCTGGCGTGGCTGCTCGACGTCACTGTGCTGCCGGCAGTTCACCGGCGCGACGGCGAAGCGCGCGTCCTGCTCGGCCTTCTCGTGACACTTGCGGTCGCGTTCGTCATCGACGGGCTGGTCGTCTGGTGGCGCCCGTACACGGTGCTCAGCCTGCCTGTCGGAGGAAGCGTCGACGTCGCCGGCGTCACCGTGCGCACCGGCAGCCTGGCGGGCGCCGCCCTCGCACTCGTCGCGCTGGCGCTTGTCGGTGTGGCGCTGCGCTTCACCGACACAGGACGTCGCCTGCGCGCGGTCGGCCAGGACGAGGTGGGTGCCCGCCTTGTCGGTGTCGACCCTCGAGCGAGCCGGCACGTCGCGGTCGTGCTGGGCGGTCTGCTCGCCGGTGTCGTCGCCGTCACGCGTGGACTTGCGACATCCGTCGGTGCCGCCGACGGTTTCGAACTCACCGTGCTTGCGCTCGTCGTGGCGGTTGTCGGAGGTCTCGGAAGTGTCGGTGGGGCGCTCGCCGCAGGGTTGTTGCTCGGGTTGGTCCATGCAGCGGCAACCCAGCACCTGGGCGCGGTGTACACCACCCTTGCAATGCTGGCGATCGCGGTCGTCGCGGTCGTTGCTCGCCGTGGCGGACTCATGGAGACCGAACCACGATGAGTCAGACGACACCGACATCCGGGCGGGTCCGGGACGGCTGGGGGCGCATCATCGCCGTGGTGTCGGTTGCTGGCGGCCTCGCACCGTTCCCAGCGCACAGTCGCCACCTGGCAGGTGTCCTGGCATTGGCGCTGGTGTTCGCGGTGTACGCGGTGGCCTGGAATCTGCTGTTCGGCATGTCGGGACAGTTGCTGCTGTGCGTCGGCGCTCTTGCCGGCGTCGCGGCGTACGGCTGCGCCATCCTCGCCGACGACCGGGGATGGCCGCTCGGCCTAGCTGTCGCCGTCGGGATCGTGGCCGCTGCTGGCGCCGGAGCCGGACTCGCCTGGCTCGCTGTCGTCCGTCGGCTCGGAGTACTGCTCGTCGGTGTGGTCACGCTGGTCGCCTCGCTGGCGTTCGCGAACGTGCTGCTCGCTGCCCGTGCACACACCGGCGGTGAAACCGGCCGGGTCGTGGGCACAGCGTCGGCCACGGTGCTCGCACATCCGGTCGGGGCGCACCTGGCCTTGACGGTGGTGTTGGCGGTTGCACTCATCGTGTATCGCCTCGTCGCGATCTCGCGCCTGGGAACCGCAGCGCGGGCTGTGCGTGACGACCCGGTCGCCGCCGCCCTGGCCGGCGTCGACGTCGTTCGCACCAATGTCGCCGTCGCCGCGCTGGCCGCGGCGCTGATCGGTCTGGCCGGTGCGTTGCATGGGCTCCAGGAAGGCTTCGTCTCGCCCGGCACGTTCGCGTTCGGCCATGTGGACGTGCGCGTGCTCGTGATCGTGATGATCGGCGGCCTCGGCACGACGCTCGGTCCGGTCGTCGGCGCGGCGGCGGTCACGATCCTCGACGAGTTGTTGCGGCCGCTCGGACAGCTCCGGTTGGTCGTGTACGGAGCCGTGCTGCTCGTTGCGTTCCTTGGCGTGCGCGACGCTGTCGCCGTGCGGATCGCGGCGTGGACGCGCTCGGCCCGACGTCGTTGACGCCGCCGCGGCTGCGGCTTACCGTCGCCGGACAACCACATACGGCCGTGAACCCCGGTCGGGAGAGCGCCGGCAGCAGACCGGCCGCCGAAGGAGCAATCACTCCCCGAATCTCTCAGGCCCCCCAACCGACCGGATCAGGCCACTCTGGAGAGCAGACGGCGATGCCGTCTCACCGATGGTGCAAGCCGCGCGGTGCGCGGCGAACCTCTCAGGTCCCGCAACAGAGTGGGGAGGCGACCGACCTGCCGGAAGACGGCGGGCAAGGAGCCTTGCGGTGACCGCGAATTTCGCTGACCGTCACATCGGCCCTCGAGGGGCCGAGATCGACCGGATGCTCGACGCTGTGGGCGCGACGAGCCTCGAGGATCTCATCGACCGGGCCGTGCCTGCATCCATCCGCGACGCCGCGCAACCGGACCTGCCGCCTGCTCTCGGCGAGGGCGAGGCGCTCGACGCGCTGCGCGGCCATGCCGCGCGCAACGTCGCACGGGTCCAGATGATCGGGCTGGGCTATCACGACACCATCACCCCGGCCGTGCTGCGCCGCAACGTGCTCGAATCGCCCGCCTGGTACACGGCGTACACGCCTTACCAGCCCGAGATCAGCCAGGGCCGCCTCGAGGCTCTGCTGGTCTTTCAGACGATGGTGGGCGACCTCACCGGGCTCCCTGTCGCCAACGCCTCCATGCTCGACGAAGCCACCGCGGTGGCCGAAGCAGCGACGTTGATGCACCGCGCGACGCGTGGCCGTTCCGATTGCCTGGTTGTCGACCCCGACGTGCTCCCTCAGACGTTGGCGGTGCTCGCGACGCGGTGTGCACCCCTGGGCATCGACGTCGTCGTCGCCGACGATCTGCACGCCACTGGCCTGCCCGAGGGCGAACTCTTCGGTCTGATCCTGCAGGCTCCCGGTGCGTCGGGGGCCGTACGTGACCATCGCGGCCTGATCGAACAGGCCCACGAGCGCGGCGCGATGGTGACCGTCGCCTGTGACCTGTTGGCGCTGTCGTTGCTGGCACCCCCCGGCGATATCGGCGCTGACGTCGCCGCGGGCAGCACCCAGCGGTTCGGCGTGCCCCTCGGCTACGGCGGCCCGCACGCTGGCTTCCTCGCGGTGCGCGAAGGGCTGGAGCGCAGCCTTCCCGGCCGGCTCGTCGGTGTATCCGTCGACGCCGACGGACGGCCCGCCTACCGCCTCGCCCTGCAGACACGCGAGCAGCACATCCGCCGTGAGCGGGCCACGTCCAACATCTGCACCGCCCAGGTGCTGCTCGCCGTCATGGCAGCGATGTACGCCGTGTGGCACGGCCCGGACGGCCTCGAGCACATCGCCGGACGTGTGCACGCGCGCGCCCGTGCGCTTGCGGACGCGCTGCGGTCGGGCGGCGTCGAGGTCGTCCATGCGACCTTCTTCGACACCGTGCTCGCCCGGGTGCCCGCCCAGGCCGAGCAGATCGTCGCCGAGGCCGAGGCTCGTGGCATCAACCTCGGTCTGGTCGACGCCGACCACGTGCGGATCGCCTGCGACGAGACCACACGCCCCGAACACCTGGAGACCGTCGCCGCTGCGTTCGGCGTCCAACCGCCCGCTGGCGGCGACGAGGAGACGCTGACCGGCGACGAGCTGGACACCGAACTCCTTGACGGGTGCCGTCGACGCTCGAGCGTGCTGACCCACCCGACGTTCCACGCGCACCGCTCCGAGACGTCGATGATGCGCTACCTGCGTCGGCTCGCTGACAAGGACTACGGCCTGGACCGCGGCATGATCCCTCTGGGGTCCTGCACGATGAAACTCAACGCGGCAGTGGAACTCGAGCCGATCAGCTGGCCGGCGTTCGCCGGCATACATCCGTTCGCACCCGCCGAGCAGGCCCAGGGCACAGTCACCTTGATCGGTGAACTCGAGACGATGCTCGCCGAGATGACCGGATATGCGGCAGTCAGCGTGCAGCCCAACGCCGGTTCGCAGGGAGAACTCGCCGGGCTGCTCGCAATCGCCGCCTACCACGCCTCGAGGGGTGACACGACCCGCACCGTGTGCCTCATCCCGTCGTCGGCGCACGGCACCAACGCCGCGAGCGCGGTGATGGCGGGCATGAGGGTCGTGGTGGTCGACGCCGCTGATGACGGCACGGTGTCGCTCGAGGACCTCGCGGCCAAACTCGCCGCGAACGACGGGACGGTCGCGGCGATCATGGTGACCTACCCCTCGACCCACGGTGTGTACGAGGAGAGCATCGGTGAGGTGTGCCGGATGGTGCACGACGCCGGCGGTCAGGTCTACATCGATGGCGCGAACCTCAACGCCCTGCTGGGAGTCGCTTCACCTGGCAGGTTCGGCGGCGACGTGTCGCATCTGAATCTCCACAAGACCTTCTGCATTCCGCACGGTGGCGGGGGTCCCGGCGTCGGGCCGATCGCGGTCGCCGAGCACCTCGTCGAGTTCCTGCCGACCCACCCGATGCACCCCGATCCGTCACGACGCCACGGAGCGGTCGGACCGGTCTCGGCTGCGCCGTACGGCTCTGCGTCGATCCTCCCGATCGCCTGGGCGTACGTGCGGATGATGGGTGCCGCTGGGCTCACCCGTGCGACCCAGACCGCCGTGCTCACGGCCAATTACGTTGCGGCGCGACTCGGTGAGCGTTTCCCGGTGCTGTACCGCGGCGACGGCGGCTTCGTCGCGCACGAGTGCATCCTCGACATCCGTGGGCTGCAGCGGGACGCCGGCATCGACGCCGAGGACGTCGCCAAGCGGCTCATCGACTACGGGTTCCACGCGCCGACACTGTCGTTTCCGGTCGCCGGAACGTTGATGGTCGAGCCGACCGAGAGCGAGGACCTCGCCGAACTCGACCGATTCTGCGACGCCATGCTTGCGATCGCCGACGAGATCGACATGGTGCGTGCACAGCGCTGGCCCGCCGACGACAATCCGCTCGTCAACGCGCCGCATCCGGCTGCGGCGGTCACCGACGACTGGCAGCATCCCTACGACCGTGCGACCGCCGTTTTCCCGACGGCGCACACCCGCGCCCACAAGTTCTTCCCGCCGGTGTCTCGGATCGACGGGGCTCGCGGCGACCGCAACCTCGTGTGCGCCTGCCCGCCTCCGGAAGCTTTCGAGGAGCTCGCATCGTGACTACCGGCAACACTCCCGGCATCACCGCGCGCGACAATGAGGCGCTGCGACGGACCGCGCTGCATGGCGTCCACGTCGCCGCAGGTGCGACGATGACGTCGTTCGCCGGATGGTCCATGCCGGTGCGCTACGGCAGCGACCTGGCCGAACACCGCGCGGTGCGCCAACGAGCCGGGCTGTTCGACCTCGGCCACATGGGCCAGGTCGACGTCACGGGCCCGGAAGCGGCAGCGGCGCTCGACTACGCGCTCGTCAGCCATCTGTCGGCGGTCGCGGTCGGTCGTGCGCGCTACACGATGCTGTGTGCCCCCGAAGGTGGCGTGCTCGACGATCTCGTCGTCTACCGGCGCGATGACACGCGATTCCTGGTTGTCGCCAACGCCGCGAACACCGCGCGTGTCGTCGCCGAACTCGAGGACCGGTGCGCTGACTTCGATGTCGCCATCGACGAAGTCACCTCCGCGAGCGCACTCGTGGCGATCCAGGGGCCGATCGCCGTCGAGGTCCTGCGTCGCCTCGGGGTGGCTGACGCCGCTGATGTGGCTGTCTACGCCGGACGCGACGTGTGGATCGGCGGTGTGCCCGTGTGGCTCGCCCGCACCGGCTACACCGGCGAGGACGGCTTCGAGTTGTTCGTCGCCGCTGAGGCAGCCGAGCTGCTCTGGGAGGCGCTTGCCGTCACCGGCGCCGACGATGGCGTCGTCGCGTGCGGCCTCGCCTGCCGTGACACGCTGCGGCTGGAGGCGGGCATGCCGCTGTACGGGCACGAACTCACCGAGGACCGTGACCCGTTCGCCGCCGGTCTCGGACGTGTCGTCGCGTTCGACAAGGGAGCGTTCGTCGGCCGGGACGCACTCAGACAAGCAGCGGATGCACCGGCCGCGCAACGACGGGTCGGGCTACGTGGGCAGGGACGTCGGGCACCGCGCGCTGGCAACGAGGTGATCGCCGGCGACGACGGACCCGTGGGGACGGTGACCAGCGGGGCGCTGTCGCCGACGCTGGGTGTGCCGATCGCGATGGCATACGTGCGCTCCGAAGTCGCCGAGGTCGGTCGCCGGTTCGCGGTCGACGTGCGCGGCACGCCGGTCGACGTCGAGGTGGTCACGCTGCCGTTCCTGTCGCGACGATGATCGGCTCGCAGATGTTCCCGCCAGCTTGTGCGGCAGGCATGACGCGGCCGTCCGGACGGCATGCCCGCCGAGCCCTCTGGGCGACGCGCACCGTCGAGATCATTAGGATCGAGCAGCACCGGCCAGCCCGATCGTCACCGACCACAGGGTCGGCAGCCCGCGTCGGCCGTGGCGGAACGGCGCTGCGCCGGTCGGGACCTCGGAAAAGGACACGACGTGGCGAGCGTCTTCACACGCATCATCGACGGTGAGCTGCCCGGCCGCTTCGTGTGGCGCGACGACACGGCGGTGGCGTTCCTGTCCATCAACCCGATCACGGTCGGTCACACACTGGTGGTGCCGCGCATCGAGGTCGATCACTGGCTCGACCTCGACCCGGATACGTGGGCCCACTGCGCCCAGGTCGCACAGCGCATCGGTACTGGCATCCAGCGTGCGTTCTCGCCCGCCCGCGTCGGTCAGATGGTCGCCGGTTTCGAGGTGCCCCATGTGCACCTGCACGTGCTCGCGATCGACTCGATGGCGGATATGAGTTTCGATCACGCCGACCCGGACCCGGACCCGGCGGTGATGGACGACGCCGCTCGGCGCCTTCGGACAGCACTGGTCGAACAGGGTGACGCCGGACAGGTCGGCCCGGTCGACGCCTGAGGGTGGTGGGCAGAGCGTGCTGCGGGCTGCGTCATGTCGGCGCGGACGTGTCCTGCTCGCCGACGTCGCCTACGTGGTCGACGACGGCGCTGCGCCTCATCAGTGCGTCGATCGGATGCGGCAGATGCGTGCTCGTGCCGCGCCGGCCACGGATCTCGTGCAGCAGCGACGCGACGCTGCCGTCGTCATCGAGGTCGACGAGGACGAACCGGTCGAGGAGCCTGGCAACCGGATGCCATGCCGCGACACCGAACGCCTCAGTGGGTGTGTCAGGCGAATCGACCTGCGAGGTACTGACCGCGATGAGCAGGTCGAGCGCCGACTGCTGTGCACCAGTGGGAGGCGGGGTCGCGACGTCGTTGCCCGTCGCGTCGCCGGGCGCAGTGGCGTCAGAGGCGGGCGGGTCGGCGTTGTCGTCGACAGGCGCGGGACCGACGCCCGGCTGTGGTGCGGCGTTGCGGCCACGGAAGTTCTGAGTGACCCACATCAGCTCGCCGACGACTTCCACCCCGACACCGACCTCGTCGAACGACGCATCGAGGATGTTGTCGCGATGCCGCGGCGAGGCCATGAACTCGGCGTGCACGATGCCGACGGCTTCACCGATGCGTGACGGGTCGTCGATGCCTTGCGCGCGTGCGACGTTCTCGCCGACGTACGCCCAGCAGCAGATCTGGCGGCTGTAGTTCGGGTTGTGCCCCAGCGTGTCGCGGCGCGCCATGCGCACCGACCAGCTGTAGGCGACGCCTCGGATGTCGCTCGCGACACGCAGCGGTGGCAGGTCGCGTGCGGTTCGCTCCTGGTTGAGCAACTGCACGAGCTGCTGTTCCGCCGAGGTGTCCCGGGCGGCGTGCGCAACCGTGGGCACGCCGAGGATCGCCGCGACGAGCGCGGCGACGACGACGAAACGGATCGGCCGCATGTCGCTGTGGGTGCCTGGGTCCGTGGCTCGGGAGACAACGCTTCGGAACGCTACCGTGGGAGGCGTTGGACGGAGCGTCAGCGCACACCGCTGACGCGCTGCACTGACGAGGTGGCGGCAGTGTCCGAGTTCGCACTCAACCTGTGGACGGCCCTTGCCATCCTTTCTGCGGTCGTGCTCGTCGCTGACCTTGCCGAACGGGGCCTTCAACAGGTGCCCCTCGACGTCGGTGGCCGCACCGAATCGGAGCCGGGGTTGGCGACCGACGATCCAGACGCCGCGGACGCTCCCGCCGGATCGACCGGCGGCGCCGCCGACGCAGCGGATGATTCCGAAACGCTGCTCGGGCAGCTCACCGTGTACTGCGAGGCGCACCGTGACGCGATCGAACGCGTCGACGACCTCGGACTCGATCCCGCCGCAACCGCCGAGGATGCGGTCGATGCCACCCTCGAGGCGCTCGCGTTCGTCACCGGACATGTCGCCGACGTCGTTCGTGCGTCGGTGACGGGCGATCTCGATCCGCGCATCGGATCGCTCGTCGACGCCGCCACCACACTCCACGACGAGACGCAGCGCGTGCTCGACGACGGCGGGAGAGACACACGCCGGGCGTTCCTGCTCGCCCAGTTCGACGACGCGAGCTACCTGCAGCCGCTCGTCGATGACGACAGCCTGCTGGTTGCTGCGCTGGACCAGGATGCGTGCGCCGAGCTTCCTCTGCCGATCCCGGGACACCGGTGACCCGGACGGTTCTCGTCGTTGGCGACGTCATCGACACCATCGAGGTGCATCCTTTGACGCATGCGCCGCGGGGTGGCGCGATGCCCGCCAGCGTCGACGTCAGCGCGGGCGGCTCCGGGCTACTTCAGGCGCTGTGGCTCGCAGAAGCGGGAGCACGAACGCGCCTGGTCGGGCGGGTCGCCGCGGACGACCATCAACGGCACACCGATGCGTTGCGCGCGGCCGGTGTCGATGCGCGCCTGGCCGCTGACCCCTCGGCATCCACGGGTCGGATCGTGCGGATCGCTGCTCGATCTGGGACGACCATCTACCAGGATCGAGGTGCGAACGCCGCGATCGTCGACAACGACCTGCCGACGTCGGTGCTCGACGACGTAAGTCTCGTCCACGTGTGCGGCGACAGCCTGGTCGAACCGGCGGTCCGGCGCGTCGTCGTCGGGTTGGTTCGGCACGCGCGCAGCATCGGCGCAGCGGTGTCGTTCGACCCTCGCTCACTGGCTGCGATCGAGGGGGTGGGCGCACAGCGGATGCTCGCCGACCTCGGCGCGCTCACCATCCTGCTGCCGGATCTCGACGAGGGCAGGCTGCTCACCTCGCGTGACGCCCCTGCGGCAGTCGCCGAGGAATTGACGCGTCACGCCGAGATCGTCGCGCTCAAGCTGGGGGCACGTGGCGTGTTGATTGCGACCCGCGGAGCCCCGCCGCGTCACGTCGAGGCGCACCCTGGCGATGTGGTGGACACGGGCGGCGCAGGCGATGCGTTCGCGGGCACGTTTCTGCGTGCATGGCTCGAAGGCGTCGGCGCGTTCGAGGCGGCGCGCGCCGCGGTCCGCGCTGCCGCGTGGGCAATCGGCATCCACGGGGCGCGGCCGGACGGGTGAGGACACAGGCAGCGCCGGGCCAGCACACATACTGGCCCGCACGCATGAAGGCAGCTTGCCGCATCCGTTCGCGCGGACATCGGGGGACAGCACCGCCGATGGCGACGTCGAACTGCCGCAGTGGCGGGTGTCAACGAGACAGCTCGCGGTCAGTTGGGTCGGGGCCGCATCGGCATGTCACGCACCATCGGCCACGTCACGGCGAGCGCGACGGCGACCAGCACAGCTGACGTCGCCGCAGCCCCTGCCGGGGTGGTCTGGGTGACCGTGACGCCGAGGATGCCGACCAGCGCACCGATGCCGTCGAACATCGACGGCCCGTACGCGGCTTCGACGATCGCGGCCATGACCAGCGCGACCGGGACGAGCAGCAGCCCGACCGCCGGGTTGCGATAGAAGGCTGCCCCGAGCATCGCTCCGCCGGCGACCCACACCGACAACATGCCGGTGAACTCAACGACGATCATCCAGTAGTCGAGCGGGTCGGTGAACAGATGGTCCGCAGTGAGTGCCTGTGGCCAGCCAGCCGCCTGATAGATCAGATGCTCGAGCACGTAGCCGAGGGCGATCAGGCCGGCGAAGACGATCACGAAGGCGGCGGCGAAGACCGCGAGCTGTCGACAGATGTTGCGACGAGTGTTGCCGTGGGCGATGTACAGGGGCAGGTAGACCGCCGTCAGGTACACGCCGACGCCACCCGCGTACCAGCGGGGGATCTGGGTGGCGATGTCCCAACCGGACACGGCGATGTCGCGGTACAGCGACACCACGAAGGTGGCGGTGAGGACGAACGTGAAGAAGGCTCCGACGATCACCGGCAGCCAGGCGACGTCTTCCTTGACCCTGTGTGTGAGGATCGGCCAGGAGCGTCGATCGATGGTCGCTGCGGTCATCGGGCACCTCCCGGGCGCGTCATCGCTTCATGGCCGTCCGTGCGGGGCGTTGCGCCCGTGAGATGCACGAAGAGGTCCTGGAGTCCGACGGGGCCGATGTCGAGTCCCTCCCGCTGTGCCGTTGCCACGAAGCCGTCAGGAAGCGGACCGGTGACGGTGGCCTGCGTGGTCGGTCCGAGCGTGCGCGTCGCGACGACGGGCAGCCCCTGCGCGGCGTGCTCGACGTCGGCGGTGAGGCCGGTGATCGTCGCGCCGTGACTGCGCAGCTCGTCGGCGTCGCCGGTCAGTAGCGGCCGGCCATGGTCGATGATCGTGACGTGCCCCAGGAGTCGGGCGACCTCCTCGATCAGATGCGTGGAGACGACGACGGTGCGTGGATGGGCGATGACGTCGTCGAGGAGCTCGTCGTAGAAGGCGTACCGCGACGGCGCGTCAAGGCCGAGGTAGGTCTCGTCGAAGATGGTCAGCGGCGCCCGGGACGCGAGCCCCAGGACGACGCCGAGCGCGGCACGCTGGCCTCGTGAGAGCTCACCGATGCGCTTGCCGTGATCGAGCTCGAACACCTCCGAGAGTCGCGTGGCGTAGTCGTCGTCCCACAGCGGCCGCAGGTCGGCCGCGATCCCGAGCGCATGCGAGACCTTGTCGGCAGGCCAGTCGTGCTCGACCGTGTCGCCAGCACCGCGCAGGTACGCGATCTTGGCGACGGCGTCGGCGTTCTCGAACACCGGCTCGCCATCGATCAGCGCCTCGCCTGCCGTCGCCCGCCGGAATCCGGCGATGACCGACAGCAGGCTCGTCTTGCCCGATCCGTTGCGGCCGAGGAGTCCGTGGATCACCCCCGGCGCGAACTGGACCGTCAGATCGTCGAGTGCGACGGTCTTGCCGTAGCGCAACGTCACATTGCGCACTTCGACGCGGACACTCATGATGCGTCTCCCGTGACGGTCGTGGAAGCCTGTGGCCCCCGTGGCTGCTCGTGGGTCGACTCGGTCGGGGATGCCGACTCGGCTTCGACCAGGCGCCGTGTGATCTCGGCGAGCGGTATCCCGAGCGCACGGGCCTGCTCGATGACGGGTTCGACGACGTCAGCGAAGAAGGCACGTCGTCGCTCGTCGCGCAACTGGTTGCGTGCGCCGGGTGTGACGAACATGCCAAGTCCCCGACGTTTGTAGAGGACCCCCTCGTCGACCAGTTCCGCAAACGCCTTGGCTGCGGTCGCGGGGTTGATCCGGTAGAAGCTCGCGTACTGCGTGGTGGACATGACCTGCTCGTCGTCGGCCAGCGTCCCGTCCAGGACCTGGGTGCGGATCTGTTCGGCGATCTGCCGGTAGATCGGGCTGCGATCATCGAACACCGCGCTGCCTTCCACGCCGACCGCTGCACGAGACGCGACGCCATGTGCAGTGGTTCATTGGTTGAGTAATGAACCATGGCACTGAGGTGATGTCAAGAGCCATCGCACGCAGATCGTGCGCTCGGCAGGCACCATTGGTCGCGCACCGACATGGGAGGCGGGATGGCCGTGCGGGTGGAGGCGGCGACGCTCGATCGATTCGACGATCTCGCCATGATGCTCGGGCCCAAGAAGCCGGATGCCTCGGTGTGCTGGTGCCTGAGCCACCGTGTGGATTCGCGGACGAACGGCGAGCTGGTCGGCCCGGCCCGCCGCGATTACGTCCGGGGCCTCTGCGGCAGCGACGACGGTCCTGGCGTGCTCGCCTACGACGATGGTGAGGTGGTCGCTTGGGCAGCGGTCGCACCGCGCGCCGAACTGCCCTTTGCCCGATCGCGCAAGATCCCCCACGTGGACAACCTGCCCGCCTGGTCGATCTGGTGCATCCGCGTCCGGCCGGGTTTTCGTGGCCGCGGCTACGCGCTACCCGTGCTCGAAGGCGCGGTCGACTATGCATTTGCACGTGGCGCTGCGGCGGTCGAGGGCTATCCGGTCGACAACCGTGGCGCGAAGGTCGACGTCACCATGGCCTACGTCGGAACGCGGTCGCTGTTCGAACGGGCCGGGTTCGTCGAAGCTGCAGGAACCGATGCGGTGTCAGGTGGCTTCCCACGCGTCGTCATGCGCCAGATGCCGTCCTGAAGGCTCTGCGCGGGAGTCGACGGGACCTGTCAGTGCTGCAACTGGAAGCCGGTCACGTCGTAGAGGAGCAGTGTCGCTGCGACGAACAGCAGCCCCGTGAATACCAGGTCCTCGACCCAGTCGATGATTCCTGGCTCGCGTTCGCCCATGACCACCGGGTTGTAGTAGAAGACCGACACGAGGATCATCACGGTGCTGAGGACCAGAGCCGCCCACGACGCCCAGGCTGTCCCGACGAACAGCGCAACGATCACGACCGTTGCCACGACGTACAGGACCAATCCCCGCGCGAACGCCTCGAGGGAGTCGTGACGGGAGGTGCCGGCCTTGGCTGTCGCCCGCCACAGTTCATACAGCAGCGAGATCGCAAAGGTCACGATGAGGACCCATGCGGCATGGGTCGCGAGGACGGTCATGGCCACTCCAGATCTCGCGGTCGCGTCCGTGCGTCCGCCGTGTCTTCGAACCTTAGACCGTTGCTTTGGCGGGATGGAGCGTCGCCGAGCGACGACGGTTCTCCTCTGAGGTGAACCCGATCACCCCGACTCAGCGGTTGTTCTGCGCGGAGGCGGCGCTCGTGGGCCGGTGGGCGCGCACGAACGTGTCGACACCCGTGAGTGCGCGTTCGGTGAGCAGAGCCTCGTCGACCGGTGTGTCATCGGTTGCGAACAGCGCCCGATCGAGCGCAGCTCCCAGGACGAGAAACGCGAACTGCTCGGCTGCGCGCACGGGCTCATCAACGGTGAGTTCGCCGCGCTGGTCGTAGCGCTGCAGCGCGGCGGCAAGGCCGTTGATCACCCGGCCGGGAGCGCGCTGGTAATAGGACGCGGCGAGTTCAGGGAATCGGCGGGCCTCGGCGATCAACAGCCGGCGGAGCGCGACGATGCGGCCGGTGAGCACTGCTCGCGCCAACTGCAGCGCAGCATCGCGTAGCTCGGTCTCGATGTCGTCGCCGCTCGCGAGATTCTCCACGACCTCGACCGAGAAGCGTTCCGCGGTGTCGATCGCGGCGTCGAGAACGCAACGGAACACGGCCTCCTTGTCGCCCACGACGTTGTAGATCGTCCGTTTGGCGACCCCGGCACGATGGGCGATGTCGTCGAGGCTGGTCTCGACGTAGCCGTGTTCGAGAAAGCTCAGGGTGGCCGCCTCGAGGACGGCGGTGCGGGAACGCACCACGCGCGGATCGACGGCGTGCGACGAGGAAAGCGGCGGATGTCGCGGCCCGCTGGCGTCCACGCGGTACTCCCCGATCGGCAGCCCGGTCGTCTACGCGCAGATTTTGCACCGATTAGTGCAAAAGTGTAGCGTTGTTCCCTCGGGGCACGGGTCCAGAACGATGCTTGGGAGCGGGCAATGGGTGAGGGTCGGCATGCGGTCGGCTTCGACGGCGCCGCTGCCGTTACGCGTTCGCTGCTCGGCTACGGGGTGTTGGCGGGAGCGTTCTATCTGGCTGTCGGGATATCGCTGGCACTGACCCGCGACGGGTTCGAACTGCAGCATCATGCGTTGAGCCTGCTGACCCTTGGTGAGCGCGGGTGGATGCAACGCGCCAATTTCGTCGTGACCGGCGCGATGACATCCGCTGCCGCTGTCGGGTTCGCCCGGGCGTTGGCGCCGTCACCTGCAGCACGCCGTGCCGCCGTTCTCCTGGGCGTCTACGCGGTCGCGTTGGTCGCCAGTGCGGTAGCACTGCCTGATCCGATGGGTGGTTTTCCGCCAGGAGTCGATACGGCGTCGACGACGTCTGGCGTGCTGCATTTCGTTGCCGGTGCCGTCGGGTTCGTCGCGCTGGTCGCTGCAGCGCTGGTTGTCGCGACGTGGTTTCTCGAACACGGCGCGACGCGGCCAGCCATCTGGTCGTACGTCGCCGCTGCGGTCATCGTCGCCGGGTTCGTCCTGGGCGCAGCGTTGGCGATGAGCAGTGCCGGGGTGTTCGCCTTGTGGCTTGCCGTCGTCACCGGATGGGCGTGGCTGGCGGGGGCGTCGATCCGCATCTACCGAACTGTCCCTCACCCGGATTCGGCCCGCCGCGGCGCGGCTGCCTGAGGCCGGCGACACGGGCGTGCGAACTCGAACAGGGGGAGTGCATGACGAGTCGGAAGATCCTTCGGAATGCGGCGCTGACGTTCCCCGACGTCGCCGAGGAGCACCGCGCCAGCAAAGTGGTGTACTCGATACGGGGACGGCCGTTCGCTGCGCTGACGTCCCAGGGAACCGTCGAGCTGCACCTGCCCGACGACGAGGCGCGCACGGCAATCGCGGCGTATCCCAGCGCCGAGCGGCTGATGCACGCAGGTCGCCAGATCGGGTTCGCCGCGCCGTTGCGCGATGTCGGTGGCCAGCACCTGTGGTCATTGACACTTGCCGCGTGGAAGCATCGCGCGCCGAAGCCTCTGGCCGCGGAACTCACCGCGATCATCGAGTCGGGCGAACACCCGGACAGCGACCTCCCGGCAGGGATCGGCAAAGCGGCCACGCGTGCACTGCTGACCGCCGGGCTGACCACCCTCGACAAGGTCGCGACCCGAAGCGAAACAGAACTTCTCGAGATGCACGGCGTGGGTCCCAAGGCCGTGCGGATTCTCGCCGACGCGCTCGTTGAGCAGGGCAAGGCCCTTCGCTGATCACGGTCCTCGCGACCAACGGCGTCCGCTGATGTGCGCGGATGTGCGCGGGAAGTGGGTCGGAAGAGCGGGTGACGGGAATCGAACCCGCATCACCAGCTTGGAAGGCTGGGGCTCTGGCCATTGAGCTACACCCGCGGGCGGCCGCAGGGTAGCGGCACGGGTCGTGGGTCCTGTGTGTGGGGGACCGACGGCCGACGACCGTGCGTGCCAGGCGAGGTAGCGTCGCAAGCAACGACGACCCTGCGCCACCTCCCGTCACGTCCCCCGCGTGGCGGGGCGGCACGCACACCGGCGAGCACACCGAGGAGGCACTCGTGACCGAGTCTTCGTCCGAGTTCGAACAGCGCCTGCGCATCGTTCCCGAATTCCGGCCGGACGAGTACGCGCGTGTGCGCGAGCTGATGTTCGGCCGCCTGGAGCGTCGCCTGTCGCGCTGGGAACCGTCGCAGGTCGAACTCGAACTGTCGGTCAAGGATCGCGACACCTCGAAACAGCGCATGACGCTCGAGTGCTGGATCAGCGGCGCTCCCCGGATGGTCGCCACCTCCAACGATGCCGACCTGTTCCGTGCCGTCGTGGAAGTGCGCGACGACCTGTGGCGGCAGATCGACCGGTATGTCACGCGGCGCGAGACGGCCCGCAATCGGCGGGGCCGCTGACACCCCGCGTCGCTCGCGCGTCCATGCAGCTGTGTACCGTCGGGGTGGCCGGATTCGAACCGACGACCCCCTGCTCCCAAAGCAGGTGCGCTACCAAGCTGCGCCACACCCCGGTGGGAGGAGCGTAGCCTCCGGTGGTGGCCGCCCCGGCCGCGACACGGCCGGGCCGGGTCGCCCGGATGGACAGCGCGCGGGTGACCTGGAACCATCCCGCCCTCGGCAGCCCACGTGACGGTCACAGCCGGTCCGCGCCGGGCAGGCGGACACCCGCAGCAGGCTCGCCCCACACCCGCCAGCCCATCGCAAGCGCAGGATCACGCGGCTGCGGCCCACCAGACTTCCACGCAAGGACCTTTGACGTGAAGACCTCCCTCGAGACCGTCGACGACGTGACCGTTCGCCTGACGGTCGATGTCGAACCCGAACGCGTCAAGCGTGCGTTCGATCATGCTGCACGTTCGCTCGCCGAGCAGGTGAGGATGCCGGGATTCCGCCCGGGCAAGACGCCACGGCGGCTTCTCGAGCAGCGCTTCGGCAAGGAGACGATCGCGCAAACGGCGCTGGAGAATTCGATCACCGACTACTACGTCGAGGCGCTGCGCAGCGAGCAGATCGAACCGGTCGCGCAACCCGAACTCGACGTCGACCACTTCGACGAGCACGAGGGATGCAGCTTCACCGCCACCGTCGAGGTCCGGCCGACGTTCGATGCGCCCGACCACACGGGGATCGCCGTCGAGTTCCCCGATTGGGAGGTCAGCGACGCGTCGGTCGACGAGCAGATCGAGGCGCTGCGGGAGCGCTTCGCCGAACTCGAAGAGGTCGATCGCGAAGCCGTCGAGGGTGACATGGTCACCCTCGATCTGACGGTGACCGTTGATGGCGAGGTCATCGAGGATGCACAGGTCGAAGACGCGCTCTACGAAGTCGGCAGTGGTGGTGTCACGCCGCGACTCGACGAAGAACTCGCCGGCAAGCGCGCCGGTGACGAGGTGACCTACGACGACGAGATGCCGGAGGGCTACCCCGTTTACGGGGGGCGCACTGCGACGTTCGAGGTCCACATCACCGATGTCCGCGCGAAGGTGCTGCCCGACCTCGACGACGATTTCGCCATGACCGCCTCGTCATTCGACACCCTGGACGAATTGCGCGCAGACATCCGCCGCTCATTGACGCGTCTGCGGATCGAACAGGCCCGCCACGAGCTGCGTGGCCGCGTCCTCGACGCATATCTGGCCCGAGTCGACGTGCCGCTGCCTCCGCGGATGATCGACGGTGAGGTCGAAGAACGTTTCCATCGCCTCGAGCACCAGGCGGAGCAGTTCGGCATGGACGTCGACGACCTGCTCACCGCTCAGGGCACGAGTCGCGAAGAAATCGAAGAGCAGGCACGCACCGAAGCGTCGTCGTCGGTCAAAGCACGCATCGTGCTCGACCGCTTGGCGGAGAAGCTCCAGGTCGGCATCGAGGCGAGCGACCTCGAGCAGGAGATCGCCCGGCACGCACAGGCCAACCAGATGGCGCCGAACGAGATCGCCCAGATCATCCAGGAGCAGGGGAGTCTGCCGGTCCTGGTCGGTGACATCCAGCGGCGCAAGACCATCGACGCGATCGTCGACGCCGCCGACGTCACCGGCACCCCCCCCGACGAGATACTCGAGGACGTTGGTCTCGTCGAGCGCGACGACGCGGCGTCCGGACTGATCGTGCCGGGACGCGACGACGCGTCGAGCGTCCCGAGCAGCGGTGGGTCGTCCGACGACGCGCCGTCCGGTCTGATCGTGCCGGGGCGCGAGTGACAGGGAGGCTCAGTCGCCCCGGCTAAGGCCCACGGTCCGGTGGCGTCGCCTCGGTACGCTGCGCCGTCACCAGCGATCGCTGCCACCACCGATCACGGAGCGTCCCGTGGACACCCCCGCTTCCCTGGCATCGGCTGCGGCCGACCTCGCCGCACCGGCCTCGCCCACGGGCTACCTCGTGCCCACCGTCATCGAGCAGACGAACCGTGGTGAACGCGCGTTCGACATCTACTCGCGTCTGTTGCAACAACGCATCGTGTTCCTCGCCACCCCGGTCAACGACGAGATCGCCAACGTCGTCATGGCGCAGCTGCTCCACCTCGAGTCAGAGGATCCGGACAAAGACATCGCGCTCTACATCAACTCGCCGGGAGGGTCGATCACCGCGCTGTTCGCCATCTACGACACGATGGAATACATCAACTGCGACGTGCAGACGACCTGCATGGGTCAGGCCGCGTCGGCGGCGGCGGTGTTGCTCGCCGCAGGCACCCCGGGCAAGCGGTTTGCCCTACCGCACTCGCGCATCCTGCTGCACCAGCCATCGGGCGGCGCGCAGGGACAGTCGGTCGACATTGAGATCCAGGCGACCGAGATCCTGCGCATGCGCGACATGCTCAACGACATCCTCGCGGAGAAGACCGGGCAGAGCGCCGAGAAGATCGCGGCCGACACCGACCGGGACTTCATCCTCGACGCCCAGGGCGCCAAGGACTACGGGATGATCGACGAGATCATCGCGAGCCGAAAGCGCCAGAAGTAGCCGTCGTACGCGCGGCCGTCCACTGCGGAGGCGTCGCACCCACGGGCGTTGGCCACGGTGGACGGTTACCATCGCCCGGCGTCGCGGCGCCTAGGGCCGTGCCGTGACATGGCGTGGGAGCGCCGGGCCACACACGTGCGGACAGCGAGGCGGCGATGGCCAAGTTCGGTGAGGGCGACGCGTTGCTGAAGTGCAGTTTCTGTGGCAAGTCCCAGAAACAGGTCAAGAAGCTCATCGCCGGACCCGGCGTCTACATCTGTGACGAATGCATCGACCTGTGCAACGAGATCATCGAGGAAGAACTCGCTGAACCGGTCGACCTGCACCTCGACGAGCTGCCCAAGCCCAAGGACATCTACGAGTTCCTCAACGACTACGTCGTCGGGCAGGATCCGGCCAAGAAGTCGTTGTCCGTCGCGGTCTACAACCACTACAAGCGGATCCAGGTCGGCGCGCAGGCCACGGCGACGTCAGACGACGTCGAACTGCAGAAGTCGAACATCCTGCTGCTCGGCCCCACCGGCTCCGGCAAGACCCTGCTCGCGCAGACACTGGCGCGACTGCTCAACGTGCCTTTCGCTATCGCAGACGCGACCGCACTGACCGAGGCCGGCTACGTCGGTGAAG
The DNA here is from genome assembly GCA_050480705.1 of Nitriliruptoraceae bacterium. Lineage (GTDB taxonomy): Bacteria > Actinomycetota > Nitriliruptoria > Nitriliruptorales > Nitriliruptoraceae > JBJHAX01. The sequence goes on from JBJHAX010000001.1 coordinate 61,967, forward strand.
ACGTCGAGAACATCCTTCTCAAGTTGATCCAGGCGGCCGACTTCGATGTGAAGAAGGCCGAGACCGGCATCATCTACATCGATGAGGTCGACAAGATCGCGCGCAAGTCCGACAACCCGTCGATCACCCGTGACGTGTCGGGCGAAGGCGTGCAGCAGGCGTTACTCAAGATTCTGGAGGGCACCGTCGCGTCCGTGCCACCGCAGGGTGGGCGCAAGCACCCGCATCAGGAATTCATCCAGATCGACACGACCAACGTGCTGTTCATCTGCGGGGGAGCATTCGCGGGTCTCGAGCGAATCGTCGAGCAGCGCCAGGGGCGTCGGGGCGTCGGCTTCGGTGCCGACGTCGTCGCGGCGCGCGACGAGGATCTCGCAGGGCTGCTGCGCGACGTGCTGCCTGAGGACCTGGTCCGCTACGGGCTCATCCCCGAGTTCATCGGACGTCTTCCGGTCGTCTCGTCGGTCGAACCACTCGACCGCGACGCCCTGGTCGACATTCTCACCCGGCCGAAGAACGCGCTGACGAAGCAGTACCGGCGCTTCTTCGAGTTCGATGGTGTCGAGCTCGAGTTCGAACAGGACGCACTGGAGGCCGTCGCCGATCTCGCGATCCTCCGGCAGACCGGCGCGCGAGGTCTGCGTGCGATCCTCGAGGAAGTGCTGCTCAACACCATGTACGAACTGCCGTCGCGCGAGGATGTCGGACGGTGCGTCATCAGTGCCGACACGGTTCGTGAACGCACCAACCCGACGCTTGTCCCGCATGGCAAGCTCCGCGGCATCGACGAACCGCAGGAACGCTCGGCCTGACGCTGCCCACCGGCCGCGGACACTGCTGCCTCAGCCCGTTTCCCGGCGCTTCAGTTCCTTGTGTGCGCTGCCGATACCTCCGGGCGGAGGTGCCAGCGTGGCGCACGCAGCAGGGGGGCGTCGGCAACTGCCGTCACTCGGCAGTGAGCTGTCGCTGCCCGAATTCGTGGTCCGCCACCGGATCCTGACCTTCGTCGCGGCTGCGCACGCCCCGGTGCTCGTGGCGCTGGGTGTCTTCGGGCTCGCGCCCTTCACCGCAGCTTTCGTCGTTCCAGCAGCGATCGCAGCGCTGGTGTTCTTCGGTGCCGACGCCGATCTGAGCAGAGGGTTGCGCTCGCTGATGGTCACCGTCGCACTGCTGCTGGGCAGCGGTGCGGTGGTTGCTGTCGCCGGCGGCACGTCCGAAGCGCAGTTGCTGTTCCTCGTGGTGGTTGCGCTGGTCGCCTGCTACGGAAGCTGGCGTCTGGTCGGGTTGTGTGTCGGTGCCGTCGCTGTGCTGCACACCGTCGTGGCGCTGGGATGGGCCAGTGCACAGACCTGGGTCGGCGCCGAGCCGTTGCTGTGGGCGGGCCTGCACGTCGGTGCTGTCGGGATCGTTGGCGCTTCGATGCTCGCCGCGTGGCACAGCAGCGAATCCGATCGCGTTCTCGCGTGGGAGTCAGGTGCCCGACCGACCTACGGCGTCGATGCGCGCGGTGTGATCCAGAACGTCAACCATGCGATGACGGACGCGCTCGGTGTCGATGTCGCTTCGCTCGTCGCCCGCGATCACCACGACCTGCTGCACCTGGGTGCCGCCGATGCGTGCGAGTTGTGCGAGGCGGTCGCTACCGGCCGGAAACTGGCCTCGCACCGCACGCAGCTGCTCGGCTCGGACGGCAGTTTTTTCGATGCCGAGATCAGCGTGCGGCCGATCGGGGGTGCGCGCCGTGCCGTCGGTGCGACCGTGACGTTCACCGACATCACCGAGCAGATCTCCAACGAGCACAGGCTCGCCCAGGCGGCACGCACGGACGCGCTGACCGGACTCGGCAACCGGTTCATGCTCGACGAGGACCTCCCTGCGCTCATCGAGCACGAAACGGAGCTCGGGCGCCGTCTCGGCATGATTCACCTCAACGTCGACCGCTTCCGACCCATCAACGACACCTTCGGTCATGCCGTCGGCGACGCCGTGCTGCTCACTTTGGCGCAACGGCTCCAAGGGGTTGCCCCGTCGGATGCGCTCATTGCACGGATCGGCGGCGACGAATTCGTCGTGGTCGTTCCCGACGCGCTGCCTGACGCTGTCATGGACCTCGCCGAGCGCGTGCGCAGCACCGCGAGCGACCCGATCGCGTGGCAGGAACAGCCGGTGTCGGTCACCGTGAGCATCGGTGTCGTGGTCACTGCAGCGGCAGCCGCCGACGCGGCCTCGCTGATGGCCGACGTCGACCTCGCGTTGCGCTCGGCCAAGCTTGCCGGCGGCGACCGGGTCGCCCGCTACGACCTCGTGATGCGAGCCCGTGCGGATGCTCGGATCGAGCTGGCCACCGACCTGCACGGTGCACTCGCCTCGGGTGCGTTCGCACTGCACTTCCAGCCGATCTGGCGACTGGGTGAACGTCGCATTGACGGATGCGAAGCACTATTGCGATGGGATCACCCCGAACGCGGACGGGTGCCGCCCGACACGTTCGTCCCGCTGGCCGAAGAAACCGGCGTCATCGTCCCTCTCGGCCGTTGGGTGATCGCCGCCGCATGCCGCAAGCTCGACGAATGGCATGCGGAGCACGGCCTCGAGGACCTGCGTGTGGCGGTGAACCTCTCGGCAATGCAGTTGCGCGACGCCGGTCTCGTCGCCTTCCTCGACGAGGTTCTCGACGGGGTGCGCTTCCCACCCGACCGACTCGTGCTCGAACTCACCGAGAGCGTGCTCATCGAGGATCTCGACGCGGCGCTGCCCGTCCTCGCAGCGCTGCGTGCGCGAGGCATCGTGCTGTCCATCGACGACTTCGGTACCGGCTTCTCGTCGCTGTCGATGCTGCGCCACCTTCCCGTCGATGAGGTCAAGATCGACCGTCAGTTCATCCAGGGACTGTCGTCTGATCCGTTGGGCCAGCGTGTCGTCGCATCGGTGATCGATCTGGCGCGCACGCTCGGGCTGCGCGTGGTCGCCGAAGGCATCGAGACCGGTGATGACCTGCGAGTCGTCGAACGGCTCGGTGCCGAACTCGCGCAGGGTTTCGCGCTGGGCGAGCCCGACGTCGCCGAGGTCATCGAGGACGCGTTCGGATCCCGCACGATGCTGCGGCTGGCCTGACATCTGCCTTTGCGTGCCGGCACCGCCGTAAGGTGCGCATGTGCCTGAGCCCGTCATCGCCAGCGAGATCGCCGACGCCTACGACCGTGTCGGCACCCACGTGCGCCGAACGCCGGTGCTCGACGTCGACGCGGACACCTTCGATCTCGGGTTTCCGCTGATCCTCAAGCTCGAACTGCTCCAGGTAACGGGTTCGTTCAAGGCGCGCGGCGCACTCTCGTTGCTCTCCGCGCGCGAGGTCCCCGACGCCGGCGTCGTCGCGGCCTCGGGTGGCAACTTCGGCCTGGGCATCGCGTGGGCTGCAGCGAAAAGGGCGGTACCCGCGACGATCTTCGTTCCGGCAAGTTCCCCGGCCGCGAAGATCGACCGGTTGCGCACGGCTGGAGCACAGGTGCGTGTCGTCGACGGGTACTACGCCGATGCACTCGCTGCCGCCGAGGATTTCGTCGTTGACACCGGCGCGTTACGTGCGCACGCCTACGACCAGCGTGAGGTCGTCGCAGGCCAGGGCACGATCGCGCTCGAACTCGAGCAGCAGGCGGAGTTCGACACCGTCATCGTCGCGTGCGGCGGAGGTGGGCTTCTTGCCGGCGTCGCCGGATGGCTTGGAGATCGCATCCGCATCATCGCGGTCGAAACCAACGGAACGGCCACGCTCGACCGCGCCTGTGCTGCGGGAGGGCCTGTCGACATCGAGGTGTCGGGCATCGCGGCGTCGTCGCTGGGGGCGCGTCGCTTGGGTTCGCTCGCCTGGGAAGCGTTCGAGCGCTGGGGAGACGACCACGTCCTGATCTCCGACGACGACGTGCTCCGTGCGCAGGCGCTGCTGTGGCGTGACGTGCGGCTGGTCGCCGAACCGGGCGGGGTTGCGGCACTCGCCGCGCTCACCTCGGGCGTCTACCGTCCGGTCGAAGGTGAACGTGTCGCTGTCGTCGTGTGCGGGGCCAACACCGACCTGACGGACGTCGCCAGGGAGGTCTGAGGTCGTCGCTGCGTGCGAGGTGCGCACGGCCGCATCGAATGCGCCTCAAGCGGCGTCAGACCCTGCACGATGTGCGCGTTGTGCCTGGCCGCCGCGGCGCGGAGGTGTGCAGTGAACGAACTGCGTGACCGGCTCGACCGCTGGGTCGATGCGGGCCTGATCACGGCTGAGCAGGCGGCCGCGATCGATGCCCACGAACGCGCCCGGCCGGGCGTGACGCCGGCGCCGGTAGCGGACAGTGCGCAGCCCGCTTCTGCGGCGCGTGGGCGCACGACCGCCGCCGAGGCGATCGGATACGTCGGAGCGGCGCTCGCGATCGGTGCGGTCGTCCTGCTGCTGGGCGAGGTGTGGTCGGACCTGCTCGTTGCTGGCCGCCTGGCGATTCTGGCCACGCTCACCGCCGCGCTGGCGGGCTCGGCCGGCGCACTTCGCCGTGTCGCTTCGCCAGCGATGAGCCGGCTGCGCGCGGCGCTGTTCGTCGCGTCGATCGCAGGGGCCGGATGGTTCGCTGGTGTCGTCGCGTCAGACGTCGCCGAGCTGTCCGGTGACTGGACCGGTGTCGTCGTCGGTGCGACCGTCACTGCGGCTGCGGTGGCGTTGTACGCGACGACCCGCCACACCCTGCTGCAGGTCGCGACGCTCGTCGGCGTCATGATCTTGGTGATCTCGGCGCTGCAGGTGCCCCAGCTGCCCGTCGCCGCGATGTGGCACGGCGTGAGCATCAGCAGCATCGGCGCGGCTTGGCTTCTCACCGCCTACGGCGGGTGGCACACCCCGCGGTGGCTCGCGAGCGTGACGGGCGCTGGCCTGGTGCTCGTCGGCGCCCAGGTCGCCTCGTACGACGAACCACGCTGGGCCGCGTTGACGGTGGGGCTCGTGGCCGCCGGTCTCCTCGTGGCCGCCGCGATCCGCTTCGACGCGTTGCACCTGCTCGTCGTTGGCGCCGTCGGCACGTTCGTGCTCGTCCCTCAGCTGGTCTTCGACGTCTTCGGCGACGTCATCGGCGCGCCTGCCACGTTGCTGCTCGTCGGCCTGCTGTTGGTTCTGCTCGCGGTCGGGATCGGCCGCGTTCGTCGCGAGGTCGGGCACGCGGCCCGGCCAACTGGGAAGGAGGTGGCGTCGGATGGCTGACACGCCGACCCACGTCGCTGGTGCTGCAGCGGTCGATGACGATGCCACACCCGAGCGACGCAGCGTGCTCGCGCTGGTCGGCGCCGCACTGCTCGTCGTCGCCGTGTTCGTACTCGTGCTCGTCTTCGGTGTCGCCCGTCCGCCACAACTCGTGCCGCTGGCCGACGCCGCCGACCGGCCCGCCGCGGGCGTCGCGTGGACGGCGTGGGACGCCGACGGAGCCTGCGTGTCGATCGGTGCGGCCGACGGGTCGGTTCGTGAACTTCGCTGTGAACGTGATGGCGGCGACGTCATCGCCTGGACCGACGAGGGGGTCATCGTGCGCCGCTGGATGCAGTCGGGTGAAACCGACCTCGTCCTCGACCCCGGCAGCGGGGAGGTGCTCGACCGTCGGGCGGTCGACGACGACATGTATCGCAGCTGGCCCGCCGGAGTGCGCAGCTATCGCGAGGACGGCGAACTCGTCGTCGAGCTCGAAACGACCGACCAGGTCATCTGGCGTACCGAAGCGGCGCCCACCTACGACATCTATCAGGGCGCGCTCTCACCCGACGGTGCGTGGGTCGCGATGGGCGACAGCGCTGAGCGTCTGCTCGTGGTCCCTGCGGACGGTTCGGCGCCACCGATGGTGTGGAGTGAGGACTTCGACGCCTGGCAGGTGGTTGTGTGGGAAGGCACCGACCTCAGCCCGTGATCCGGCGAGGAATGGGTGGACAGTAGGCTCGCGCGGCCCCTTCGAGTGACCGCGACGGAACCGCGACGATGACCGAACTGCCCAAGGCGTACGACCCGTCCGCCGTCGAGCCCTCCCTGTACGACGACTGGGAGGCCGCCGGCCTGTTCCACGCCGAACCGGATGACGCCGGCGAGCCGTTCTCGATCGTGATCCCGCCCCCCAACGTCACCGGGTCGCTGCACCTCGGACACGCCCTGGACAACACCATCCAGGACGCCATCATCCGGCGGGAGCGGATGCGCGGGCGCAACGCGGTGTGGATCCCCGGCACCGACCATGCCGGCATCGCCACCCAGAACGTCGTCGAACGCCTGCTCGCCGCTGAAGGCACTGATCGTCACACGCTGGGCCGTGAGGCGTTTCTCGAACGCGTGTGGCGATTTCGGGAGGAATCCGGCGGCACCATCCTGCGGCAGCTGCGCAAGCTCGGCGCGTCGGCCGACTGGCGGCGCGAGGTGTTCACCTTCGACGAGCAGCGCTCCGTCGCGGTACGGGAAGTCTTCGTGTCGCTGTACGAGCAGGGACTGATCTACCGCGGCAACCGGCTCATCAACTGGTGTCCGCGGTGCGCGACCGCGCTGTCGGACATCGAGGTCGAACACCTCGACGTGCAGGGCCAGCTCACCCGGTTCATCTACCCGTTCGCTGACGGTGTGATGACGGACGGTGAGCGGCCCGAAGGCGTGGAAGTCGCCACGACCCGCCCCGAGACGATGTTGGGTGATACCGCGATCGCGGTCCATCCCGACGACGAGCGCTACCAGCATCTCATCGGACGCGAGGTCCGCCACCCGTTCCAGGACCGGACGTTTGTCATCGTGGCCGATGACTACGTCGACCCGTCCTTCGGTTCGGGTGCGGTCAAGATCACACCGGCGCATGACCCCAACGACTATGCGATCGCGCTGCGCCACGATCTCGACGTGATCGACATTCTCGACGAAGCGGCGGTCACCACCGACGTGGTCGGCAAGCGGTTCTCGGGCATGGATCGCTTCGAAGCTCGTCGTGCCGTCGTCGACGCGCTCGATGAAGCCGGACTCGTCGTGGGTGTCGACGAGCACCTCCACGCCGTCGGGCACTGCTCGCGGTGCGACACGCCCGTCGAGCCGAGGCTGTCCGAACAGTGGTTCGTTGCGATGCGCGCGCTCGCCGATCGTGCCGCTGAAGCCGTGCGTGAGCGTCGCACGGTGTTCATCCCTGAATCGAGCACGAAGCCGTTTCTCGAATGGCTCGACAACCTCCACGACTGGTGCATCTCCCGGCAGATCTGGTGGGGGCATCGCATCCCGGCCTGGTACGGACCTGACGGCGAGGTCCGGGTCAGCCGCGATGACGTCACCGAGGACGGCTGGGTTCAGGACGAAGACGTCCTCGACACATGGTTCTCGTCGCAACTGTGGCCGTTCAGTGTCTTCGGCTGGCCCGAGCAGACGCCCGAACTCGCGACGTGGTTTCCCACTGCGACGCTGGTGACCGGCTACGACATCAACACCTTCTGGGTCAGTCGCATGCTGATGATCAGCCTGTGGTTCACCGACGACGTGCCGTTCCGTGTCGTGCACAACCACGGCCTCGTCCGTGACGAGCACGGCAAGAAAATGTCGAAGTCGTTCGGCAACGTCATCGACCCGTTGGAACTCATCGACCGATACGGCGCGGATGCGACCCGTCTCGCACTGCTGCGCTCTGCTGCGCCGGGCACGGATGTGCCGATGGCAGAAGAGTGGGTCGAAGGCGCGCGCAGGTTCGCCAACAAGCTGTGGAACGCAGGCAGGTTCGCGCTCGCCAACCTCGACGGGACCCGGCCCGGTCCGCCACCGCAACGCGATGAGCTCGCACTCGAGGATCGCTGGATTCTCTCACGGCTCGCCGCTGCGCAGCGCGCTGTCGACGACGCCTACGAGCGCTACGACTGGCCGGTCGTGACGCGATCGCTGTATCACTTCGCGTGGGATGAACTCGCCGACTGGTACCTCGAAGCGCTCAAACCGCGCATCCATGGCGACGATCGCGCAGCAGCCGACGTCGGCCGTCAGGTACTCGCCGCCGTGCTCGACCGGATGCTGCGTCTGCTGCACCCGATCATGCCGTTCGTGACCGAAGCGTTGTGGCGCGAACTCACCGGAAGCCAGGGCGGACCCGGGTCGCTGATGGTCGCCTCCTGGCCCGAAGCGTCCGACGACTGGCGTGAGGCAGACGCCGAGGAGCACTTCGCGGTTCTGCAGGGCTTGGTGGGCGAGATGCACCGGTTCCGCTCGCAGAACAGCATCGCTCCGTCGGTCCGCTTCCCGATCCAGATTGCGTCGCCACGCCGTCGGCTGCTCGAGGCGCATGCGCCACTCGTTGCATCTCTCGCAGGTCTCGCGTCGGTCGAATGCGTCGAGGTGTTGCCTGAACGCGCTGGCACCTCCACCGTGGTGTTTCCCGACGGTCAGGCGCAGGTCGACCTCGCCGGACTCATCGATGTCGATGCCGAGGTCGCCCGGCTCGACAAAGAGCTCGATCGCATCGAATCGGAGCTGCAACGCATCGACGGGAAGCTCGCGAACACGTCGTTCGTTGACAAAGCACCCCCTGCGGTCGTTGAGCGCGAGCGGTTTCGTCGCGGCGAACTCGAGGACAATCGAGTGCAGCTGCGTGAGCGTGTCATGGCGCTGCGCGAGCTCGCCTGAAGCGCTCAGGTCAGACGATGTCGAGCTGGGCGATCGGCTCCCGTCCTGCGTAACCCGTCTCGACCGGGTGGTACCAGGCGATCGCCGGTTCGTCCTCGCGCCAGCACAGCAGCACATCGATGTCGCGGCCGTCGAGGCGAGCGCGGGCCGGGAAGTCCAGCAGCGCCGGTTCGAGTCCCTTGAGCTGGATGCCCCGTTCGTGGAACCAAGCCAGTTCGTCGCTGACCCGCTCCTCGAGATCGCGTGTGAGGGTTATCGTCGCGGTGTCGTTTCGACCCAGGTCGACGCGGCGCTGGACATCGCGCAGCTCGTTGACGAGAGCACGTACGCGTCCGATGCGCTGCTGAGCGTCGGGAAGCAGCGCCGAGGCGCGTGCGAAATCGAACAGCTGTGGCATACCCCGCAGTATGACGGTGCGTGCGGGCGGGTGCCACACGAAAACGCAGTAGCTACGCGACCGTAAGTTACGCTAGCGTAGGTGCCGCGGGCCGATCGTCCCGGCGTTGCCGCCGCCGTCGACCACCGGTACCGCCCGACTGACGACAAGGATCACCGTGCCACGCCGCCTGTCCGACCACGCACTGCTCGCCGAGCTCGAGCCCGTCGCCGAGGAGCAGCTGCGCGTCCACGAGAAGGTGGCGGAAGAATGGTTTCCCCACGACTACATCCCGTACTCGATGGGTCGTGACTTCGACAAGGAGCCGTGGACGCCCGACCAGTCGCGGCTGACGGGGGTGGCGCAGATCGCGTTCGAGGTCAACCTGATGACCGAGGACAACCTGCCGAGCTACCACCGTGAGATCCACCACATGTTCGCGCACGGCGATGGTGCGTGGATCAACTGGGTCCACCGCTGGACCGCGGAGGAGGGGCGCCACTCGATCGTGCTGCGTGACTATCTCGTCGTCACGCGTGCAGTCGACCCCTACGAACTCGAGCGTGCGCGCATGGCACAGGTCTCGAACGGCTACGACCACGACAATCGCAGCAGCCTGCCGGGGATGGCCTACGTCGCGTTCCAGGAACTTGCGACGCGGGTCAGTCATCGCAATTCCGGACGCTACTCCGACGACCCGGTGGCCGACCGGATCATGGCGCGCATCGCGAAGGACGAGAATCTGCATATGCGCTTCTACCGCGACATGCTCGGCGCCGCGATGCACATCGACCCGTCCGCCGCGGTCGAGGCGATCGCCGACGAAGTCATCGGCTTCGAGATGCCCGGGGCCGGGATGCGCAACTTCCTGTCCAAGTCCGTCCAGATCGCCAACGCCGGCATCTACGACCTGCGCATCCATCACGACGAGATCGTCTGGCCGCTGCTGCGGCACTGGAACGTGGTCGGCCTCGAAGGGCTCGACTACCAAGCCGCGCTGCGACGCGCCTAACTCGCCGCATTTCCCGACACGCTCGACGCCCCGGCGACGCGGTTCGAGTATAAGCGCGCCGCCCGACGCGCCCGCGCAGGTAACTGAACATCCGGGCCGCTCGGTCGACGCCAGGTCCGGTAGCCTCCGCGCGTCCGAACCGCCGAGCGCCGGTCCGCTGACCACCGCTGCCAGCCCATCGAGACGTCGCCCCGTGTCCGTCGATCCTTTCGAGCGTGCGTTCGAGGCGCTCAGCGCCCGAGGGCCGGGGAGAATGGTCCCGGACCTGTCGCGCATCACCGAACTCGCGCACCTGCTCGGCGACCCCCAGAACGCCTACCCCTCGATCCATGTCACCGGGACGAACGGCAAGGGCTCGACGGTGCGCATGATCGGGTCACTGTGCGCGGCGGCAGGCATCGCCGCGGGCACCTACACCTCGCCGCACCTGCAGTCGGTCCGCGAACGCATCACGTTTCCCGGACGCCACATCAGTGCCGAACGGTTCGCCGAGGTGTACGACGAGGTTTCGGCATTCGCCGACATCGTCGACACCCATGCGCGCACTCGCCACGGCGCTGCCGCGGACACCGTCACGTTCTTCGAGCTGCTCACGGCGATGGCCTTGTGGGCGTTCGCCGACGAGCCGGTCGACGTCGGTGTCTTCGAGGTCGGCATGGGTGGGCGCTGGGACGCTACGAACGTCGTTCGTGGAGACGTCGCCGTCCTCAACGCGATCGACGTGGACCATGTCGAGCTCGGCCCGACCGCAGGCGCGGTCGCCGAGGAGAAGGTCGGGATCATCAAGCCGGGCGCGAGGGTGGTCTGTGCGCATCAGTCTGCGCAGGTACGGCCGGTCGTCGAACGGGCGGTGCGCGAACAGGGCGCCGAACTGTGGCGCTACGGCAGCGAGATCACGCTCGCCGACCAGCGGGTGGCCGTCGGCGGCCAGCTCCTCACGTTCGAGGTCGCCGGCAGGCGGATCGACGACGTGATGCTGCCATTGCACGGCGCCCACCAAGGGCGCAACGCGGCGCTGGCGTTGGGCGCGTTCGCTGCGTTCGCCGAAGCGTCGTTCGACGAAATGGACGACGACGTGGTCCGAGAAGGTCTCGCGTCGGTGAGTGTGCCGGGTCGCCTCGAGGTGGTGCGACGCGAGCCGACCGTGGTGCTCGACGGCGCCCACAATCCCCACGGCGCCGCCGCTGCGCGCGACGCAGTGCTCGCCGAGTTCGGCTTCGACGCGGTCATCCTCGTCGTCGCATGCCTCGACGACAAGGACGTCGAAGGGATCCTCGCCGCCTGGCGGCCCGTGGCGTCACATGTCGTCGTCACGCAGGCCCCGTCGTTCAGAGCCGCGTCGCTGATGCGCATGCACGCAGCCGCCGTCGAGGTCTGGACCGGCTCCGGCGTCGCCGTGGAGACCGCGGACGACCTCGATCACGCCCTCGACCTCGCCGAATCGATCGCCGGAGCGGGTGACGGCGTCCTGGTCACCGGATCGCTGCACACCGTCGGTGCGGCGCGTGACCGTTATCTTCCCCTCGGCGCTGCCGCTGACGCGTGACCGCCACGTTGCCGCGTTCGCGTCCACGAACGACCTGACGACCGACGACGACCGGAGCGACCGCCCGGTCACCCGGCTACCGACCCTCGGAGGTTCACCGTGCCACAGGAAAAGACACTCGTTCTCGTCAAGCCCGACGGTGTCCGCCGTGGACTGATCGGCGAGGTCGTCGGCCGCATCGAGCGCAAGGGCTACCGCATCGAAGGCCTCGAATTGCGCACGATCACACGCGAGGTTGCCGAAGAGCATTACGCCGAACATGTCGACCGGCCGTTCTTCAGCGAACTGGTCGAGTTCATCACCTCGGCGCCGCTGGTGGCCATGTGCGTCGCCGGTGACGACGCGATCGCCGGCATGCGTTCGGTGATGGGCGCGACCAATCCCATCGAGGCGACCCCGGGCAGCATCCGCGGTGACTTCGCCACGGTGATCGGCGAGAACATCGTGCACGGGTCGGATTCTGCAGACAGCGCCGCGCGTGAGTTGGGGATCTTCTTTCCGCACCTGGACTGACGACTCGCGGCGGCGCGCCGGAATGCAGCGCTGCGGGCGCGATTCGTTCGCTGTCCACAGGTGTGTGCGCGCACGCAGACGTGCCGGGGCATCGCGCGGGCAGGATCCGCGGACCCGAACCGGAGTCCGACGTGGCCACAAGCACCCTGCCGATCCCGACCACAGACACACCAACGGCGACAGCGCTCGAGCCGCCGGATGCTCGACCCGGCCGCACGGCCGTTCCCGTCGACGGACAGCACGATGTGGTCGGTGGTCGGTCATGGCGGCAGGGACCGTCGTCAGGCGCGCTCGCATCGCCGTCGGGTTGTCGTACCTGTGATCGTTTCTGGGTTGCCGACGACCCTGACACGCGCGACGAGGTCACCTCGCCGGAAGCCGCTGCGGCACTGCTGGTTCCCGAGTTCACGAGGGCAGACCGGGAACGCTGCCTCGCAGCGTTGCTGGACACCAAGCATCGCATCATCGGTGTCGTGGTGGTCAGCATCGGGTCGCTCGACCACACGTTCATGGCGCCGCGTGAGGTTTTCCGTGACGCGCTGCTCGCCAACGCGGCCGCGATCGTGCTCGCGCACAACCATCCGTCCGGCGACGTCGAGCCCTCCTCGGACGACGAGGCCGTCACCCGCAGGCTCGTCCGAGCGGGCCAACTGGTCGGCATCGAGGTACTGGACCACCTCATTGTCGGCGGCGGCCGCTGGACGAGTCTCGCCCGACGTGGCGTGGTGTGAGTCGACGTGCCGGCACGCAGGGCGCCGGCGTCCCAGCAGATCCCGCGGCGCCGGTCGCCGGCTGGCCTCCGCCCCGGTGTCAGTCGCCGAACAGCGACGCTCCGAAGCTCCTGGTGGTCAACGCCTCCACGAACAGCCGTGCGTCGTGGACCGGAACGCTGTCGGCGTCGAAGAACAGCCCCAGGATCCACCGGTCGGCCTCTGTCGAGATTCTCGGTGCGGGAATTCCGATCGCGCCGGTCAGCCGGGAGCGCTCGAGGAAGCGGTACTCGCCGTGCGTGGCGTCGGGCGCGTCCCGCACGTCGATGGCGAAGCCGAGCCCGACGTCGGCTGCACGGGTGACCAGAGGGAAGCGTTCGAGATCGAGCGCTGTGTCCGCTCCGAGTGCGATGGCAGCCGAGACCGTGTACGGACTGGCGCGCAACCGCAGCCGCTCGATCCGCAGAGACGACGATCCGGCCGGGACGACCCCGACGGCCCAGCGGTTGAGCATGAGGGAGGGCATGGTGAGCTCACCGATGCACTCGAGCAGTTCGGACGCGTCACCCTCGGTGCCGGCGGCCAGTGTGGCCCAGCGTCGCAGCGCGTCGGCGTTCGTCGGCGCGCTGGTGGCGTTGCGGTCGCGGCGGCGCCGATCCCGGCCGGTGCGGGGGGTGGCGGTTCGCCGGCGTTGCCGGCCGTTCGGCGGTTCGGTGTCGGCATCGGTGGAGACCGCGACGCCGCGACGTTTCGCGGCGAACTGGGCGGCGTCGGCACGGCGAAGGACGTCGCCGAGCGTCTGGTCGTCGGCGCGGGCCGATGCGATACCGACCGACAGGCGCGGTTGGGGAGGGTCGGTGGTGCGGAGGCGTTGGAGCACCTCGTCGACGAGTTCGCGCGCACGTTGTGGTCCGTCCCGCAACACCACGCAGAACTCGTCCGCGCCGAGTCTGCCCGCGATCGCGCCGGCGTCGTTGCGCACCGAGCTGGCGAGCAGGTCTGCGACATTGACGAGGACACGGTCGCCGACGGTGTGACCGAACTCGTCGTTGATGACCTTCAAGCCGTCGATGTCCATCATCGCGATCGCGATCGGTGGGCGGGACAGATCGGCCAGCAGCTGCTCGGTGTAGGCCTCGATGCGGCGACGGTTGGGCAGGCGTGTCAGCGGATCCTCGTGCGCCAGGCGTGCGAGGTTGCCGACGTCCTCTGCCCGTGCGATCGCGACCCCGACGAAACTCGCGACGGCGTTGAGGAACGGACCGTCGGCGAACGTGAACGGCGGAGCGTCCCGCGCCGTCGTCGCGTACATCACGCCCCACACTTCGCCGTCGACGATGATGGGGACGGTCGCGCTCGAGCCGCGTCCCGACCGCCGCAGCAGACGTAGCTCGCCGCTGTCACCGTCCGGGTCATCGTGGGTCTGGATGTGCATGGTGCGCTGGAACGCCCGCTCGAAGGTCGCGGGAAGTTCGTCGAAGTCGTAGTACTCGACGTCGGGACGCACCTGCTCGTGCTCGGCGAGTTCGCCCACGTTCACGAGGACGTGGAGGCGGCGGTCGGCGACTTCCAGGCGGCCGATCGACAGTGAGGCCGCGCCGATCACGCGCCGTGCTTCGCCCGTCGTGACCTCGAGGACGTCCTCGAGGGTCCCTGACGATCCGATCGCACGAGCGAGATCGACCAGCGACCGCAGCCGCGCCTCGGCATCGTCTCGTGCGTGCAGGCGGCGTTCGAGGGCGAGCAGCACCTCACGGGGGCTCGGCGGTGGCGCACGGTCGTCCCACCACTGGTCGACGCGTTCACGCAGTTCGCGGTCGATCGTCGGGTCGGGATGCGCGGCGAGAAGGTTCGGGTCGGGCCGCTCGTCGCCGGCGGCTCGCGAGGTCGCGAGTGCCCACGCGGTGCGTGCGATCGCGCCCGCAGTCGTATCGCGCGCGATGACGGGTGCGACCGTGAGTGCCCCGAGCAGCTCGGAGAACGGTGGGCGGGTCGTTGCTGGATCGACGCCGAGCCGCAGCAGGTGTCGGCGTGCGTCGGCGATCGCGGCGAGCAGCGCAGCGGTCTGTGCGCGATGTCTGGGGCTTCCCACCGCTGACGCGATGACGTTGGCGACGACGGCGGCGTCCGCACGGATGCGGCCGTCGTCGGCATCGGTCGACGCGAGCACCATTGCGAGGCCCATGCCGGCGTCGACCGCGTCGGTCGACAGCGCACGGTCGCGTGCGACGGTTGCATCAGAGGTGTGATGGGTGGTGCGCAGGTCGACGTCCTCGGCGCGTGCCGGACGCCCGTAGAGATAGCCCTGCCCGAGCTGGCAGCCCCAGCTCAGAAGTGTGCGCGCCTGCGTGGGCGTCTCGACACCTTCGCCGACGATGCCAAGGCCGAGCGATCGGGCCATGGCGATCGCAGCCTGGACGACGGTGGCGCGGCTGCGTGTCCGCTCGTCGTCGAGTGCAGATACGAACGAACGGTCGAGCTTGATCGTGTTAGCCGGTGTTGTCGCGAGAAGATCGAGTGATGCGAAGCCGGTCCCGAAGTCGTCGAGCGCGATTTCGACGCCCAGCGCGCCGATACCGAGCAGCGCGCGTTGCGCTTCGCCCTCACGCTCCAGAGCCGCGGTCTCGGTGACTTCCACGACCAGCGCACCGGGGGGCAGCCCGGTCGCGTGCAGGACCTGCTCGAGCCGGGCGAGATAGTCAGGGTCGCGCAGTTCGATCGGGGAGGCATTGACGTGGACCTGCAGGGTGTCGATCTGCTCACGCCACTGGGCCAACTGGCTGCATGCCGTGGCGAGCACGCTGAACCCCAGCGCGCCGATCAAACCCGAACGCTCGGCCACGTCGATGATGCCCGGTGCGCCGGCGAGACCCTCGATCGGCGCTGGCTCGAGCCGAATGAGGGTTTCGAGGGCGACCATCCGCCCGTCGGCGAGATCCACGATCGGCTGGTAGGCGAGATGGAAGCGCTGCTCGGCGATCGCCTCAGCGAGCAACAGCGCTGCTTGGCTTGCTTCGTCCCCGTGGTTGCGCCGCCACGCATCGACCAGCCGAAGTGTCCCTGTGACGAGCTCCGCCGGCACGGTCAAGGGGTGCTGCAGCTGGGTCACGCTGATCCATCCCCGATCGACAGCATCCGAGGTGCTGCGAGGTGCCGCGGAGCCGCTCGATCGTCGTGGCGCTGACTCTACAGGACCAAGCCACGCTCAGCGTCGGCATCGACACGCTCAGGCATGAACAGGTGGTGTAGGTGTCGCGCGCCTGTCCCGGTCGAAGGGGCGCTGCTGCCGCGCACGTGACCGACGGCCCGGTGTAGCATCACCGCGATCCGCATGACGCGGATCATGACATGTCGCGCGTCGGTGCCCGCCCAACGCGCCGACCCACGACCCGACAGGCCCCTTCGTGGCGACGACCATCGGCAGCACCTTCCAATTCCTCGGCCGGGACATGGCCGTGGACCTCGGTACCGCGAACACGCTGGTATATGTCCGGGGGCGCGGAATCGTGCTTAACGAGCCGTCGGTGGTCGCGATCAACACCCGCAACGGCGCGATCCTCGCGGTCGGTGCCGAGGCGAAACGCATGATCGGCCGCACGCCGGGTCACATCATCGCGGTGCGGCCGCTCAAGGACGGCGTGATCGCCGACTTCGACGTCACCGAAAAGATGCTGCGCTACTTCATCCAACAGGTGCATAAGCGGCGGTTCCTCGCCAAGCCGCGCGTGGTGGTGTGCGTTCCGTCGGGCATCACCGGCGTCGAGCAACGCGCAGTCGAAGAGGCCTCGATCCAGGCTGGTGCGCGCGCGGCCTACATCATCGAAGAACCCATGGCTGCGGCGATCGGCGCTGGGCTGCCGATCCACGAGCCCGCCGGCAATATGGTTGTCGACATCGGCGGCGGCACGACCGAAGTCGCGGTGATCTCGCTCGGCGGCATCGTCACCTCGCAGTCGATCCGCATCGGCGGTGACGAACTCGACGAAGCCATCATCGCCTACATCAAGAAGGAATACTCATTGATGCTCGGCGAGCGCACCGCCGAGGAGATCAAAATGGCCGTCGGGAGCGCGTTCCCGTTGCCCGACGAGCCCCACGCCGAGATTCGCGGGCGCGACCTCGTGTCCGGGCTTCCCAAGACCATCATCTTGTCGGCAGACGAGGTACGCAAGGCGATGGAGGAGCCGGTCAACGCGATCATCGATGCGGTCAAGAACACCCTCGACAAGACACCGCCCGAACTCGCTGCCGACATCATGGACAAGGGCATCGTCCTGACCGGAGGTGGAGGCCTGCTCAAGGGCATCGACGAGCGCCTCAAGCACGAGTCGGGCATTCCGATCCACGTCACGGAGAACCCGCTGTCGTCGGTGGCGATCGGGGCGGGCAAGTGCCTCGAAGAGTTCGAGGCCCTCAAGAAGCTCCTGATCTCCTCGTCCCGTCACTGACGGCGGGCCTTCGAGGAGGTCACCCGTGTACGAGCGGCGACGCGCCCGCATCGTCCTGGCCGTCCTCGCCCTCGCGGCGTTGGTGCTCGTGACGATCGACGTGCGCTCCGGCGAGGGAGGCGTGCTGGACCAGGCCCGGGCGGTCGCGACCTCGGCGCTGCGTCCCGTCCAGGACGGGCTCGCGGTGCTCGGTCGCCCCATCGTCGACGGCGCGTCGGGCGTGTCGGAGATCTTCGCCGTCCGCGCCGAGAACGCGCGCCTGCGCGAGCAGCTCGACCAGGCGACAGAACGTCGGCGCACCATGACCGACCTCGAACGCGAGAACGAGGAGCTGCGACGACTGCTGGCCATGCAGGATCGCGGCGGGTACGAAACGGTGGCCGCTCGCGCGGTCGGGCTCGCCCCGTCGAGCTTCGAATGGACGATCACGATCGATGTCGGTCGAGACGACGGGATCGAACGCGACATGCCCGTCATCAACGGTGAGGGTCTCGTCGGACGGGTTGTGCAGGTCACCGCTGGCGCGTCCCGGGTACTGCTCGCGATCGACCCGAGCTTCTCGGCCTCGGCACGCACCGCGAGGACCGGCGAGATCGGCCCCATCGAAGGTCGTGGCGGCGACCCGATGATCCTCCGTCCGCTCGATCCGTCCGGTGACATCGGAATCGGCGACGAGATCGTCACCTCGGCGTATCAGGGCGGCGTGTTCCCCGGCGGGATCCCGATCGGTGTCGTGTCCGACACCGGCGACCCGACGGCGCGCCTGATCCGGGAGATCTCCGTCCAACCGTTCGTCGACTTCACCCGGCTCCACCACGTGTTGGTCGTCCTGAGCGCGCCGGTCGAGACGATCCCGCCGCTCGTCGGGACGCCCGACATCGAGTTCACCCCGCCGCCCGGGCCGCGCTTTCTCGAGCCGTCCGACGACGAAACGCCCGAGCTGTTCGACGTCGGTCCGGACGTCGACGCCGGCGAGGACACCGACGAGGACGCTGCGCCGTGATCATCCGAGGCGTGATGATCGGTGTGCTGCTCGTGCTGGCCATCACCGCGCAGACCGCGCTGTTCCCGCTGCTCCCAACGGCCTGGTTCCGACCCGACCTCGTTCTGCTCGTCGTCGTCGGTGTTGCGCTGAGCGAAGGGCCGCTGTCGGGGCTGCGTGTCGGTTTCGTGGGCGGGCTGTTGACCGACCTGCTCACGACGCTGTCACCCGCCGGCATCACGACGCTGGTCCTGACGGTGGTCGGGTTCGTGGTCGGGTCGGTGCGGCCGTATCTCGCCACCTCGTCGTTGACCGCGCCGCTGATTGTCGCGTTCTCGGCCGGGCTGATCGGGACCGCCGCAACCGGCACGCTCGCGTTGCTGCTCGGAGACGAACGGGTCAGCGCGGCGATGCTGCTCCAGGCGTCGTTCGCAGTTGCCGTGTTCAACGTCGTGCTCGCCCCGTTGGCGCTGCCACTGGTCCATCGGCTCTTCGAACGCTTCCCGCGGCGGGTCGCCGGACCGGAGTGAAGCCCCCGGTGCGGTGACCGGCGCTGGTACCGTCGCCAAGATCGCGCCTCCGTCGCAACGACCCGCCCCGAGGACCGATGTCGTCGTCCGACAGCTCACCGGCGCTACGCCTGACGTTCCTGACGATCCTGGTGATCGCCCTGTTCGTCGCACTGGTGTCGCGCCTGTGGTTCCTTCAGGTCCTCGCCGGTGACCGCTACGTCGCGTTGGCCGACACCAACCGCCTTCGCACCGTTGTGACCGAGGCGCCTCGAGGCGACATCATCGCTGCCGGCGGTGAGCAACTGGTACGCAACCGACCGGCACTCACGATCAGCGCGGACCGCCAGGCGCTGGTCGACGAGGACGGGGTCCCACTCGACGCCGAGGCGGAACTCGTCATCGCGCGCCTCGGTCAGTTGCTCGAGATGTCCGACGACGAGGTGCTCGATCGTCTCGCCTCACGTCTGTACAGCCCGTTTCGGCCGGTGCCGATCGCGCGCGACGTCACGCCCGAAGTCGTCTTCGCCGTGCGCGAACACCAGGAGCTGTTCCCGGGTGTGATCGCCGAGACGCTGCCCGTGCGTGACTACCCGTATGGTGATCTCGCCGCGCACATCGTCGGCTACCTCAACCAGATAACCCCCGCAGAACTCGAAGACGAGCGCTTCGCGGACTACCGCGGTGGCGACGTCATCGGTCGGGCCGGGGTCGAATCGACACACGAGTCCTCCTTGCGAGGTGTCGAAGGCACCCGATTGCTGGAAGTCAATGCACAGAACCGGGTGCTCAACGTCCTGCGTGAAGTCGACCCGCAGCCCGGCAACGACCTCGTGCTCAGCCTCGATCTCGAAGCACAGGCGGTCGTCGAGCACTTGCTCGAAGCCGGCATGGTCGCAAGTCGCGACATCGTGCGACCCGATGGCCGCAGCCTGCCGTCGACGGCCGGTTCCGCGATCGTGCTCGACGCGCGCGACGCGTCGGTGGTCGCCATGGCGTCGTACCCGTCGTACGACCCGCGTGAGTTCGTCGGCGGGCTGTCGAGTGCCTACGCCGAGTACCTCTACCAGGATCCGGACGTTCCTCAGCCGACGGTCAACCGCGCCATCCAGGGGCGTTACCCACCCGGCTCGGTGTTCAAGATCGTCAGCGGTGCCGCAGGTGTCGTGGGCGGACAGGTGGGACCCGAGACGCGCGTCGCCTGCCCGGCGAGCTACACGATCGGCGGCAACACCTTCCGCAACTGGAATCCTGCAGCTGAACCCGCGATGCCGCTTGCCCGAGCCCTGCAGCGCTCCTGCGACACCTACTTCTACGACATCGCCTACCGGCAGTGGCAGCAGGAGGAGCGTCAGGTCGCCGCAGTCGACGGCCTGCTCGACAGCGAGGACGTGCACGAAGTGCTCGCCGACGTCGCCGCGCGCTTCGGGTACGGCGCACCGCTGGGAATCGACCTGCCCTCGGAGGCGTCGGGCTACATCCCGACCCGGCTGAGCAAGCAGGAACGCTGGCTGGCGCGCCGCGAGCGCTGGTGCGCACAGGCGGAAGAAGCCGAGCCTGGCTCCTATGCCCAGCTGGTCCTCGAGGACAACTGTCTGTACGGCAACCGCTGGCGTGGCGGCGACGCCGTCAACACCTCCATCGGGCAGGGTGAGATCGAGACGACGCCGTTGCAGATCGCAGCCTCGTATCTGGCCATCGCCAATGGCGGGGAGCTCCTGCGTCCGCACGTCGGCAAACGCATCGTCGCGCCCGACGGAACGGTCGTCGACGAGATCGGGCGTGAGGTCATCGGCCACCTCGGCCTCGACGATGCGACCATGGCGGCGATGCGCCGCGGTCTCGAGTCCGTCGTCATGGCTCCGGGAGGCACGGCCGTCGGCGCCTTCTCGGGGTTCCCACTCGATGCGATCCCGGTCGCCGGCAAGACCGGCACTGCCGAGCAGAAACCGAAGGTTCCCTACGCGTGGTTCGTCGCCTACGCCCCGGCCGACGACCCGCGCTACGTGGTCGTCGTCAGCGTGGAGGAAGGTGGTGGCGGATCACAGACCGCGGCGCCGATCGTGCGCAACATCATGGAGTACCTGTTCGATGTCGCGCCTCCCGCCGAGGTCGCGTTCGAGGCGGGTCCTGAGATTCTGGACTGAACCGGCGCTGTCGAGGTGCGGCACGCGACCGGACGGTGCGATTGAGGAGGTGTGAGCGTGTCCGTCGGATACGGCGCCGACCGTGAACACCGCATGCTGCGCGAGCAGCTGCAATCACGCTGGATGGACGCCTACGCGCCCGCACGCCACGTCGACACCGTGCTCATCCTCGCCTGTCTCGCGCTCTCGGGCGTCGGCCTGGTCATGGTCTTCAGCGCGAAGTTGCACACGCTGACCGTCCAGGGCCTGCCGAACACGCTGTATCTGAACCGCCAGCTGGTCGCCCTGCTGATCGGCATCGTGGTCATGGCCGCGATCGCGTTCATCGACTATCGCCGCCTGCAGCCGTTCGCCGCAGTGATCTATGGGCTGAGCTTCCTGCTGTTGATCCTCGTCCTGACCCCGCTGGGCGCCGAAGTCGGAGGGTCGCAACGCTGGCTGGTGCTCGGGTTCGTGCAGCTGCAGCCTTCCGAGTTGGCGAAGGTCGCTGTACTCGTTGCGGTCGCCGCGCTGCTCGACGAAGCCAAGGGGCAGCCTGGGATCGGCGAAGTCTCGATCGGCCTGTTGCTGACGGTCGTGCCGTTGGCGTTGGTGTTCTTCCAGCCTGACCTTGGCACCTCGGTGGTGTTCGTGTGGCTACTCGCCGTACTCTTCCTCGTCGGTGGTGTCAAGGCTCGCTATCTCACCGCCCTCGCCGCACTGGCCATTCTCGGCTTCATCGTCGCGTTGCAGACCGACCTCATCCAGGACTACCAGATCCGCCGCCTCACAGCGTTCCTGGATGCGAGCGATCCTGCACTCGCCCAGGGGCCCGCGTTCCACACGCGCCAGTCGCTGATCGCGATCGGGTCTGGCCAACTGCTCGGCAAAGGGTTGTTCCAAGGAACCCAGACCGCGCTGGCCTACGTCCCGGAGAACCACACCGATTTCATCTTCACCGTCGTCGGTGAAGAATTCGGTTTCATCGGCACCGCGGTGGTCGTCGCACTGTTCGCGGTCGTGGTGTGGCGGGCGCTGCGAATCGCCGCTGGGGCCAAGGACCTGTTCGGAACGCTGCTGGCGTCGGGCATCGCGGGGATGCTGGCGTTGCAGGTGTTCGTCAACGTCGGCATGACGATCGGAATCATGCCGGTGACCGGTATCCCGCTGCCGTTCGTCAGCTACGGCGGGACATCGCTGATCGTCTGGTTCACCATGATGGGGATACTGCTGAGCATCCACATGCGACGCTTCTGAGCACGCCGACCCTGCGGCGCTGCCGGCCGGCATCGGCGATCTGTGCCGCTGCTACCCTCGATCGGCGAGCAGTGCCGCGCTCGAGGCGCAGGCGCCGTCGTTGGAGAACTCGTGCTCGGCATCGCGCCACCTCGTCCCGTCCCGGCGACGCCGGCAGCTGGGAAGCGGCTGCCGGTGCACCGACCGCGGGCCGCCGAGGAACCTCCCAGCTACTGGTCAGCACTCGAACCCCTGCTCGACCGTGTGCGCAAGCCGGCCCAGTACACGGGCGGTGAACACAACCAGCGCGTCCACGCCTGGAACGATGCGGCGACGCGCTGGATGCTGTGTTATCCCGACACCTACGAGGTCGGCCAGCCCAACCAGGGCATCCAGATTCTCTACGAGATCCTCAACGAGCGCGCCTCGTCACTCGCCGAGCGCTGCTACGCACCCTGGGTCGATCTCGAGACGCTGATGCGCGAGCACGGCATCCCGACGTTCTCGCTCGAGACCCACCGGCCAATGTGGGCGTTCGATGTGTTCGCAGTGACGCTGCCACACGAACTCGGCCACACCAACCTGCTGAACCTGCTCGACCTCGGAGCCGTGCCTCTCCGCTCAGCCGACCGCCTCGTCGACGATCCAATCGTGCTCGTCGGCGGCCACGCCGCCTACAACCCCGAGCCGCTGGCTTCGTTCATCGACGCAGCCGTGATGGGCGACGGTGAAGAGGTCACGCTCGAGATCGACGACGCCCTTCGGGTTTGGAAGCGCGAGGTCCTCGAAACGCTCGACGACGCGGACGACGCCGCCGAAGCGCGCCATGACCTGCTGCGACGGCTCGCAGCGGTCGACGGCGTCTACGTCCCCTCGTTCTACGCCCCCCGCTACCACGCTGACGGGCGCCTGCGCCAGATCGTCGCCGTCGAGCCGGGCGTGCCCGCACTCGTTCCCAAACGCACGGTGCAGGACCTCGAGCAGTGGCCCTACCCGCAACGACAGATCGTGCCTTCCACCGAGACGGTCCACGAGCGTTTCAGCGTCGAGATCTTCCGTGGCTGCACGCGAGGTTGCCGGTTCTGCCAGGCGGGGATGATCACGCGCCCGGTGCGCGAGCGTCGACCGGAGACGATCCAGCGACTCGTCGAGGAGGGTGTGCGCGACACCGGGTTCGAGGAAGTGGGCCTGTTGTCGCTGTCGTCGGCGGATCACTCCGCCATCGGCGCCATCGCGCACGACCTCGCGGATACCTACGAGGGCACCACGACGTCGTTGTCGCTGCCGTCGACCCGTGTGGATGCGTTCAACGTGACCTTGTCGAACGAACTCGCCCGAAACGGCCGCCGAACCGGCCTCACCTTCGCGCCCGAAGCGGGCAGCGAACGCATGCGGGCCGTCATCAACAAGATGGTGTCCGAGGACGATCTGCTGCGCACCGCCGAGATCGCCTTTTCGGAGGGGTGGCGCCACATCAAGCTGTACTTCATGGTGGGTCTGCCGACCGAGACCGACGACGACGTACGGGCGATCGCTGAACTCGGCATCCGTACCTACGAGATCGCGCGGCGTCACGGACGTGCGAACAAGGTGACGATCTCGGTGGGCGGCTTCGTCCCCAAGCCCCACACGCCGTTCCAGTGGGCGCCGCAGGACCCTCCCGAGGAGATCCGCCGCAAGCTCGCGCTGATCCGCACCACCATCAAGGACCACAGTGGTCTGAGGCTGCGCACGAACGATCCCGAAGAGGGCGTCATCGAAGGCCTTCTCGCGCGAGGCGACCGTCGCGTCGGCGACGCCGTCGAGCGGGCATGGCGCCTCGGTGCCCGTTTCGATGGCTGGCACGAGATGCCGACGTTGGACATCTGGCAGCGCGCGCTCGACGAGACCGGCATCGACCTCGACACCTACACCTACCGCGAACGCGATCTCCGCGAGTCGCTGCCGTGGGACCATCTCGACAGCGGTCTCGACAAGGACTGGCTGTGGCAGGACTGGCAGGAGGCGTTGTCGGGCCGGGAGCTCGACGACTGCCGGTGGTCCCCGTGCTACGACTGCGGTGTGTGCCCCGGCCTCGACATCGATCACGACACCGGCTACACCGGCGGTTTCACGCTGCCGGTGGTGCCGCAGGGCCTCGGCGGATCAGCGTCGCTGCCAACGACACCTGAACGACACGCTTCGAAAGCTTGACCACAGGAGACGCGGGCGAACCATGCTGCGCTACCGCATCCGCTGGACCAAGCAGGCCAGGACGCGCTTCATTTCCGCGCGCGACCTGACCTCGGTGTGGGAGCGAGCGCTTCGACGCGCGGATCTGCCCATCGCCTATTCGGAAGGCTTCACGCCTCACGCCAAGGTGTCGTTTCCCGACGCGTTGGCTGTCGGCATGGAATCCACCGGCGAGTACGCCGAACTCACCT
The DNA here is from genome assembly GCA_050480705.1 of Nitriliruptoraceae bacterium. Taxonomy (GTDB): domain Bacteria; phylum Actinomycetota; class Nitriliruptoria; order Nitriliruptorales; family Nitriliruptoraceae; genus JBJHAX01. The sequence continues at coordinate 86,486 of JBJHAX010000001.1, forward strand.
TCGCCGCGCCGATCCGCCCCGAAGCGGACCTTGCGCGGCTGTCCGCGACCCTTCCCGAGGGCATGGACATCACGACCTACATGGAGGTCGTCCCGGGTGCGCCGAAACTCGCGCGCATGCTCGGTGCGACCCTCTGGGAGCTCGCATGGCCACCGGTCGACGTGGCCGAGCTCACTGATCTGCTGCACCGGCGCGGCGCCGAGCTGCTGGATCGCGATCATGTCGAGGTCCTGCGTCACCGTGTGGATGGTGACCGGACGATCGACGTGCGACCGGCTGTCCTCGATCTGGCTGCGTCCACGCGTCCCACCGGCCAGGGTGACGCGCACACCGTCCTTCGCGCGGTGCTCCGCAACGACGGGCCAACCGTGAGACCACACGATCTGCACGCCGCGCTGACGCGCGGGGACATCGCCGAGCCTGCCGTCTGTCGACGGGTCGCTCAAGGCGAGCACGTCCCTGCCGGTCTGCGCGAAGCGCTCAGTGGTGAGATCGAACGGATCGTCCCTGACATCGACGCGGAGGCCGCCTGACCGCGAGCGAGTTCCACGTGACCGAGACCGACCAGCACCTGACAGGACACGACAACCCCGACGGCGAGGAGCAACAGCCAACCGACCCCGGTGAGCAAACGCCCGAGAGCAGTGCTGCGGGCCCCGCGACCAGAACGCGGACGCGCTCACGCAGCCGCACGCCGCGGGGTGGGCCTGACGGCTCGACCGACGCGACGCGATCGGCCCCCGACAGGGGCGACGCTGGCGAGGCGACGCCCGACGACGCCGGCGAGCACGGCAACGCCGGGGGTGCAACCGACGCGGGCGGCAGCGCCGGAGACGAGACCGACGCGGGCGGCACCGCCGCCAACGACCCCGGCGCCAGCGACGCCGGGGGAGGCGACGGCGAACAACAGCGCAAGCGACGCCGTCGACGCGGAGGACGGGGCCGCGGCAGGGGACGCGGGCGCGGAGACGCGAAACCGGCGTCGTCGCCCACCGAGACCGCCGACGCGGCAGGTGACGACGCCGGGCCGGACGCTCGCGATGGTGGCACCTCCGACGATGACACCACCGGTGTCGAGGACGCGATCGCGCGAGGGGGCACGAGGGTCGCCGCACGCCGGGGGCGTGGCGACGGTGGTGGCCGCCGGGGCCCGCAGCGGCACGGAGGCGTCTCCGAGGACGTTCGGCGCGCCATGCTGGAGGGGCCGCCTCGCACGATGCTGGTGACGGCCGGCGAAGATCGCACACAGATCGCCGTGCTCGAGGACCGCACCGTCGTCGAGCACTACGTGACCCGCAAAGAGGACGTCACCTACGTCGGCAACATCTACATGGCGCGTGTGCAGAACGTGCTGCCCGGCATGGAGGCGGCGTTCCTCGACATCGGCAAAGGCCGCAACGGCGTGCTGTATGCGGGCGAGGTCCTGTACGACGAGTTGGACCTCGAGGAGGGTGCCGACGAACGCATCGAGAACGCGCTCAAGCCCGGCCAGAAGGTGCTCGTCCAGGTCACCAAGGACCCGATGGGAACAAAAGGGCCACGGCTGACGATGCATCTGTCGCTCGCCGGCCGCTACCTCGTGCTCGCACCGAGTTCCGATTTGTTCGGGATCTCGCGCAAACTCACCGACAAGGAGCGTGACCGGCTGCGCAGGATCGTCAAGCAGGTCAAACCCGACGAGCACGGTGTGATCGTGCGCACCGCCGCCGAAGGTGCTTCCGAGGAACAGATCACCGCCGACGTCGGGCGCCTGCTCGCCAAGTGGGAACGGGTCGAGAAGGCCGCCGCAGACGCCAAGGCGCTGCAGTCGGTGTATGAAGAGCCGCCCCTGGTCGTGAAGGTGATCCGGGACAACTTCGGGCCCGAGTTCGTGCGCTGCGTCGTCGATGACGAGCGCCTCTACCACGAGGTGCGCGCCTATCTCGAAGAGGTCGCACCCGAACTGCTCGACAAGGTCGAGCTGTACGGCCAGCCCAGTGCCGACGCCCGGGCGCGGGCCGCCGGCACCCCGGTCGAGGAAGACGCCGACACCGCAGGCGGCACCGACGCCGGCGACCGCGAACCCGAAGCGACACCGAACGAACCTGCGCCTCCGCTGTCACCCGAGGAGCTGCGTTGGACCGCCGAGCGACGTGAGGATCTGCCCCCGCTGTTCGACGCCTACGACGTCTCCGACCAGTTGCGCAAGGCCATGTCACGCAAGGTCTGGCTGCCCTCGGGTGGCTACCTCATCATCGAGACCACCGAGGCGATGAAGGTCATCGACGTCAACACCGGCAAGTTCACCGGCGACGCCGACACCAACCTCGAAGAGGTCGTGCTCAAGACGAATCTGGAGGCGGCAGACGAGATCGTGCGGCAGCTCCGGCTGCGCGACATGGGTGGCATCATCATCATCGATTTCATCGACATGCTGCTCAAGGCGAATCAGGACCAGGTCGTGCGGCGCCTGAAGCGGGAACTGCTGCGCGACCGCACCAAGACGCGCGTGTCGGACGTGTCGCGTCTCGGGCTGGTGCAGATGACCCGCAAGAACGTCAGCCAGGGACTCGTCGAGTCGTTCAGTCACGCATGCGAAGCCTGCGACGGGCGTGGCTTGATCTCCGAACTGGTGTGACGACCGCGACCACACCGGGGGGACGAGCCCCCGGACTGCTTCGTCGCGGTGCGCAGGTCGTCGGTGTGACACTGCGCGGCGCCAAGGGGCCGTTTGCGATCGGCATCGGTGGTGCCGTGTTGTTCGCGGCGATGACCGTCGCGGCCTCACTCGTGCTCGGCTGGGTCACCGACGAAGTTCTTCTGCCTGCGGTCGTCGACCAGACGCTCGACGTCGGCATGCTCACGTTCGCAGTGGTCGCGATCCTCGGGGTCGCGACGTTCAAGGCCGCTGGCGTGGCTGGCCGCCGGCTCGGCGCCTACATCGGCCAGTACACGTTGCAGTCGACCTACCGGCGCCTGGTGACCCGCCGCTATCTGCGGCTGCCGATCACGTGGCATCGCCGACATCCAACCGGCCAGTTGCTCTCCAACGCGAGCGCGGACGTCGAGTCGGCATTCTTCGTCGCGGCACCTCTGCCCATGGCGGTCGGTGCGACCGTCCTCGTCGGTGCCACCGGCGCGCTACTCGTGATCACCGATCCGTTGCTCGCCGTGATCGGATTCTCGGTCGTGCCGATGCTCGCCTGGGCCAACTGGCACTACCAGCGCCGGATGCGTGACGCAGCGACCACCGCCCAGCAGGCGCGAGCCGATGTGGCCGAACGTGCGCACGAATCGATCGATGCGGCACTGGTGGTCAAGACGTTGGGACGTGAAGACGCAGAGGTCGAACGGTTCGCCGGGCGCTCGAACGAACTGCGTGACCGCATGATCGTCGTGGGACGACTGCGGGCGTACTTCGACCCGGTCATCGAAGCGCTTCCCAACGTAGGGATCCTGCTCGTGCTGCTCGTCGGTGCCGGACGGGTCCGGGACGGCCTGCTCACTCCCGGCGACCTGGTGCTGTTCGCCTATCTGTTCCGCCTGCTCGCGCTACCCATCCGCGTGTTCGGGTGGATGCTCGGCGACCTGCCCCGCGCAGTCGTCGGGTGGGATCGGGTACGCCGCGTCCTGGACGCCGACGGCGACGTCATCTACGGCACCGCCTCTCCCGCGCCGGACGGCGGCGCCGGCGCGGCGCTGCGCAACGTCACGTTCCACCACCCGCCGGTGTCACTCGACCATCTCGGGGATGTCGCGACGTGGACAGGCAGCGATACCCAGCTCGCACCGGTGTCCCCCGGCGCTGAGGACGAACATCGCCGGGGCGTCGACGACGTCTCGCTGGACGTCGCTGCGGGACGCGTCGTCGCGCTCGTCGGCCCGACGGGTTCGGGCAAGTCCACGCTGGCCGGGCTGATGGTGCGCCTGTTCGACCCCGATGACGGCCGGGTTCTCCTCGACGGGCACGATCTCACCGACATCGAACGGCACGCGCTCGCCGATCAGGCCTGCATCGTTCTCCAGGAGACGTTCCTGTTCGACGACACCGTGCGCGGCAACATCACCCTCGGTGCCGACGTCAGCGACGATGAGGTGGAGCACGCCGCTCGGCTCGCGCGCGCCGACGGTTTCATCCGGCAACTCGAACACGGCTACGACACGCAGGTGGGGGAGCGTGGCACGACCCTGTCCGGCGGACAGCGGCAGCGTGTCGCGCTGGCGCGGGCGCTCGTGCGACGTCCACGTCTCCTCGTCCTCGACGACGCCACCTCCGCGGTCGATCCCAGCGTCGAACAGCAGATCCTGACCGGACTGGTCGATGCGCGGATGCCGTCGACGGTCGTGATCGTCGCCTACAGGCGCGCATCGATTGCGCTCGCCGATGAGGTCGTCTATCTGCGCGCCGGCCGCATCGTTGCACGCGGACGCCATGCGGAGCTGCAACGTGACGTCGCCGGGTACCGGGACCTGGTCACCGCCTATGAGCGTGCGGAGCACCGCACGTGAGCGCCGGCGAGCACCCCGACGGAGCGTGGCGCACCTTCGCGCGTGGTGTCTCGCTGAGTCCTCACCTGCGCGTCGGACTTCCCGGCACGCTCGTGCTCGCGCTCGTCGCGACGGCGGGGCGGGCGATCGTGCCGATCGCCATCCAGCGCACCATCGACGAGGGCATCACTGCAGGCAGCGTCGATCTCGACGTCGTGCTGCGCATCGTGCTGTGGGCGGGCCTGGCGGTCGCGGTGACCGCTGGTGCGAGTGGATGGATGAACTATCGGCTGGCGGCAGTCGTCGAGACGGCACTCAGTGACCTCCGCGTGCGTGCGTTTCGTCGGCTCCACGACCTGTCCATGCTGCATCAGGCGAGCCAGCAGCGAGGCGCGCTCGTCAGTCGTGTCACCACTGACGTCGACGAGATCTCCCGATTCATGCAGTGGGCGGGCCTGAATCTCATCACGGCCATCGGGCAGCTGACGGTCGCGGCGATCGTCATGGTCGTCTATTCGTGGCAGCTTGCACTGGTCGTGTTCGTCGTGTTCGTCCCGTTCGTCGCCGCAGGACGCTGGTTCCAGCGTCGCCTCACCGCCGCGTACCTGATCGTGCGCGAGAACATGGGGCGGCTGCTCGGCGTCGTGGCCGAATCGGTCGTCGGCGCCCAGGTCGTGCGCGCCTACGGCATCGAGGGGCGCACGCAGCAACGCATCGATGATGCGATCGAGAAGCATCGCCGGTCCGCCGTGCGCGCCGGCGGGCTCGTCTCGGGCTTCTCGGGTTCGGGGGAGATCTTCGGCGCGGTTGCGACGGCAGCGGTGGTCGTTGCCGGTGCGTGGCTCGGTGCGGGCGGCGAGGTCACCGCCGGAACCGTCGTCGCATTCCTGTTCCTGATCACCTTGTTCGTCGACCCGGTGCTGATCGCCGGCGAGGTCATCAACGAAGGCCAGACTGCCGTCGCCGGCTGGCGGCGGGTACTCGACGTGCTGGATCTGCAGCCCGATGTCGCTGACCCCGGCGACGACGGTGAGGATCTCCCCGAAGGCCGGCTCGGCGCGACGTTCGATGCGGTGACCTTCCGCTACCCGGCGACGGGTCGCTCCGCGCGCGACACCAGCGGAACGCTGGCGCTCGACGACGTCAGTGTCGAGATCCCCGCCGCGTCGCGCATCGCGGTCGTCGGTGAGACGGGCTCGGGCAAGACGACCTTCGCGAAGCTGCTCGTCCGGCTGATGGACCCCGGCGCGGGTGCGGTCACGATCGGCGGCGTCCATGCGCCGCGGGTGAGGTTCTCGTCGTTGCGCCGTCGTGTCGTCATGGTGCCTCAGGACGGCATGTTGCTCGACGGCACCATCGCCGACAACGTGCGCATGGGCGACGAGTCGCTGGATGACCGTGCGGTCGCGCAGGTCCTCGACGAACTCGGTCTCGGCGACTGGCTGGCGACGCTGCCCGACGGTGTCGCGACACGGGTCGGCGAACGTGGCGGCTCGCTGTCGGCCGGAGAACGACAATTCGTCGCGCTCGCGCGTTCACACGTCGTGGACCCCGCGTTGCTCGTTCTCGACGAGGCGACGTCGTCGGTCGATCCTGACACGGAACTGCGCCTGCAACGGGCGCTCGAGCGGCTCACCGCCGGACGCACCACCGTGACCATCGCGCACCGGTTGTCGACGGCGAGAACGGCCGACGAGATCCTGGTCTTCGACGCGGGCCGCATCGTCGAACGAGGCACGCACGACGAGCTGGTGGGTGGCGACGGCGTGTACGCGCGGTTGCACGCCAGCTGGCTCCGCGGCAGCGTCCGATCGGGTCTACCCTCATCGTCCGCGCACCGACAGGAGGACGGGGTGTGACCCCCGTGCCGACACCGCCGGCGACGTCGCCGGATGAGATCGACGACGCACTCGCGGCGCTTCGCGCCGGCGCCGCACGTTGGGCCGAAACGTCGGTGAGTGCGCGGAAGAAGCTGCTCGACGAGCTCACCGCAACGACGTCTGCGGCCGCCGGCGGCTGGGTGAGCGCGTCATCGGCCTCCGCACGCCAGGCAGGTCCCGGCGCGCCAGGCGCCGACGCCTGGTACGTCGATGTCGTGCCGGTGCTGCGCAACCTCGTGCTCCTGCGCCGCACCCTCGACGACATCGACACCAAAGGCGCCCCGCAGCCGCCCCGGGTGACGACGCGCGCCGACGGCCGGGTGCTCGTCGACGTGCATCCTGCCCAGGCAACCGACCGGGTCGTGCTGCGCGGCTTCGACGCCCAGGTTCTGTTGCGCGACGGTGTGACGGCCGAAGAGGCCGTGGCGCGCATGGGCAGCGTCCACCGTGATCCGCGCCCAGGTGCAGCGGTCGCTCTGGTGCTCGCCCCGGGCAACGCCATGTCGGTGGCGGCGATGGACGTCCTTCACCAGATCTTCGGTGAAGCCCGGGCCGTGCTGCTCAAGCCGAGCCCTGTGAACGCTGTCCTCGCGCCACATCTCGGCGAAGCCTTCGAGCCGCTCGTCCGTGAAGGGCTGCTGCGGATCGTCTACGGCGGCGACGACGCCGGCGCCCGCCTCGTCGCCGACGAGCGCATCGACGCGATCCACCTGACCGGGACCGCCGACACCTACAACGAGGTTCGCGCCGCTGTCGCCCGTCGCGCCCCGACGCCGCACACTGTCGCCCTGACTGCGGCACTCGACGGTGTCACCCCGGTCATCATCGTGCCCGGCCCATGGTCGGCCCGTGACCTCGCCGCGCACGCCGACGCCATCACCTCCATGCTCGGCGTCAACGGGGGCCGGACCTGTGTCGCGCCGCGCCTGCTCGTGCAACACCGCGCGTGGTCGCGACGGCGCGCGATGCTCGAAGCCATCTCGTCGTCGATGCGGCGACTTGCTGCATCATCGTTCGATCATCCCGGCGCGGCAGCGCGCCGTGGCGCGCTGCTCGACGGCGGAAGGCGGGGCGAGGGATTCGCACCGCAGGACGACGGCACTCCCAGCTTCGGGCTGGTCACCGACCTCGACCCCGAGGCGGTCGACGACCCACTGTTCAGCGATACGCAGTTCAGCGGGGTGCTCGGCGACGTCGGACTCGACAGCCCGCGTTCGATCCCCGACTACGTACGTGCCGCGGTCGAGCTGTGCAACGAGCACGTCGTCGGAAGTCTCGCCGCGACGATCATCGTGCATCCTCGTTCGCTGCTCGATGCCGGTGTCGCGCTGGCCGTCGAGCGCGCCATCGAGGAACTGCGATTCGGCACCGTGGTGGTGAATCATCTCCCCGGTGTCGCCTTCGGTCTCGCAGCAACGCCCTGGGGTGCCGCACCAGCGGACGACGCCACCCGGTCGGGTACCGGATTCGTCCACAACACCTTCCTGCTCGACGACGTCGAGAAGTCGATCGTCCGTGGGCCGTTCAGGTCCGCGGTGACACCCCCGTGGCAGCAGAACAGCCGGCTGCGTGGTCCGCTCGGACGTGGACTGGCCGCCGTAACCGTTGGGAGGGTCAGCCGGCGCGTCGCCGGCGAGCCGATGTCGACGGGCTGAGCCGCGGCATGCCTTCAGGCGGCCGCTGGTCATTCAGACGGACGAATCTGCGGGTTCGAGCCCCAGCAGTTCCCACCGCCCAGGGTCGCGCAGTTCGGTCCGGTCGCACGACAAACGCATCAACGCCCCGGTGGCGCGATGTGCGACATGTGCCTGCCAACGGCCCCCGGCCACCTGCAGCAAGACGCGTGCGTTCGTGCCGTCGAATTCCTCGACTCGGGCGCTGACGCCGTCACGACGGTGTCCATCGAGCTGCTGCCGTGCCAGGATCTCTGCCGCCTGTGCAGCGGCGTGCAGGTGACAGCGGCCCCGCAGCGTGGCGAGCGGCAGACGTCCTGCCGCGAGATCGTCGACGACGTCCAGCGCAGCAGGCGCGTCGAGGCCGCCGAACATCAGACCTTCGGGCAGCACCACCAGGTTCCCGGCGAAACGGTGCCCACCGACATGGCTCGTTTCCCACACCTGGCCGGGACGTCGTGCTGCGAGCGCTGCGGCGAGACCGCGTCCGAAGGTTGCGCAGCAGCGGTCGCGCGCGCTGTGGGTGCACACGAGCAGGACGTCGCCATTCACGTCGTCGCCGAAAGCGGGAGGTCGCGCCGAGGCGGCCTGCTCGACCGGAAGGTCGTCGAAGCCCGCAGCTGTCGTGACCGTCGCCTTCATCCAGGGGGTGGGTCCGCAGTGGGCCAACAGCGCACGCATCGGCCGGTCTTCGACGCGTGCGTGGGAACCGGGCGTACGGATGAGCTGGACACGGACCCCCGCGTCGTCGGCCCGCGCCAGCAGCGTGGCGGCCGGTTCGCCGAGTGTGCCCGCGACGTCGCGGCCCCACGCACCGGGACACTCGATGAGCAGCCAGCCTTCGACGGTGGTCGCCGTGCCCGCTGGTGATGCGTCCAGCAACCGGTTCGACTCCGCGCACGGAAGGTCTGCGGTGTGGTGGCGGTCGGCGTCGCTGTCCACGACCTGCTTTCGAAGCTCGGCAGGCGGGCGGAGGGTGACACCCGCATCGGTCGCGGATGCTACGCCACTCAGATTCGGGGAAACCACGCCGGCATGCTGCCCGAGGCATCGGCACATGGCGCGTCGATCAGCACCGTGCCATGTCACGCGCCACCCGGTGCGGCGCCGGCCACCAGGTTGACCGGTCCGTCGGCAGCCCGGTACCTTCCTGGCCGAGGCGTTCGCGCCTGGACAGTCGCGCCGGTTCCGCACGTTCATCAGGGTCCGGCACCCCGCCCGCTGAACCAACGGCCGGATGCCGTGCATCCGGTCGGCCGTGAGCGACTGCGGGCACAGCGAACACGGATTCGCCGTGGCCCATGCCCGGCGCGCGAACAACGTAGGAGGCAGGCGTGTACGCGGTCATCGCCACCGGCGGCAAGCAGTACCGGGTCGAGCCCGGGCAACAGATCGCTGTCGAGCGGCTCGACGGCGCGGTCGGTGACCGTGTCGAGTTGCCTGCGGTGATGGTCGTCGATGGAGACGACGTGGTGGTCGGCGAGGCGCTCGGTGGGCGTACCGTCACCGCGACGATCACCGGCAACGACCGCGGTCCGCGCATCCGCGTGTTCACCTACAAGAACAAGTCGCGCCAGCACAAGCGGCGCGGTCACCGCCAGCACCGCACGAGCGTGCGGATCGACGAGATCTGAGCCCCGCTGTCGCAACGGCGACATGCCGGTGTGATGCGCGCAGGAGGAACGACATGGCGACCAAGAAGGGCGGCGGCTCGTCCAACAACGGGCGCGATTCGAACGCCAAGCGGCTCGGCGTGAAGCGTTTCGGTGGCGAGTTCGTCACCGCGGGCTCGATCATCGTGAGGCAGCGCGGGACCCGCATCCACGCCGGTGAGAACGTCCGGCGTGGTGGTGACGACACGTTGTTCGCTCTGGTCGACGGCTCGGTGCGTTTCCGCAAGAGCGGCCGGCGTACCAGCGCGCACGTCGACCCGGTCGACGCCTGAGCCCAACGCGAGGACACCTCGCACAGGGCGGCCGCATGCGGCCGCCCTTCGTTCGTCAAAAGCGACATCGGACCGTTGCGTGGACAGCATCAGCTTCGTGGACGAATGCGTCGTCCACGTCCGTGGGGGCGCTGGCGGCAACGGTGCCGTGTCGTTCCGCCGCGAAGCCCACGTGCCACGAGGCGGCCCGGACGGTGGTGACGGTGGTCGCGGCGGCGACGTCGTGTTCGTCGCTGATCACAACGTCGACTCGCTGATCGATCTGCACCGCTCGCCGCACCTGCGCGCCGGCCGGGGAGCCCACGGATCCGGTGACGCCCGCAACGGTGCTGTCGGTGACGAACGTGTCGTCGCCGTACCGGTCGGAACGGTCGTGCGAGACAAGGCGACCGGTGAGCTTCTTGCGGATCTCGACAGTGACGGTGCGCGCGTCGTCGTCGCCGAAGGTGGTCGGGGAGGCCGGGGCAACCTCGCGTTCGCGAACCGCCATCGGCGCGTACCCCGATTCGCGGAGCGCGGCGAGCAGGTCGAGGAACGTTCGCTGACGCTCGAACTCAAACTGATCGCCGACGTGGGCCTGGTCGGGTTTCCGTCTGCCGGCAAGTCGTCGTTGGTGGGCAGATTGTCAGCGGCGACACCGCGCGTCGAAGCCTGGCCGTTCACGACCCTCACCCCCCATCTCGGGGTGATGCGTGGCGGCTCACGACCCGGTGATGACACGCCGATCGACGTCGTTCTCGCTGACGTGCCCGGCCTCGTCGAAGGCGCCTCGCAAGGTCGGGGTCTCGGCCTGCAGTTCCTGCGCCACATCGAACGGTGCCTGGTGTTGCTGCACGTGCTCGATGGCATGCCCATGGAGTCCCAACGTGACCCCTTGAGCGATCTCGAGGTCCTGCGCCGCGAACTGCAGGCGTACCGCCCCGACCTCCTCGAACGTCCCCAACTCATCGTCATCACCAAGATCGACCTGCCCGACGGGCGCGCGATGGCCGAGCTCGCCCGGGATGCACTCGAAGCCCGTGGCGAGAAAGTGCTGGAAGTGTCGACGGTCTCCGGTGAAGGCCTCGATGCGCTGCGCTACGCACTCGCTGCGCTCGTCGATGACGAGCGGCGTCATGTCGGCGGGCGTCACGTCGAACGCGAACGCCGCGAGACCGTCATCCACCTGCGCCCCGTCGACGACGGATTCGACGTGCACCGCGACCGTGACGGCACGTTCGTCGTCCGTGGACGACGCATCGAACGGTGGGTGACGATGCTGCCGGTCGAAGAACCCCAGGCGGCCGCGTACCTGCAGGGCAGGCTGCGCCGTGCGGGTGTCGAACGCGCACTCGTTGACGCGGGCGCGCGCGCCGGCGACGACGTCGTCATCGCAGACGTCGTGTTCACGTTCGATCCCGAACTCGAGGACCTGCCCGACGACGAGCGGCGCGCGGTGCTCGCAGACGAGGACCCGAGCCGCGAGGATGCGCATGTCGACGACGCGAGCGGTGGCGAGCTAGGAAGGTGGACATGACGGCGACGAAGCGGTTCGCGCGTCCTGACGTCGCCGTGGTGAAGTTCGGCTCGTCGAGTCTGCGCAGGCCCGACGGCCGGCTGGATCGCGAACAGGTGGCACGCCTTGCCGAACAGATCCTCGAGGCGCGCCGCAACGGCACCGCGGTCGTACTCGTGTCATCCGGAGCGGTGGCAGCCGGGATGGGTGTGCTGGGAATGGATCGCAGGCCCGCGGATCTGCCGACGCTGCAGGCGGCAGCGGCGGTCGGGCAGAGCGAACTCATCCAGTCCTATCAGGCGGTGCTCGAAGCGCACGGACATCCCGCCGCGCAGATCCTGATGAGCCAGGACGACTTCGTGCGCCGCACCCGCTATCTCAACGCGCGCACCGCCATCCGTCGTCTGCTCGAGATCGGTGCGGTGCCGATCATCAACGAAAACGACGCGATCGCGACCGACGAGCTCGCCTACGGGGACAACGACCATCTCGCTGCGCTCGTCGCGTCGATGCTCGAAGCGAAGCTGCTGGTTCTTCTCTCCGACGTCGCAGGTCTGTTCGACGCCGACCCGCGCTCGGATGCGTCCGCGAAGATGGTGTCGCGAGTCGACGACATCGACGCGCTCGACCTCGAGCGGATCGGAGGCGTGGGCTCGTACGTGGGCTCCGGCGGCATGCGCACCAAGGTCGAAGCCGCACGGGTCGCGGTCCGCTCGGCCGCGCATGCGGTCGTCGCGCACGCCCGAGCCGAGCGGGTACTCGACGGAGTGCTGGCAGGCGAGGACATCGGAACATGGTTCGTCGCCGAGAAGCGGCGCATCGAAGCGCGTCGCCTGTGGATCGGCTTCGCGCTGACGCCGCACGGGCGCATCCACGTCGATCCCGGTGCGGCGCGGGCGTTGCGTTCCCGTGGTGTGTCGCTGCTGAGCGTCGGCGTGACCGGTGCCGACGGGAACTTCGCCGTCGGCGATGCGGTCGAGATCGTCGATCCCGACGGGATCGTGGTGGCGCGGGGACTGTCCAACTACGAGGTGAGCGATGTCGTGCGCATCGCAGGCTGGTCGACCGCTGCCGCGTCAGCCGAGTACGGCGCGGGATACGCGCGTGAGGTCATCCACCGCGACGACCTGGTCGTCGTCGGCTGACCATCAGCCCCGTACCGCGAACAGGTCAGCGGCCTAGGGGATGATCAGCAGCTTGCCCGTCGTCGCCTGCGACTCGATGTCACGATGGGCATCGGCTGCGCGCTCGAACGGATAGCGCTCGTGGATGACGACGTCGAGCTGCCCGGTGCTCATCTGCTCGAACAGGGCTCCGGCACGCCATTCGAGTTCGCTGGTGGTCGCCGTGTAATGGGCGAGGGTGGGCCGGGTGATGAACAGCGAGCCGGCTTCGTTGAGATGCCGCAGGTTCAGCGGCGGAACCGGACCCGACGCCTGTCCGTACAGCACCATCAGGCCGCGCCGCTTCAATGAGGAAAGCGAGTCTTCGAACGTCGCCTGCCCCACCGAGTCGTAGACGACCTCCACGCCCTGCCCGTCGGTGAGTTCGCGTACCCGCGTGGGGATGTCCTCGTCGCCGTACACGATCACGTCGTCGGCCCCGAGGCCGCGTGCGATGTCGCCCTTCTGCGGCGTCGACGTGCATGCGATGACACGCGCGCCGCGGCGCTTCGCCAACTGGATGAGCAGGCGTCCAACGCCGCCTGCCGGCGCGTACACCAGCGCAGTGTCGTCGCCGCTGAGCGCATAGGTCGAGTGCGTCAGGTAGTGCGCGGTCATGCCTTGGAGCATCACTGCTGCGGCGAGTTCCAGGTCGATCGCGTCCGGCACGACGACGGTCCGGTTCGGGTCCACGACGGCGTGGTCGGCGTACGAACCCATCTGCCCGGCCCACGCGACCCGGTCACCGACCGAACGGATCGTCACGCCGGGCCCGACGTCGACGACCGTGCCCGCAGCCTCGAGTCCGATCACCTTGGGCAGGTCGAGCGGGTACGCGCCACGGCGATGGTTCGTGTCGATGAAGTTCACACCGATCGCGGCGATCTCGACCAGTGCCTGGCCTTCCCCGGGTGTTGGCGTGTCCATCTCCACGGACTCGAGGACCTCGGGCCCGCCGGTCTCGGTGATCTGCAGTGCGCGCAACGTTCGCCTCCCTCGTCGGATCCCCTCACTGCACGGTACTCGCACCGATCTGCACGTGTGTGACGCGCCCGCCACCCACGTGCCGGTCCACCTCCGGGCCGGCGACGGCTGGCCCGCTGGAGTGGTCGACCCTCCCGTACGTGCCGTAGCCTCGCAAGCGTCGGGGCGATCTGCGGACGCGACGTCGCCGCCGCAAACAGGAGCGTGAGCGCGTGCGCGAGGTCGAGGGTGTCGACGCTGTGGGGCGCGGACTCGCCGACGCCGGATACCTGGCTGACGACGCGATCGCGACCGTGGTGTTCCTCGCCGGCAGGCTCGGACGTCCCGTGCTCGTCGAAGGGCCGGCAGGAGTCGGCAAGACCGAACTCGCCCGCGCCATCAGCGCGTGGCGCCAGGCCGACCTCGAGCGTCTTCAGTGCTACGAAGGGCTGGACGAGTCGCGTGCGTTGTATGAATGGGACTACGCGCGCCAGCTCCTGCGTATCTCGTTTGCCCGCGCAGCCGACGACGCCGCAGGATGGGATGGGCTCGCGGGAGACCTGTTCTCGGAGGAGTTCCTCCTCGAGAGGCCGCTACTGCGGGCGCTGCGCGCCGAACAGGAGACCGTGCTGCTCATCGACGAAGTCGACAAGGTCGACGTGGAGTTCGAAGCACTGCTCCTCGAGATACTCGCGGAGTTCCAGGTGTCGATCCCCGAGTTCGGCACCGTCGCTGCGTCCGCGCGGCCGTTCGTCGTGCTCACGTCGAACCGCACGCGTGAGCTCTCCGAGGCGCTGCGCCGCCGCTGCCTGTATCTGTATCTGGACTATCCGACCGTCGAACGCGAACGCGAGATCCTGCAGGCCCACGTCCCCGAACTTTCCCGTGCCCTCGCTGACAAGCTGCTCGGTGTGGTCGCCTCCCTGCGCGAACTCGACCTGCGCAAGGCACCGTCGGTTGCCGAATCGATCGACTGGGCGCGCAGTCTGCTGGCACTTGGAGCGTCGGACATCGACCTCGACGTGGTGCGTGCGACGATCGGCGCGGTCCTCAAGGACCATCGCGATGTCGAGCGGGCCCTCACGGCGATCGCGAACACACCGACGCTGCAGACCGGCACGTCATGACCTCGGCGACACCGAGCGAGCAGCCGATGGCGTCGGACCGCCGGGTTCTCACGGTGGCTGCGGTCGCGATGCTCACGTTCGTTTCGATCGGCGTCGTCAGCGCTTCGGTGTTCGCCGCCCCCGTCTGCCGGAGCCTGACCGCCGACGGGGCGCTCGATTCTCAGACCGCGCCGCCTGCCGCCTTCGACGGCGATCTCGCGGCACTCGCCGACCTGCTCGGCGAGCCCTGGCAGACCGTGCACAGTGCGCCGGGAGTGCGTCTCGCCGGCGCTGGCGCAACGGTGTTCGCGCTCGCCTGGGTCAACGATCTGACCGGCCAGGTCGACGCCTACGCCCCGGTTGACGAATCACTGGCGGCCGGCGACTGTGTCGAGACCGCCGTCGTGGGCGCACCCCTGGCGTTCTTCCTCGATGCCCGCCACGACGGAATGCTCCTGCTGCGCGTGGAGGAGGACGGCTCCGACCCCGAGCTGCACCTTGTCACCGCTGAAGGCGTCTCCTGGTCGGCTCCTCTGGAACTGCCACAAGCGCCTCCCGGGCAGACAGCCGAGCGCCTGACCGCCCGGCTCGACGAGGATCTCGCCGTCGTCGGGAACTGGCATCGAGGTGGCGACGGTGGGGCGTTCATCGTCGCCTTCGACCGCGCGACGGGATCGCCACGCTGGCAGCTCGACGCCGACGAGGCCGGCAAGGACCACGACGACGAGGGTCGGCGTCGCGTGGACGTCGTGGGCGTCGACGCGACACGGGTGCATGTCCTTCTGGGCCCGAGCGACGGAGCCGATGCGAACGAGGTTGCCCTCGTCCCACTCGATCGCGACACCGGTGCACCGATCCCTGGACGTGTTGACGAATCTGCCGTGGACGGCCTGCCACGGTGGCTGCTGCCGTGGGGTGACGGCCATCTCACGATCGGCACCGACGGCGTGCGCCGGTCAGGTGCCAACGACGTCGCCGGCCCCGTCAGGCCCGCCGCCGACGTCGTCGGCGCGGGCGTGGCAGGCGACACGATCGTGCTCACACTGCGTGCCGAGAACGACGAGATCACCGCATGGTTCACCCACCGCTGATCGGTGAAGGCGTCGTCGAGCGCCTGCTCGCGCTCCACGGTGCGCTGCGCCTGAGCGGGGTTCCGGTGAGCCCTGCGGTCTCCATCGGTGCGGGACGCATCCTGCTCCACGTCGACATCGCGGACCGCCCCCAGCTGCGGGAAGGCCTCGCGGCGGCCACCGTCAGCTCGCCGAGCGAGCGGCGGATCTTCGACGAACTCTTCGACGCCTACTTCCCACCGGTCATCGGCGACGACCCGGCCCCACCCGAGGCGGGGACACAGCGCGACGCAGCGCGAGACGCCGACCCCGACGAGCGCGACCTCGAAGACGACCTCGTCGAGGCACTGCTCAACGATGACGACGCGGTCATCGCACGCATCGCCCGCGACGTCGTCCGCGTGTTCGCTCGCGTCGACGGGCGCGACGGCGCCCCCGCGTGGTATCGCTACCGCGCTGCCCGCGCCGTGGACACCGCACGCGTTCTCGAACGGGCGCTCGCCGACATCGACACCGACGATCCGCTCGCAGCATGGACACAGGCGAGCCGGATCCGTCGTGGCATGCAGCGCTACGAGCAGCACATCGATGCAGAGGTGCGCCGGCGCACTGGTGAGCAGCGCGGTCCCGAGCACCTGGCGCGGCGGAGGATCCGCACGCATCCGGCCGACCGTGACCTGTTCGAACTGCGTGCCGAAGACGACCGGGAAGTGCGCGCACTGACCCGAATGCTCGCCCGGCGTCTCGCCACGCGCCTCGACACCCGTCGACGACGTGCACGCATCGGCCGGCTCGACGTTCGCGCCACGATCCGGCGGTCGATAGCAACCGGGGGCGTGCCCTTCGCGCTCGCCCGCCGTGCCCGGCTGCGTCGACGTCCCGACCTGTTTGTGCTGTGCGACGTGTCAGGGTCGGTGGCGACCTTCGCGCGTTTCACCCTGCAGTTCGTGCACGCACTGCAGGAACAGTTCGGCAAGGTGCGCTCGTTCGCGTTCATCGACGCGCTCGACGAGGTCACCGAACTGTTCGACGGCGTCGAGCCGCCAGAGGCGCTCGCCCGGCTGGCCAGAAGCGCCGAGGTCGTTCAGGGCGACGGTCACTCCCACTACGGGCGCGCCTTCGAGGATTTCCACGAGCGTTTCGTTGACGAGCTCACGCCGCGCACGAGCGTTCTCATCCTCGGCGACGCGCGCAACAACCATCGGCACCCCGCAACCTGGGTGCTCGACGACGTCAGGCATCGCGCGCGTCGGATCATCTGGCTCAACCCGGAGCCGTCGCGTTCCTGGGACACGGGCGACTCACTGGCCTCGGCGTACGCGCGCCACGTCGACGCGTTCGTGGAGGTTCGAACGTTGCGTCAACTCGCCGGTTTCATTGAGCGACTCGCCACGGACGTTCACCTCGACGTGAGCAGCGGCTGAACCGGTGGATCGTCCGCCGGAACAACCGGTGGTTGGTGCCACTCTCAGTCGGTCCCCGGACGCCCGATGCGCGTAGGGCGGACCGACCAGGCGCCGAAGGCGACGATGGCCATGATCGCGAACAGCGCGAGTTGGACGTTGAACAGATCGGCGATGGCGCCCGACAGCGCAGCCGACAACGGCCGTGTGCCGAGGAAGGCGACACCCCACAGCGCCATCACGCGGCCGCGCACATCCTCGTCGACGCGCTGGTGGACCATCGTGGTGAGGGAACTGAGCGCGTAGGCCATTCCGACGCCCGCCACACCGATCATCGCGATCGCGTATGGCGCGGCGAAGCTGAACGCGAGCGCACCCATCCCCCCACCGAGCATCAGCAGGCCCGTCACGGCCAGCTGTCCGAGCTGGACACGTACCTGGAGGCGACGCAACGTCAGGAATCCGAATGTCGCGCCCACTCCGAATGCAGATGCCAGCACACCGACGAACGACGAGTCCTGACCGAGCAGGTCGGCCAGAGGAGGCGTCAGGGTGATCGCGGGCTCCGCCCCGATGCCGACGCACGACACGCCGATGAGCAGGGCGAGCAGCACCTTGTCGGATCTCACCGCCCTGAGACCGGCGAAAATCGACCGGCTCGCATCCGCCGACCGCGCCACGTCGCGCAGCCGAATGAGGCTGATCGTCACCGCGAACGCGAGGTGGGTCAGCGCAGCGAGTGCGAATGCCAGGGCCGGCGAGCCGAACGTGAGCACGAATGCGCCGAGCGCCGGTCCGACCGTCCGTCCGATCGTCATCGTCAGCGAGTTCAACGCAACCGCCGAGGACAACTCGGACGGCCGCACGAGCGCTGGCAGCAACGCCTGCATCGGCGGTAGACCGACAGCGAAGCCGACGCCGACGATCACGGCGGCGACGATCACGACAGCCGCGCCCGACGTCCCCTCGACGCCGAGCACGAAGATCCACAGCGCGAGTCCCCCCGATCCCAGCATGCTGATCAGGCGCGCGACGGCGAGTTGCCGCTGGCGGTCGCCACGGTCCGCCCGCGCTCCGCTCCATGGTGCGAGCAGCATCTGAGGAAGGAACTGGCCAACGCTGACCGCCCCGACGAGGATCGCGGACCGGGTCAGTTCCCAGACGAGGATCGCAGCAGCGACGTTGTGCATCCACGAGCCCAGGCCGAACAGCAGCTTTCCGGCGAAGAAGGGTCCGAAGCGGCGGTCGACGAGAAGAGTGAGCGTGCTGCGTGCCTCGGTCGGTTCGTCGGCGTGCTCGCCGGTGTCACGACGTGTCTCGGCCCTCGCGCCGCCCCCGGAGGGTTGGTGGTGCGCAGGCTCGTCGCGCGCGCCGTGGTCGACCACGTCGTGTCCATTCGGTCCGAGGAAACATCCCGACGCAAAGCAGCGGGTGTGTGGAACTGATGGTGCGACCCTACCTGGCTGCCAACCGTGGCGACGTCCCCGGGTTCGGGGCGGGCTGTCGATAGATTGACTGCCCATGGCGCGACGCATCGGTCTCCTCGGGGGCACCTTCGATCCCCCCCATCACGGCCACCTCGTCGTGGCCGAGAGCGCCCGTGTCGACCTAGGGCTCGACGAGGTGCGCTTGCTGGTTGCCGCTGACCCATGGATGAAGTCGGCAGACGCTGATGCCCATGACCGCGCCGAACTCGCCGATCTCGCGGTCGCCGACTCGGACGGGTTGTGCGTGGACGTCCGGGAGCTGCAGCGCACAGGTCCCACTTACACCATCGACACGCTCGAGCAACTCCGCGACGAGGAACCGTCGACGTCCTGGTTTTTCCTGGTCGGCGCCGACGCCGTCGCGACCTTCGGCAACTGGCATCGCGCCGCCGAACTCACCGGCCTCGCGGTGTTCGTCGTCGTCGACCGTCCCGGTACGACCGCCACCGATGTCCCCAGCGCGTTTATGCATCTCGAGGTGCCGCGGGTGGACATCTCATCGTCACAGATGCGAGAGCGCTACCGCTCGGGACGGGCGACACGCCATCTCGTTCCCCCCAAGGTCGACGACCGCATCCGTGCAAAAGGGCTCTACGGGGTGCGGGATGGCTAGACGACGCGACGACGTGCCCCGCCCGCGTGTCGATCTGGTCGGCGAACACCACGTCTCGGGCCGTCGTCGTCATGCGCGCAGGCGGGTGAACCGCCGCCGTCGTGCCGCTGAGCGGCGAGCCGAAGGAACGCGGCGCGAACGTCGCCAGGTTCGCGCAGAGCAGGCCGCGCAGGCCAAACAGGCGGCACGCGAGGAAGACCACCTCAGTCGTCTGGACGAGCCAGGCCGCGACGAGGCGTTCTTCGATGCGTTGCGCGGTCCGGGCGAGCCGCCCGACGTGGTCGTGTTCGATGACGAAGCCGATGCAAACGACCGTGGCGGGACGGATCGACCCAGCCGTCGCCAGCGCCGCAGACAGCGACGCGCTGATCGGCGTGCCGAACGTGCGCGAGGCCGCGCGGGGGCGTCACGCGACCACGGGGCGGAGCCCGCCGACGAACCGTCGGGCACGCATGACGACACTGCCCGGGCGACGACCGGCGTCATCGCTCCCGCCGAGGTCCTCCAGCGGCGTCGACCGCGCCGTCGATCGCTCGCCCGACGCCTGATCCTCGCCCTGATCCTGCTGGTGCTCGCAGGCGCGACGGTCACCTACGCGGTGATGCACTACGGCGCCGCAGAGCTGTTCGACCGCGCACGTGACCTGGTCACCCCGTTCGACGATCCTGACGACGCCGCGGGGCCGGTTGACGATCCACAGCCGTCGTTGGTGATCGCGACCTACCGGGACGGACCCGGCAACGGCGAGTTGCTCGGGCTGACCGCGCTGGCCTACGACCGGGTCACCGACGAAGGCACGGTGCTTCTCGTGCCGTTGTCGACCGTCGTCGACGTCCCGGGGTACGGCTCGTTTCCCTTCGACGAGGCATGGCGATTCGGAGGGCCGTCGCTCGTCGGCCTGACACTCGACAACCTGCTCGGGGTGCGCTTCGACGGCGTGATCGCCGTCTCCGAAGACGATTGGCGGGACTGGCTCGCGATCGCCGACGGAGCCGAGGTCGACGTGCGTGGCAGGATCGTCGCACGGGACGGTCCCAACGCAGGGCAGGCACGCTTCGAAGCAGGCCGCCAGTACCTGGAACCGTCGAGGCTCGCCGAGTACCTGACCGTGCGTGGTGAGGGAGAGACCGAACTCGACGCGTTGCCGCGCACGCAACAGGTCGTGATGGCGCTGCTCGACGCCGCGTCGGACCGAGACGTGCGCGACGACGTGGCAGCACACGGCGCGACCCTGCCGACCACCGCGAACCCGGACCGCCTTCCCGAGGTGTTGCGTGGCCTGGCCGACGCGCGGGCACGAGACGCCGTGAGCGTCGTCACGCTGCCGGTGAGCCCGCTCGGAGCCGCACAGGAGGACCTCTACCGGTTCGACCGACAACCCGCCGAGACGCTCGTTCTCGAACGCCTCGACGCGTCGCGCCCTGACGGCGACGGTGCCGGTCACACCGTCCAGGTCCTCAACGGCAACGGTCAGCCCGGCATCGGTCGCCAGGTCACCGAGATCCTCGTCGAAGGTGGCTACCGGACGGTGCTCACCGGCAACGCAGACCGCTTCGACCATCCCACGACCCGCATCGTCGTCTACGACGACTCGGCCGAGAGTCTGCGTGTCGCCCGCGACGTGCGTGACCGCCTCGGCGCCGGTGTCGTCGAGCGTTCCGGCACACCCCAGTCCGTCGTCGACGTCACCATCATCGTCGGCCTCGACTTCCCGCCCGGTTGAGCCTGTGGTTCCCTGTCCGGTGTCCCACCCCCGGCGACGAGGTCGATGTGCCTGCACGCGATGAGACGGTGAAGATCGCCGTCGCTGCGAACGACGCCGCCGAGGAGGTCAAGACCACTGATCCGGTGCTGCTCGACGTGGGTGACCTCTTAGGGATCGCGGAGCTGTTTCTCATCGTGTCGGCCAGTTCCGACCGTCAGCTGCACGCCGCGGCCGAACGCATCGAACATCGTCTGCGCGAACATGGCCGGCGCCCCCATCACCGCGAGGGTTCGGCGTCCGCCGGGTGGCTGCTGCTGGATTTCGGGGACCTCGTGTGCCACCTGTTCCTGACCGAACAGCGTGACGTGTACTCACTCGAGCGCCTGTGGGCCGACGTCGCACGACGCGACCCGCACACCGGCGAGCCGACCACCTCCGTCGCCTCGCGCGCTGGAGGGCCTCCGGTTCCGTGAAGCGACTCGCGCTCGTTCGACACGGTGAATCGGTCTGGAACGCCGAAGGACGGGTCCAGGGTCACGCCTGTGCCGGTTTGTCGCCACTCGGCGAACGACAGGCCGACGCGCTGGCCCATGAGGTCACACGCTGGGACGCTGTGGTGCGCGTGGTCACCTCGGACCTTCTGCGCGCGCAGCAGACCGCCGAACCGGTCGCGGCGGCGATCGACGCGACGCCAGATGTGCTCGCGACGCTGCGCGAACGTGACT
This sequence comes from Nitriliruptoraceae bacterium, assembly GCA_050480705.1. Taxonomy (GTDB): domain Bacteria; phylum Actinomycetota; class Nitriliruptoria; order Nitriliruptorales; family Nitriliruptoraceae; genus JBJHAX01. The sequence continues at coordinate 108,181 of JBJHAX010000001.1, forward strand.
TCGGCGCCTGGGAGGCGCGCCACCATGAACAGATCGCGCACCAGGACGCGGACCGCTGGCGACGTTGGTGTGCCGGCGAGGACGTCATCGCGGAGGTGGGGGGCGAATCGAGCGAGCAACTCGCCGAGCGGGCTGCATCCGCGCTGGCAGACCTGTTCGCGTCGACGGTCGACGACGCCACGACGATCGCGGTCACCCACGGAGGCACGATCTGGCACGGTACACACCGGCTCGTCGGCATCGACCGTGGAAGCCTCGGCCCCGTCGCGAATGCGTCGATCACACGCCTGGTCACCTATGACGACGGCCGTGTCCGCCTCGAGACGTGGAACGACACCGGCCACCTGCCGGAGGAGTTGCGCAACGGGTCGCAGAAGACGGTCAGGAGGCCAGTGACGGGCCCGACGCGACCGCGTCAACGCAGCGCATGAGCCGTTCGGTGGACCGGATGGGATTTGAACCCACGACCCCCTCCATGCCATGGAGGTGCGCTGCCAGACTGCGCTACCGGCCCGAAGCGACATACCGTGCAACCGGTGCAACGGCGACGTCGGCCGCGGAGCGTACACGCAGCCGCCAGCGTGGGGCGAACGGACCCCTGCGACCCCACGGCTAGGCTCCGACGGTCCCCGCGCGACGTCGCGGCCGCGCTGGATCGCACGTCCCGACGACAGGGAGTCTCGAAGGTGCCCGCAGACGCCGAGGCGCACGACGTGTCGGCCGACACGCCGCAGCGCTACGACCCGCTCACGATCGAGCCATCGATCGCTCGCCGCTGGCACGACGAGCGCACGTACTCGCTGCAGCCCCGTCCCAGTGCAGAGCGCGACCGCGATGACACCTACTACGCGCTGACGATGTTTCCGTACCCGTCGGGCGACCTGCACATGGGGCACGTGGAGATCTTCACGATCCACGATGCGCTCGTCCGGCATCTGCGGATGACCGGCAGGCGGGTGCTCAACCCGATCGGGTGGGACGCGTTCGGGCTTCCCGCGGAGAACGCCGCGCGAAACCGAGGCGCCGATCCCAAACAGTGGACATATGCGAACATCGACGAGGGGTCGTCGACGATCGTGCGCCTGGGCTACTCCTTCGACTGGGACACCGAACTGCGCACCTGTGACCCCGAGTACTACCGGTGGACGCAGTGGTTGTTCCTCGAACTGTTCGACGCCGGTCTCGCCTACCGGGGCGAGGCGCTCGTCAACTGGGACCCGATCGATCAGACGGTGCTCGCCAACGAACAGGTCATCGACGGCCGTGGGGAGCGGTCGGGTGCACTCGTCGAACGGGTGCCCCGAACCCAATGGTTCTTCAGGATCACCCGCTACGCCGACGAGCTGCTCGACGACCTCGAGATGATCGACTGGCCCGAACGGGTCAAGAATGCGCAGCGCGCCTGGATAGGTCGTTCCGAGGGTGCGCATGTCACCTTCGCCACCGCAGAAGGTGACGACGAGGTCGTCGTCTACACGACACGCCCGGACACCCTCTACGGGGCGACCTACTTCGTGTTCGCGCCCGAACACCCGCTGGTCGCCGAGCGGATGGGTGACGACGCCGAGTATCGCGCGTTCGTCGACGAGGTCGCGCACAAGTCCGAGATCGAGCGCCTCTCGAGCTTCGACGCGACCCGCCGTGCCAAGCGTGGTCTGCGCCTTTCGTTCGACATGCGCAACCCCGTCACCGGTGAGACGATCCCGGCGTATGCCGCTGACTACGTCCTGATGGACTACGGCACCGGCGCGATCATGGCGGTGCCGGCGCACGACCAGCGCGACTTCGACTTCGCACGGCAGGAATCGCTCCCGATCCGTGTCGTGGTGCAGCCCAGCGACGGCGAAGCGCTCGACGCCGGCACGATGAGCGAGGCGTACGCCGGCGACGGTGTGAGCGTCAATTCTGGCGCCTACGACGGTCTCGACTGGCGTGAGACGAAACGCCGGATCACCGAGGACCTCGAACGTGACGGCGTCGCGAGCGCTGCGGTCAACTACCGGCTGCGTGACTGGTTGATCTCCAGGCAGCGGTCCTGGGGTGCACCGATCCCGATCGTGCACTGCCCTGCGTGCGGTCAGGTGCCCGTACCACGTGACCAGCTGCCCGTGCTCCTGCCCGACGACCTCGACTTCCAGGTGCAGGGTTCGCCGCTCGATCAGCATCCGACCTGGAAGCACGACGTTGCGTGCCCGTCCTGCGGCAGCGACGAGGCGGTGCGCGACGTCGACACGATGGACACCTTCGTCGACTCCTCCTGGTACTTCCTGCGCTACCTCGCACCTGATGACGACGAACGGGCGTGGCCGCCCGAGGTCGCCAGCGCCTGGCTACCCGTCGACCAGTACACCGGTGGGGTGGAGCATGCTGTCCTGCACCTGCTCTACAGCCGTTTCGTCGTCAAGGCCATGCGTGATCGCGGCTACGTCGATGCCGACGAGCCGTTCCAGCGTCTGCTCAACCAGGGGCAGGTCATCCTCGGCGGGGCAGCGATGTCGAAGTCGAAGGGCAACCTCGTCATCCCCGGCGAGATCATCGCGACCTACGGCGCCGACACCATCCGGGGAACGATGCTGTTCGCCTCACCCCCCGAGGACGACATCGACTGGGCGGACGTCTCACCCGCCGGCATGCACAAGTGGCTTGCACGCGTGTGGCGTCTGACTCTCGAACACCTCGAACGGGAGGCGGCCGGGGTCGCTGCCGACGACCCGCAGACTGCGCAACGGCTGCGCCGTGCTGTCGCCGAGGCGGTCGTCGGGGCCACCGAGGACTTCGAACTGCGCAAGTACAACACGGCGATCGCGAAACTGATGGGGTTGACCAACGCGATCCTCGACGCCACGCGCGACGGTCAGGGCGGTGACGAGGTCCGGCGTGCACTGCAGACACTGCTGACCTTGCTCGCGCCGGTGTGCCCGTTCATCACCGAGGAGTTGTGGCGCCGGCTCGGCAACGAGTCCTCGGTCCACGACGAGTCGTGGCCGGTCGCTGACACGTCGCTGCTCGTCGACGATACCGTCGAAGTGGTCGTCCAGGTCAACGGGCGTGTCCGCGGCCGTGTGTCGGTGCCTGCGGGGGCCGACGACGACGCCGTCGAGCAGGCCGCGCGTGATGCCGACGGGGTCGCGACGCACATGGTGGGGGAGGTCGTCAAAGTCGTCGTGGTGCCCGACAAGCTCGTGAACTTCGTGGTACGTCCGGGCTGAACGATGACACGCGTCGCGGTCGTCACGGATGCGACAGCCGACCTGCCCGACGAGCTGTCCACGGCTCGACGCCCGCTGGTCGTTCCACTGTCCGTCGCGTTCGGTGACGAGGTCTCTTCCACCGACGGGTCGAGTGCCGACGCGGCTCGTTTCTACACCCGGCTCGCCGCTGCGGACGTCGCGCCGATGACGTCGCAGCCGCCGCCCCCGGCGTTCGACGAGGTCTATGCCGCATGCGCGCGTGACGGTTTCGAACGGGTGGTGTCCGTGCATTGTTCCGCCGTCCTGTCGGGCACGTTCGCGGTCGCCCGCGACGCCGCTCGCAGGGCTCCGCTGCCCGTCGAGGTGATCGACAGCCGGCTCGTGGGCGGGTCCCTCGGGCTTGCGGTCCTCGCGGCACAGCGCGCCGCCGACGCAGGTGCCGGCGCTGGTGTGGTCATCGACGAGATCGCCCGCGTTCGTGACACGTCGATCGGTCTGATCGTCGTCGACTCCCTCGAGTATCTTCGCAGAGGAGGGCGGTTGTCTGCCGCACAGGCGACGGTCGGCGGTGCACTGCGCGTCAAACCGATCCTGCGGCTGCACGACGGCGCCATCGTGGTCGACGAACGGGTCCGCACCTTCAGCCGGGCGTTGGAACGCCTGGTGGCGATCGCTGCGGAGCAGCATCGTGGCACGGTCGACGTCGCGATCGTGCACGCGATGACCGAGGAGCGTGCGACCGAACTCGAGCGCCACGCCAGTGTGCAGCTGCGGGTCGGGGACCTGTGGCGTGCGACGATCGGACCGGTCGTTGGAACCCACGTCGGGCCCGGCGCTGTCGGCATCGCTGTGGTGCCGCACGCCTGACGCTTGTGGCCCGGCAGGCCCACCGGCGCCACGTCGCGATCTCCACAGGCATCGGATGGGCCGACGCTGCACGCGTGTCGGGCGCTGGCAGTCTTGCTCGACATGGACGATCTCGACGACGCTGCGCCGACGCCTCGCGAACGCCTCCGCGAATGGCTGCGGACCCGACCGGCTGAGTTCATCGGCTTGTGCGTGCTGTTGGCCGCGGCAAGCCTGACCACCGTCATCGTCCTGTGGTCGCCGTCGCAGCGCGCGGCCGACCATGATCCTGCGACGACGGCCGCTGTGGGGCACGCGGCTGCGCACCTCGACCCGTCGACGGGCCAGCTCCACGATGCCGCATCCGCCGGTGGAAGTGACTCCGCGGAGGGGCCGGCGGCGCCGGCACCGAGCGCACAGGTCGTCGTCCATGTCGCCGGCCACGTGCTCGATCCCGGTGTCGTTGTGCTCGACGACGGCGCGAGGGTCGGTGACGCTGTCGCCGCGGCCGGCGGGGCTGCTGCCGATGCCGACCTCGACCAGTTGAACCTCGCCAGGTTGGTGCAGGACGGCGAGCAGATCCGTGTCCCCCAGCAGGGCGAGACGATCCCTGCGGAGGCAGGCACGTCGACCACGGGAGGCCTGGTCGATCTCAACCGTGCCGATGTGACGCAACTCGAGTCGTTGCCGGGCATCGGCCCGTCACGCGCGGCAGCGATCGTCGCCTACCGCGACGACCATGGCCCCTTCACCGTTCCCGGTGATCTGCGTGCGGTGTCAGGGATTGGCGAAGCGACCTTCCAGAGTCTCGCTGACCTCGTCACGGTCCGGTGACTGCATCGGATGGTCGCCGAGTGCGGGTCGACGACGTCGCGGATGCCGCGCACGGTGGCTCGGCCCTCGAGCGGTCGGCGACACTGGCGGTGCCCGACGACACGTCGGCCCCACGCGCGACTGCCGCGAAAGGCGTGGGAGCTGTCGCGCTGTGGGCTGTGGCCGCACTGGTCGCTGCGGCGGTCGGAGAAGGGCTCGGGGGCGCCCCGACGCCGGTGCTCGGAGGCGCCGCCGCAATCGGTGCGCTCGGCGCCGTCGCCGCCACAGCGCGTGCACGCGCGATGTCGAGCGTGGCGCGCGGCGTCGTCGGCGTCGTCCTCGTCGTCGCGACGGTCGCCGCCGCCGCAGGTGCACGCATGCATGTGCATACCGAGGGGTTGCTCGTCGATCTCGCGCGTGACGGCGGCGAGCGCCGCATCGCTGCCGTCGTGGTCCGTGAGCCTCACCACACGGCCGCCGGCTGGCACGTCGTCGTGCGCGTCGAACAGGTCGAGGATCGGGCGACCCGGGAACGTGCCGTGACCGTCGTCGCCGATCCTCCAGTGCTGGGGGAGAGGTGGGAGGCTCTCGTCACGGCGCGGCCTCTTCCCGAAGGCGGCTACGGGCGGTGGCTCGCACGCCAGCACACCGCGGTGATGCTCGACGTCGTCGACCGCGAAACGGTGGCAGGCCCGGGACGCCTCGCCCGCGCGAGTGAACACGTGCGTGAACGGGTTCGACAGGCGTCGACGGCGCGCCAGGCCGGGCGTGTCGGTGGCCTGCTGACGGGGTTCGTCACCGGCGATACCCGGCTGCTGCCAAGCTCCGACGTCGAAGCGATGCGTCGCACGGGCCTGACGCATCTGACCGCGGTGTCGGGATCGAACGTCGCGATCGTCGCCGCAGGCGTGTACGCGCTGGCGGTCGCCGTGCGTGTCGGCCTCAACGCCAGAATCGCGATGATCGCCACGACCATCGTCTGGTTCGCGTTCGTGACACGGATGCAGCCGAGCGTGCTTCGGGCCGGTGTCATGGCGCTGGTCGTGCTGTTCGTGGCGGCGCGCGGCGTTCGACGAGACTCCCGGCACGCGCTCGCCACAGCCGTCCTGCTGCTCGTTCTCGTCGACCCGCTGCTCGCCGGATCGCTCGGGCTACGCCTGTCCGCACTGGCGACGCTCGGCATTCTCGTCGCTTCGCCACTGATCCAGCGGCGGTTCGAGCAGTTGCCTCGACGGCTTGCGAAGGTGACGAGCATCACCCTCGCGGCGCAGGTCGCCGTCCTCCCGCTGCTGCTCGCCTCCTTCGGCGAAGTGGCCGTTTCGTCTGTCCCGGCCAACGTCGTCGCGGTCCCCGCCGCGATGGTCGCCGCAGTGCTCTCGTTCGTCGGCGCTGTGGTCGCCGTCGTCGAGCCGGGCCTTGCCGGCTGGGTGTTCTGGCTCGCGGGATGGCCGGCACGGGTCGTGCTGGCCAGCGCGCACGGGTTTGCCGACGTCGGAGGCCTGGCCGCGTTGGACAGGCCCGCGAGCGTCATCGCGGCGTTGCTGGGAGCCGGCTGGTTTCTTGGGCGGCCGGGTTCGCGCGTCTCGCGGACCCTGGCGGTGGGTGCCGCGATCGCCGTCGTGGCAGCCTGCATTCCGAGTGTGGTCGGTGCCGTCGCGCCCCGTGAGCTCACCGTGACCGCGATCGACGTCGGACAGGGTGATGCGTTTCTCCTCGAGTCGCCCCACACGCGCGTCCTCGTCGACGCCGGAGGTGACGACACTGCGGCGCGATGGCTGCGCCGCAACGGACGTCGGCACCTCGACCTGCTCATCGTCACCCATCCTCACCTCGACCACGTCGGAGGCGTCGCCGATGTCCTGCGCCGGGTTCGGGTGGATGCGATCTGGTACCGGCCACAGCCGAACTCCCTCGTCGAAGTCGACGACATGCTCGCCGAGGCGGCCGCGCGCGACATTCCCGTGCGTTCACCTTCAGCGCACGACGTGGCGGTCGTCGGCGACGTCGCCCTCGAGGTCCTGCACCCGCCGCACGGCCGCCCCTACCGGCACGAACGCAGCGAACTCAACGATGCGTCGACGGTGGTGCGTGTCACCGGGCCCGAGGGGCGGCGTGTGCTGTTCACCGGCGACGTGGAACGGGCCGGGCAGCGCGATCTGCTCGCAGCCGTACCCGATCGCCTCCGCGCGGAGATGATCACCGTGCCCCACCATGGTGGCGATACGAGCGAGTTCGAATTCCTGGCTGCGACTGCAGCGTCAGAGGCGCTCATCGGCACCGGCCTCGACAATCGGCACGGCCACCCCCATCCGAGGGTGCTCGCGATGCTCGACGAGCTCGACATGCGGGTGCATCGAACCGACCTGGACGGGACGGTAGGTGTGACCGTGCCTCCTCGTCGCACGATGCCGTCCGCACCCGGGCCGGGGGGCGCACAGCCGATCGCCACGTCGCGCCGCGGCGGCACGAATCGTCGCGCACCGGTCAGCGGCGCCGCCGCCGCTTGCGTGCGACGTAGCGGCCGAGAAAGCGCTCCTCGGACGCCGTGTCTCCGATCAGGACGAGGTCTGCGTCCGCTGGAAGTGGCCGGTCCGGTTCGAAGTCGGTGCGGCAGTGGCCCCGGTGGGCGACACCGATGATCACGCATCCCGCGGTTGCGTCCAGGTCGAGCGAACGCAGCGTGCGTGTGGTCAATGGCGCCGGGACCGGCACGCGGAAGACGACGAGGCCTTCGGCGAGCAGCACGGTCGGGTGGTCGCGCACCGCGTTCCACGCAGCCATCGCGCCTGTCGATGCGTAGGAGAGTGCGACGTCGGCGCCTGCCCGGTGCATCGTCGTGAGGTTGCGGTCCTCGTTCACGCGCGTGAGGATCTCGGCGTCTTCACGCAGCCGTCTCGCATACAGGGTGAGGAAGACATTCGTATCGTCGTCGTGGGTCGTGATCACGACCGCCGACGCGTGGTCGAGCCCTGCGGCGCGCAGCACCTCACGATCGGCGGCGTCGCCGACGACGTGTCCGTCGAGGTGGGAGATGCGCTCGGCGAGCCGGTCGACGAGCCGGTAGGGCACGCCGGCATCGGCAAGCGCGTTCGCGGTTGCCCGTCCGACCCGACCACCACCGAGGATGACCACGTGTTCGTCGGGACCTCGACCTTCCGGCGTGGGTGCTTGTGGTGACGTGAACTCCTCGTCGTAGCTGTCGAGCTGTTCGCGTCGTCCCGCCATCACCAGGATCGACGATTCCTCGATGCGCGTGTCGGGACCCGCGATGTCGAGACGGCCGCGGTCCCACAGCCCGATGACGGTCACACCGAAGCGCGCACGAAGCTCGAGTTCGCGCAGCGTGCGTCCGACGAGCTGGGTGCCCGCCGCTGACGTCTCCGCAATGACGAGGTCCTCGAACGTCGACACGATCTGGCTCTTGGCCGTCGGGGCGAGAATCCGACCGGCGAACGAGCGCCCGAGCAGCGCCCCGAGCTGGATGACCTCGTCACAGCCTGCAAGCTCGAGCACGTCGACTGCGTCGGGCGAGTCCGCCGTGGCGATGATCGTGGTCGTCGCGCCGACCTCGCGGACGGTGAACGCGACGTTGGTGTTCGCCCGGTCGCCACGTGCCGCAACGACCAGACGCGCGTGTTCCACCTGCGCTGCCCGCCAGGTCTGCGGATCGTCGAGCAGCCCGACCATGACGTCGTAGCCGCGATCGTGCAGGGCGACGGCCTCGTCGAGGTCCTCGACGATCAGCACGCAACGCAGGCCGTAGGTCGCCGCGCGCCGAACCAGAACCTCCTCCAGAGGGGAGCGTCCCGTCAGCAGCAGGTGCCCGCTGGTCCCTGACGCGAGCCGCCGCGGAGCGCGCGCCTCCTGTGCGGCGCTGCGGAACGGCAGGTAGACAAGCTGGATGAAGGTGAACGGCAGCAGCACGAGCACCAGGGTGGCACCGACGACGAGTACGGCGACCGAGTACATCCGTCCGGCGTCGGAGGTGAAGACGATGTCGCCGAACCCGAGGGTCGTCATCGTCACCACCGTCCAGTAGATGGCCGTCCACCACGAATGGTCCTGACCCTCGTAGGTCATGAGCACCTGGAAACCGACGGTGAAGACGGCCACGGCCGCGGCCAGCACGACCAGCAGCCGCACCAGTGCCCGCATGCTGCCACCCGACGTCGGTGCGGCCAGCGCCGAGAACAGCATCGTCGCGAACTTCACGTACGCCTCCTCGTCGTGCCCGCCGACGCTACTGCCGTTGTCGCCTCCGGCGACGGTAGGGTCGTCGCCATGTCCGAGATGCTGCTGGTCACCGGCGACGACGACGTGCTGCTGCAGCGTGAGCTGGAACGGCGGCTCGCGCTGTTGCGCGACGCTCACGCCGACCTCGACGTCGATGTCCGCGACGTCGCCGAACTCGAGCGGCTCCCCGAACTGCGTACGTCGTCGCTGTTCGGCTCAACCGTGTGTCTCGTTCTGCGCGGCGCCGAACAGGTCAGCGGAGAACTCAAGGCCGACCTCGAGGCCTACCTCGACGACCCGGCGCCTGACGTCGCGGTGGTCCTTGTCGCACGAGGCGTCGGCAAGATCCAGCGGATCGCGAAACTGGTCAAGCAGCACGGCGATCGCGTCGACGTCAAGCGTCCCGCCGACTGGGACGACGCCGCCTGGGTCGCGCTGGCCACCGACGAGTTCGCGCGTCACGATCGGCGCGCCGACGACGAGGCCATCGCCGCGCTGCGCGCCCACGCCGGCACGGACACCACGGCGATCGTCTCGCAGGTCGCTACCGTCTGTGCTGCGGCGCCCGCGGGCACGATCACGGTCGAGCACGTCGAACAGGCCGTCGAGGGACGTGGACGCGCATCTGGATTCGCGGTGGCCGACGCTGTTGTCGAGCGTGATCCGGCGCGCGCGCTCGTGGCGTTACGCGGAGCACTCGAGTCGGGCGAGGCGCCCCTCGCGCTGCTGGGTGCGCTGACGTTCCGGCTGCGCCAGCTGCTTCGCGTTCGCGGGGGATCGTCCGCAAGGGACGCGGGCATGTCGCCGGGCCAGCACCGGCGGACACAGGCGCTGCTTCGCGGGTTCGGCGCAGGCGAGCTCGCCTGGTGCCATGATCGGCTCGCCCGGCTCGACCTTGATCTCAAGGGGTCGGATCTGCCCGGTGAGCTGCTGCTGGAGATCGCCGTCGTCGAGATCGCGACTCCCGGTCGTGCGACGCGCCTCGACGCCGCAAGCGCGACACGGTGAACGTGTGACGTCGCCTCGGCGCGCGTCGAACGGTGACCTACCCTCGCGGGGCCTGTCGAGCGCACGAGGAGCAGGACATGGCCCGCATCGAGCGGTTCACGAGCCGCGCGGAAGCCGATCTCGCCTGCGGGCTGCTGATCGCCCACGACATCGACGCCTACGTCCTGGGTGACGACGCCGGCGGGACGCGTCCAGACATCGCGTTCGGGATCGGTGGCACGGCGGTCGTGGTCCCCGACGAGCGGCTCGAGGACGCACTCGCGCTGCTCGACGCGCCGCCTGCGGCGCCTGCGGGCGAGGTGTAGGTCGCGCACGGCGCCGAGGCCGGGACACCGTCGAGCCGCATCACCCCGATGACGTGACGTCGGGCCTCATCGTGGACCGTGCGCAGACGGCCGGTGGATCGCATCGGTCACGGCACGTGCAGCCACCGCGACGCCGTCCAGGGTGAGGCGCTCACCCGGGGTGAGATCGCGCACGATGCGTGCCACCCGGTCGAGTTCGGCCTGTCGTGACGACACGAACTGCTCGACGGCGTGTGCCGCGTGTGCGAGGTCGTGCGAACGCAGAACGAGCATCGTCGCGTCGCGACGTGCGCGACGCAGTTCGGCGGCCACGCCGTCGCGTTGGCGACGTGCCCAGACGCCCTCGGGCTTGAGGCGCGCGAGCAGATCCTCGAGCCGGTCGACGGCCAAGCCTTCACCGACCCGAAGGAACACGTCAGCGACCAGGCTCGGGTCGAGCCTCTCGGCGACGGTCACGTCGGTGACCTCGGGCAGCGAGGTCAGATCGGACGCGATCGCGAGGAACGTCGCGAGCTCGGGCTCGACGAGGTCGTCGCGAAGCCAGCGCGCGTACGCGTTGCGTGCATGACGCTGGTCGGCGGTGCCCAGGTCGAGCAGCGAGGCACGCAGCTGCGTCGCGACCCGCCCGAGATCCAGGGCCAGGCCGGCCGGATCGCTGTGGATGCGCGGGTGTGTGACCAGGCCCGTGGTGACCGCGACCAGAACGCGTTCGACACCGGCGAGCAGTTCGTCCGGCCCGCTCGTGTCGTGCGAGGTGTCGAGCCCATCGATTCGACGCCACAGCTCGGGGGCGTCGATAGCCCCACGCGCGAGACGGTAGGCGACGACGACATCGCCGGGCGTGGCGCCGGTCGCCTCGACCAGTCGCGCCACGAAGGTCACGCCCATCCGGTCGGTGACGTCGTTGGCCAGGGTGGTGGCGACGATCTCCCTGCGCAGCCGGTGGTGGGGGAGCAGCGCACCGAAACGCTCGACGACACGCGCCGGGAAGTACTCGGCGATGGCGGTCGACAGCACGTCGGTGTCGACCTGGGTGTCGGCGAGCAGCGATTCCTTGAGTTCACGCTTGGACCACGCAAGAAGAGTGGCGAGCTCGGGTCGCGTGAGCCCTGCCCCAGCTGCCGTGCGTTCGTCGAGTTCGGCGCTGCTCGGCAGAACCTCGGCATCTCTGTCGAGGCTGTGGCTCGCAGCCAACCGGTCCATCATCCGGTCGTAGGCGTCGAGGAGATCCGGGCTGCGGGTGGCCTCGCGTGACAGTGCGGCCGCCTGGCCGTCGACGGCGAGCATGACCCGTGCCACGACGTCGTCGGCGAGTTCAGCGAGCAGCGGATCGCGGTCTGCGACGTCGAGACGCCCGTCGTTCTGGGCGAGCGTGAGCAACATCTTCGTGTTGACTTCGAGGTCCGAGGTCGCCACGCCTGCCGCGTTGTCGATCGCATCCTGATTGACATGGCCGCCCCGCCGCGCGTACTCGATGCGCGCCCGCTGTGTTGCGAACAGGTTGGCGCCCTCCCCGATGACGCGTGCGCGAACGTCGCGCGCGTCGACCCGCAGTTCGTCGTTGGTGCGATCTGCGACGTCCTCGTGACGTTCGCTCGAGGCCTTGAGGTAGGTCCCGATGCCGCCGGCGAAGAGCAGGTCGGCCGGCGCTCGAAGTATCGCGCGGATCAGGGCCGGGGGTGGCAGTTCCCGGTCGTCGACCCGGAGGAACTCCCGGATCTCGTTGGACAGCGGCACGCTGCGCGCGTCACGTGAGAAGACGCCGCCTCCGCTGCTGATCGCATCACGGTCGTAGTCCTGCCAGCTGCTGCGTGGCAGCTCGAACAGCCGTTTGCGCTCGTCGAAGGAACGCTCGGGGTCGGGGTCGGGGTCGAGGAAGATGTCGCGATGGTCGAAGGCTGCGACGAGTCGGATGGCGCGCGACTGCAGCATCCCGTTGCCGAACACGTCACCGGACATGTCGCCCACTCCGACGATCGTGATCGATTCGGACTGCACGTCGATGCCGAGCTCACGGAAGTGGCGGCGCACGGCGAGCCATGCGCCGCGTGCAGTGACCCCGAGCTCCTTGTGGTCGTAGCCGTTCGATCCGCCGGACGCGAACGCATCGTCGAGCCAGAATCCGTAGCGGCGGGCGACGTCGTTGGCCACATCAGAGAATGTCGCGGTGCCTCGGTCCGCGGCGACCACCAGATACGGGTCGTCACCGTCGTGTCGCACGACCCGCGGCGGTGCGACGACCGTGTCGCCCTCGAGGTTGTCGGTGACGTCGAGCAGGCCACGAACGAACGTGACGTACTGTCGGCGCGCTTCATCGCGCGCTGCGGAGGGGTCGGCGGGTTCAGCGCGTGGAACGAACCCTCCTTTGGCGCCGGCAGGAACGATCAGTGCGTTCTTGAGAACCTGCGCACGCACGAGGTCGCCGACTTCGGCGCGTACGTCGTCTCGGCGGTCCGACCAGCGCAGCCCACCGCGCGCCACAGGTCCGTGACGCACGTGGATGCCTTCGACGCGCGGCGAGTGGACGTAGACCTCGCGGTAGGCGGGGGCAGCGTCGAGCCCTTCCAGCCGCGACGGGTCGAGCTTTATTGCGATGTAGGGCTCCGAGGTCCCATCGGCGAGGGCGTCGTCGCGGAACGCGTTGGTGCGCACCGTCGCATCGACGACCTCGACGAGCCCGCGCAGGATGCGGTCGTCGTCGAGCCGTTCCAGTGCGTCACACGCAGCCATGACGGCGTCGCGGGCCTCGGCACGTGTCTGCTCATCGAGGTCGAGATCCGGATCGAACCGTGCGCGGATGTGCGCCACGAGCAACTCGACGACGTCGGGGTGTTCGACGAGTGTCCGGTTGACGTACTCGGGCGTGAAGTGGGTGCCGAGCTGGCGGCGCAGCCGGGTGAACGCGCGCAGGATCGCGACCTCGCGCCAGTCGACGCCGGTTCGCAGCACCAGTGCGTTGAGCGAATCGACGATCAGATGCCCACGCCACGCGGCGAGCACCGCGGCTGCGAGCCGCTGGCCGTCGCGTTGGGGATCGAGGCCGTGCGAGCGAACACCGAAGTCGTGCAGCCCCAAAGCCTCGCCGGGAGGAGCCAGGTTGTGGGGTACCTCCTCGACGACGGTCAGACCCAGGCTCTCGAGGACCGGCATGAAGGCCGACAGCACGAGTGGTGCGCCGCGACGCGCAACACGGATGCGCGCGTCGCAGTCACCGCCGTCGCGGCGGGCGTCGACGAGCAGCGGTTCGTCGTCGCGTTCGAGCCGATCGAGCAGCAGGAGGTCGGCGACGGCGTCGTCGACGGAGGTGACGTCCCGGTAGCCGGCGGGAAGGCGGTCGGCGAGGCCTTCGAGTCGCTGCAGATGCGCGCTGTCCAGTTCGTGCGTGCGCAGCCGCGCGTACACATCGTCGATCCAGCTGCGTGTCAGTTCCCGCAGCTCGCGGTGCAACTCGGTGTGGGACACGGCAGGCAGCTCGCCGTCGACCTGCAGGAGCACACGCACGAGTGCGTCACGACGATCGCCGAACGCCACGTCGGTGTGTACGCGCGCGGCCCCGTATCGGGCGGTCAGGTGCTCCTGCAGGCGGCTTCGCAGCTGAGGTCCGTAGCGGTCGCGTGGCACGGCGACGAGCACCGATACGGTCGAGGTCGCCCGCGATTCGCGGATGCGCACACGAACATCGCCACGTTCCTCGGCGTGCGCGAGCTCGGCGATCAGCTCGTGCAGGACATGGGTGTCGAGCTCGAACAGCTCGTCCTTGGGAAGCGCCTGCAGGAGCTCGACGACGATGGCTTCGTCGTGTGATCTGGCGACGACGTCCTCGAGGTCCAGGATCGTCTCGAGCTTGCGGCGCAGCAGCGGCGTCTGGGCCACGGGTTCGGCGAGTGCCTTGCGGGTGAACAGCCCCAGGACGCGCACCACGGCAGCGACATCGCCGTCGTCGTCGCGTCGCACGAAACTGAACTGCTGCATGCGCTCGCGTCGCCGCACCGTCGATGCCCGTCGGGTTCGGCCGACACTGACCGTGCGTTGCCCCGAGACGGCGTTGCGTGTCTCCTCGGGCAGCTCGGTGAGTGGAACGGGGCGTACAAAGCGTGAGGTCGCCGAGTCGCGCAGAAGCCCGAGACCGCTGCCGTCGACGACGCGTAGTGACGGCGTGCCCTCGAGCGTGTCGACCGTGTAGTCGCGCACGCCCAACAGCACGAGATTGCCGTCGAGCAGCCAGTCGAGCAGGTCTGCGACCTCGCCCGCGTCGACGTCGTCGAGCCCGGACCAGGCGCCGAACCTCAGCTCGGAGGCCAGTTCGCCGAGACGTTCGCACATCGCGGGGAAGTCATCGGTCGCACGAACGACGTCGGCGACGAGATCGCGAAGCGTCTCGTCGAGCGCTGGCGTGCCGCCGTCCGGTGAGGGGCCTTCGAACTCCAGACGGATGACTGCGATGCGATGCTCTGCTTCCCGCGCTGCCTGAATCCCGGTGACCGACCCGTCGGGCGCCCTGGCCACCCCCAGGATCGGGTGCCATGAGCGCATGACCCGCCCGCCGCGGCGTTCGATCTCATCAGTGATCGTCGCGAGCAGGAACGGGCGATCGTCGCACATCACCTCCACGACATGGATGCCGCTGTGCCCGTCGAGGCCGGTCGTGGAGGCGTGCACGACGACCGTCGTCTGGCCGGGGCGATTGCCGGTGAGGCGGTCGCCGACATCGCTGATCCAGCGCGCGACCGCGACGGGGTCGGTTTCAGCGAGCGCGTCCTCATCGAGGCGCCGAAGCAGGGCCCGTGCCAGTGCGTCGATCTCGGAGGGGTCGTGCGTGTCGAGCGACGCGAGCGTCGTGAGTATGCGGGTGTGCGCCTGCGGATGCGCGCCCCGTGTCACCTCGAGCCTCCGGCCGCTGGTGGGTGACGAGACTAATCCTGCGGGTGTGCGCTCAGCACGTCGCTTCGGGAGCCACGCACGCGGTCGTCAGGCCGGCACACCGGTGGTGCGGGCCGACGTCACGTCACAGCTGCGCGAGCCGCTTGGCCATGCCGGACTTGCGGTTGGCAGCGGTGTTGCGGTGGATCACCCGCTTGGTGGCCGCCTTGTCGAGCTCACGGGCCGCCTTCGCGTACGCCTCACGCGCCGCGTCGGCGTCACCCGCGTCGACCGCGGTGTTGAAGATCTTGATGAGCGTCTTGAGGCGTGAGCGCACAGCACGGTTGCGGACGCGTCGCGTCTCGTTCTGCCGGTTGCGCTTGATCTGGGACGCGATGTTGGCCATTGCGGGTCGTCTCGTCTCCGTGATGGTCCCGGTGTCCGACGTCGTCGCGTGGCGAGCGTCCGTGCGCTCGTCGCCGGGTCGACACACAGGGAGGAAGGAAGAACGGTGGATCGGCTGCAGACGGTACCAGCGTGCCGGCGGGAGCGGCAAGACGCCTGATGCCTGAGGTCAGCCGCCGTCGCCGGTCTCCGGGAACTCCACCGTTGCGTGACGTGGACATCGCCGGGCGATTGCTGCCGAGCTCACGTGGTCGAACGGGCATCCCCACACGCTTCGGCGCCACGCCCCCAACACCAGCCATGCGATCGTGAGCAGCCATACGACGGTCACGACGAACCCGATGACGAGCCCTGCGGTGGACAAGCGCACGTCGATGCGCACAAGGGCGATGACCAGCACGACGAACTGGATCGTGGTGACGATGGTGAGCGCGCTGGCCAGTGCAACCCACGCACCGTCACGAAACCGAGCAGGTGGACGCGGTCCCTGCGAGCGAGGGTCGCCGGGACGTGGCGCGTCGGACGTCCCTGTGGATCCGTCGGGCACGTGGCGTTCCGTTCATGCCGTGCGGTGCGTCTCGGGTCGCGGTCACCCTACGGGTCGTGACGAGGCAGTGTGGGCGTCGGGCGCACGTCGGCCGTCGGTGTCGACAGGATCCGTGCACACCTGCCCCATACGCTGTTGTCGCATCTCGCCACGATGCCGCACGCTGGGCACGTACGGCCGGACCGTAGACTCCTTCACCCAGCGGCGGACGTGCGCGCATCCACGACTTCACGATTCGCCCGTCGCATCGGCGAGGACCACGTGTCGTACCAGATCGATCGCATCCGCAACTTCTGCATCGTGGCGCACGTCGACCACGGCAAGTCGACGCTGGCCGACCGCATGCTGCAACTGACCGAACTCGTCGATCCGCGCCAGATGCGCGAGCAGTATCTCGACAAGATGGACATCGAGCGAGAACGCGGCATCACGATCAAGGCGCAGACGGTTCGCATGCCGTACCGGCCGCTGGACGGTGCGGACGGGGAGTACCTGATCAATCTCATCGACACGCCAGGCCATGTCGACTTCTCCTACGAGGTGTCGAGGGCGCTGAACGCATGCGAAGGCGCGGTGCTCCTCGTCGACGCGGCACAGGGCATGGAGGCGCAGACGATCGCCAACCTCTACCTGGCGCTCGAGGCCGATCTCGAGATCATCCCGGTCCTCAACAAGATCGACCTGCCGGCAGCTCAACCGGACGAGGTCGCCCGCGAGATCGCCTCGATCGTCGGAGGCGACCCCACCGACGTGCTGCGCATCAGTGCCAAGACCGGCGAAGGAGTCGAGGAGGTCCTCGACGCGATCGTGGACCGCGTCCCCGCTCCGACGGGGCAGGCCGACGCGCCCAGTCGTGCGCTGATCTTCGACTCGGTCTACGACGCCTACCGCGGTGCGCTGGTCTATTTCCGGGTCGTCGACGGCCAGCTGCGCCCGGGCGACCGCATCCGGCTGCTCGCCACCGGGTTCGAAGGCGACATCGACGACCTGGCCGTCCACGCACCCGAGGAGACGCCGATCGACCGGCTGGGGCCCGGTGAGGTGGGCATGCTGTCAGCGGCGATCAAGGACGTCGGCCAGGCCAAGGTCGGTGACACGATCACGCTCGCGGGACGTTCTTCGGGCAGCGTCGAACCGCTGCCCGGGTATCGCGAACCGCTCGCGATGGTGTTCTCCGGGCTGTACCCGATCGACTCCGACGACTTCCCGCGGCTACGCGACGCGCTGGAGAAGCTTCGACTCAACGACGCGTCGTTCACGTTCGAACCGGAGACCTCTGCCGCACTCGGGTTCGGCTTCCGGTGCGGATTCCTGGGGCTTCTCCACCTCGAGATCATCACCGAACGTCTCGACCGTGAATTCGACATTCCGCTGGTGACGACGGCCCCATCGGTGCGCTACCGCATCGAGCTCGTAGACGTCGGCGACGCCGAGCCGTCGGCCATCGAGATCGCCAACCCGCAGGAGTTGCCCGCGCCGAACCACATCGCGCGCATCCTCGAACCCACCGTCGTCGCGATGATCCTCACTCCGTCGGAGTACGTCGGAGGGGTCATGCAATTGTGCGAGGGACGCCGGGGGAGCATGCTCGCAATGGACTACCTCACCGAGCAGCGCGTCGAGCTTCGCTACCGGCTGCCGCTGGCTGCGATCATCACCGACTTCTTCGATCAGCTGAAGTCGCTGTCACGCGGATACGCGTCGCTGGATTACAGCGTCGGTGAGTACGAGGCAGCCGACCTGGTACGCGTGGATCTGCTGCTCAACGGTGATCCGGTCGATGCGTTCAGCGCCATCGTCCACCGCGATGACGCGTACGCGTTCGGACGGGCGACCGTGGAACGTCTGCGTGAGCTCATCCCACGGCAGATGTTCGACGTGCCGGTGCAGGCCGCTATCGGTTCACGTGTCATCGCGCGGGAGACGATCCGCGCGAAGCGCAAGGACGTGCTCGCCAAGTGCTACGGCGGCGACGTCTCCCGCAAGCGCAAGCTGCTCGAGAAGCAGAAGGAAGGCAAGCGGCGCATGAAGTCGATCGGCTCGGTGGAAGTTCCGCCCGAGGCGTTCGTGAACGCGCTGCGATCCTCGGGCCCGTCCTCTGACGGCGCATCGGGGAGGGGGACGTGAACGACGGCGCGGCCGGTGGTGACGAAGCCGGCGACACGACGCCGTCGGCGCCGCCGCCACCTCCGCCGAGCGGGCCTTGCTACGGCGGTGCGCCGCCCGAGGCGACGCCGCCGCCGTCCGGCCCCGACGGTTCTGGCCTCGCCGACACGCCCGCACGTCACGAGCGTGGCGCCGTCGACCATGCGGCAGCGATCCCGGAGGGATCGAGCGCCGACCTGTGGGCATTCGCCTTCGATTCGCCCCTTCGCGCCCAAGAGGCATTGTTGGCTGCGTTGCGGATGGTGTCGCGCAAGCATCTCGAACTCGAGGACTCGGCCATCGTCGCCAAAATCCGCGGCCGGGTACGCATCACCCAGACACGTGCGGTGACCCCAGCGCAGGGAGCGGTCGGCGGTGCCTGGCTCGGCATCCTCATCGGCTTGTTCCTCGGGCCCGGCGGCCCGATCATCGGCGCGGTACTCGGGGCGGTGACCGGAGGCCTGTTAGCCAAGCTGCGCAACGCCGGAATCGACGACAACGAGATGAAACGCATGGGGGATGGCCTTCGCGACGACGAGGCGGCGCTGTTCCTCCTCGTCGAGAACTGCCACCGCATGAGAGCGCTGCAGGAAGTGTCGCGATTCCCGGGTCGTGTGCTGGCGAGCTCCGCCGACCCCGAGCTCGTCGACACGGTGCGTGCACGTCTCGCCGTCGATCCGTGGGACGGGTGATTGCCCGTGCCGGCTGACGACACGGCCTGGCTGACCGACCCCGTCGAATGCGGCCGCGCCGCCGGGTTCGGCATCTATCTCCACGTGCCGTTCTGTTCGCACCGCTGTGGCTACTGCGACTTCGCGACCACAGCTGTCGACAGCGCACACGACGCCGCATCTCGCGGCGGGCTCTTCGACACCTACACCGATGCGTTGATCGCTGATCTGCGGACTCAGGTGTCCGGCTGGGGCGAATTGCCCGTCGTCACCTCGGTGTTCGTCGGCGGTGGCACGCCGTCACTTCTCGGAGGTCGACGCCTGGCGAGGGTCCTCGAAGCGGTCATGTCCGAGACCGATCTGGCCACTGATGCGGAGGTGACGGTCGAGTGCAACCCGGAGTCGTCGTCGGTGGCGTTGTTCGAACAACTGGTGGCTGCGGGGGTGACGCGCGTGTCGATGGGTGCGCAGTCGTTCACACCGGATGTGCTGACCACGCTGGAGCGTGGCCACGACGTCACCCGGCCGTTGCGTGCCGTCGGCGAGGCACGAAACGCAGGTATCGCGCAGTTGAACCTCGATCTCATCTACGGAACCCCGGGCGAACGGGATGCCGATTGGGCCGAGACGCTCGCGATCGCCGCCACGGCAGCCGTGGATCACCTGTCCGCCTACGCCCTGACGATCCATGCCAACACGCCGTTCGGCGGGGCGGTCGCCCGTGGCACGATGCCTGCGATCGACGACGACGCGCAGCGGGCTCGCTTCGACATCGCGTCCTCGACGCTGGAATCCGCCGGATTCGAACACTACGAAGTGTCCAACTTCGCGCGGGGAACACGCCGCCGGTCGCGGCACAACCTGCTGTACTGGCGTCACGGCGACTACCTCGGGGCGGGCGTGGGCGCCCACGGCCACCATGACGGCACACGCCGGTGGACGACGCGTTCGACCGACCGCTATCTGCGCGCCTACGCCGATGGAGGCTCGCCCGAGGCCGGCCGTGAACGACTCACGATCGCCGAACGTGCCGTCGAGCGACTGATGCTCGGTCTGCGCGTCCGTGAAGGGCTGCATCCTCAGGACGTACCGCCGCTCGAGCCCATGGCGATCGAGGACGCGCTCGACCGCGGCCTCGTCGAGTTCGCATGCGGCCGGCTGCGTTCGACGCCGCAGGGATGGTTCCTGCTCGACGAGTCGGTCACGTTGCTCGCGCCGGCGGGCGACGCGTGAGCCGCCTCACCGGGTCTCGAAGGTTCCGATGACGCGGTTCTGCTCGATCACGGCATCGCCCCAGCCGTCGATGAACTCGCGCCGGTCCGGCTCGCCGTCGACCCCTCGCGACAGTGCGTACACCCAGAAGTAGTAGTGGTGGACGCCGTGCCCGGCGGGTGGTTGCGGGCCGCCGTAGCCCGATTCGCCGAAGCCGTTGAGCCCGGGCCGGAACCTCTCGTCGGCGTCCGGACCGATCTCGGTCGTGTCCGCCGGGATGCCGTACAGCGTCCAGTGCGTGAACCCATCCGGCAGCGGGGCGTCGGGGTCGTGGCAGATGATCGCGAGTTCTGCGGTTCCGTCGGGCACGCCGCTGATCACCAGGCGGGGAGAGGCGTTGTCGTCGCTGTGGGTATAGCGGACGTCGAGCGGTCCGAGGTGATCGAAATCCGGGCTGCTGATCGCGAGGTCGCGGATGTTGAGGGCCACGGTTCGTCCTGTTCGTCGGCTTGCTGACACCAGGCCGCACCCTACGGCCGTGCGGGCCGGCGCGACAACCGTCGAGGCGCCAAGTCTGTCCACAGTGGCTGGGCACACGGCAGACGCAGGGTGCGCGCCACAAGTAGGCTCGCTCGCGTCGCAGCGCAGTTCGCTCCAGGCTGGTTCGACGTGCGGCTTGGGCGGAGACGGGGGACGGGGCATGCACGTTTCGTGGCGCGTGGTCGTCATCGTCGGCGTCTGTGCGGCCGGGGCGCTGCTCGCGTCGGCGGCCGCGTCGGCCGACCCGGACTGCGACGAGATCGACGATGACTGCGCTGAGGCGCGCATCGTCGACAATCGTGCCGTCGAAGCACGCGCGTTCGACTGGTCGTCGGTCAACACCGGCGAGGCGACGTCGTCGACATCGGCGTCGCCGGCGTGCAGCTACCAGTCGCTGACGTCGAGCGACCTCGCCGACTACTTCGACCAGGCGGTGCGCGCGACCATTCCGACGGGAGCCCGGTTGTACCGGGTGACCTGCGACGACGGGATGTCGTGGCGCTACGGCTGGTGGGTTCCGGGTGGGTCGGCGAGTGCCTACGGCGCCTACCACGACGTGGTGCAGGAAGCGGTCGATCGGCTGGCTCCGCCACGCCCGCGCATGCTGCTCACCCCGCCGCACGATGCCCGCCACATCGTGGGCATCCCGACCTGGCTGGCGGTCGACCGCGACGCCTGGTCGACGCACCGGATGACGGTGTCGGCCGGCGACGTCCACGTCGAGGTCCTGCTCGATCCGCTCGTCGTGAACTGGACGCTCGGTGACGGCGTCGAACGCTCGTGTACAGGGCCGGGACCGGTTTTCGATCCGGCGCGCGCCCATGACGCGCAGACCTCCGACTGCACGCACACCTGGCTGGTTGCGCCGTCGGTCGCAGCTGGCCACCCGGAGCTGGTCACGTATTCGGTGACGGCGCGGATCCTCTACGAGGCGTCGTACATCCTCGACGTGGACGGCGCGAGCGCGTCCGGCGACCTCGGCCGCGTGGCGGGTCCCGTCGTGCGCCACGAGGTGGTTGTGCGCGACGTGCAGGCGGTGCGCATTGCGCGCTGATCCGCTCGCAGGGGTGACGGCAACACGGTTGCGGATGCGTTGTGCGCTGGGCGGTCGCGCACGCGAACAGGACGCAGGTGCCGCTAGCGTTCTCCACGATGCGTTGACCGGGATGCTGCCGACAGCGGGCTGATCGCCAGCGGTTCGGCCGAGGGGTGTCCCAAGCGCCGTCGATGGTCGTCGGTGGTGCGGGACGTATCGGGTGAGGGGACATCATGGTGACTCGATGTGTTCCGCGCGCTGTGGCTATCGCGCTGGCGGCGGCACTGGCCGTGTCATGTGCGAGCGACGTTGAGGACCCGGCTGCCGAAGACGCGCGCGTCGAGGATCCGGCGGACGCCGCCGCCGACGATGTGGAGGCGCCCGACGTCGATCCGGCGGCGAGCGGTGACGGTGACGCGTCAGCGGTCGCCGTGACATTGGCGGCGCCCGGTTCCATCACGGTGCCTGACGGCTTTCCGGCTGAGATGCCGCTTCCAGCCGAAGCGGTGTCGAGCGTGACCGAGGACGCCAGCGTCATCGGCGTCACGCTCAACCATCCTGGGGAATCGGCGGCGCTGATCGCCTTCTACGAGGAACAGCTTCCTGCGCACGGCTGGAGTTTCACCGACAGTCCGGTGGCGGTCGATAATCCGCAGATCACCGAGAACATGCGCTGGTGGGACGTCGATGGGCACGGGATGACCGGCTCGATCGTGATCAGCGATGAACTCGCGGGTCCGACGATGCGTGTCGTGATGATCATGATCGACCAGTGACGACGCTGGGCGAGCCGCAGGAATTGCGGAGCTGATCAGTACAGAAACATCGGTTTGCCGGTCACCTGACGCACCTTCGGGCGGTAGGCGTCAGCGTCGTAGAGCGCGTCGACGTCGACCCGCTTGACCGCTTCGTCGACCATGTCGATCGGCACGCTCGTGTACGTCCCATTGCGCAATGCGACCATGCGCCCGCGGACGCCGTCGATCATCAGGTCGGCGGCCATCACCGCGAAATTGCGCGCCGCCATGAGATCCAGCGCGTCGGGCCGTCCGGAGCGCATCAGATACCCCAATGCCTGGCTGACGACGTCCTGACCGGTGAGATCCCGCAGCGTCAGTGCGGTGGCCTGCCCGACCCCGCTGAGCGCGCGGTCGCCCCCCGGATCCGCGCCCCCGAACAACGTCACGTCGCCGTCGACCGCGCTCGCACCCTCCGAGATCGTGCACATCGCATAGCTCGACGGGTTGCGCCGCTTGTCCTCCATGAGCATCGCGGCCAGTCGCTCCGGATCGAACGGCACCTCCGGGATCAGGGCACGATCGACGCTGGCCAGGTATGCCGCGACGAGCGAGGTTTCGCCGGTCAGCCGCCCGAACAGCTCGACGATCACGACGCGCTCGTGCGACCCGGCTGAGGTGCGCAGCTGGTGGATGAACTCGACGCTGCGTGTCACGGCCGTGGAGAAGCCGATGCAGTAGTCGGTGCCGTTGACGTCATTGTCCATCGTCTTGGGAACAGCGACGACGGGCACGCCTTCGCGATGCAGCCGTAAGGCGTATGCCAGCGTGTCGTCGCCGCCGATGGCCAGCAACGCGTCGAACTCGAGTGTGTCGATGACGTCGAGGACATGGTCGGTGAGGTCGTGGGGTCCTTGCGACGTCGCGCGTTCGGCAAGGAAGCGTGGAAGTTCGTTCGTGGTGACGCGTTCAGGGTTGGTTCTGGAGGTGTGCAGGAACGTGCCGCCGCTGCGGTCGATGGTGCGCACCATGTCAGGGTCGAGGTCGCGCAGGCACCGCTCGGCAGACGCTGGGTCGTCGGGGTCGAACTCGACCAGGCCGAGCCACCCGCGCCGTATGCCAATGACCTCGTGGCCGATATGCACGACCCGGTCCACGACCGCCTTGATGCACGCGTTGAGCCCGGGGACGTCGCCTCCGCCGGTGAGGATGCCGATACGCATGTGGTGACCGTCCCCGGGCCACGTGTCGGCTGGTGGCCCCGTCGGCACCCTACCTGGCAGGTGCGTGCCAACGAGGGACTGGGGAATGGACGCGCGAGCCGTGCGAGTCGCTGTTCGGGTCGTGTCGCCATCTGTGCCAGAACGCGTGGGGGACCGGGTACGGACGAACGACGTCGGGCACACGGTGGATCAAGCATCCATGCACGAATCGCCACCCGGCACAACGAACGGCGCCCCAGCCACCCTTTCGGGCCGCTGGGGCGCCGCCTTGCGGTCGGCGTTCTCGGCGCCGGCCGCGCCGCTCGCGGTGCGGTTCCCCGAGGAACCCTCGCCGCGTGCGGCTCGGACGACCGTCCGTCTGTGACCCGAAGGTCACCGCGGTGCGGCGTCCCGGTGAGCTCGTCGGCCGAAGCCGTCGTTCCCACCTGCACCATGGCCGCTACGGCGGTCGGTGCGACCAAGCACCAGGCGCAGTGGTGCCTCAGTCTGCGGCTGACCCCGAAGGATCTCCCACACCGGCACGTGCGTCCCGAAGGCCACTCGTTCCGTTGCGGTGGGCCTTGCGGCCCAGCCGCCTCGGCGTCGAGACCGTGGCCTCTCCGCCGCTCCGTGATGTCCTGCACCGGCTTCACGGAGGCCGGTCAGGGGTTCCGTAGTTCTTCCCGACCAGCGACTGCGACCGTACGCACCTCGGCGAGCCCCGTCTAGAGGCTTCCCACACTTCACAGTTTGTCCACCGGAAATCCCCAGCTTTCCCCCAGGATTTGTGCTGGCAGGCGCGCACCCCGGACCGCGGGCCGCGCTCCGCGAGAGAGGGTGGATCATGGCGGTGCCGCCTCCTACCCTGCTGGCGATCCGCGCTATCCCACACGAAGTCCGAAGGGTTATTCGTGACACGCTCCTCGACCGGCCGCCGATTCTTCCGATTCGCCTCGCTGTACCTGGTGCTTGCCGTGACGTTGTCCGCCTGCCAGCGACTGCCGTTCGACCTGTTCGGCGACGGCGGTCTCGACGACATCGTCGAGGAGGTTGCTGACCCGTTCGCGGGCGACGCCGACACCGACGGAACCGACCCTGCCGACGACGCGCGTGAGGATCCGCCAGCGACAGAGGAACCCTCCGACGCCGACGGTGATCCGCGTGACACCACCAGCGATGACCAGGTCGGCTGCGTGTACGAGGGCATTCCTGACGGCGATCCGAT
The DNA here is from genome assembly GCA_050480705.1 of Nitriliruptoraceae bacterium. Lineage (GTDB taxonomy): Bacteria > Actinomycetota > Nitriliruptoria > Nitriliruptorales > Nitriliruptoraceae > JBJHAX01. The sequence goes on from JBJHAX010000001.1 coordinate 133,157, forward strand.
GGGCGAGGACGAATATCTCACGCGGACGGGCGACATCAACTACGAGCTCGAGATCCTCGTGATGGACATGGACGCCGAACTGGTCGAACTCGAAGAGGGCATGCACGACTGGCGCTCGCTGCTGACCGAGTTCGAAGAGTTCCAGATCCGATTCTCAGAGGTCACCGCAGGTGCCACGGGTATCGTCCCGCCGCCGGGTGCGGAGTCGTGGCATGATCAGCTCATGATGAGCTGGGTGGGGGTCTGCGACGCGATCGAGAACGGCATCGCGGGCACGCGCGACGGTGACGACGCCGCGTTCGAGGCATTCGTCGATGCCATGCGGGAGTTCCCGACGTTGTACAACGAGCTGCACGCGAACATGATGGTCGGGCCGTTCGAGGACGGCTGACCGCGCACCGGCATCGGCGAGTGGCCTGCCGCACGCCGAGACGGGTGTGCGACTGCACGGCGTCGTCGAGGCTGACGCGTCGGGAGAGGCACACGCTGACGTGACCGTCCTGATCGCTCACCACGGTGTCGAGGCATTCATCCCCGCAATGCTTGCTGCGGGCCTCGTCACGTTGCATCTGAGCCGCGCGCGATGGGGCCTGTGGCGTGAACGGCGTCGTGGCGGTGGCCGGCCGGAGAACTCCGACCGGCCACCCGAGGGCTGGACGCCCTGATCAGGACCTGACCGACACAACTACTTCGGCTTGAGGTCCTTGGCGACCATCTCCTTCCAACCCGGTTGCGCGAAGAACTCGCGTGTCTCGCGCACGATCAGGCCGGACAGCAGCAGCAGGCCGATGAGGTTCGGCAGTGCCATCAGGCCGTTGAGGATGTCGGCGAACGTCCACACGAGTTCGAGGTCCTGCACCGCGCCGATGTAGATCGCGACCACGAACACCAGCCGGTAGGGCGTCACCGCGGCACGGCCGAACAACCGGTCCATGTTGCGTTCGCCGTAGTACGCCCAACCCAGCAGCGTCGAGAAGGCGAAGAACGCGACGCCGAGTGTGACGATGATGCCGCCCCACTCGCCGGGCAGTCCGTCGGAGAACGCCAACCTGGTGAGCACGGCACCGGTTTCGCCTGACGTCCAGGCACCGGTCGTGACGATCGCCAGGCCCGTGAACGACACGACGACGAGGGTGTCGAGGAACGTCTGTGTCATCGACACCAGCGCCTGACGCACCGGGTTGGATGTCTGGGCGGCTGCTGCGGCGATACCGCCGGTGCCCAGGCCCGATTCGTTGGAGAAGATCCCGCGCGCCACGCCGTAGCGGATCACCATCGCAAGTGTCGCACCGGTGAATCCACCGGTCGCGGCCGTGCCGGTGAACGCGTCACGGAAGATCATCGACAGAGCTGCGGGCAGCTCCGAGGCATTCGCCGCGATGACCCACGTTGCGCCGATGATGTAGATGATGACCATGAACGGCACGAAGAACGCGGTGAAGCGCCCGATCCATTTGATGCCGCCCAGGATCACGATGCCGGCACCCACGGTGAGAAGCAGGCCGGTGATCCAGGTCGCCAGGCCGAACTCCGCCTCGATCGACGCGGCGACGGTGTTCGACTGGACCATGTTGCCGATGCCGAACGCGGCGATGGCCGCGAACACGGCGAAGGTCACACCGAGGAAGGTCCCGAACGGGCCCCGGATCCCTTCGGACAGGTAGAACTGCGGACCGCCGGACTGCTCACCGCTGGCGTCGACGCGGCGGAAGCGCACACCGAGGAACGCCTCGGAATACTTGGTCGCCATGCCGACCAGACCGGTGATCCACATCCAGACCAGCGCGCCGGGCCCACCGAGGTAGATCGCGGTGGCGACACCGGCGATGTTGCCGACGCCGACCGTTGCAGCGAGTGCGACAGACAGCGCCTGATAGTGCGAGATGTCGCCCTCGGCGCCTTCTTCGCGCCGTTTGATCAGCGCCAACCACAGTGCATAGCCGAGCTTGTGGAACTGCAGCGCCTTGAGGACGATCGTGAGGTACAGGCCGGTGAGGAGCAGCAGGGGGATGAGCAGAAGCGGCCCCCACACGACACTGTTGACCTGGTCGAGTATTTCTCCCATTCGTATGTCTCCACGAGACGTCAGGCTGGTCCGGGCCATCCGGGCCGTTGGTCCGTGCCCCCAGAGCCCCGAGATCGTCCTCCGAGGGACGCCAGGTGCACGGCGCCCGGCGTGGTCGAGTGGCCACGGCCGAGCCGGGAGCGGTCGTGGTCGCATCCGCAGGTGAATGCGCTGCGGACGCTAGGCGCGCCGGGCGGGCCACGACAACAACTTTTCTGGTCGACGCGCGCGGCGGGTGGAACTACCTGCCGCGGCGTGCCGTGCCTGCCGCGCCGCTAACGTCGGCATTCGTGGCTCCGGACGGTCAGGGAGGTGGGTCGTGAGCGAGGACAACGGCGGCGACAGCGTCCTCGAGCGTGTGGAGCCACTGCTGTTCCCCACGGTCGCCGTGCTGCTCGTCGTCGCTGGGTTCGCGTGGCTCACCGGTGCGCAGCAGGTGGCTGACGCGGCCATGATCGCCTCGATCGTCGTCGCCCTGATTCCCGCCACCATCGAGAGCATCAGACGCCTGGTCATCGATCGCGACACCACGGCAGACATCGTCGCGGTCCTTGCGATGATCGGCGCGATCGTGCTCGACGAGTGGCTTGCGGGCGCGATCATCGCCGTCATGCTCACCGGTGGCGAGGCACTCGAGGCCCGGGCGGTGCGTCGTGCACGTTCCGAGTTGACCGGCCTTCTCGGACGCGCGCCGCGGACCGCACACCGGCGTGCCGACGACGGCTCCCTGGTCGATGTCGACGTCGACGAGGTCGACGCCGGCGACGAGATACTCGTGAAGGTTGGTGAGGTCGTGCCGGTCGACGGCATGCTGTTGTCGGACGAGGCGGTGCTCGACGAGTCCGCACTGACCGGAGAGGCACGTCCGACCACGACGCACGCCGGCCAGATCGTGCCCAGCGGCGTGGTGAACGCGGGCGGGCCGATGCACCTGCGTGCGACGGCGCCGGCGGCAGCCTCCACGTACGCGGGGATCGTGCGTCTGGTCGAGCAGGCCTCTTCGGAACGCGCTCCGTTCGTGCGCGTCGCCGACCGGTTCGCAGGCGTGTTCCTGCTCGTCACACTCGTTCTGGCAGGTGGCGCGTGGCTCGTGTCGGGCGACCCCGTGCGTGCGCTGGCGGTGCTGGTCGTCGCCACACCCTGCCCTCTGATTCTCGCGGCGCCGGCCGCGATCATCGGCGGCGTGTCGGCGTCTGCGCGCCGCGGCATCATCGTCAAGGGAGGCGGTGCGCTCGAGGCACTCGCGTCGGGTCGGGTCGTCCTCCTCGACAAGACGGGCACGATCACCACAGGGCGGCCCCGCGTCGCGCAGGTTCACCCGCTGCCAGGCCAGAATGCGACGCACGTTCTGCAATTGGCCGGCTCGCTGGACCAGGTTTCGGTCCACCCGTTCGCGCCCGCGATCGTCGAGGCCGCCCACACGCGCGGCGCCGAGCTGCGACTGCCGTCAGAGGTCGTCGAAGACGTCGGGCAGGGCATCCGCGGCGTCGTGGACGGCGTTGCCGTCAGGGTCGGCCAGCTCGACTACGCGGCCGACGGGGCCTCGGTGCCTGCGGCGACGCGCCGTGTGCGCCGCAGGGCGGCGCTGGAGGGCCGATCGGTCGTGTACGTCGCAGCCGACGGGGAACTCGTCGGGGCGATCGCGCTGCACGACCCGGTGCGCCCCGACGCCCCCCGTTCGATCGAAGCGATCCGTGCGGCCGGCATCCACGACGTCGTCATGGTCACCGGTGACCGTGCGGAGATCGCAGACCTCGTCGGCGACAGTGTCGGTGTCGACCGGGTTCTCGCCGAGCGCTCGCCCGACGAGAAGGTCGCGGCGGTGCGTGAGCTCGCCAACTCGGCGCCGACCATCATGGTCGGCGACGGCATCAACGACGCCCCGGCCCTTGCGCTTGCCGACGCTGGTGTCGCGATGGGAGCGCGGGGTGCGACGGCGGCATCGGAGGCCGCGGACGTTGTGCTCACCTCCGACCGGCTCGACGGGCTCGCCGAAGCGGTCACCATCGCGGCCCGTACGCGGCGCATCGCGTGGCAAAGCGCGGTGACCGGCATCGGCCTGTCGGCCGTGGCGATGGTGTTCGCCGCACTGGGCTACCTGACGCCGGTCGCCGGCGCGATCGTGCAGGAGGTCATCGACCTGGCTGTGATTGCCAACGCGCTTCGCGCATTGCGCGTGCCGTCGCGGGGCAGGCGTCACCTCCGTGGCCTCGAAGGGTTCGAGCTGCCGAGCGCCGCTGACCATGCACTGCTCGACTCAGGCCTCGAGGAGCTCGCGATCGTCGCTGAACAGCTCGACAGCTACCAGGGTCGCGAAGCGCTCACCGCGCTGCGCAAGGTGCGCGACTTCCTCGTCGACGAGTTGCTCCCGCACGAGCTGGAGGAGGAGCACAGCGTCTACCCGGCCCTGCGCCAGGTGTTCGCCGACCGGGATCCGACTGTGCCGCTGGTGCGCACGCACCGAGAGATCGCACGCAGAATCCGGCTGTTCGACCGTCTGGTCGCAGATCTCGACGACGACGGTCCTGACCACGAGGAGATACTCGACCTGCAACGCAGCCTGTTCGGCCTGCATGCGATCCTCGAGATCCACCTCGCGCTCGAAGAGGAGCTGTACAGCCACCTTCCCGCCCGCGTGGCCTGAGGACGTCCGATTGCGCGTTTCTTGACAGCCCCGTCGCAGTCGGACGGACCGCGCCGCCCGGCACATTGGCATGCGAACATACGTTCGATATCGTGCCTGCGGTCAGTCCGACCGGCTTGGTGGAGCGGTTTGTGGCATCACACGAGACGCACGACGTCGACCCACGGCGAGTTCGCTGGCGCACGACCGACGAGGAGCTGCCGCTTCCCGGTTTCGGTGATCGTGTCGTACATCCCGAGTTCGCCGGCATGGAGTTCGTCCACGTTCGGGCGAAGTCGCTGCTCAACCGGGTTCCGGACGGTGGACCGCTGCCGTTTCGCTGGACGATCAACGTCTACCGTGGCTGCTCGCACGCCTGCACCTACTGTTTCGCACGCCCGTCGCACACCTGGCTCGACCTCGACGCCGACCGCGAGTTCGAGCGCGTCATCGTCGTCAAGGTGAACGCGGTCGAACGGCTGCGAGCGGAGCTGCGACGAGCCAGCTGGGTCCGCGACCACGTCGCGCTGGGCACCAACACCGATCCCTATCAGCGGGCGGAGGGCCGCTACCGGCTCACCCGTGGCGTGCTGGCGACGTTGACCGAAGCCGGCAATCCGTTCTCCGTGCTGACCAAGGGCACCCTGGTCACCCGCGACCTCGACGTGCTCGGCTCGGCGGCGACGCGCCGGGTGTGCCGGGGCGTCTCGCTGTCCATCCCCACACTCGACGAGGAGATCTGGCGACTGACCGAACCGGGCACACCACACCCGCGTGCCCGACTCGAGGCCGTCGCCGCGTTGCGCGACGAAGGGATCGACTCCGGAGTGATGCTCGCGCCGCTCATCCCCGGGATGTCCGACGACCCCGCGATGCTGCGCGCGGTCGTCGCCGGGGCGCTCGAGGCCGGCGCGACGTCGATAACCCCGATCGTGCTGCACCTGCGGCCGGGTGTACGGGAAGTCTTTCTGCGGCGGCTCGCGACGCAACGCCCCGACCTCGCCGACCGCATCGCTTCCCTCTACACGACGTCGTACGCGCCAGCGGCCGAGCGACGTCGCATCCACGGGCTCGTTGCACGCATCCTGCGCTACCTCGGGGCGCCGGCCGACATCCTCACGTCGGGCGCCAGTACCCGTGCACAGTCCGACGAGCACACGCGCTCAGGGCCCGACGGCATCGGCGACGCGGCGCCCGCTGAAGGCTCCGCGGCGAAGTCGGGCGAGCAGCTCGCACTGCTGTAGGTCCGCGACGGCGTGGATTCCGAAGTCGCCTCAGTCGACGGTGAACGTGCGACCCGCCACGAGCGGTTCGCGTCCCTCACCGTCGGACGCGTCGTACTCCTCGACCTCCACGCGGTAGACACCGGCGTCGACGATGTGGAAGGTGTGGTGCCAGTTTCCGCGTTCCGGCGCCCCCATCGTGGCCATGACGTAGGTCTCCTCGAGCAGCGTCGCGTCGCCGTCGAGGAGCCGTATCGTGAACGTCGCTTCGAACACCGTGGCTTCGCCCTCGATCGTCACCTCGCCGGCAGCGACGACCTCGTCGTGGGTCGGGGACGCGATGGTGATCGGTGTGAGCGCGAACGGGTCGGGTTCGATCGGTACCGACCAGTCGAGGTGGCCCCACAAGTCGTCGATCGCCTCGCCGTCGATGAGCACACGGACCGTGTCGATGCCGTCGATCGCCGCAGCGGTGTGAGCCAGCTGTTCAGCGAACGCGAGCTCCTGTGTCGACGATGCGCTGCTGTCGGCGATCGCACTCGCGAGGTCGACCACTAGGGTGCTCGCCTGCGCTTCGACGTCGATGACGTCGACGCCGACCGGCACGGCCGTGAACAGCTCGGGGTCGGCGGGGGAGTGGGCGAACAGGGCCCGCATCGCGTCGTAGGCCGCGTCCCCGGTCGGGGTGGGGATGTCGACGACGACAGGTTCGACCCACACCCGGTCCGACCCGGAACGTGCCGCGTAGACCACCGTGGTGATCTCGGGTCCGGTCGCGTCGTCGGGCGGGTCCGGCTCGGGGTCCGGCTCACCAACCGGGGGAGGTTCGGCGTCTGGTTCCTCCTGTGCCGGTGGGGTCTCGTCGGAAGGTTCGTCGACAGCCGGGGACGTGCAGGCTGCCGTCAGCGCTGTGATGGCGGCGATGGCCACCGCACAACGTCCGAGAGTGATCGTGCGCACGATGTCTCCTCACGGCTCGGCTGGGTCAGCGGCGCAGGCGTCGGGTGCCCGAGGTGGCCTCGGGCGCCCGCACGGTCGGACGTCACGGCATGTGCGCCGGTTGCATCCTCGGTCAGCGTGTCGCATGCGCTCGGTAGGGTCCCACCGGTCAGCGTGCGGCCCGCGTTCGATGGTGACGCCCGGGCATGCGACTGCCGAGCGCCAAGGCGGTGGACGAATCGGAGCAATCGGAGCGACCCCGTGGTGAGGTTTCTGCACACCTCGGACTGGCAGCTGGGGATGACCCGCTACTTCCTCGACGACGAGGCGCAGAGCCGGTTCGATCAGGATCGACTGGACGTTGTTGCGCGTCTTGCGGTGCTCTCCCGTGAACGCGGTTGCGCCTTCGTGGTCGTCGCCGGAGATGTCTTCGAAACCAATCAGCCCGATCCACGCACGATCACCCGGGCAATGGAAGCTCTCGCGACATTCGACGTGCCCGTCTACCTGCTGCCGGGCAACCACGACACCTACGACCCAGGATCGGTGTACCGGCATCCCGCGTTCCTCGAACGGCGCCCCGACCTCGTCGAGGTCCTGGTGGACAACCAGCCACGCACCCCAGTGACCGGCGTCGAGGTGGTCGGTGCTCCTTGGACGAGCAAGCGCCCCCTGTCGGACCCGGTCACGCCGGTGTGTGAAGCGTTGGCCGGAGGAGGTGGAGCGCGGCGCGTCGTGGTCGGTCACGGGCAGATCGACGCTGTGGTCGGCGACCATCGAGACCCCGGCTCGGTGAGGCTCGATGAACTGGAGATGGCGCTTGCTGCCGGTGGCGTCGACTACGTCGCGCTCGGTGACCGGCACGCAGCCCTCGACGTCGGCGACACCGGCCGTGTCTGGTACTCGGGCGCCCCGGAGGCGACCTCGTTCCGCGAGGTGGAACGAGGCTGCGCACTGGTCGTCGAGCTGGCCGATGGGCTGCTCGACGATCCGCCGAAGGTCGAGCCGGTCGAAGTCGGCCGCTGGCGATTCCACGAGATCGCACGTTTGCTCGACAGCGTGGACGATGTGCGCACGCTCGTCGGCGACCTCGACGGAGTCGACGACAAGCCGCGCGCGGTCGTACGCCTCTCCCTGCAGGGCACGCTCGACCTCGAAGGTCGTGCGCTGCTCGACACCGAACTCGAGCGGCTCGGCCACGCATTCGCGTCGCTCGAACTGCCTGAACGTCACACCGACCTGCAAACCAGTCCGACACCTGATGACCTGGCGGGACTCGGCTTCTCGGGGTACGTCGCTGCCGCGCTCGAAGATCTTCGGACCCGTTCGGAGGCTGACGGTGACGATGCGGTCGCGGCCGGAGACGCACTTGCGCTCCTCGTCCGCCTCGCACGCCAGGAACCGTCGTGAGGCTCGAACGCATCCGCCTCGAGCACGTCCGGGCCATCGACCGATGTGACGTCGCATTCGATCCGCAGGGCGTCACGATCGTGGAAGCGCCCAACGAACAGGGCAAGTCGACACTCATCGACGCCGTCCACCTGCTGCTCGACGCCGACGTCAAGGACAACTCGCGCCGCGAGAGCGTGCGTTCGTTGACACCCGTCGGGCGCGACGTCGCGAGCACGATCGAGGTGACGCTGCTTCTGGGTGGGCAGCGGGTCACGTTCTCCAAGACGTTCAACCGTGAAACGGCGACGTCGTTGCGTGTCGAAGGCGCCCCGGCGACGACGCTCAGCGGTGACGACGCCCACCAGCGTTTCCACGAATTGGTGCGCTCGTCCGTCGACGCCGATTTGCTGCAGGCCCTGTGGCTCGAGCAGGGGCGCGACCTGACCGCGCCGGGTGTCGGCACGCCGACGCTCGCTGAGCGTCTCGACGCGGTTGCCGGAGGCGGTGACGCAGGTCCCGGCGAGGCGCTGCTGGCACGTGCCGAAGAAGCCTACGCCCGCTGGTTCACCCCGGGGCGGGGCCAACCGCGAGGCGACCTGGTGGACGGGCAACAGCGCGTCGAGGAACTCGCGCGCGAGGTCGAGGAGGTCACCGCGAGGCTCGCATCACTCGATCGCGACGTCGACGAACTCGCGTCGACAGAACGTGAACTGCCCGACCTCGAGCGGCGGCTCATCGAGCAGCTGCGGCCAGGGCTCGACGAGGCAACCCGTGCGGCCAGCGGCGTCGCGTCGGTCCGTGAACGTCGCGACGCACGCGCAGCCGAGTACGCGACGGCGCAACGTGATGCGGCAGACGCCGAAGCGGCCAGGGCCCGCCGTGCGGACCTCATCGCGCAGCTCGAACGTGCCGAACGCGAGCACGCCGACGCCGTCGCTGCGGCCGACGCTGACGTGGCCGAAACCGAACGTCTCGCAGGTCTCGGCACCGATCTCGACGAGCAGCTGGCGCTGACGCGTGAGCGGCTGCGTTCGGCCGGTGCCACGCGCGAACGCCTCGAGCACCGCCTGGAACATTACGAGGCGCACGCCGAACTCGAACGGCTACGGCGCCGTGAAGAGCGGATGCGCTCGATCGTCGATGAGGCTCGACTCGCCGAGGACGAACTCGCCACGATCAGCCTCGACGAGGCTGCCTTCGAGGACGTGCGAGCCGCTGCGACCGACCTTCGGCGCGTCGAAGCCGAGGCCCAGGCAGGAGCCGCACGGGTGTGTGTGCGTGCGCTCGACGACGTGCATGTGCGGATCAACGACGCGGACGTGGACCTCGCCGCCGACGACGCACGTGACGACCACGTCAGCGACGTCTGGCGGCTGCAGCTCGACGGCGTCCTCGACATCGAGGTGCACGCGGCTACCTCGCCCGGCGACACCGCGCAGCGGCACGACCGTGCACGCGAGGCGCTCACCGAGGCTTTGAAGCGGGCCGGGGTCTCCGATGAACACCAAGCGGAGGAGGTGGCGCGCCGTCGCCTGGAACTCGACGACGTCCTGCAGCGGCGCGACGACGTCGTGGAACGAGAACTCGACGGGATGTCCCACGAGCAGTTCACCTCGATGCTGCGTGAGGCCGAGCTTCGTGCGACCACGGCCAACGCGCGCCTCGAAGCGCTCGACGCCGACAGGGTGACCGGTGACGACGGCTCGCATGGGCAGTCTCAGCCGGACGATGAGACGGTGTCCAGTGGATCACCGGCACGTGCGTTGCGGGACGAACTCGAGGCCAGCCGGCGCGACGTCGCCACGCTCGAGCGCGACCTGGAGGACCTGCTTTCGCGGCGCGACGAAGCCGCTGAGGTGCTCGCCGCACGCCGCCGCGAGCAGGACCGGCTCGACGCCGAGCGCGAACGACTCGTTCGTGAGGTCGGCAACAAACGTGACGACCTCGCTGCGCAGCGCGCCGACGTCGACGACGCTGCGCTGGACGCGGCGCTCGCTGAAACCCGCCGACAGGCCGATGAGGCCAGGCAACGGCTCGACGCCGCGCAGCAAGAGCTCAACGACCACGATCCCGATGCGATCGACCTCGCACTCGAAGCGGCACGCAACGCGCACGACGACGTCGCCGCACGCGTCGAGGAACTCACGCGGCTGCGCATCCGCCTGCGCGAGCGCCTCGACACGCTGGGTGCGGAAGGACTTGGTGAACGGCGTGATCGTCTCGACGTCGAACTCCAGCGGGCGCGGGCAGCGCTCGAAGGCAACCGCCGTCGCGCCGAGGCCGCCCGTCTGCTGCGTGACACCCTGGTCGCCGCCCGCGACGCCGCGAACCGGTCGTACCGTGATCCCCTGCGCAAACGCGTCGTCGCGCAGGCGCGGCTGCTGTTCGACGACGAGGTCGATGTGGAGTTCGACACCGACCTGCGCATCGTGTCGCGCACCCTCGCGGGTGTGACCCTGCAATGGGGACAGCTGAGCGCAGGAGCGCGCGAGCAACTGGCGATCCTCACCGGTGTCGCGGCGGCAGAAATCGCAGGGGACGACGGGGTGCCGCTCGTGCTCGACGATGCGCTCGGCTACACCGATCCCGAACGGATGGCACGGCTGGGCGCGCTGCTCGGCCGGGTCGAGGATGCACAGGTCATCGTCCTCACCTGCGTCGCCGAACGATTCGCACACGCACGTGGACGTCGCGTCGCGCTTGCTGACACGGGCGTCGAAGCGTGAGCCCTGCGGATGCGCGACTTCGGGCATCGGATGCTCCGCCGGGCGGGCTGGTGGTGCGTACCGATGCTCGTGTCGAGAACCTGCTGGACGCGCTCGTCGAAGATCTGCATGCCTCGACTCCCCGGGACCCGTTCGTCGAACTCGACGTGGTCATCCAGAGCCGCGGCATGCAGCGCTGGTTGTCCCATCGGCTGGCCGAGCGGATCGCACCTGATGGCCGGGGCGTGTGCGCCAATATCCGTTTCCCGTTCCCCAACCGGCTGCTGGCCGACATCGTCGAAGCATGCGGCGTCGACGTCGCACGCGTCGAGGCATGGCAGCCGCGAGCGTTGACGTGGGCGCTCTCCGACCTGCTCGTCGCTCTCGACGACGACATGCTCGCCACGGTCACTGCGGGCATCGGCGATGAGATCGCCAGCGGTGTCGTCGGGCGACGCACCAGGCGCCTCGCCCGAACGATCGCCGACGTGTTCGACCGCTACGTCCTCTACCGGCCGAACATGACCGCCGCATGGACCCGGGGCGATGATGTGGATGCTGAGGGCCGGGTGCTCGACGAACGTGACCGCTGGCAACCGCTCGTGTGGCGTTCGCTCACGCGGCAGTTCGGTGACCCGACCGAGGTGCTGACTGCAACGACCGCACTCCTGCGCGATCACCGTCAGCGATTCGCGAAGCTGCCCCCGCGGGTTTTCGTCTTTGGACTGTCCACGTTGCCAGTGCGTCATCTCGAGCTGTTCGACGCGCTCGCGACACGCATCGACGTCACCCTGTACGTGCCGAGCGTGTCACCGGAGCGCTGGCGAACGCTCTCCGGCGCCGCCGACGAGCGACGTGCTCGCCATCCTCTCCTCGCGTCGTGTGGACGTCTCGGCGACGACGCGGCCCGTCTGCTCGCCTCGCGGGTCGCGACGCCTGACGGTGACGTCGCTGGGGATACACCTCAGCGTGTCGCACCGGTCGGCGATGGCACGTCCGGCGCGACGCCGCTGCTCGCACACCTGCAACGTGGCGTGCACGACGATGTTCTCGCCGACACCCGCGTGCCTGCGGATGCGACCGTGCAGATCCATCGCTGTCACGGCACGACCCGCCAGGCCGAAGTCGTGCGCGACGTGATCCTGGGACTGCTCGACGACGACCCGACCCTCGAGCCGCGCGACGTGCTCGTGCTCGCTCCCGACGTGACTGCGATCGCGCCCCTGGTCGAAGCCGCGTTCGCCACCGACGGCCACCGGCCAGGGCTTGCCGTGCGGGTCGCAGATCGGCGTGCTGCCCGTAGCGACCAGTTCCGCGACGCATGCCTCGCGCTCGTGCGCCTCGCCGCCTCGCGTGTCAGCGCGACCGATGTCCTCGACCTGCTCGCCCACCCGCCGATCGCCGCACGATTCGGCCTGGGGCGGGACGACCACGGGCGCATCGCGAGCTGGGTGACACACACCGGGATTCGCTGGGGCATCGACGCCGACGACCGGGCCCGCCACGGCCAGCCGCACGACCGTGCCCACACGTGGTCCGCCGGCCTGGATCGTCTCCTCCTCGGGGTCGCGATGGCCGACGAGGACGACCGCGTCGTCGGCGACGTCACACCGTTCGACCACGTCGAAGGTGATGACGTCGCACTCACAGGACGTTTCGTCGACGCCTGCAGGACGATCTTCGCTGCCGTCGACGGGCTGCGCGCGCCGCGCGGACTTTCAGCATGGGCGAGCGACATCTCCGATGCGCTCGGGCGTGTCCTGGCAACCGAACCGTCGGCGCAGTGGCGGCTCGACGAGCTGCTCTCCCTGCTCGACGAGCTCGGCGCCGCGACGAGCAGCGCCCCGGTGGACCTGCGCGGCGTGCTCGATGCTCTCGACGAGTTGCTCGACGTACCCCAGGGCGCGATCGGGTACGAGACGGGTGCTGTGACGTTGTGCGAGCTCGTGCCGATGCGTTCGATTCCGCATCGCGTCGTGTGCCTGGTCGGCATGGACGATCGGGCGTTTCCTCGTTCGGTCGGACGTCTCGGGATCGATCTCGTGGAACGCGGCCTGCGTGTGGGCGACCGCGACCGGCGCGATGAAGACCGGCACCTGTTCCTCGAGGCGTTGCAGGCCGCACGCGACGTCCTCGTCGTCGCCTATACAGGCAGAGACCCGCACACCAACGAGCTCACACCGCCCGCTGTACCGGTCGCCGAACTGCTCGACGTCCTCGATCATCTCGTCACGCCCGGTGAATCCGGCTCAGGACGTGACGAGGTGACATTCGATCATCCCTTGCATCCCTTCAGTCCGCGGGCGTTCACCGACCGTGGCGACGGGCGACCGTTCAGTTTCGACCGTGCGCTGCTGCCGGCCGCACGCGCCAGTGCAACGACCACGGCGGCCGTGCGCTTCGTCGACGAACCTCTCGAGCCGGCGCCGGTCGCCGCGGTCGTCTCGCTCGTCGAGCTGTGCGCCGCCGTCGCCCATCCGACGCGCCACCTGCTCGAGCAGCGGCTGCGCCTGCGCCTGACGGAACGTGACAGCCACGTCGAGGAACGCGAACCGCTTGATGTGGAGGCGCTGGACCGCTACCTGCTCGGCACCACGCTCATCGAACGCGGGATCAGCCGCGACCCGTCGACGCTCGCGCGCTGGATGACCGCACGGACGGCGAGCGGCACGGTTCCCGCGGGCGCTCCGGGTCGCGTGGTGCTCCGCGAACTCGCCGCCGAAGCTGCGCTGATCGACCAGATGCTGCTGGCGTCGCTGCGGGAGCGCGGATTCGGCGGCCTCGTCGACGCCGTCGCCGAGGACGTCGTCGGGGGATCCGCTTCGACGGTCGACATCGACGTCGACCTGGGCGGCCGCCGCCTGGTCGGCCGTCTCACGGGACTGCGAAGCGGCAACCGGGACACGTTGCGGATCGAACGCCGTTTCCGTCGAGAGCGCCCGCGACAGCTGCTCGAAACCTGGATCGCCCATCTCGCGCTCGCCGCCGCGGGCCACACGGATGCGGTGACCGTGGTCGCGCTGCGTCCCCAGCGTGAACGTCCCACCGAGATCCTCTTCGCGCCTCTGCACGCCGACGAACAAGGCACCGGTTCCGCCGACGAGGCTCAGGCGCGTGCGCGCTCGGTGCTCGCCGGTCTTCTCGAACTTCATGACCGCGCCGGCAGCGAACCACTGCTGCTGTTCGAACGTGCCTCCTACGCGTATGCGTTCGCGGACTCGCGTGCGTTCGAACGTGCAGCGCATGCGTTCGTCGAAACCTCGGGCCGCTCCGGCGCAGGAGGTCAGGATCTCGATGCCTACATCATGCAGATGTACGGACCCGAGGCCACTCTGACCGAGATCCTCGCGACCGACGACGACCGGCAGCGTTTCACCGAACTCGCACGAGGTGTCTGGGACCCGGTGAGGGAGCATCTGGAGGCGACGACGCGCTGGCTGGACGCCCGGAAGGGCACGTGATGGAGGTGAGATCGTCACGACGGAGGTTTGAGGAGACGGCAGAGATGCCCGTCGGCACGATGCTGTTGGAGGCGAGTGCTGGCACCGGCAAGACACATGCGATCACCACGCTCGTGCTGCGGCTGGTCGCTGAGCACGCTGTCGCGATCGACCGGCTGGTCGTGGTCACTTTCACGCGCGCGGCCGCCGCCGAACTGCGCGGGCGTGTCCGCTCCCGGCTCAGTGCCGCGATCGACGCCCTCGACGACCTGCGTGACGGTCGGATCACGCTTGCCGAACTCGATGCGACCGACCGGGCGATCGGACGGATCGCGCGACGCCACCGCGGCGACACCGATCATGACGTCGCATGTGTCAGCGAGCGTCGTGAGGCCCTCCGCGCGGCGCGTGAGGCCTTCGACGAAGCCGCTATCGACACGATCCACGCGTTCTGTCAACGCATCCTGCAACAGGTCGGTCCGGAGATCGGCGCTGACCCTGGTGGCGAACTCGTCGAGGATCTCACCGACGTCGCACGCGAAGTCGTCGACGATCTGCTCGTCCGGCGCCTTCGGGACACCGCCGATGACTGGTACCGATGCCTGCGGGACGCGGGCGTCACTGCCGATGTCATCACGCGCCTGGTCACCGACGTCGCCGGAGCGCGTGTCGCGATCGTGCCTGACCGTGACGAGCGCCCGATGGACAGTGAACGCGCCGAGCATGTCTGGCGTGAACGCGTCGACGCGTTCCGTGACGCATGGCGCCGCGACGAGCACGCGCTGAACAGCTGGTTCGACCAGGCGCGATCGCTCGGCGCCTTCGGCCGCACACGCACCTACCACGGGCCGAATCACGAGGCTCGTCTCGCGCTGCTCAGCGCCTGGTGCGACACCGATCCCGGCATCGCCGACCTCGACGACATCGACGACGCGCTCGTCCATGTGACGCGCGCAGCGATCCGCACCAAACTGGCTGACGGTCACGACGTCGCCGAAGGACTCGAGGTCGTCGACGCCGCACAACGTCTGCTCGACACCCCGGGTGAGCTGGTGGAGCAATTCGTCGTCGATGTCGTCAGCGACGCGATCACCGAACTCGATCGTCGCAAGGCATCGGCAGGGTCATGGTCCTTCGACGACGTACTCGACAGTGTCGAGCGTGCGCTGCAGGATCCCGTTGCGGGCCCGCGCGTGCGTGTCGCGGTCCGTGAACGATTCGACGCCGCCCTCATCGACGAGTTCCAGGACACCGACCCGGTGCAGTGGGGCATCTTCTCCCGGCTGTTCGACGACGAGAAGGCACGGCTGTACCTCGTCGGCGATCCCAAGCAGGCCATCTATTCGTTCCGCGGCGCGGACGTACGCACCTACCTCGACGCCGCCGCAAGCGTGCCTGACGGTGCGTCGTTCACGCTGGGGATCAACCACCGCTCCGACCTGCGGCTCGTCGATGCGCTGGAGCGGTTGTTTCGCCAGCGCATCGGCGACGACGGGGTGTTCGCCGCAGACGGCATCGAGCACACGCCGGTGCGTGCCCACGACGACCATCACGCCGACCGGCTCGTGCACCCCGACGGCGGGCGACCTGCGCTCCATCTGCGCGTCGTCACCCGTGCCGCCGCCGGGCTGGGTGAGAGTGCGACCATCACCAAACAGTGGGCCCGCGCACACCTGCCGCGCCAGGTCGCAAGCGAGATCGTGGCGTTTCTCACCGCCGGCTACCGGTTGCACGAGCGCGACGGAGGCGAACGTGACGTTCGCCCCGGCGACGTCGCGGTACTGACCCGCACCAACGAACAGGCGTCGCTTCAGCGCGCCGCGCTCGCCGCGCTCGACGTACCCGCCGTCGTTGCCACAGGTCAAAGCGTGTTGGCAACCCCCGAAGCGGCCGAGTTGGCCCGGCTTCTCGAGGCGTTGGCCGACCCCACCGACGAACGTGCCGTGCGCACGGCGCTGGCCGGCGGCATCATCGGCCTGAACGCCGGGCAGCTGGCGGCGTTCGACGACAACGACACGGCCGGCTTCGAACACCACGTCCAACGCATGGCGCGCTGGGCTGGACACTGGCGCGAACACGGGATCGCAGCGGCGCTGCGGCGGCTGTTCACCGAAGCGGGCGCTGTCGCGCGTCTCGTGACGCACCCGCGCGGTGAACGTGCTCTGACGAACCTGATGCATCTCACCGAGGTCCTCGAGAGGGCTGAGCGTGCCGGGCATCTGGGCGCCGACGGCCTGCTCGCCTGGTTGCGCGAAGCACGCCGTGAGCCACGTACGGGCGATGAGCTGCTCGAACTACGTCTGGAGAGCGACAGCGACGCCGTCCAGATCGCCACGATCCATCGGGCGAAGGGCCTGCAGTACCCGGTTGTGTGGTGCCCGTTCCTGTGGGACAGCGGCCCGCGTCCGGGCGGCAGAGGACGGGCAGTTGCGTTCCACGATCCGCAATCGGGCGCGCGCATGCTCGACCTGCACGCCGACGACCGCCGGCCACCTCGCCGTGAGCACATCGCGCTCGCGACCCGGGAGCGCTGGGAAGAGGAGATCCGGCTGCTGTACGTGGCGCTCACCCGCGCCCAGCACCGCTGCGTGGTGGCCACAGGACCGTTCACCGACGCCGGCTCCTCGGCGTTGCACCGGGTGCTGTACGGCGCGACGCTCGAACGCGACGGCGACCGGCACGTGGCGCGCCCCGACCCCGTGCGCTGGACCGACGCACAGCTCGTCGAGCACCTCGTCGACCGGTTCGCCGGCGACTCGATCGGCGTCGTGCGCGTCGACGAGATCCAACGAGGCGCGTCCTGGCAGGCGCCGTCGCACACCGAGCGGCAACTCAGCGCACGCCGGCTGACACGTGCGCTCGACCGCACCTGGCAGCGCACCTCGTTCACACGCCTGACGTCGCAGGGGCCGACCACCGACGGCGTCGAGGATCACGAGGACGACGGGCGCGACCTCGATCACGCCGTCGCATCCGACGACACGACGGCGTCCGCCGTCGTCCCGGTCGCACACACCCGGACGACCGGCGGCCCGACCGTGCGCCTGCCGCTGGCCACACTCGAACGCGGGCCGAGCGCCGGCACCGCAGTCCACGCGATCTTCGAGCATCTCGACGTCGAACGGCTCAGCGACAACAGCTACGTCGACACGCTGATCGCGTCACACCTGGGAGCCGGACGCGGCGATGCCGTCGACCTACGCGAGGGCATCGTCGCTGCCGCCACCACAACCTGGGGCGCACCGGTCGGTGAGCACGCACTCGCCGACATCGCCCCGGCCGACCGCCTCGACGAGTTGCGCTTCGATCTCCCCATCGCGGGCGGCCATCGCACTGCCGGCCGCGCGCTGACCCTCGAGGCGATCGCCGAGGTCCTGGCCCATCACGCTCCTGACGCCGGACACCCCCACGCCCTTGCCGCGCAACGCCTGTCGGCGCGTCCACCCGCGGAAGTCCGCGGGTTCCTCACGGGCAGTATCGACCTCGTCGCCCGCGTCGACGGCGGCTATCTGCTCGCCGACTACAAATCCAACTGGCTCGGTGTGGCCGATCCAGGTGGGTTCGCTGCCGAGAGCCCGTTGCCACTCACCCTCGACGACTACCACCCGCAGCGGCTCGCTGATGAGATGGTCCGGCACGACTATCTGCTGCAGGCCCTGCTCTACACGGTCGCGCTGCATCGCCTGCTTCGCTGGCGTCTCGGCGACGACTACGACTACACACGTGATGTCCGCGGTTTCGCGTATCTCTTCCTGCGCGGGATGACCGGACCCGACGCGCCACGCCTTGATGACGGCGGCGCGTACGGGGTGTATGCCGACAAGTTCCCCTTCGAGGTCGTCGACGACGTCGACGCGCTGCTCAACGGCGAAACGTCATGAGCCTCGAACACGCATCCGTCGGCGGGACCATCGGCGCTGCGACGCTGCAGCGGCTGCGTGACGCCGGTGTGCTCGACGACACCGAAGTGCTCGTCGCCGACGCGCTCACGCGCCTGACCGGCGACGAACGTGACGATGTGGCGCTCGTCGCCGCGCTCGCCGTCCATGCCACACGCCGTGGACACGTCGCGCTCGATCTGCAGGCGGCCGTCGCCGACGGGGTCGCCGGTGACGACGACCGCGTCGCCGACGTCGAGATGCCGCCCGTCGACCAGTTGCTGGCGAGCGCACGGACCTCGCCGGCGGTGAAGGTGATCGACGCCGCCGAGCGCACCGCAGGCACCGGCGAGGTGCACGACGCGTCGGCGACGCATCACCCGCCGCTGGTACTCGACGGCGGCTTGATCTATCTCGACCGCTACTGGCGCCACGAACGGCGCCTGGCGCGTGCCCTTGTCGAACGGGCCCGGGTGCGCCGTGACGCGGTCGACACCGCGGTGCTCGAGCGGCACCTCGCACGCCTGTTCGCGGCCACCGACGAGCGCGACGATGCGCAACTCGCTGCGTGCCGTGCCGTGGTGCGCCACGCGCTGACCATCGTCACCGGCGGACCCGGTACCGGCAAGACCTCGACGATCGTGCGGATGCTCGCGACGTTGCAGCTCATGTTCGCGCCGCCCCTGCGGGTCGTGCTGGCAGCACCTACCGGCAAGGCGGCGGCTCGTATGGGCGAGGCTGTGCGTGACGCACTCGAGGGACTCGACCTCGATGACGCCACCGCCGCGGCGATGCGTGCCACGCCTGCGATGACCCTGCACCGGCTGCTCGGCTACGACCCGTCACGCCCGACGCGTTTCCGGCACGACGCCGCGCATCCACTCAACGTCGATGTCGTGATCGTCGACGAAGCATCGATGGTGTCGCTGCCGTTGATGACACGCCTGGTCGAGGCGCTCGACGATGCTGCCCGCCTGGTGCTCGTCGGCGACCGTGATCAGCTGGCGTCCGTTGACGCCGGTGCGGTCCTCAGTGATGTCTGCGCCCCGCAACGACAGGGCGTGGGAGGTGTCGGCGAACGTGTCGTCGAGCTGACACGCCCGCACCGGTTCGCCGCCACCTCGTCCGTGGCACGGCTCGCACACGCGTGCAGCATCGGATCGATGCGCGAGGTCCGTGCCGTGTTCGACGCCGGCGCTGACGACGTCGCGTTGGTCGATGCCGCCGGCGTCGGTGCCGAGGCCCTCACCGGTCTGCGCGAGCGCATCACCGCGCCGCTGGCTGCGGCCCGCCAACGCGCGGTCGACGGGGCCGATCCGCGCGAGGTCCTCGCCGCCGTCGAGCAGCTCCGCGTGCTCGCGGCGGTGCGTGGCGGCCCGGACGGCGTCGAGGCGCTCAACCGCCGCATCGAGGCGTGGATGGCCGAGGCGTCGCCGTCACAGGGCGCCGATGGGGCCGACCTCGACCTGTTGCGGCAGGGGCGGTTCACGCTGGGTACGCCGGTGATGGTCACACGCAACGACTATCAGACACGGCTGTTCAACGGCGACGTCGGGGTCGTCGTTCGTGACGCGCAGCGCGCGGACGGCACGCGTGTCGCGTTCGCGACCACCGACGGCGGTGTGCGGACCTTCGCACCGCAGCGGGTGTCCGGGCTCGTCAGCGTGTTTGCGATGTCGGTGCACAAGAGCCAGGGGTCGCAGTTCGACGAGGTCGTGCTCGTGTTGCCGAGCCAGCACTCGCCGGTGCTCACACGCGAGCTGCTCTACACCGGTGTGACCCGCGCGCGTTCACGCCTCACACTCGTCGCGGACCCCAAGATCCTCGACGTAGCGCTCACCCGGCGCGTGCAGCGGGCATCGGGCCTGGCAGCCCGCCTGCGTGACTGACGTCACCGTCCGGGCATGTGCGAGGCAGCGCACAGATGGCTCGAGTTCGCGTAGCTGACTCAGTCGTCCAGGCGGCGTGCCGAGCGGTAAAACTCGGCGAGTTCCAGATAGCTCGCGACGTTGGGCCTCGGCACGTCGGGCACGGCACGGTCGAGCACCTTCGCGGGGATGCCGACGGCGAGTCCCCGCGCCGGAACGACCGTGCCCTCCGTGACGACCGCGCCGGCTCCGACGACGGCGCCTTCACCGATGTGCGCGCCGTTCATCACGATCGCGCCCATGCCGACCAGGACGTCGTCCGCGACGGTGCAGCCGTGCAGGATCGCGCGGTGCCCGACGGTGACGCGCGCACCGATGGACGCCGACCGGTCCCGGTCGGTGTGGACGATCACATGGTCCTGCAGGTTCGTGTCCGCCCCGACGGTCACCGCGGCGCGTTCCGAGCGCACGACGGCCCCGAACCACACCGAGACGCCCGCAGCGAGGGTGACGTCGCCGGCGACCGTGGCGTCGTGTGCGAGGAACGCCGCAGGGTCGATCGACGGTTGGTGTCCACCGACGGCCAGGATCAGCGGCATCGAGCGTCCTTGTCGCCGTCAATGGAACGGTCCGCGGGCAACGCTAGCGCTCCGCGGTGTCGCCGAGCCGCCACACAGGTCGGCCTGTGTCGTCGAGCCCGACGAAGCGGACCGTCACCGTGCTGCCGACCCGCCATGGTCCCGATGTCGTCGTCAGACCGTGCTCGTCGACGACGAACCGGCCGCGTTCACGATCGGGCAGTCCGAGGGCGCGCTCTGCGGTCACGAACCCGCCGATGCCCAGCCGGGGCAGGCGGATGCGCAGGCCGTTGACGCCGACGTCGGTCACCGTCGCAGGTTCGGGCTCGTCGAGCGCTCCTCGGTCGAGCAACAGCGACCACAGGTCGCCGCGTTCGCGTGCCTCGAGGAACCCCACGGCGCCGCTGCGCGCATCCAGCCAGTCGGCCATGCCCGCGAGGTCGTCGGTGCCGTAGGGCGTGGGCTCTCCGGCGAGGGTCGCACGCAGCTGCCGGTGCACCACCAGGTCCGCGTAGCGACGGATCGGCGAGGTGAAGTGCGTGTAGGCGCCTGCGGCGAGACCGCGGTGGTGCGCCGGGTCGGGATCGTAGGTCGCTCGTGCGGTCGCGCCCGTCGCGACCGCGATCAGCAGGGCCCGGTCGTCGGTGCGGTCGTCGTCATTCATGCGCTCGATCGCGTCGAGCAGTTGCGCGGCCAGGTGCTCGGGTGCGGGGGCGGCCTCGTCGAGTGCCTCGAGGGTGACGCCGGCGAGAGCCGCCGCCGCCCGGATCCGTTCGTGGCGTTCCGGGTCGATCCCGACGTGCGCCCGGTACAGCGCGGGGACGTCGTGGGCGACGAGCCAGCCGGCGACCGCTTCGTTGGCCGCAACCATCAACCGTTCCACCAGCCGGTAAGCGTCCGCGTGTGGTTCGGCCGGCACCGCCACCAGCTTGCCGTCGACGAGTGCGGGCACGAGCTCGGACGACGCGAACAGCTCCTCGAACGTGATCCTGCTGTCGCGCTCGACCCCGAGGCGGTGTGACGCCTCTGCGAGCACCTCGAGCACCTGCAGGGCCTGCTCCGCGTCGTCGCCGGCCTCGTCGACGATGGCCGTCGCGTCGCCGTCGAGCCACTGTTCGACCGCTTCGTAGGAAAGTTGTGCGCGTGAGGTGATCTGCGCGACCTCGATTTCGACGTCGCTGACACTGCCGTCGGCACCGACGGTCAGTCGCACCGAGATCACGTGCCGGTCCTGGCCAGCGAGCAGCGACAGCTCGTTCTCGGACAGTGCAGGGTCGAGCATCGGAGCGTTCGCGCCCACCGCCGGGTAGGCGGTCGCACCGACGGTGCGTGCATACAGGTCGGCGGCAGAGGCGATCCCGACCGAGCGTGCGGCATCCGCAATGTGGACCGCGACACGGATCTGATCACCGTCACGGACCGCCCAAAGGGCGTCGTCGAGATCGCGGGCGTGCGTGTCGTCGATGGTCAGGCACGGTTCGTCGCGGCGATCGACCGGGGCGAGTCCGGCGCCTGGAACGTCACCGTCACGGTCCAGGCCGGCCGCGCCACCGCGCCCGCCTCCGGCGACCAGGCCGACGAAGCGCGCATGCGTCATGGCGGCCGCGGCGGGGTCGAGGCCGGCGCGCGCCGGTCCGCCGGGGATCAGCGCCGGCGCCGCACGGTCGAGAGCGACCACCGCTGCGTTCGCCCGCACCGCTTGAGGCGACCTGGCGACGTACGGTCCGGCCACCAGGGCACGGCCCACGGGGCCACCGTCGTCGTCTTCGGCGCGCAGCACCACCACGACCCGTCCCACGGCCTGCTCGACCACTGCGGTGACCGACGGGTCGAGGCGGACCCATCCCGACGCCAGCGAGGGATGGGGTTCGAGCACCAGACGGCCCGGGCCGCGTGTCACCGTGCCCACGATCATGCGTCGTGGCCGCTCCCGCACGTTCACGTCGTTGGCAGACAAGCCCTTTTCGTCGGCACGGACCTCGGCGTCGACCAGGTCGTCGGCGATCAGCCCCCGCGCCAGCGGGGGCGGGACGAACACGCGGTCGCCGGTCACCTCGCTGCGATCGTCGCGTGCGACACTGACCGTCTCCGGTGTTGCGCCGTCGGCGCCGACGATGTGCAGGAAGCCGAAGCCGCGGGGGTGCGGCCGGAAGCGGGCGGTCACGCGCACGTGGCATCTCGAACGTCGGGGGTGAGAGGTCTCGTCCGCGCCGCCTGGCGACCCGGAGGCCCGTGAACCCGGGCGATGCGCGGCCAGAGCGCAGGGTCAAGGTGTGCAGGGCGACGGGAAGACTAACGGGCGCCGCAGGCCGCGCCCGTTCGCGATGCGGAGGAACGCACGACCACGCCGGCCAGCAGCGGTTGGTTGGAAACGTTCGAGCTGGGTCAGGAAGGTCGGGAGGAGGCACGCAGGCCCGCGAGCAGACTCGTCGCCAGGGCCGCGTCGTCTGCGAGGTCGCGAGTGTCGCGTGTCACGACCGCGTCGAGCACGTCGGGGGAGGTGTCAGGGTCGGTGAAGCGCAGCTGTGCTGCGGCGACACGTCCGTCGGCGGCTGCTGCCACGACGCGCCTGAACCGCACGCCGTGCCGGTCGATCGTGTCAGCGAACGCCACCAGCGCGAGCTGCCATGGGCGGGTCGCCAATGTGACGGCCGCAGCTTCGAGCTGGTCCGTCTCGACCGTGGCCAGTTCCCAGCCGACCAGCATCGGCGTTGCACCGGACCTTGCCTCGGTGTCGCCATCGGCGATTCGGTCACCGGCGACCGGCGCGCCCTGTGGCATGTCCATGATCTCGATCGAGGCGCGATCGAGTTCGGCGATCGCGTCGATGCCCGAGGGACGCGTCCGTTCCCCGTCGGTTGCCAACTCCGCCTGCGACAGCACGGCGTCGAGCAGCCTGACCGACGAGACCGACGCCAACAGCTGCCCGGCGCGTGCCGCGTCACCTGCAGCGGCGCGACGCAGCAGCAGGTCGGGGGACAGGGGTGCATCATGGTCGGCCACGTGTTCTCCAGTCGCCGTGCGACACGTAGCCTGCCTGATGAATGCGCCGGGACCGAGCAGGCGTGACGGCGGCAGCCGCGGTGACTCACAGCCGAGCGCGGTGACTCACAGCCGAGCGCGAGGGGCGCACGAGACGTCAACCTTGACGCACGTGGTGCCGAACGGGTGGAGAGCGGGTTCGGTACCACACGACCTGGATGAAGGACCCGACCCTGGGAGGAGTCGTGGACGCTGACGACGCAACGGTGTGGCCCGGCGCTGATCGCAGCGTGCGGCAACGCCGACGCTGGCCGTGGATCGTTGCGCTGGCGCTTCTCGCCGCGCTGGCAGCGGCGGCTGGCGCCGTCGCCTACGAGCAGCGCGAGGTCGCCGCCGAGTGGCGCGAACGTGCGCTCGTCATGGAGGAGCACCGCGACGACGCCCGTGGCCGAACCGAGGCGCTGCAGGCCCAGCTCGACGCCATCGCCGACATGCTCGCAACGTCGGAGACCGACGTGACCCAGCTCGAGGACCGCATCCGCGAACTGGCGGACGAGAAGGCGCAGGCCGAGGACACCGCGACGACCGTGGCGGTCGAACGCGATGTGCTCGCCCAGCTGTCGAGCAGGATCGCGAATGCAGTGTCGGCGCTGGACGCGTGTGTCGACCGTATGTTCGAGCTCCAGTCGGCGTCGGTCGATGCGTTCAACCGGGTCGCGGCGGGCGACGACGTGGACGTCGTGCCGCTCAACCAACAGGCGCAGGCCACCACCTCGTTCTGCAACGAGGCGCGGGCGGCTGCTGCCGGCGCCGCCGCGGCCGCCGACCAGATCCGCTGATGGCACGGTCCGCTCGGCATCGCACACACCCCGGCCGCGCGACGGCCGCCATCGTCGCGGCCGTTGTGGTGATCGCAGGGTGCGTCGAGGCGCCCCCGCCGCTTGCCGACGACGGCATCGAGCAGCTCGACGACCTGGATCTGCCGGGGCCGGCCGCGACGTCGCTGCTGCGGCACGCGAAAGAGATCACGGTGCGCATCCGAACGCTCGGATGCCGCGAGTTCGGTATCGGGTCCGGGTTCGTGCTGCCCGGCGGGCTCGTCGTCACCAACCGTCACGTCGTCGACCAGCCCCGCGAAGTCACGCTCAACACATGGGACGGTCACAGCCTCGACGCCGATGTCACCGGTGTCGCCGTCGATTCGGACCTGGCGGTGCTCCGCCTCGCCGACGATGTCGGACTTCCGGTGGCCGAGCTTCGCACGACCCCCGTCGAGCGCGGCGAACCGATCGTCGTCGTCGGCTACCCGGGCGGCGGCCCGGCGACGGTGTCGACCGGGCACGTCCTCGGCCTGGTCTCTGGAGAGCTGCTGGGCGAACCAGCCGACGTGATCCGCGTCGACGCCGAGATCCGTCAGGGCAACTCGGGAGGCCCCGTCCTCGACCAGAACGGGCGCGTCATCGGCGTGGTGTTCGCACTCGAGGTGAACCACGGCACCGGCCTTGCCGTGCCGGTCGCGACGCTGCTCGAACGTCTCGATGCAGCGGAGCTCGCGCCGCCTGCAGGCTGCTGACCTGCGCCAGCGGTGTCTGCTGTGGACCTGCACGGTGGGGCGCGGGTTCAACGCGCCTCGTCGATGACCGTCCAGGAACTCAGGGGCCAGCCGACGGTGGCCAGCAGGGTGTCGATCCGTCCGGCGGCGCGGGCCGCAGCTGCCTGTGGATCATCAGCACGCGGCACCTGGGTGGCCAGTGTGGTCGATGCGGGGCCGCGATGGCGCAGCCACACGCCGTCGAGTGCGGCGCCGTCGAGCGCCCGGCGGGCACGGCGCGCGAGCGCCTTCATCGTCACGGTGAGCACCGCGCGGTCGCGGTCGTCGACGCCGGCCTGCGCGACCAGGCGTGCGGCGAGGTCGCCGGACAGATGCGGTGCGAGACGGTTGGCGCGCGATCCGGGTGCCCGGCTCGTCGCGACCAGCGGGGTCAGCGGATCCTGCGCAAGCCGTACTGCGAGGCCGTCGCGGCTCAGCCGTGCTCCCGGCTCCACCGCCTGCCGTGTCCAGTCGACGGCCGCGGGATCGGGCGCCATGGACGGCGTGGAAGCGCGCGACGGCCGGCCCCGGGCGACGGCAGGCGGTTCGGGCGCGGGCTGGTCGAGCAACGCTGCGTAGGCGCGGCTGAGCCGGTCGAACAGTTCGCGGTCACCACCGACGTCGGGATGGTGTTCGCGAGCCAGGCGCCGGTAGGCGCGTTTGATGTCGCCGGTGTTCGCCGTGGTGTCCAGGCCCAGCGTCGCGAGCGCGGCGTGGCGGCTGTGCGCGTCGTCCGGACGAATCGCCACGACACTCCTCGTCGAGATGCGCCCGTTACCGTAGTGATCCCGATGTCAGGCGTGGACATGCGACGGTGGTGGCCGCTGGCGGTCGCGGTGCTCGTCGCGGGCCTTGTCGCCGCGGTCTCGACGCGCGCGATCACAACGTCCGGCGATACGCCAGGTGCTGTGTCGGGCGCGGTGGCGGGCAGCGTCACGACCGGGCACGAGGACGGTGCGACCGTCGATGACGTCGGCGTCGGTGCCGATCCCGATGCCGACGGCGCGGCACGCGGCGGTGCCCACACGGGGTTGCTGCTCGTCTGGGGGCCTGCGTCGGATGACGAGTTCGCGGAGACGGTCGAGCGGCTCGACGGTGTCGTCGCCGTCGCGCAGGTGCACACCGACACGCTCGGGCTGGTGGCGTCGCGTGACCCGTCAGGCGTCGAGATCGACACGCCGCCCGACGGCTATCACATCCCCGTCGCGGTCATGGGTTTCGACCCCGCCGACTGGCCTGTGACGGCGACAACGGAAGGTTCAGGGGGCGACGAGTTCGAGCACCTGGTTGCTGGCACGGTCGTGATGTCACAGACGGGTGCGCGCCTGCGGGGGTTCGCGGCCGGTGGCCAGGTCGACATCGCGGCGCTCGACGGCACCATCCTCGAAGATCTCGACGTCGTCGCGGTCGTCCCCGACGGCTCAACACGCGGTGCGGAGTTCGTGCTGCACCGTGACGACGCGG
The DNA here is from genome assembly GCA_050480705.1 of Nitriliruptoraceae bacterium. Classification (GTDB taxonomy): domain Bacteria; phylum Actinomycetota; class Nitriliruptoria; order Nitriliruptorales; family Nitriliruptoraceae; genus JBJHAX01. Next base: position 159,905 of record JBJHAX010000001.1, read on the forward strand.
TGCGCGCCGGCATCGACGCCCGCACCTCGCTGATGGTGTGGACGGATCGTGACGGCGTCGCTGCGACGATCGACGCGCTGGTCGAGGATCCGGCACTGCTGCGCGTCGTGGACGGGCGATCCTCCGATCGGGTGCCCATCGTGCTGTCGCTGCCTGCGGTCAAGGAACGCTTCGGCGAGTTCGCGTTCCGTCCCCGCACAGGACGCGACATCGACATCGAGCAGTCGTTCGTCGCCGACCACATCGTCGAAGCGGACGTGCCGCTGCTGGGAACGGTGCGCTGCCATCGAGACATCGTCGACGATCTCGCACGCGCCCTCGACGAGGTCGCCCGCCAGGGACACAACGACTGGGTGTCTCCGTCGTCGTACGGTGGGTGCTGGCATCCGCGGAGGATCTCGAGCGACGGCGCCCGCCTGTCACGCCACGCCTGGGGGATCGCGATCGACATCAACGTCGACCTGTCGATGCCGGGCCTTGGCCCCAAGCCTCCCGACGAGGTCATCGAGATCTTCGGAAGGCACGGCTTCCGCTGGGGCGGGGACTTCCTGACCCCCGACAACCACCATTTCGAATGGCTGGGCGTCGATGCCGAACAGCGACCGTCGCGCGACACGACGAGCGGGTGAGCCAGCCAGCTCCGTTGCGTGCCGGCGCATCAGGCCACGGTGTCCCTGCAGGCCACGTCGATACCCTCGGCTCCCTATGTGTGCCACATCTGTGTGGCGCACAATTGTCGTCGAGGAGGTGGCGGTGAACGGCGCCGACGACGTGCTGCGTTTGCGGGCGGAGTCGTCCCCGCTCGGGGCGCCTGCGTCCGACGATGCGGTCGTCGACGCCGAGGCGCTCGCCGAACTCGACGAACGCAAGCTCACCGTTCTTCGTGCCATCGTCACCGAGTATGTGGCGCACGGCGAACCGGTCGGTTCGCGACGGGTCGTGGAGATGGCCGATCTCGCGGTGTCGCCTGCGACGGTGCGCAACGACATGGCTGCCCTCGAAGACCTCGGGTTCATCGCCCAGCCGCACACCTCGGCGGGGCGTGTCCCGACCGACAAGGGCTACCGCTGGTTCGTCGACGACCTTCGCGCCAATCCGGAGGCCGACGATCCGCGGCGCGAGGTCGTGCGTGATCTGCTCGGATCGTCGCACGACGTCGAGGATCTGCTCGCACGCACCTCGTCGGTGCTCAGCCAGCTGACCCGGCTGGTGTCGCTGGTCATCGCACCAGCGCTCGAGGCGTCCCGCATCCGGCTCGCCGAGCTGCTGGCCCTGGCGCCGGGGTCGGGCATGCTGCTGCTGGTCGCGGACACGGGCCGGGTCGAGAAGCGCATCGTCGAACTGCCGGTGGACCTGCCCGAATCGGCGCTCGAACGTGCCCGTGGTGTCATCACCGAGCAGCTCAACGGGCGGCAACTCGGCGACGTCCACGGCACGTTGAAGAACATCGTCGAGGATGCGCCGAGCGACCTGCGTGAGGTCTTCGCCGCGCTTGCCGACGCCACCGACACCGACCTGGCCGACGACACCGTCCACGACGTCTTCGTCGGCGGGCAGGCCTCGCTGGCCGGCGACGACGCGTTCGAACGCGACCAGCTGTCGCGCGTCCTGCAACTGCTCGAGCAGCGCGGAACGCTCGCCCGCCTGCTCGCCGAGACCGCCCAAGGCGACGAACCGACCGTTCGCATCGGCCAGGAAAACGAGGTCGAAGACCTGCGTGCAGCCTCACTCGTCGCACGTCGCTACCGGCTGGTGACCGCCGGGTCGCTGGGCGTGCTGGGGCCCACCCGGATGGACTACGCCGGTGTCCTCGCGACCGTCCAGGCGGTCGCCGACCAGCTCCAGGAGACGCTCAGCGACCTGTCGGGATGAGCGCTGCTCGCAACGTGTCCCGTCCAACCTCGTGGATTCACCGTGCCTGACGACCTCTATCAACGACTCGGCCTCGCCCGCGGCGCCAGCGCCGACGAGATCAAGCGCGCCTACCGCCGTCTCGCGCGTGAGCACCACCCGGATGCCGGCGGCGACGAGGAGGCCTTCAAGCGGCTGACCCATGCCTACGAGGTGCTCTCCGACCCGCAGCGGCGTGCGCGCTACGACCGATTCGGCGACGACGGCACCGCCTCGTCGACCGCCGGGTCAGGTGACCCGTTCGGATTCGGCGGTATCAACGACGTCATCGACGCGTTCTTCGGTTCCGCGTTCGGCGGCGGCGGTGGTGGTGGCCAACGGCGCCGCAGCTCAGGCCGCGACGTGCTCGTCGGTGTCGACGTCGAACTCAGCGACCTTGTTGACGGAGTCCAGCGCGAGATCGACGTCGAGGTCGCGGCCGTCTGCGATGAGTGCGGCGGGTCGGGGTCGGCGGACGGTGCGGGCGCAGGCCGCTGCCGCGACTGCGGCGGCGCGGGCCAGGTCCAGCAGGTCGTGCGCACCGCGTTCGGGCAGGTCGCCACCGCGGCGCCGTGCCCGTCGTGCCGAGGCAGCGGCCGCGCCATCGACGACCCGTGCACGTCGTGCGCGGGGGAGGGCCGCCGCACACAGCGGCGCACCGTCACGATCGACGTGCCCTCCGGCGTCGAACACGGTGACAAGCTCAGAATCACCGGCGGCGGCGAGGCGGGTCGTCACGGGGCTCCCGCCGGCGATCTGTTCGTCGAGGTGCGCGTGGCGTCGCACGCGGTGTATGAACGTGACGGGCGCGACCTTCTCGCCGAGATCGTGGTGCCCGTCACCCAGGCTGCGCTCGGCGGTTCGGTGACGGTGCCCGACCTGGCGGGCGCCGACGTCGAGGTGCCCGTGCCCGCGGGCACCCAGCCGGGCGATGTCCTTGTCGTACGCAAGCACGGGCTGCCGGCGCGTGGCGGCGGGCGGCGCGGCGACCTGAAACTCGTCGTCGACGTCGAGGTCCCCACACGGCTGGACCGCGAGCAGCGTGAGCTGCTCCAGCGCCTCGCCGAAGTCCGTGGCGACCACCTCGCATCATCGGGTTCAGGGCTGTTCGCCCGGCTGCGCCGCTCGTGATCCCCTACGTCCTCGTCGAGTCGTCGCTCGCCGAACGACCCGCAGGGGCGGTGGTCCCGCTGCCTGCCGAGACCCGCCACCATTTGACCACCGTGCGTCGCGTCCGCGACGGCGCCGTGCTCGACCTCGCCGACGGGTTTGGACATCGCACGCGCGCCGAACTCGTCGACGGCGACGCGCGCCTGCTCGCCACACCGACGTTCCATCCACCATCTCGGCCCCGCCTTCGTGTCCTGCAGGGCTTGCCGAAGGGACGCAAGATCGAGGACGTCGTGCAGATGCTCACCGAACTCGGGGTCGACGAACTGATGCTCGTTGCAGCCGAACGGAGCGTGGCGCGTCCCGACGAGCGCCGTGCGGCGCGCCTGCGCGAGCGCCTCGACGCGGTGGCGCGCGCGGCCGCCGGGCAGGCCAGGCGCCCGCGTCTGCCTGCGATCGACGGTCCGTTCACGCTCGACGACGCACTCGACAGCGGCTGCGCCGACGAGCCGGCCGACCACCTGCTGCTCGTCGCACAACCCGGTGCGCCGTCACTGGGTGGGCTCGACGGTTCCCGGGTGCGCAACCGCGACGCGATCACGGTTGCCGTGGGTCCTGAAGGTGGCTGGTCGGGGTCCGAGCGTGACCGGTTGCGTGAGGCCGGGTGCCGAGAGGTCGGTCTCGGGCCGACGGTGCTGCGGACCGAACACGCGGCTGCGGCCGCGATCGCGGTCGTTGCGGCGATTGCCGGACGCTGGGACACCGACAACGACGGCGGGCACGCAGCGTGATCGCGCCGTATACAGACAGTAGCGATAAACCTCGTTGGTGTGGTTTACTCGGCGTGGCGGGGGCCGGAGGACGACCGTGGAGGCGATGACCACGACCGAGCTCGATGTCGCGCACGAGGCACCCGCAGATGCGGAGGCGAGGTACGCACGCAAGCTCGGTGCCCAGCTGCGACGGGTTCGACAGCAACAGCAACTGTCGCTTCTCGACGTAGAACGACTCAGCAAGGGACGCTTCAAAGCCAGTGTTCTCGGCGCGTACGAACGCGGCGAGCGCACGGTGTCGATGGCCCGCCTGGACCGGCTGGCCGGCTTCTACCGCGTACCCGTCACGGCACTGCTGCCCTCACCACCGCCGCTCGTCGCGGTCGAGACCGACGACCCGATCGTCGATCTGTCCGCGCTCGAGCGGCACCGCGAGGACGAACCGGTGGTGTTCCGCTACGTCAGCGCGCTCCAGTCGCGCCGTGGCGACTACAACGGACGGGTGCTCACGGTCCGCAAGGCCGACCTCGACACGCTCGCTGCGGTGCTCGACGCGGTTCCGGCGGTGCTGCGCGATCGGCTCGCCGCTGCCGGCATTCTGCGCTGACAGCGCCGCCTGGCGGCGTCCGGCGACGGGTTCGTGCCCGTCGTCGACGTCGTGTGTGAGCTACCCTCGCTTGAGATTCCCGGCTTCGATCAGGAGCGCCCGCACCCCGTGGTGAGCATCCCGATGTCCTCAGTGGACATCGCTACGAACGACACGACGGTTCACGTCCCCGACGACGTTGCGATGGTGTCGCTGCTGGGCGCGGGTGACGAGCTGCTGCGCCTGATCGAGCACGCCTTCCGCGCCGACGTCCACGTCCGTGGCAACGAGATCTCCGTGTCGTCGGTCGACGCAGCCGAGACCGGACGTCTCGTGCGCCTGTTCGAGGACCTCGTGTCGCTCGTCGCCCGCGGGCAGGCACTGGACCGTGCCACCGTCGAGCAGGCCATCCAGATCGTGCGCGACGATGCGCCCGAACGTGCCTCCGAGGTGTTCTCCGACACGCTGGTGACCCACCGCGGCCGCACCATCCGCCCCAAGACGATCGGCCAGAAGCGCTACCTCGATGCGATCCGTGCCAACACGGTGACGTTCGGGATCGGACCGGCCGGCACCGGCAAGACCTACCTCGCGATGGGCGCGGCCGTCCAGGCGCTGCGGGAGCGCGACGTCAACCGCCTGGTGCTCACACGCCCCGCGGTCGAAGCCGGCGAACGCCTCGGGTTCCTCCCCGGCACGCTCCACGAGAAGATCGACCCGTACCTGAAGCCGTTGTGGGACGCGCTGCACGACATGATGGAAGCCGACGAACTGGTCGGTCACGTCGACCGCGGCACTATCGAGATCGCGCCGCTCGCCTACATGCGCGGGCGCACCCTCAACGACGCGTTCATCGTGCTCGACGAAGCGCAGAACACCACCGCCGAACAGATGAAGATGTTCCTCACCCGCATCGGGTTCAACTCCAAAGCGGTCGTGACCGGCGACACGAGCCAGGTCGACCTCCCCTCCGGCCGCACATCGGGGCTGCGGCTCGTCGGCGAGATCCTCGAGGGCATCGACGGTGTGGCGTTCGCGCGACTGGCGCCGACCGACGTGGTGCGCCACGCGATCGTGCAGCGCATCGTCGAGGCCTACGAACAATTCGACGAGCGCATCGCTGCGCAGGTCCGCGCCGGCGAGCGACCGCCTGGAGGTTCGTGAGTGGCGGTCTTCCTCGCCGACGAGCAGGAGCTCGACGTCGACGGCGAACGTCTCCTCGCCCTCGCACGGCACGTGCTCGGCGAATGCAGCGTGCCCGACGACATGGAACTGGCGCTGCTGCTCGTCGACGAAGCGACGATGGCCGAACTCAACGCCGAACACATGGGTGGCGACGGCCCCACCGACGTGCTCGCCTTTCCCATCGACGAACCCGGCGAATCTCCACCCGGGGGACCGGCGGTGCTCGGCGATGTCGTCGTGTGCCCGGCGGTCGCCGCCCGGCAGGCCGCTCAGTCGAGCCGCAGCACTGACGACGAAGTGCGCATGCTCACCGTCCACGGCATTCTGCATCTGCTCGGTATGGATCACGACACGCCTGACGAAGAGCGTGCGATGTTCGCGCTGACCGACGAGCTGCTCGCTTCGTTCGAGGCGACGAACCGGTGAACGACGACCCGCACGATCCAGCGGCGGGCGTGTCACGGAGCGCACCGTGACCGCACTCGCCATCGCGGCGCTCGTCGCACTCGCGCTCGCCGGCTATCTCGCCGCGCTCGAAACGGTGCTCAGCCGACTCACCCTCGTGCGTGCGCTGCGACTCGAAGACGAAGAGCTGCCCGGCGCGCCGGCGCTGCTGTGGCTGGCCGAGCACCGCATCACCGCGCAGGGTGTCGTGCTCGTCGCATCGGTCGTGGCGCGTGTGGCGACGGCGGCGCTCGCGGTCGTCATCGGCCAGCGGGCGCTCGACGGCGTCCTCGGCATCGTCGTCGCCGTCGCGATCGCGCTGCTCGTCATCCTGCTCGTCGCAGAGGTCGTCCCGCGCACGGTCGCGCTGCGCCACCTGGAGTCGACCGCGCTCAAGCTCGCGGGGTCGTCGCGCATGCTCGTGCGCGCGCTCGCGCCGGTGGCCAATTCAGTCGTGTCGGTGGGACGCGCGCTCGTGCCTCGCCGTCACGAGGTGTCGGGCCCGTACGCCTCCGACGACGAACTGCGCCAGCTCGGCAACGACGCCGACGAGCACGACGAGGAACTCGAACCAGACGAGCGGGCGATGATCCGCTCCATCTTCGAACTCGCGGACACGCGTGCCCGCGAGATCATGACGCCCCGTCCCGACATGGCCGTGGTGTCCGACGAGGCCGCTCTCGACGACGTCGTCGCGATCGTCACCGAGCGTGGGTTCTCCCGACTTCCCGTGCACGACGCCGGCGACAGCGAACGGTTCGTCGGGGTGGTGTACGCAAAGGATCTGCTGGAGCGGGTCGCCAGCGGCGGCAACGGCGGCGGATGGCGCGACCTGGTGCGCGAGGCGTCCCTGGTGCCCGAATCGAAACGGGTCGACGACCTGCTGCGTGAACTGCAGGCCGCAGCCGTGCATCTGGCGCTGGTCGTCGACGAGTACGGCGCGATCGTCGGGCTGGTCACCATCGAGGACATCCTCGAGGAAATCGTCGGCGAGATCGTCGACGAGCACGACCAGGAGGAGGCGCTCGTCGAGGTCCTCGACGACGGGGTGCTTCGCGTCGATGCGCGGCTTGGTGTGGACGACCTCAACGAACTGCTCGGGGCGACGCTGCCCGAAGAGGGCTGGGACACCGTCGGCGGCCTCGTCTACGCGACGCTCGGACGGGTCCCCGTCGACGGTGAGACGCTCGACCTCGACGGGTTCACCCTCACCGTCGAATCGGTGCAGGGCCACCGCGTCGGCAAGGTGCTGATCGTGCGCAGCACCGGGGCAGATGGTCCCAGCGATCCGGGACCAGGGTCCGCACCGGGCGACGAAGCCCGCGCGTAGGTTCGTCCGCGAACCGAGGTGATCCCGCGCACCGGCGCGGTGAGTGCCGACGACGTGGAGCGCCGATGCCAGCCCGAGAGGTCATGGACGGCAACGAAGCCGTCGCCCGAGTCGCGTACGCGCTGAGCGAAACCGTTTGCCTGTATCCGATCACGCCTGCCTCCCCGATGGGAGAGCATGCGGATTCCTGGGCTGCCGACCGGCGCACCAACCTGTGGGAGACCGTGCCGACGGTCGTTCAGATGCAGTCGGAAGCGGGTGCGGCGGGGGCGCTGCACGGCGCGGTCCAGGCGGGCGCGCTCGGCACGACGTTCACCGCGTCGCAGGGCCTGCTGCTGATGCTGCCCAACATGTACAAGATCGCCGGTGAACTCACCCCCGCCGTGATCCATGTCGCAGCACGCACCGTGGCCACCCATGCGTTGTCGATCTTCGGCGACCACTCCGATGTCATGGCCGCGCGCCCCACCGGCTGGACGATGCTCTCGTCCGGCTCGCCCCAGGAGGCCCACGACCTCGCCGCCGTCGCCCACGGCGCCACGCTCGCGACCCGCGTGCCGGTCCTGCACTTCATGGACGGTTTCCGCACCTCGCACGAGGTGACCGAGGTGACGCTGCTCGACGACGGCGACCTTGACGCGCTGATCGACGCCGACGACGTGCTCGCACACCGGCTGCGCCGTCTCGACCCCGACCGTCCGGTGCTGCGCGGATCGGCGCAGAACCCCGACGTGTTCTTCCAGGCGCGCGAAGCCGCCAACCGTTTCCACGACGCGGTGGCCGACGTCGTGCAGGCACGCATGGATCTGCTCGCTGAGCGCACCGGACGCCACTACCGGCTCGTGGAGTACCACGGCGCGGACGACGCCGAACGGGTCGTGGTCGTCATGGGGTCGGCCGCGGGAACGCTGCGCGAAGTCGTCGACCATCTGGTGGGACAAGGAGAGAAGGTCGGGCTCGTCACGGTGCGGCTGTTCCGCCCGTTCGCGGTCGACGCCTTCCTCGACGCGCTGCCCGACACCGTGCGCCGGATCGCCGTGCTCGACCGCACGAAGGAGCCGGGTGCGGTCGGCGAGCCGCTGCTCACCGACGTCGTGACCGTGCTCGCCGAAGCGGTCACGACCGGCCGCCGCGACAACCTGGCCGACGTCATCGGCGGGCGCTACGGGCTGTCAAGCAAGGAGTTCACACCGGCGATGGCCAGCCGGGTGTTCGCCGAGCTCGCAGCATCCACACCGAAGCGGCGTTTCACCGTCGGCATCGTCGACGACGTCACCCACCTGTCGCTCGACGTCGACACGTCGGCGGGCGTTCCCCGCCCGCAGGGTGAACTCCAGGTGATCCTGCACGGGCTCGGCTCGGACGGCACCGTCGGTTCGTCGAAGAACACCGCGAAGATCGTCGCCGGCCACACCGACCTGCACGTGCAGGGCATGTTCGTCTACGACTCGAAGAAGTCCGGTGCGGTCACCGAATCGCATCTGCGGTTCGCGCCCGCACCGATCACGTCCACCTACCTGGTCGAAGACGCCGACGTGGTCGGTGTGCACCAGTTCGGGCTGTTCGAACGGCTCGACGTGCTCGCACGCCTGCGCGACGGCGGCACCGTGCTCGTCAACGCCCCTGGCGGCGCCGAGGGGTTGTGGGAACGGCTTCCCGGCCACGTCCAGCGCCAGCTCATCGACCGCCGCGCCAGGCTGCTCGCGGTCGATGCGTATGCGATCGCGCGCGAGGCGGGCATCCCGGGGCGGATCAACACCGTCATGCAGGTGCTGCTGTTCGCCGCGAGCGACCTGCTCGACCTCGACGTGGCGATCGGTGCGATCGCGGACTCCATCCGCGCCACCTACGCCGAGCTCGGGGAGGGGATCGTCGCCCGCAACCTCGCCGCCGTCGAGCAGGCACGCGACGCGTACGCCGAGGTGGCCCTGGGTGCGAGCGCCAGTGGGCCGGCAAGGCGCCCCGATCCGATCGAGCGCGCACTCGGGCTGCGTCCGGTCGCTGCCGATGACGTCGACGACCTCGTCCAGCGCGTCACGTCCCGCATGCTGGCCGGTGAGGGCGATCTGCTGCCCGTGTCGGCACTGCCCGTCGACGGCACCTTCCCGACCGGCACCGCGCGCTTCGAGAAGCGTTCACTCGCCGAGGAGCTGCCCAGCTGGGATCCCGACCTGTGCATCGACTGCGGCAAGTGCGCGATCGTGTGTCCGCACGCCGCCATCCAGATCAAGGTGTTCGAACCCGGCGAGCTCGACGGCGCGCCCGAGACGTTCTTGTCGAAGACGTTCAAAGACCGTGACCTGACCGACCATCTGCTGACCGTGCAGGTCGCCCCGGACGACTGCACCGGCTGCGGGGTCTGCGTCGAGACCTGCCCGGCGGTCAGCCGCACCGATACCGGCCACAAAGCGATCGACATGGTGCCGGCTGCCGACACCCGCGAGGTCGAACGCGAACGTTGGCGGGCGTTCGAATCGATCCCCTACCCCGACCGCACCACGGTGCGCCACGACACCGTCAAGCACTCCCAGACGCTGCAGCCGCTGTTCGAAGCGTCGGGGGCGTGTGCAGGATGCGGCGAGACGCCCTACCTCAAACTGCTCACCCAGCTGTTCGGCGACCGCACGGTCGTCGCCAACGCCACCGGCTGCTCGTCGATCTACGGCGGCAACCTTCCCACGACGCCCTGGGGCACCGACGCGCACGGGCGCGGACCCGCATGGTCCAACTCGCTCTTCGAGGACAACGCCGAGTTCGGGCTGGGGATCCGCATCGGACTCGACAACCAGCACGAGCACGCCGTGATGCTGCTCGGCCGGCTCGCCGGCACGCTCGGCGACGATCTCGTCGCCGAACTCATCGGCGCCGAACAGCACGACGAGGCCGGCATCGCCGCGCAGCGTCGGCGTGTCGAGGAGTTGACCCGGCGGCTCGACGCCATCCGCGCCGAGGGCGACGCTACGGAAGCAGCACTCGCCGCCCAGCTCGCCGCGCTCACCTCGGCGTTCGTACGCCGGGACGTGTGGATCATCGGCGGGGACGGCTGGGCCTACGACATCGGATCCGCAGGACTCGACCACGTGCTGGCGTCTGGCGCCGACGTCAACATCCTCGTGCTCGACACCGAGGTGTACTCCAACACCGGCGGGCAGGCGTCGAAGGCCACCGCCCGCGGTGCCGTCGCGAAATTCGCCACGGGCGGCAAACCGACCGCGAAGAAGGATCTGGGCCTGCTCGCGATGCAGTACGGCAACGCCTACGTCGCCCAGGTCGCGCTCGGCGCCAACGAGATGCAGACCGTCAAGGCCTTCCGCGAGGCCGAGGCGTGGCCCGGCCCGTCGCTGATCCTGGCCTACTCGACCTGCATCGCGCACGGCATCGACATGCGCCACTCGATGACGCACATGGATCTGGCGGTGCGCACCGGCTACTGGCCGCTGTTCAGGTTCCGGCCCGACGCCGACCCGGACACCGCCCCGTTCCACCTCGACTCGAAGGCGCCGACGCTGCCGCTCGACGACCTGCTCAAAGCCGAGGGACGCTACGCGGTGTTGGCGCGCTCCGACCCCGAGCGCGCGGCACGGCTGCGTGAACTCGCCCAGGCGGACGTCGACGAGCGCTGGCACTACTACGAGCAGCTCGCCGGTGTGGGGCGCCGCATGGCTGACACCGTCGGCGATCCGGACCACACGGCGGACGCACCATGACGACCAGCGGTCCTTTCGGAGGCGTACGGATGATCGACGACGAGGTGGACACCTGGGGCGACACCGCCCCGCCAGGCCCCGGGCGTGTCGTGCCGGCGGGACCCGAGCCGCTCGGACCGGTCGACATGACCACCCGTTATCTCGGGCTCAAGCTCAGGTCACCGGTGGTCGCGTCGGCGAGTCCGCTCACCGGCGACGTCGATGCGCTGGCTGCGATGGACGACGCAGGGGTGGGCGCGGTCGTGCTGCCGAGCCTGTTCGAAGAGCAGATCGAGCACGAAGCCGACCAGTTGGCCCGCTTCGTCGCACTGGATTCCGGTGCGCACGCCGAGGCTCCCGGCGGATACGCGCCGGGGCTGCTCGACGGCTACAACGAAGGCGCGTCGCGCTACCTGCAGTTGGTGCGTGACGCGAAACGGGCGGTCGGTGTGCCCGTCATCGCGAGCCTCAACGGGGTGACGCCAGGCGGCTGGGTGCGCTACGCCACGATGGTCGCCGATGCCGGTGCGGACGCGATCGAGCTCAACGTCTACCGCATCGCCGCCGACCCGGGCACACCGGGTTCGCGCGTCGAACGCGACCTCGTCGATCTCGTCGCATCGGTCGCCGAGGCCTCGTCGGTCCCGGTCGCGGTCAAGCTCGGCCCGTACTACTCGGCGCTCGGCCACCTCGCCGGGGTGCTCGTCGACGCAGGCGCAGCGGGCCTGGTGCTCTTCAACCGCTTCTACCAGCCCGACATCGCGCTTGCGTCGCTGTCGATCGAACAACGCCTGTCGCTGTCGAGCCCCGATGAGCTGCGGCTGCCGCTGCGCTGGTGCGCGCTGCTGCACGGGCGACTCGACGCTTCGCTCGCGGCGACCACCGGGGTGCACGACGGCGAGGACGTCGTCAAGGTGCTGCTCGCGGGAGCGGACGTGGCGATGACGACCTCGGCACTGTTGCGTCACGGGCCGCGTCACGTGCGCACGATGGTCGACTCGGCCGCCTCGTGGTTCACCGAGCACGGTTACGGGTCGGTCACCGACGCGGTCGGGGCGGTGAGCCAGCAGCGTGTCGCCGACCCGTCCGCCTACGAGCGCGCGAACTATCTCGAGGCGCTCACGAGCTTCGCGAGTCGTTTCACCTACTGACCGCATGGCTGCGCGGCAGGGCGTGGGCGCCAGCCGGGCGTAGGCTTGCACGCGACGACCTCGACACCGCCTCGCCTGGAGACGTGCGACCGTGCGAACCGATCAGCCTCGGTCGACCCCGACCTACGACGAAGCCGACCTGCTGCGACGCGCCCGCGAGGTTCGCAACCGCGCGTACGCCCCTTACTCCCACTTCCGGGTCGGCGCGGTGATCGTCACCGCAGACGGCTACGTCTTCGAAGGCGTCAACGTCGAGAACGCCTCCTACCGGGTCACGACCTGCGCGGAGCAGTCGGCGATCGCGACGATGGTGAGCGCCGGTGTGCGCGGTCCCGTCGTCGCCGTCGCCGTGGTCGGTGACGGCAAGGATCCGTGCACGCCGTGCGGTGCGTGCCGCCAGACCATCTTCGAGTTCGGGCCTGATGCGACGGTGTATGCCTCGGGTGATGCAGGCCGCCCGCTGGTCATGCGTGTCGCGGAGCTGTTGCCATACGGCTTCGGCCCGATGCGTCTCGCACAGGGCCAGGACGACTGATGGCTCGCGGCGATGCGCTCGACCCGGATGAGCTGCTCGCCGGGCTCGACGACGAGCTGCCCGAAGGTCATCGCGCCGGCATGGTGGCGCTCGCCGGGCGTCCCAACGTCGGTAAGTCGACGCTGGTCAACCAGCTCGTGGGCGAGAAGGTTGCGATCGTCACCCCGGTGCCGGGCACCACCCGCAACGCGATCCGCGGGGTGCTCACCCGCGACGACGCGCAGCTCGTCCTGCTCGACACGCCGGGCCTGGCGAAGCCGCGCACCCTGTTGACGCGGCGCCTCAACGACCTGGTTCGTGACACTTGGGCGGGTGTGGACGTCATCGCGATGCTCGTCGACGTCGCCGCAGGCGTCGGCGCCGGCGACGAGTTCCTCGCCGGAGAGCTCCGCGAGGTCGACACGCCGGTGGTTGCGGTCGCCAACAAGATCGACCTGCTGCGTGGCCGCGACGAGCTGCTACCCCGGCTCGCACGGCTCGAGCGGCTGCTCGGGGCCGGCCGGGAGTTCGCCGACATCGTGCCGGTGGCCGCGATGACGGGCGAGAACGTGGGACGGCTCGCTGACGTACTCGTCTCGCATCTGCGCGAGGGCCCGCGGCTGTTCCCGCCTGGGCGTGTGACCGATCAGCCCGAACGCCAGCTCGTCGCGGAGATTCTGCGCGAGAAGCTCATCGCCTCGGCCCGTGAGGAGCTGCCCCACTCGATCGCGGTGACCGTCGACGACGTCGTGCCCGACGAGGACCGCGATGACCTGCTGCGTGTCGACGCGGTCGTGCACGTCGAGCGCGAATCACAGAAGCCGATCGTGATCGGCCGCGGCGGCGAGAACCTCAAGCGGGCGGCGACCGAGGCGCGCACCGAGATGGAGGTGGTGCTGGGCGCCAAAGTCTTCCTGAGCACGCATGTGCGTGTCGCCAAGCAGTGGCAGCGCGACCCGAGACAGCTCGGCCGGCTCGGCTACTGACCGCTGCGCCGCCTGGCTGCTGTTCAGGCGTGGATGTGCACCGGGGTGCCAAGGTCGACGAGATCGGCGATCTGCAGCGCAACGTCGTCGGGCACCCGGATGCAGCCGTTGGACACCGCCTGGCCGACCAGATCCGGGCGGCGCGTGCCGTGGATCGCGATCTGGGGTTTGCCGCCCGCGAAGCTCTCGAGCACCTCGGAGTAGCCGGACAGCCCGATTGCGTACACCCCGTAGGCCGGATGCGGGTTCGACGTGAGGTCGATCGGGTCGGTCACGTAGAACGTGCCCACAGGTGTCGGCGTGCTGGGATGGCCGACGACGACCAACTCGTCGAGCACCTGGCGGCCGTTGTCGACGACTTCGATGCGGCGGTCCTCGAGATGCACATGGACTTCGACGGTGGTGGCGTCGACGACGACGTCGTCGGCTGCGATCCAGCCGGTCGTGCCGTTGGGCCGCATCGGCAGCAGGATCTCGAGCCAGTCGATGTCGCCGTCGTGGTGGTGGTCGAGGACGAGCACCGTGCGCTGCAGCCCATAGTGGGAGAAGCGCTCGAGGCGTGTCACCTCCTCGGCCGACGCAACGGGTGCTTCGCGCACGACGAGTTCGTCGACGAGGCTGGTGGCGAACGGCGAGCCGACCTCAGGCAGGGCGAACGAGTCGTCGAACTCTTCTGCGGCGACCTCGACGACGGGCTTGGCGACAGGGTCGCCGTGCACGACGACCGTTGAGCCCTCGTCGGCACATCCGGTCAGTGTCAGTGCGAGGGCTGCGAAGGCTGCGAGCAGGCAGCGGCGCAGCCGTTTCGTGGTCGCGGATGCGCGGATCGTCACGTCACACCTTGCCCCGTTGCGGCGGACACCGCCTGTTCTGACGCGTCAGGGTAGCGGTGCGACCACCGTCAGTCCGGTCGACACACAGACGTTCGGTGCGTTTTCAGGGGTGGATGTGCACGGGGGTGCCGAGCGGCGTGAGGTCGGCGATGGCGACGACGACGTCGTCAGGAACGCGGATGCATCCGTTGGAGATGGCCTGGCCGACCTGGTCGGGGCGCGGCGTGCCGTGGATGGCGAGTTGTGGCGGGCCTCCCTCGAAACTGTCGAGCACTTCGGAGAATCCGGACAGGCCGATGGCGTAGGCGCCGTAGACACTGTCGGGGTTGAGCCGCAGGTCGACGGGGTCGGTGACGTAGTAGAGCCCTGGGGGTGTGGGCGTTTCAGGATGTCCGATGACGGCGTCGTGCTCGAGGAGCAGTTCACCGTCATCGAACACCTCGACGTGCCGACGTTCGAGGTGGACGTGCATTTCGATGGTGGTGGTGTCGACCTCGACGTCGTCGGCTGCGATCCAGCCGGTCGTGCCGTTGGGCTGTACGGGCAGCAGCACTTCGAGCCAGTCGGCTTCGCCGTCGTGGTGGTGGTCGAGGATCATCAGCGTGAGCGGCAGTCCGTAGTAGGACCAGGCTCCGAGCGTGTCGACGACCGGGGCGTCGGGGGAGGGCTCGGCGACTACGACGAGTTCGTCGACGAGGCTGGTCGCGAACGGTGAGCCGACCTCGGGCAACGCGAACTGTCCGCTGGCGGCAGGCTTCGCCAGGGGAGCAGCCGCTTCGAGCGGTTCTGCTGGTTCAGTCGATGTGCTGCACGCCGTCGCGAGCATCGCCAGGGCCGCCAACGCCACCATCGACTTGTGAGCCGTGGGCGTCTGCAGTCGAGGACGGAGAGCAGCGGGCAGCTTCACGTGGGTTCGTCGGCCTTGCGTCGAACGGTGCGCTCAGAGAGGGATGCCATCGATCCGTGAGGTGGGACGGGGTGCTGCGCCAGGGGCAGTTGGGCGGCACCCCGTCCCATAACTTCGGGTGGTCAGCCGGTGAACGCTGCCCTCACGACCGGCGCACCCGGGTCCTGGATGTAGCCGTTGGCTTCACCGGAGGCGTCCCCGACACCGCCGTCACACAACGTCATCGTCACCCGGTTGCCGTCGGAGGTGGCGTCCATCTGGAACCACTCACCGTTCTGCAGCTTCCAGTACTCCTGTGCAGAACCTGGAAGCTGGATGGTGACGTCGACACACGCCCCTTCGTCGATGCCGGAGATGTCGAACGAGAACATGCCGAACGGCATCGACAACCCGGACGGTGGCGCGGGGCTCGGCGGGTTGTCCGGGTCGACCGGGATGTGGGTGAAGTGCCGCACGATCGCGTTGCTGTCGTCGACCGTGATGATCACGTCATCGCCATCAGCAGTCGTGATCGTGTCCCCCGCAGCTTCGTCGGGTTCATCACTCTGTGTTGACGACCTCGACGGCGTCGGCAGCACTCCGTGATGCCAGTGGACGTCATACGAGGAGGCGTCCAGTTCATCGAACCCGTGCGTACCGGGATTGAAGTGATTCAGGACGACGTTGCGGATGAAGTGTTCCGCACCACTCGCGGTTCCGACCTGCGTTCCGTCGATCGAGTAGACCCAGTCGCCTTCATCGAGGTCCTGGGCAATCTCGAAGGTCACCCACTCGCCGTAAGAGAAGCTCGTTCCGAGCTCGGTCCAGCCCGATGCGCCATCCCAAATTCGAAATCCCTCGAACTCGTCCAACGAGGGACTACCGCTGGTGCTCTCCGCAAGGTTGGCGAACTCGAGGATTGCCCACCAATCGTTGATGTCGCCATCTCCGTCGTCGCTCACAGCCCAGAACCCTGCCCGGACAGCAGTGTCTTCCCAGGTGGGGTCGATGTAGAGGTCGACACTCACGGAGTTGCCGAAGTTCCCGCCGTTGTCGAAGTTGTCACCCGGGCCGTGTGGTGACTTGATGCCCTCCGTTAGGTGGTAGTCGCTATCTGTGCGGACTTCGTCGGTGTCGATGCTGACCCGCGCGACGTCATCCCTGCCGAAAGCCGAGACGGATTCGAAACCACCTGACGGCGTCTGACGATCGGGAGCCCAGTTTGCGTCGAGCTCGTCTTGGGTAAACGGCCCGATCGTGTCCGATGCCGTCTCGTGTTCGGATCCGAATGACGGAGCAGGGGCTACCAGGCCGAAAAGCATGGCCGTCAACCCGAGGATCCCGATACAGACGGAACGCGCGTGCGGGATCGACCGTCTTGAGTGCTGTGACGGTGAGTGGCCAAGGCTTAGTCGTGTTGCTGAACTCATTCTCATCTCCGCTCGTGTCACCCGGCGTAACCCGCCCGCGTGAGTTGATGTGCGACCAGGCTCCGGGTCCCGAAGCCGCTTCTTGCGTCCTGCGCCGGGTGGAATTCGTTGTCCCCCGTTCCGGTGCCCTGTGGAGCCGCGCCGGAGGGATCGGTCACCCCGTCACGCGACGTCGCCGGCAGGTCCTTGTGACTCCGCCGGCAAACCGCGGACATGTATAGACGATGCGTTGAGTGCCGTCAACGAAGCGTGTATTTCGAGTCCCCGCAAGCCCGATGGTCGATGAGCGCATCGGTTGCGCCCTGGGGCGCCCCCCGTCCTTCGTGAGGCAGAACGTGGCGTGTATGGACACGCGCGCGACGATTCCGCGAGGCTTCGCGTTCTGATCGGATCGGGGATGACGTCGGGATGGGTGGGTTGTGAAGTTTGAACGCAACGAGATCGAGGCTTTCGCCGCGCGTCTAGCGGGTGCGCGCGCAGCGTTGGGCATTCCCCGCCGAGTGATCGTCGAGGAGGTCGAGGGGATCTCCGAACCCCAGCAGCTCTACAACTACGAGAAGGCGCGAAGGGCTCCCGATCGCATCGAGGTCGTACTCGGACTCGAAGAGGCGCTCGCGCTCGAGCGTGGGGTGTTGTGCCGTCTGCTCGGGTTCGCTCCGCTTGATGGCGCGCGATCCATCCCGTCGGTGGAGGATGCGATCGCGACGGACGATGTGCTCACGCTCGAGGCGAAGACGCAGCTCGTCAGCGCCTATCGTCGTCTGACTCGATGACCGACTCGACCGCTCCGGAGT
>JBJHAX010000001.1:177512-271772 GCA_050480705.1 Nitriliruptoraceae bacterium
GAGTAGAGGGCGAGCAGCGTGACCATCTGCTCACGCCACGTCTCGAGTTCTGCCACACGCTGCTCGAGATGAGCCAGGCGCGTTCTGTCGTCGAGAGGGGCCGCTGTTGTCGCTGCGATGAACGGATCGTCGCCGTCTCCACTCATGTGCCTGGCTGACACCTGCGCCTGCCCGTCATGATCAGTTTCAAGCATCTCTGGCGTGTGCCTCATGGTGCGATCTCCCCGTTTGTTCTCGGTGCTGATGCTGGGGCTCCTTGACTCTCGCCGTCCGCAGTGGCCCGCTCGATTATCGATGTCCCCGCGCGTAGTTGTTCGCATGCGAACAAACATTACGTTGATGGACGCTGCGGTGAGCAGCGATCTCGCCATGAGCTGTACATGCGGAATCGGTTGAACGCGCAGCGCACGCGTCGTCGCCACTGTTGCAACTGAAAGTAACGAGACGGGCGCTGCGTGTTCGAACCATGCGGTGCAGCGATCGGGCGTATCGCGACGTACCTTGGGAATGCCACGCGCGGGAAGGGGCAGCGGCGTGCGATGAAGTTCACACGTGGAGAAATCGAGGCGTTCGCCGCCCGGCTCGCTGATGCGCGCGCTGAAGCTGGCCTGCCGCGTCGCGCTGTCGCCGAGCAGGTCGAGGGGCTGTCGGAGCCCCAGCAGCTCTATAACTACGAGAAGGGGTTTCGCGCCCCCGACCGCATCGGCGTGGTGCTCGGACTCGAACGTGCCGTCGGGCTCGAGAGCGGCACGTTGTGCCGCCTGCTCGGATTCGCACCACCGGACGGACGCCTGCCCGCCCCGGGCGTCGAGGACGCGATCGCGGCCGATCCACACCTGAGCCTCGACGCCAAGGCGCAGATGCTCAGCGCATACCGTCGTCTTGCTCGATGACGGGTTCCGCCGCCCCGACCATGATGCGCAGCAATGTCACGACCTGCTCGTTTCGTTCTCCGAGGCGCTCGACGCGCGCCTCGAGTGTTGCCAGGCGTTGCAGCAGCGGCTGATCGCTTGGTGCCTGCGTGCCGGGTCGGCTGCCGCCGGCCGTGTGGCCCTGGTGCCCGTCGGACATGGTTCCCCCTCGTTGACCCTGTTGATGCTGCTCCGGGCGCCTCGATGGCCCCGAAGCCGGATGATGCACGCCGGGTGTGACACGCCGCGCGCACGTGCCGGCGTGTCGGCGTGCACGCGCTGCGCGGCTGGTGAATTCCTGTCGTGGAACTCTTGACAGGCCCTGCCGCGATCTTCACCATGCCACAGTGAACAACCGTTGCGCTGAGCACAACAGCCGCGGGGCGGTTGTGGTCACGGTTCGAGGGAGAGTAATCCAAGGCGCGCCGGCGACCCGGGCGGGCCGCGCGACGTTGCTGCTCTGTGGAGATGCCATGCACCTTCTCGTGGCGGACCGACTGCCCCAAACGCATCTGGCCGAACTCGAGGCGAGGGGACACGCGGTCACGTATCGACCCGATGCGGCTGCCGACGATCTCGAGCGCGTGGTCGCCGACCATGAGGTGCTCGTCGTCCGCAGCACCCGTGTGAACGGCGAGGCGCTTGCCGCCGGGCGGTCGTTGCGGCTGGTCGTTCGTGCGGGGTCGGGCACGGACACGATCGATTGCGACGCCGCGAGTGCGCTCGGCATCGCGGTGTGCAACCTGCCGGGCCGCAATGCCGTGGCGGTCGCCGAGCTCGCGTTCGCGCTGCTGCTCGCGATCGACCGGCGCCTGGTCGAGCAGGTCACCGACCTGCGCGCCGGGCACTGGCGCAAGAAGGAATATCAGGACGCGCGGGGCATCGCGGGTCGTAAGGTGGGGATCGTGGGGTTGGGGGACATCGGGCTTGCGTTCGCAGCCCGTGCAGTGGCGTTCGGATGCGAGGTGGTCGGCCTGACGCGCACCGACAGGCCGGCAGAGGCCGTTCGCCGGGCCGAAGCGATCGGCATCGTCTGGGCCGGTGATCTCGACGAGCTGGCACACACGTGCGACACGTTGTCGTTCCATGTTCCGTTGTCGGATGCGACGCGGGGACTGATCGGCCGCGAACTGCTCGCCCACGTCCAGCACGGTGCGACGATCATCAACACGTCCCGAGGCGAGTTGATCGACGAGGACGCGCTGCTCGAAGCGCTCGACACCAAGGATCTGCGTGTCGGGCTCGACGTGTATCCGGGCGAGCCGGCAACCGGGGAGGGCGACATCGACTGCCGGCTGGTACAGCACCCCAACGTGATCGGAACCCACCACGTGGGTGCATCCACCGAGCAGGCGCAGCACGCGGTCGCCGACGGTGTCGTCGAACTCGTCGATGCGTTCGCTGGAGGCCGGCTCATCAGCTGCGTGAACCAGCGCGAGCTCGCTGGGGTCGTCGGATGAGCGCCGGGATGGCGACGGCAGCAGATCAGCGCCGCGACGTGGCCGACTTCGCGCCCCTTCCGCTCCACCATGTCGACGCCGCCATCGCGCCGAGACTCGTGCCTCCTCCTGCGAGCGTGCTCGACGATGACGCGACGGTGACGTGGCTGACCGGCGAGCCGATGAATCTCGCACATGTGCTCGGCGCCGACGAAGACGGTGGCGCATCCGCGGGACGACGCGCGGGCGAGATCATGCGCGCCTACGCCGCCGCCGGCCATTTCCGGCCCGCGGGTGCTGCGCTCGCGATCCACGAGATCGTCGTCGAAGGGCACCGCCAGCGCGGAATCGTCGCCGGGGTGTCGACCGATCTGGTCGCGAGCGGTGTGGTGCGTCCCCACGAGCAGACACGCACGCAGCGCGAGCGCCTTCTCGCCGATTTCCTCGACGCAGCGGGTGTCGACACCAGCCCGATCGTGCTGGCGTATGCGCGTATCGACGACCTCATGCGTCTGATCGACGAGGTCACGGCACACCACCCCGATGCGGCGTTCACCTCCTTCGGCGGCGTCGCGCACCGCGTCTGGTTGCTGCGTGACCGGGCGCAGACCACTGCAGCGCTCGAGGCGATGCGCGCCATCCCACAACTGACCATCATCGACGGCCACCACCGCGTCGCCGCGGCGATGCGCCGCAGTGAGGGCGCGGCGCCGCAGACGCTGCTCGCCGAGGTGGTCTGTGACGACGAACTGCAGATGCGCGGCATCGACCGGGTGGTGGGTCTCGGATCGACCACGCCCGAGCAACTGCTCGCCGGGCTTGCCCGCGTCGCGCATCTGACACCGCTCGGTGTGCACGCACCCGACCGGCCCGACGGCGACGATGAGCTGCTTGTCGCGGTTGCCGGCGAATGGTTCCTCGCCCGTGTGCGTGACCTGCCCGACGATCCGGTGGCGGCGCTTCCGGTCGTCGCCCTCCAGGAGCATCTGTTCGGACCCCTGCTCGGGATCGACGATCCGCGCACCTCGGGCCGCATCCGCCACCTTCCCGGTGTGCCCTCGCCTGCAGCCCAGGCCAGGCTCGCCGGAGTGGGTGAGACCACCGCGTTGTTCGTGCCCCGTGCGGTTCGGATCGATGAGGTGCACGGGGTTGCTGCCGCCGGACGCACCCTGCCGCCGAAGTCGACGTTCGTCGATCCCAAGCCCGGCCCAGGCGTGTTTCTGCATCTGCGCGGACCCGCCCCCGACCCGCGCGGACGTGCGGCGTGAACAGCGTCGACGGGTCCTTGACCCGGCCTGAGCCGTCAGGCATGCTGTTGCGTGCAAGGCACGATGTTTCGCTGTACGCAACGTCAACGTCGTCGGAAACGTGGGCACGCGGCGGGTGTCTGCAGCCACGCCGCGTGGGTGCGCGACCGGCGCCGTCGATGATCACGCGACCGGCATGACGCACCGGCCGTCACCCATTCACGGGGGTGGTGGCACACCAACCCGATGTCCGTTGACGCCACCGTCCGGTGAGCTGCCAAGGAGTGTTCTCCGGTGATGCCCATGACCGCAACGCCGCTGCTGTCCTCGCTCGAGACGGCGCGTTTCGAGATCATCCCGATGAAAGGTGTTGACGAGCAGATCGACCGGCTGCCCGACAACGCCGTGGTCACGGTGACCGCATCGCCGACCAAAGGGATCGACGCGACGCTCGAGCTGACCCGCGAGGTCGCAGCGCGCGGCCATCGCGTCGTCCCCCACCTGTCCGCACGGCTCGTGCATTCCCGCGACCATCTGGCACGCATCATCGACCTGCTGCACACCCACGGGGTCGCCGAGGTGTTCGTCCCCGCCGGCGACATCGAGGAGCCGCTCGGTCCCTACGAAGGCGCCGCCGATCTGCTCGAGGAGATGACCGACCTCGGCCACGGGTTCGACTACGTCGGGATCACCGGCTACCCGGAGGCGCACGCGTTCATCCCCGACAAGACCACCATCGACGCGATGCACCGCAAGGCGCCCCACGCAACCCACATCGTGTCCCAGATCTGCTACGACCCCGAAACGGTTCGCGACTGGATCGCCAACGTCCGCGCTCGCGGGGTGCACCTGCCGATGTTCCTCGGTGTGCCCGGCGTGATCGACCGGGCGCGCCTGCTGCGCGTGTCGATGCGGGTGGGGCTCGGCGACTCGGTGCGGTTCCTGCGCAAACAGCACGAGGTCGCAGGCCGCCTGCTCACCGGCTACCAGCCCGACGAACTGATCATCTCGCTCGCCGACCTGGTCGGGCACGCGGAGGCGAAGGTGGCGGGCTGGCATCTGTTCACCTTCAACGAGGTGGAACGCACCGAACGTTGGCGTCGCGAGTTCATCGACACCCTGCGAACCAGCGAATAGACCCGTCCGAGAGCGTCGGGTGTCGTCCCGACGTCGCAGCAGCAGGCTCGCACCCATAGCTGGTACACGACTGCAAGCGCAGACATCCTTGAAGGAGTGCCCTGATGTCCTTTCCGAGCGACCTCGAGATCGCCCGTGGCGCGTCGCTGAAACCACTCGACGAGATCGCCTCGTCGATCGGGATCGGCTCGCATCTGTTGGAGCCCTACGGCGAGCACGTCGCCAAGATCAAGCTCGACGCCGTCGGCGAACTCGCAGAACGCCCCAAGGCGAAGTACGTGCTGGTCTCGGCGGTGACCCCCACGCCGCTCGGCGAAGGCAAGACGACGACCACCGTCGGGCTCGGACAGGCCTTCCGGCATCTGGGCAAGACCGCCACCGTCGCGATCCGCCAGCCGTCGATGGGGCCGACGTTCGGTATCAAGGGCGGGGCTGCCGGCGGCGGCTACAGCCAGGTCGTGCCGATGGAGATCCTCAACCTGCATCTCACCGGCGACATGCACGCGGTCACCGCCGCCCACAACCTGCTCGCCGCGATGATCGACAACCACCTGCACCAGAGCGCCGGCGTCGACCTCGACCCCCACACAATCACGTGGCGGCGCGTGCTCGACGTCAACGACCGGGCGTTGCGCAACATCGTCGTCGGCCTCGGTGGCAGAGCCGACGGTGTGCCGCGTGAGTCCGGATTCGATATCACCGCGGCCTCGGAGGTCATGGCGGTGCTCGCATTGTCGACCTCGCTGGCCGACATGCGCGAGCGCATGGGCCGCATCGTGGTCGGCATGAGCAGCGAGGGCGAACCGGTCACCGCCGACGACATCGGCGCGGCCGGGGCGATGACCGTCATCATGCGTGATGCGCTCAAGCCCAACCTGATGCAGACCCTCGAGCAGACGCCCGTGCTCGTGCACGCCGGGCCGTTCGGCAACATCGCGCACGGCAACTCGTCGGTCGTGGCCGACATGATCGGCATCCACGGTGGCGACTACCTGGTCACCGAAGCCGGGTTCGGCGCCGACATGGGCGCCGAGCGCTTCTTCAACATCAAGTGCCGCACCTCCGGCCTGGCCCCAGACGCGGCGGTGCTCGTCACGACCGTGCGTGCGCTCAAGGCACACTCCGGACGCCACCGCATCATCGCGGGCAAGCCGCTGCCCGACGAGTTGCTCGCGGAGAACCCCGACGACGTGCAGGCGGGTGCCGCGAACCTGCGCAAG
Organism: Nitriliruptoraceae bacterium; assembly: GCA_050480705.1. GTDB lineage: Bacteria > Actinomycetota > Nitriliruptoria > Nitriliruptorales > Nitriliruptoraceae > JBJHAX01. The sequence goes on from JBJHAX010000001.1 coordinate 183,467, forward strand.
CAGATCGAGAACATCCGTGCACATGGTGTGTCGCCGGTGGTCGCCATCAACGCGTTCCCGACCGACCACGACAGCGAGCACGCGATCATCCGTGAGATCGCCGAGGAGATGGGTGCGCGCGCCGCGGTGAGCACCCACTTCGCCGAAGGAGGCAAGGGCGCCGCAGAACTCGCAGAAGTCGTTGCCGACGCCGCCGAGGAACCCTCGAGCTTCGCGATGCTGTACCCGTCGGAAGCGAGCCTGCGCGAGAAGATCGAGACGGTCGCGACGAAGGTGTACGGAGCCGACGGCGTCGACTATGCGCCGGCGGCGTCACGCCAGCTCGACCTCTACGAGCAGCACGGATTCGGGCACCTGCCGGTGTGCATCGCCAAGACGCACCTGTCGATCTCGTCGGACCCTTCGCTCAAGGGAGCACCGACTGGGTGGCGCCTGCCCGTACGTGAGGCCCGCGCGTCCGTGGGTGCCGGGTTCGTCTATCTCATCAGCGGCGACATGCGCACGATGCCGGGACTGTCCTCGTCGCCGGCAGCCGAACGCATCGACATCGACGCTGACGGACAGATCGTCGGACTGTCGTAGCCGCCGTGGAGGACCTCGACACCATCACGCGGCGCCGTCGGGGCACCGCGCCTCGCGGCACCGAACGGATGCGGCTGCTGTGCCGGCGTCTGGACGACCCGCAGCAGGCGTTCCCGTCGGTGCACGTCGTCGGCACCGACGGCAAGTCCAGCGTGACACGGATGGTGGCCTGCCTGTTCGAGGCGCTCGGCGTCGCGACGGGTGAGACGACCTCGCCGCATCTCGAACGGGTCACCGAACGCATCCGTGTGCGTGGCACACCGATCGACGACACGACGCTGGTGGCGATCACCCAGCGGATCATGGGCGAGCTCGACACGGTCGACCGCGAGGCCGGCCATCCGGTGACGTTCTTCGAGATCGTGACCGCCGCCGCCTTCGAAGCGTTCCGTCATGCGCGTGTCGACGTCGCGGTCGTCGAGGCGGGCATCGGCGGGGGAGGTGACGCGACCGCGGTCGTCGACGCATCCGTGACGGCGCTGACCCCGGTAGGCACCGACCACCCTGAGCTCGGCGCAACCCTGGATGCGGTCGCCCGCGAGAAGCTGGCGTGCGTCGCTGCGGGCAGCGTGCTGGTGTCGGGTCGTCAGCGCCCCCAAGTCGCACGCGTCATTGCCGAGGTCGCCGAGGCGCAGAACCTGCGACTGCTGCGTCACGGGCGCGACTTCGGCGTGACGACCCGGCGCTCACAGGGAAACGGCCAGCACGTGGGGCTTCGCGGACTCGACGGGTTCGCCGTGCGTGGCTGGCTGCCGCTGCACGGCGCCCACCAGGCCGCCAACGCCGCGCAGGCGCTCGCGACGGTACAGGCCTGGCTGGGCTGCTCCGACATCGATCCGGATCGCGTCCGCGCCGGACTGGCCGCGGCACGCATCCCGGGACGCATCGAGCTGGTGCGCCGCGACGGCGCACCGCCGGTGCTGCTCGACGGCGCGCACGACGACACGGCAGCGACGGCACTGGCGGGTGCGGTGCGTGAACTGAAAGGGTCGCGCCGGGTCGTGGTCCTCACCGGGGTGACGGGAGGCCGCGATCCGCTGGTCGTCGCGAACCCGCTGGCGGATCTCGCCGAGGCGTTCGTCGCCGTGCGGCCCCTGTCGGTGACCGCATCCGGCCCCGACGAGGTAGCGCGGCGTCTGGCCGTGCTCGACGTGGACATCGTCGCTGCACCTGACGCCGAGCACGCGCTGGCGGAGGCCACGCGACTGGCTGGCGACGACGGCCTCGTGGTGGTCGCTGGATCGCTGTATCTCGCCGGCGAGATCCGGGGCCTGACCGGCCGCTGACCCGATCGAGTGGCCGCCGTCCTGGCTACGCCCGCTGAAGGTCACGGCCCTGGCAGGCGCTACGGTGGCCCGAGTCGAAGGAGTGACCGGTGGCGCACGACGTTCCGATCGTGCAGTCTGTCGATCGCGCGGTGACCGTGATGGAGATCCTCGCGCGCGAGGGCTGGGCCGGGGTGACCGAGATCGCCCGGGAACTCGACATCCACAAGTCGACGGTGTTCCGCCTGCTCGCAACGCTGGAGCGGCGCGGCGTGGTCGAGCAGCACAGCGAGACACAGAAATACCGGCTGGGCTTCGCGATGATCCGGTTCGCGAGCGCGGTGCGCTCCTCCTTCGACCTCGTGCGTGCCGCACGGCCGATCTGCGACCGTCTCAGCCGGCGCACCGACGAAACGGTCAACGTCGCGGTGCTCGAAGACGACGACGTCGTCAACATCCACCAGGTGAACCTGTCCACCAGCCGTGTCAGCGTCGACTGGCTGGGCAGCCACACGCCGCTGCACTGCACGTCGACCGGCAAGATCTTCCTGGCGTTCGCCTCCGACGAGCAGCTCGACGTGCTTCTGCGGCGTCGACGCACCTCGTACACGCCTGCGACCGTCACCGACCGCGACGCGCTCGTCGCCCAGCTCGCGGCGATCCGCGAGCGCGGGTACGCGACCGCGGTCCAGGAACTCGAGGAGGGCCTCAACGCCGTCGCCGCACCCGTGCGCGGCCCCGACGGAGCCGTGGTCGCCAGCGTGTCGGTGTCGGGCCCGTCGTACCGGCTCGAACCCGAGCGCATGGACGAGGTCGCTGCCATCACCATGGAAGCCGCCGACGAGATCGCCCGGCGGCTCGGCTACCTCGGCGACTCGAACGACAACGGCGACAGTTCGGGAGCGTCGGCCTGACACGCCGGCACGGCTCGGACAGCGACGGGTCGCGTCAGGCGCCCTTGCGGGCACGGACCTCCTCGACGATCGCCGGCAGGATCTCATGGAGGTCGCCGACGACCGCGTAGTCGGCCCGCACCACCATCGGCGCCTCGGTGTCGGTGTTGATCGCGAGGATCTTCTTCGAACTCATGCAGCCGACCCAGTGCTGCGTGGCGCCGCTGATGCCGCATGCGATGTACAGGTCGGGGGCGACACGCGTGCCCGTCTGGCCGACCTGGTCGTTGTGGGACCGCCAGCCGTTGTTGGTCGCCACGCGCGAGCATCCCACGGCTCCGCCGATGAGCCCGGCGAGCTCTTCGAGCACCGCGAACCCTTCCGCGCTGCCCACACCCCGCCCGCCGGAGACGACCACCGGTGCGGTCGCGAGGCTGATACCGGCGCCGAGGCTTGCGACGTCGCGGACCCGGCCGACGGCGAGTTCCTCGCCGAGCGAGGGCGTCACGTCGACGACCTCGGCGTCTCCTGGCACCTCAGCCGGCGCTGCGACCGTCTGGTGTGGCGCGACCGTCACCAGCGCGGCCGTCGCCTCGAGGTGTGCGTCTTCGAGCAGCACGCCGCCCCAGCGCACACGCGTGAGGTCCCAGCCGCCGTCGGCGGGCTGGATCGCCGTGCAGTTCGCGGCCAGCGGCAGATCGGTGCGTGCCGCCAGATGCGCCATCACCTCAGCGCCACGATCGGTGCCCGGCGCGACGATCGCACAGGTCGTGAGCTGACCGTGCAGCTGGGCCAGCGCCTCGCCGATCGCCGCGGGGGCGTACTCGGCGAACAGCTCGTGGTCGCAGCGGTGCACCGTCGCCACGCCCTGCACGCGCAACAGCTCGGTCATCGCGTCGGTCAGCTCCCCGACGACGACGGCGTGCAGGTCGGTGCCGGCCGCCTCGGCGAGCCCGCGCGAGAACGTGAGCGTTTCGGCCGACATCTTCGACAGCCCGTCGCCGTCGCGTTCGACCAGGGTCAGCACGGGATCACTCACAGCGCCCCCACCTCCTCGAGCAGGTCGGCGACCGCCGGCGCAGCGTCCGCGCCGCGGCCGAGGATCACCGTCTCTGTCTGCTGCTGCTGAGGATGGCGGAACCCCCGGGTGGTCAGGCCACCCGGCGCGCCCTGGGGCTGCAGCGTGCGGATCTCGGCCTTCTTGGCGAGCAGTCGGCCCCGCATCGCGGGGTAGCGGGGAAGGTTGATGCCTTCCTTGACGGCGACGACCGCGGGCAGGGGCAGGTCGCACAGCTCGAAGCCGTCGTCGGTGGCGCGATGCACGGTCGCTGACGATCCCTCGAGTTCGATCTTCTTGACGCCGCTGACCACCGGCCGGTCCAGCAGATGGGCAACGCGGATGCCGACCTGGTAGTTGCCGGCGTCAGCAGACTCGGTGCCGAACAGGACGAGATCGAACGCGCCGTCGTCGGCCTCGAGCGTTCGGATCGCGTCGACCAGCGCATGCGCGGTCGATCGCGGATCCCATTCGGTCGCCTCGATCGGCAGCAGCACCCCGTGGTCCACCCCCATCGAGATCGCGGTGCGCAGCTGCTCGTCGGCCTCGGCGGGACCGAGCGTGAGCACCGTCGAACTGCCGCCTTCGCGGCCCACGATCTGCACCGCCTCCTCGACGGCGCACTCCTCGTGGGGGCTGACGGTGAACCCGAGATGGCGGGTGTCGATCGCCGAGGCATCGTCGGTCAGCACGATCTTCGCGCCCGGTGCGGGGACCCGTTTGACGCAGACCAGCACTCTCATCACTTCATCCGCTCGTCGTCGGGGTCGAACAGCCCGTGACGGGTGTTGGAGCCCACCGTCACCGGGTAGTGGTCGCCCATGTACTCGACCAGCAGCTCCTTGCCGACCTCGGCGTGCTCGACCGGCAGGTAGCCGAGCAGGATGTGCTTGCCGACCGACGGGCCCGAGCCCGAGGTGGTCACGTAGCAGGGCCGGCCGTGCGCGTCGACGATGCGCTGGCCATCCTTGGTGAGGAAGGGCGAGCCGCCCATCGGAAAGCGCGGCTCACCCGACGACGAGGCGTGATCCTCGACCGTCAGCGAGCACATCAGCGCCGTCGGTCCCTCTTCGCGTGCCTTCAGGTAGGCCTCCTTGCCGATGAAGTCGGCGGCCTTGACCTTCGGGAACGCAAGGCCGGCCTCGACCGGGTTGTACTCCGATTCGAGTTCGGCACCCATCAGCCGGTAGCCCTTCTCGATGCGCCCGGTCGTGCCGTACACGCCGCCTCCTGCTGCGACGACACCGTGGGACTGCCCCGCTTCCCAGAGGGTGTCCCACAGGCGCTCGCCTTGTTCGATGGGGGCGTGGATCTCCCAGCCGAGGTCACCGACGTAGGAGATGCGCACCATCAGCGTGCGCACACCGTTGATCTCGACCCACTGGGCGGTGCCGAAGCCGAACGCGTCGTTCGACAGATCGTGTGCGGTCGTCTGCGACACGATGTCGCGTGCCCGCGGCCCCCAGACACCAATGGTCGTCCATGCGTTGGTCGCATCGTGCACCTGCGCGGAGCCGTCAGCGGGCAGATGGTCGGTGAACCACTTGAGGTCGCGCCCCCAGTCGGCGCCACCGGTGATGATCCTGAAGTGCTCGTCGCCGAGTCGGACCACCGTCAGGTCGCTGCGGAACCCGCCGTTGTAGGTCAGCACCGGTGTGTACATGATCCGGCCGACGGGGCGGTCCATGTTCGCGACCGTCATCCGGTCGATGTAGGCGAGCGCGCCGGGCCCGGTCACCTCGAAGATGGAGAACGCGGTCAGGTCGATCATCGCGGCGCGTTCACGCATCGCCAGGTGCTCGGCGTTGATGATCGGCGACCACCAGCGTGCGTCCCATTCATTGGGACGGTCGGTGACACGGTCACCGAACTCCTCGAGCAGGGAGGCGTTCGACTCGTACCACTGGGGCCGCTCCCAGCCGCCGGCCTCGAAGTACACCGCGCCGAGCGCCTCGGTGCGCCGGTGGAACGGCGCGATGCGCACGTTGCGGTCCGTCTCCCACTGCTCGTGGGGGTGCACGATGCCGTAGGTCTTGTTGAAGCCTTCCGATGCGCGCGCCCAGACGTGGTGCTCGGTGCGCTGGTTGGGGGTGAAGCGGGCGATGTCGGCGCCGTGCGGGTCGATCTCGGGCGCTCCGTCGGTCATCCACTGGGCGATCATGCGCCCGACGCCGGGACCCTCCTTGATCCACACCGCAGCCGCCGACCACAGGCCCTTGACCTCGGGCGTCTCACCGAGCAGCGGGCCGCCGTCGGGGGTGAGTGAGAGCAGCCCGTTGATGGCGTGCTTGACCCCCGCACCGGGAGTGTTGAGCAGCTCGGGCATCAGTTCGAGCGCGTCCTCCATCTGCGGGTCGAAGTCGTCGGAGGTGAACGGCAGCTGTGTCGGAGAGAGCTGCGCCTGCTCGATCGACGGGATCTCGTCGGGGTGGTGGAAGATCGGCCGGTGCGCGTACGAGCCGACCTCCATGTCGCCGCCGTTCTGGCGCTCGTACATGTTGGTGTCCATGTCGCGCACGATCGGAAACGCGATCTCGGCCCGGGTCTGCTCGAGCTCGGGGATCGGTCCGACGTCGATCATCTGGTGCACCGCCGGCACCAGCGGGATCGTTGCTCCCGCCATGGCGGCGATACGCGGGCTCCACACGCCGCAGGCCACGACGACGTACTCGCACTCGATGTCGCCACGGTCGGTGCGTACCCGGCGCACACGACCGTTCTCGACGTCGATGCCGGTGACCTCGGTGTTCGCGGCGACCGTCAGGGCGCCGGCGTCGATGGCGCGTTGGCGCATGACGGTGCCGGCCTGCAGCGAGTCGACGACCGACACCGACGGCGTGTAGAAGCCACCGAGCAGGATGTCGGTGTTGACGAACGGCACCAGTTCCTTGATGCGGTCCGGGCCGATCAGTTCGGCGTCGATGCCCCACGCCTTCGCCGACGCCATCCGCCGGCGCAGCTCCTCCATGCGTTGCTCGGTGCGGGCGACCTCGATGCCGCCGGGGGCCGTGTTGACCCCCATCTCCTCGTACTGCCGCTGGGAGTCCAGCGTCAACATCGCGAGTTCTTTGCCGTGGTCGACCGGGAAGATGAAGTTCGACGCGTGGCCGGTCGATCCGCCGGGGTCGGGCAGCGGGCCCTTGTCGAGCAGCACGATCTCCTTCCAGCCGTGGTCGGCGAGATGGCCGACGATCGCGTTGCCGACGATGCCGGCGCCGATGACGACGACCTGTGCGCGGTCCGGTAGCTCGCTCACGGATGCTCTCCCTGTGTGTCGTTCTCGCTCGGTGTCACGTTGATGTGGTTGCTGCCGGTGGCTGGCTGCCCTGTCGTGCGGCGGATCACAGCAGCTGGCGGATCTCGCGTTCGAAAGCGGTGACGTGGTCGCGTGCGATGCGCTCGGCGGCTTGCTCGTCGCCGTGCGCGATCGCGTCGAGCAGCTCGCGATGTTCCTGGACGGCGTCCTCGAGGCGATCGACGCGCTCGAGTGCGAGGAACCACAGCCGCAGGCCCAGCACGTACCAGCGGTCGAGCGCGGCTTCGAGGAAGGGGTTGCGTGCAATCCGGTAGATCAGCCGGTGGATGCGCTGGTCCAGATGGATGAGGACGCGCTCGTCGGCGTGGTCGACGTCGCCGTCGAGTTCGTCGCGTAGCACGGCGATGTCGGCACGGTCGGCGTCGTTGGCGCGTCGGGCGGCGAGTCGGGAAACGAAGCCTTCGAGTTCGACGCGGATCTCGGAGATGGCGCCGAGGTCGCCGACGTCGATCGGGCCCACGTAGATGCCGCGGCGCGGAAACACCTCGACGAGGTCCTCGTCGGCAAGTCGGCGCAGCGCCTCACGCACCGGGGTTCGGCCGAGCCCGAACTCTTCGGCGAGCTCGCGTTCGTTGACCAGCGTCCCCGGCGCGAGCCGCAGCGTGACGATGCGGTCGCGCAGCAGGTAGTAGGCCTGCTGGCTGAGCGACTCGACCGGCGCATGCTCAGGGACGAGCACCGCAAGATCGGCCAGCGCCGGTGACGTGGTGATAGGTGGCCTCCCGGGTGCGAACGTGTTCGTCGGACGGGCCAGATGCGACGTGGGAAGGCGGCGGAGGCGCCTGGCCAGCCTGAATGCACCATACTGATATATCAGCATGGGCGCAAGAGATTCGTCGGATCGGCCCTGAATGCCGGAGCGCCGGCCACGAGGGCCGGCGCTCCGTGTGCGGGGATCTACGCGGTCAGCGTGGATCCATCTCGGATGATGCGCCCACGGTCGGGCTCGTGTCGCGGTGGACGGGATCGACCACCACCAGGCCACGCGCCTCCTTGCCCAGCCCGCGCGCGACACCCCACGCGACGATGACCAGGACGAGCGCGAACGGCAGACCTGTCGCGACCGAGCCGGCCTGCAGGGCGCCGAGCCCGCCTGCGGCGAGCAGCACCGCGGCGACGACACCCTCGGAGACCGCCCAGAAGACACGCATCGCCTTCGGTGGGTCGAGGTCACCGCCCGACGCGATCATGTCGATCACGAACGAGCCGGAGTCCGACGACGTCACGAAGAAGATCGTGACCACGAGGATCGCAAGCAGCGACGTCACGGTCGCGGCAGGCAGCACCTCGAGCAGCGCGAACAGGCCGCTGCCGGCGTAGTCCACCGAATCGCTGATGGTCGCAACGCCCGTGAGCTCGAAGTGGATGGCGGTGTTGCCCATCACGGTGAACCACAGGAACGACACCAGGGTCGGCACGAAGAGCACACCTGCAATGAACTCGCGCACGGTGCGGCCACGCGAGATGCGGGCGATGAACATGCCGACGAACGGCGACCAGGAGATCCACCACGCCCAGTAGAAGATCGTCCAGCCGGCCGCCCAGCCTTCACCACCGTACGTCCCGGCCCATCCCATCAGCGGGATCGCCTGGAAGACGTAGTTGCCGATGTTCTCGAAGTAGGCGGTCAGGATGACGATCGTCGGTCCGGCGATCGCGACGAACAGCACCAGGGCCCCTGCGAGGATCATGTTGGTCTGCGACAGCCGCTTGATGCCCTTGTCGAGGCCGGAGACGACCGAGATCGTGGCGGCGAGTGTGATGATCGCGATGAGCACGATCTGCGTGCCCACCCCGACTTCGACGCCGAACAATCGGTTCAACCCGGAGTTGATCTGCTGGACACCCAGGCCGAGCGAGGTCGCGATGCCGAACATCGTCCCGAAGATCGCGAGGATGTCGACGAGGTTTCCGAGCCAGCCCTTGTAGCGCTCACCGATGAGCGGGTAGAGCGCCGAGCGCACCGTCATCGGCAGACCGTGGCGGTAGCCGAAGTAGGCGAGCGAGAGGCCGAGCACCGCGTACGCGGCCCATGGCCCGAGCCCCCAGTGGTGGAAGGTCAGGAGCATCGCCTCGCTCGCGGCCTCCTCCGTGCCCGGTGCGATCTCCCCGAGGCGCGGTGGGGGGTCGTGAGCGAAGTGGGCGACCGGTTCTTCGACGCCCCAGAAGACCAAGCCGATGCCCATGCCGGCGGCGAAGAGCATCGAGAACCAGGTCAGGTAGCTGTAGTCCGGTGTCGAGTCGTCAGGCCCGAGCTTGGTGTGGGCGTGACGCCCGATTGCGAGCCAGAGACAGAACACCAGCAGGAACGCCACGCTCGCGATGAAGAACCAGCCGAAGGACTGGATCGCAAAGTCGAACACGTTGCTGAGCATCTCACCGGCGTGTTCGGTCGCCACGGCGCCATAGATCATGAAGAGAATGATCAGGCCCGCGGAGACCGGGAACACGACCGGATGAATGTGAGACTTCATCCGTTCCATGGTTGACATCGGTTCGCTTCTCCCTGTAGCGGCGTCGGGTGGCCCCGTCCTCCCAGCGTCGACGTCGATCTCGCACGCGCGCTGCTGGTCACCCGGCGGTTGGGACGCGCCGTGAGGATCTCGAGCCGTTGCGCTCCGAACCCCAACGGTGCGTCTGGCGATCGCACACCTTGGCAGAAGCGACCCTCGGATGCCACAACGTCCCCGGCAGTCCATGGCCATCCGACGCGAAATGAGCGCTCATCGCGCGGCGCGAGCGATGAACGCCCGGGGTCGATCAGCACGGATTCTGGCGCGCGGATGCGCTCAGGCGTCCGTTTTCAGGCTACGGCGCAGCCGTAGGATGGTGACGACCATCCCGAAGGCTGTGACGGGCAGTGCAGCGGCGGCTCCGGCGTTGGCGGAGGTCGGCATCAGGGCGACACCCACGACGTAGGCGAGGGCGGCAGCGATCACCCACACGCGCGCGGTGGTGCGGTCGCGGGCACGCAGCATGGTGCCGACGAGGTACAGCACGCCTGCGGGCCCGACCGCGAGCACGACCTCGATGAACAGTCCGATCTGGGTGACGTAGGCGGCCGCCATGGCGATGCCGAGCGCGAGCCCGAACGTCTGCAGACGCCGTGAACCGCGCAGGCGTCCCGTGGTGGCGATGACCAGCGGGATGGTGAACATCAGCACGATCGCCTGCGGATACGACGCCGCGAGCGGATAGGCGACGACGGCAATCGAGCCGAACACGACGGAGAGCACATGCAGGGCGCGCTCGTCCTTGGTCATCGGCTGCGTCATGGCCGTCGGTGCTCCCGTTGGTTCGGCGGCGGACCCTACAGCGTGCGACGTGCGACGACGTGCTGGTGCGGTGGCGCCGGTCGGTGTCGGACCTCAGTAGCCTTCCGGCGGCGCCGGCCGTGCCCGGCGCGGCAACCAATGGCGAGGCGGACATGGGCGCAGACGGCAAGAGCGAGCTCGGCGTCACGCCGATGAGTGAGGACATCGCGGCCTGGTACAACGAACTGGTTCTCAAGGCGGAGCTCGCCGACCGGGGGCCGGCCAAGGGCACGATGGTGGTCCGCCCCTACGGCTACCGGATCTGGGAGCTGTTGCAGTCCCAGCTCGATCAGCGCTTCAAGGACACCGGGCACGTCAACGCCTACTTCCCCCTGTTCATCCCCATGTCGCTGTTGCAGAAGGAAGCGGAGCACGTCGAGGGCTTCGCGCCCGAGCTCGCGGTCGTCACCCACGGCGGCGGGCGCGAACTCGAGGAGCCATTGGTCGTCAGGCCGACGTCCGAGACGGTCATCGGCACGATGTACAGCCGCTGGATCTCCTCGTACCGCGACCTGCCCGTGCTCATCAACCAGTGGGCGAACGTCGTGCGCTGGGAGCTGCGCCCGCGCATGTTCCTGCGCACCACGGAGTTCCTGTGGCAGGAGGGTCACACCGCGCACGCCGACGAGCCCGACGCGATGGCCGAAATGCTGCGCATGTTCGACGTCTACGTCGAGTTCTGCCGCAACGTCGCCGCGATTCCGATGCTGCCCGGCGAAAAGACCGAGGGGGAGCGGTTCGCCGGCGCGGTGCGCACCTACACCATCGAAGGCGTGATGCGTGACGGCAAGGCCCTGCAGTGCGGCACCTCGCACTACATGGGCACGAACTTCGCCGAAGCATTCGACATCACCTTCCAGGACGAGAACAACGAGCTGCGTCACGTCCACACGACCTCGTGGGGCATGTCGACGCGCATGATCGGTGCGGTGATCCTCGCCCACGGCGACGACCGGGGCCTCGTGCTGCCGCCGAGGCTCGCGCCAGTGCAGGTGGTCGTCGTGCCGATCGGCCGCGGCGAGCAGGCCGAGGCGACCCATGAGGCTGCCCACGATCTCGCCGAGCGTCTACGTGCGAACGGTGTGCGTGTCGAAGTCGACGATCGTGACGCCTCGCCGGGTTTCAAGTTCAACGACTGGGAACTCAAAGGGGCGCCGCTGCGCGTCGAACTCGGGCCCCGTGATCTCGAGGCCGGTGAGGTCGTGGTCGTCGCCCGCGTCGGTGAGCTCGACGACAAGGGGCGCGTCGTCAAGGAGCGCGTTGCGCTCACGGCGTTCGCCGACGAGGCGCCTGGACGCCTCGACGCGTACCACGACCATCTCTACGAACGCGCACTCGCGTTCCGCACGTCACGTTCGGCGAGCGTGGACGACTGGGAGGCGTTCGTCGAGCAGGTGGCGACCGGCGTCGCGTTCGCGCACCACTGCGGCGCGAGCGACTGCGAGGACGACGTCAAGGCTGAGACGACGGCGACGCCGCGCTGCGTCCCGGTTGACGGTGAACCGGACACCGGCCCGTGCGTGCGCTGCGGCGCGCCGTCGGCGTATGCGACCAGGGTGGCGTTCGCGCGCGCCTACTGAGCCATCGGCTCACTCCACATCGCTCGCCTCGGCGACCGCGAGGGCGGCCTGCACGAACGTGTCCAGCACCGGCGCGTCGTCGCGTTGCCAGGCCAGCGACAGGTCGGTGGTCGCGTGCACGTCGGCGACAGGCACCAGGCGAACGTCACGGGGGACGATGGCCCGAACGCACGACGGTGCGAGAGCGACGCCGCGCGCAGCGGCGACCATGGCGAGCATCGTCGGGTACTGCGAGGCGTGCGCGGCGATGTCGGGATGGAACCCGGCGGCCTGGCACACCGCGAGCAAGTGATCGTGCAAGCGTGGCACGGGAGGGCGCGGGAACATCACGAACGGCAACTCCGCGAGCTCGTGCAACTCGACCGCGTCGCGGCGTGCCAGCCGGTGGCGACGTGGAACTGCGACCTGGAGGCGTTCGGCGAGCAGATGGCGTCCGTGGAGCCCCTCGCCGTCGAGTTCGTGCTCGCCCAGTTCGCGCACGATGGCGACATCGACGTCGGCATGGAGTTCGACGAGCTGCTGCTCGGTCGACAGCTCGCGCAGTTCGAGGGTGACCTCGGGCACGCGCGCTTCCAGCTCGCGCAGCAGCGGCGTGAGTAGTTCGAATGCAGCCGACTCGACGAACCCGATCGTGAGGCGTCCAAGCACGCCCTGGGCGACGCGGCGGGCGCGTGCGCTCGCGAGTTCGGCGTCGTGCAGCAGGCGGCGGGCGTCGTCGAGCAGCACGGCGCCGGCGTCGGTCACCGTGACGTGTCGGGTGCTGCGCTCGAGCAGCGCCACCCCGATGTCGCGCTCGAGTCGCTGCACGCGCCTGCTGATGACTGGTTGGGCGACGTGGAGACGGTCGGCCGCGCGTCCGAAGTGGCGCTCCTCGGCGACCGCGACGAATGCGGACAGCAGGTCGAGGTCGGTGATCGCGCTCACAGTGGCGCCTCATTGTTGCGATTGACGCAATAGTCGTTGCTGTTTGAGTATTGGACAGTATCGCGAACCGTCCGTAGAGTCGATCGCGACGGGAGGTCGCCTCCTGCTGCCGTGCGATCAGGCCGCGCGGTGTCGTCGACGACACGATGCGTCGGCGATCCATGGACCCGGACACGTCCAGGCTGCTGCTCGAACGTGCCAGTGGCGCGACGAGCACGACCGGACCGTCTCGACGGGGAGGTGGAAGGTGACAGACGCAGCCGACGATCTCGATCTGCGCACGCTCGACGATGACGATCTCGTGTCGCAGATGCACGAGGACCTCTACGACGGTCTCGCTGACGAGATCGCCGAGGGGACCACGATCCTGCTCGAGCGCGGCTGGGGCGCCCAGCGTGTCCTCGACGAAGCGCTCGTCGAGGGCATGCGGATCGTGGGCATCGACTTCCGCGACGGCGTGCTGTTCGTTCCGGAGGTGCTGCTCGCGGCCAACGCGATGAAGGCCGGTATGGAGCTGCTGCGGCCGCATCTCGCCGAGACCGGCGCCGAACCGATCGGCAAGGTCGTGATCGGCACCGTCAAGGGCGACATCCACGACATCGGCAAGAACCTCGTCGCGATGATGCTCGAAGGCGCCGGGTTCGATGTCGTCGACATCGGGATCAACACCGACGTCGAGGGCTACCTCGCCGCGCTCGACGAGCACAAGCCCGACATCCTCGGCATGTCCGCGCTGCTGACCACCACGATGCCCTACATGAAGGTCGTCATCGACACGATGGTGGAGAAGGGTCTGCGCGACGATTACATCGTCCTGGTGGGCGGTGCGCCGCTCAACGAGGAATTCGGCGAGGCGATCGGCGCCGACGCGTATTGCAGGGACGCCGCCGTGGCTGCCGAGACGGCGACCTCGCTCGTCCTGGCGCGACGCGGCGCGAGCGCGTGACCATGCGCACCGCGGTCCGGGAGCCCGTCGAGCACGGCCCCGGGACCCCTCGCCTGTTCCTCATCGCCTGTGGCGCACTCGCGCGGGAACTCGGTGAGCTGCTGCGCTTCGGCGACCTGGTCGACGTCGAACTCAGCTGCCTGCCGGCCGAGCTCCACAATCGCCCCGAGCGGATCCCCGACGCGGTACGCACCCGAATCCGGCGCGCACGGCGTGACGGTCACACATCGATCGCCGTCGGATATGCCGACTGCGGCACCGGCGGACTGCTCGACACCCTGTGCGCCGAGGAAGGTGTCGAGCGGCTGCCCGGCGCCCACTGCTACGAGCTGTTCGCCGGTCGGGAGGCCTTCGCGCAGATGCACGATGAGGCGCCGGGAACCTTCTATCTGACCGACTACCTGGTGCGGACCTTCGACCGGCTGGTCGTCGCCGGCCTCGGCCTCGACCGCCACCCCGAACTGCTGCCGCAGTATTTCGGCAACTACACGCGCCTGGTGTATCTCGCCCAGACCGACGACGCGCGACTGCTCGAACGAGCGCGCGCCGCGGCGGCGTTCCTCGGACTCGACTTCGAGGTCCGGCGCACCGGCCTTGTCCCGCTGCGAGACGCCGTGGGGCCACTTGCGCGCCTGCCGGTGCACGCGGCATGACCACGCAACCTCGGCAACGCACCGGCCGGCGCCGCCGCACGGCCGCAAGCAGCGAATTGGTGATCATCCTCTGGCGCGACATCCCGGCACAGGTGACCGCGACCGTCGACGGCCGCACCGGCAAGGCGCTGCTGCCGTCGCGTTTCCAGAAGGCGATCGACAAGGCAGCGCGAGTGGCTGGCCTGACCGATCGTTCCGACTACCTGCAGCAGTGGCGTCGCGAGACCCGGCTGCTCGACGACGACACCGACCCTGAGAGCGCGGCCCACGACGAAGCGTCGCGGCTCGACACGACCATCGACCGTGAGGCGCTCGCCGCGCTGGTGCGACACGGCGGCCTCGCACGACCCGGAGCATCCCCATGACCGACACCGTCGTCAGTTCGGCCACCCGCGAAGTCGTCATCGGCTTCGATCGCCCGTTCGTCATGATCGGGGAACGCATCAACCCGACCGGGCGCAAGCTGCTTGCCGAGGAGATGAAGAACGGCGATTTCAGCCGCGTCGAAGCCGACGCGATCGCGCAGGTCGACGCAGGCGCGCACATGCTCGACGTCAACGCAGGCGTGCCGCTGGCCGACGAGCCGGCCCTGCTCACCCGGGCGGTCGAGCTGGTGCAGTCGGTCACCGACGTGCCGCTGTCGATCGACTCGTCGGTCGTCGACGCGCTCGAGGCAGCTGTCTCGGTGTATGAGGGCAAGCCGCTGATCAATTCGGTCACCGGCGAGGACGAGGTGCTCGAGCGGGTCCTGCCGCTGGTGGCCAAGCACGGCGCTGCGGTCGTGGCGATCTCCAACGACGAGACCGGGATCTCCGAGGACCCCGATGTCCGCTTCGAGGTGGCACGAAAGATCGTCAACCGGGCAGCGGATCACGGCATCGGACACGAGGACATCGTCGTCGACCCGCTGGTGATGCCGATCGGTGCGATGGGAACCGCCGGCCAGCAGGTGTTCCGCCTGGTGCGCCGGTTGCGTGACGAGTTGAAGGTCAACACCACCTGCGGTGCGTCCAACGTCAGCTTCGGACTTCCCAACCGTCATGTGGTCACCGGCACGTTTCTGTCGATGGCGATCGCGCACGGCATGACCTCGGCGATCATGAGCCCCCTGCACCCCGAGGTGCGGGCGTCGGTCATGGCCGCCGACGTGCTCGCCGGACACGACGTGAACTGTGCCAACTGGATCCGGGCGAACCGTGAGCCGGGCGCAGACGGCGGGGCTGGTCCCCGCCGGGGCGGCCGGCGCGCGCGGGCCTCCGCACCGACGGCGTGACCGTGCCGTCGGCGACTGCAGCCTCAGGCGACCACCACCGGGTGGTGTTCACCCCCTCGGGGTTGTCGGGCCTGGTCGCCGACGGCACCACCGTGCTCGACGCCGCCCGCGAACTGGGCGTCGACCTCGATTCGGTGTGTGGCGGCAAGGGCATCTGCGGACGCTGCCAGGTCGTGCCCTCCGTCGGCGCATTCGCCAAATGGGGCATCGAGGTCGGCGACGACCATCTCAGCGAGCCGGCAGCGACCGAAACCGACTATCGCGGTCGCCGCCCGCTGGGGGAGGGGCATCGTCTCGGATGCGCCGTGCGCATCCTGGGTGACCTCGTTGTCGACGTGCCGGCCACGAGCCAGATCCACAAACAGGTCGTGCGCAAGGACATGGAGCTCGGCGACGTGGTCGTCGACCCGCTGATCAGCCTGCACTACGTCGAGGTGCCGCCCGAGCCCGAGGACCGCCAGGGCCGCAGCGCGCTGGACCGCATACGTGACGAGCTGGCCCGCACATGGCAGCTCGACGGGTTGGTTCCGATCTTCGAGGTGTTGGGCAGCCTGCACACCGCGCTCGAGCAGCTCGACGGTGCGCTGACGGTCGCGGTGCGTGACGGCACGATCATCGCCGCCTGGCCCGGGTTCGTGGACCGGATGGCGGGTGTGGCGATCGACATCGGCTCGACGACCATCGCCGGCCACCTCGTCGATCTCGCCACCGGAGAGGTGCTCGCAAGCGGTGGGCGGATGAATCCTCAGATCCGTTTCGGTGAGGATCTGATGAGCCGCGTGTCCTACGCCATGATGAACCCGGGCGGTGCGACGGCACTCACCGCCGCCGTGCAGTTCGAGCTCGACAACCTGGTGACCGACCTTCTCGACGAGGTCGCGTTCGAGCGCTCACAGGTGCTCGACCTGGTGCTGGTCGGCAACCCGATCATGCACCACCTGGTACTCGGCATCGACCCCTCACCGCTCGGGCAGTCGCCGTTCACGCTGGCGACCAACGACGCCGTGATCGTGCGCGCACCCAAGATCGGCATCTCCAACCCGTCCGCCCAGGTGTACGTCGGGCCGTGCATCGCCGGCCACGTCGGCGCCGACACCGCTGCAGCGATCCTCGCCGAAGGGCCGCACCGTGGTCAGCCGATGCAGCTGCTCGTGGATGTTGGCACGAACGCCGAGATCGTGCTCGGCAACCGCGACGGGTTGTGGGCAGCATCGAGCCCGACGGGCCCTGCGTTCGAGGGCGCGCAGCTGTCATGCGGCCAACGGGCGACGACCGGAGCGATCGAGCGGGTCCGTATCGACCCTGCGACGCTCGAACCCCGCCTGAGGGTCATCGGTGTCGACCCGTGGTCCGACGAAGCGGGTTTCGAGGCTGCGGTCCGCGACACCGGGGTGACCGGCGTGTGCGGCTCGGGCATCATCGAACTCGTCGCCGAGCTGTTTCTCGCCGGCGTCGTCGATTCGCACGGGGTGCTTCGGGGTGAACTCGCCGAGCGCACCGACCGTGTCGTCGCCGACGGGCGCACGTTCAGCTATGTCGTGTACCGCGGCAGCACGCCGATCAGCATCTCGCAAGCAGACATCCGTGCGGTCCAGCTCGCCAAGGCGGCACTTCGTGCCGGGATCGACCTGCTCCTCGAACACGCCGGTCTGACCGAGGTCGACGAGATCCGGCTCGCGGGTGCCTTCGGTGCCCACATCGACCCGCGCCATGCGATGGTGCTCGGCCTGGTGCCCGACACGCCGCTGGAAGCTGTACGCGCAGTCGGCCACGCCGCAGGTGCGGGTGCGATCCGTGCGCTCGTCTCGCGTGCCCAGCGCGAGGAGATGGAGCATGTCGTGCGCTCGGTCACCAAGATCGAGACCGCGCTCGAGCCCCGGTTCCAGGAGCTGTTCGTCGACGCGCTCGCGCTGCCGCATCGCAAGGCCTCCAGCGCCCACCTGCGCGCGGTCGTCTCGCTGCCGGAACCTGACACGACGTCGACGGCGCCGTCTGGGCGACGGCGCCGCCCACGCAAGGAGAGCGCATGACCGAGGACCGCCCACAAGGCCGACGGACCGGCGGACGTGCCGGGCGGCGGGCCGCCCGCGCGGCGGCCGCCGCCGATCACGCCCCCTACGTCACCCGGCGCATCGAGCCCTACCGGCTGGTCGACGACGAGGTCCTCGAGATCCTCGAGCACAACGCCGACACCATCCTCGAAGAGGTCGGCGTCGAGTTCCGCGGCCATCCCCGTTCGCTCGCTCTGCTCGGTGAGGCCGGTGCGCACGTCGACGGGGAACGCGTGCGCTTCCCGAAGGGCATGTGTCGTGAGATCGTCACCCGGCATGCACCTTCGAGCTACGTCCACGAGGCACGCAACCCGGCACGAAGCGTGCAGATCGGCGGCGACGCCACGGTGTTCGCGCCTGCGTACGGATCACCGTTCGTCACCGACCTCGACGACGGGCGGCGCTACGCCACGCTTGAAGACTTTCAGAACATCGTCAAGCTCGCCTCGATGCTGCCGTCGTTGCACGTCTCGGGTGGCACGGTGTGCGAGCCGGTCGATGTCGCCGTCAACAAACGCCACCTCGACATGGTCTACGCGCACCTGCGCTACTCCGACAAGCCGTTCATGGGGTCGGTCACCGCTGGTGAGCGCGCGCGCGACTCCGTCGAGCTCGCGCGCATCGCCTTCGGCGGCGACCTCGGCGAACGCACGGTCTTGACCAGCCTCATCAACGCCTCCTCGCCGCTGGTGTGGGACGCGACCATGCTCGATGCTGCCGAGGCGTACGCGAGCGAGAATCAGGCCTGCATCATCACGCCGTTCGTGCTCGCCGGTGCGATGGCGCCGGTGACCGGTGCAGGGGTCGCAGCGCAGTCACTCGCCGAGGCGCTCGCCGGCATGACGTTCGTGCAGCTGGTTCGGCCCGGCGCGCCGGTCGTGTTCGGCTCGTTCGCCAGTTCCATGTCGATGCAGACCGGAGCGCCGACCTTCGGTACGCCCGAGCCCGCGCTCGTGCTGTTCACGATGGCCG
Source organism: Nitriliruptoraceae bacterium (assembly GCA_050480705.1). Lineage (GTDB taxonomy): Bacteria > Actinomycetota > Nitriliruptoria > Nitriliruptorales > Nitriliruptoraceae > JBJHAX01. Next base: position 202,293 of record JBJHAX010000001.1, read on the forward strand.
CGCTGGCGCGGCGCCTCGGCGTGCCCTTCCGGTCCGGCGGGTCACTGACCGCATCGAAGACGCCGGATGCCCAGGCCGCCTACGAGAGCGCAGCGACGCTGTATCCGACCGTGCTCGCAGGCGTGCACTTCGTGCTGCATGCAGCAGGCTGGCTCGAGGGCGGCCTGACCTTCAGTTTCGAGAAGCTGCTCATGGACGCCGACCAGCTGGGCATGATGGAAGTGCTCACGCAGGGACTGGACACCTCCGAGGACGCGCAAGCACTCCATGCGATCCGCGAGGTCGGCCCGGGCCAACATCACCTCGGCAGCTCCCACACACTGGCGAACTTCGAGACCGCGTTCTATCGCTCGACGATCGCCGACAACACCAGCTACGAACAGTGGGACGAAGAGGGCCGGCACACCGCTCCGCAGCGCGCCAACGAACGCGTCAAGCAGATGCTCGCCAGCTACGAGCCTCCCGAGATGGACGACGCCATCGACGAGCAGTTGCGTGAGTACATCGCGCGCCGCAAAGAAGAGATGCCCGACGAGTTCGGCTGAACCGGTATGCCTGCCGCCGGCGACCGTCCGGCCGCCGGCGCATGGCGTGGACGTGCACGCTCGCTAGCGTTGCGACCCGCCGTCCGTCGCATCAGCTGGAGAGGGTCGTGGCAACCATCGCGCTCGTGCGCCACGCGGTCACGTCCGCCACCGGCCGACGCCTCGGCGGCTGGACCCCGGGTGTGCACCTCGACGAGCGGGGCAGGGCGCAGGCCGACGCAGTCGCGCAGCTCCTTGCCGGGATGCCCGTACGGGCGGTGTACGCCTCGCCGCTCGAACGCACCGTCGAGACGGCACGAGCGATCGCACGCGTCCACGGGCTGCGGGTGCGCCAGCGCCGCGACCTCGGTGAGGTCGACTACGGCACCTGGACCGACCAGCCGCTCGGCCAGCTGCGTCGACGCAAGGCCTGGCGCACCGTCCAGCTGACGCCTTCGCGCATGCAGTTCCCCGGCGGCGAGGCGATCCGGCACGCGCAGGCGCGCGCCGTGGACGCGACCGAACGGCTCGCTGAAGAGCACGGTGACGAGTGGGTCGTCGCGGTCAGTCACGCCGACGTCATCAAGGCGATCGTTGCCCATCATCTCGCGATGCCGCTCGATGCGTTCCAGCGGCTGGTCATCGATCCGGCATCCGTCACGCTGCTGCACCTTCCCGCCGAGGGCCACCCGGCGCTGCTGTGCGTCAACCACACCGCGAACGGCGTCGTCAAGGAGTCGAGGTGAGCGACGCGGAACTGCTCGATCCCCACCACGTCACGGTTGGTTTCGTCGGCCAGCCCGGACAGCGCGTGTTCTATCTGCAGGTCGAGGACGAGCACGCGCGGGTCACCCTGGTGCTCGAGAAGGGACAGGTCGCTGGCATCGCGCGCCTGCTCCGCCAGCTGCTGGCGCGCCTCGACGACGTTCCCGCGACCGACTGGGATCGTGATGCGATGGCGCTGCGCGCCCCCGTCGACGAGGACTGGCGGGTCGGCGAGATCGCACTCGGCCTCGACACCGCCGAAGAACGCTTCCTGTTGGAACTCACCGAGGTCGAGCGCGGCGGTGAAGAACCTGCACAGCTGCGCGTGGCCGTCGACCGCGACCAGGCGCGCCGCCTCGCCGCACACGCCGAAGAGCAGATCGAGCAGGGGCGGCCCACCTGTCGGCTGTGTGGCCGACCGGAGGATCCCGACGGTGACCACGTCTGCCCAGCGACGAACGGTCACGGAGAGCTGTCGCGCTGATGCATCGGCTCGTCGACGCTCCGATCGAGCCGATCGGCCGATTCGAGGACGCCTCGAACGCGACACTGCTCGTGCGGCTGCTCGACGTCGACAGCCCGACCGGCGGTGAGCTCGAAGCAGCGCTGGGGCGTCCGCTCGCCCTCGATGACCTCGATCCTGCCGAGCTGGCTGTGTACAAGCCGGCACGCGGCGAATCGCCACTGTGGGACTTCCCGCACGGCACGCTGCATCTGCGGGAGGTCGCGGCCTACGTCGTTGCGGACGCGCTCGGATGGGGACTCGTGCCGGTCACGGTCCTGCGCGAAGACGGACCGGCCGGGCCCGGTTCGCTGCAACGCTTCGTTCCCCATGACCCTGGCCTGCACTACTTCACGCTCGTCGAACATGCCGACGAGCACGTCCAGGCCCAGTTGCGTCGCCTGGTCGCGTTCGACCTGGTGATCGACAACGCCGACCGCAAAGCCGGCCACGTGCTGCTCGAGAACGCACGCACGACGCCTGACGGCCTGTCCGGAACGGTTGCCGCGGTAGACCACGGCGTGTCGTTCCACGTTGAGCGCAAGTTGCGCACGGTGATGTGGGACTTCGTCGACGAGATCGTCCCGCAGGGCGTGCGCGACGATCTGGCGCACCTGTCGTCGTCGTTCGACGAGCGGCTCGGCGCGACGTTGCCGTCGTTGCTGTCGATGGAGGAGATCACGGTGCTGCGCCAGCGCATCGAACGTGTCGCGTCGCTCGAGCGCTTCCCGCCACCACAGGGCCCGCGTCCCTATCCCTGGCCGCTGCTGTAGCCGGCGGTGGACCGGTCGTGCCTGCGGCACGTCGTGTCGGGCGCTGGGTACGGTGCGGCCAACATCCCCGACCACGTCCTGCGCGGCGTGACCACGAGGGCGTCAGTGGGCCGACGAGACCGCATCCTGGCGTGGATCGTTCCGATCGTGCTCGTCGCCGTGGCGAGCCAACAGTTGTTCCTCGCATCGACCCGTGACCTCACCCCCTGGAAGGGCGGGGGATTCGGGATGTTCGCGAGCGTCGACCGGCTCAACTACCGCGCGGTGCACGGCACGTTCGTCACCTCGGAAGGCGACGTGCCCTTCGAGGTGCACACGCTGGTCGAGCAGGGCGACTACGAGCGCATCACGTTCGTCAACGCCCGTGCCCTGCTCGACGAGCGGCGCGGCGCGCGGCTGGCAGACATCGTCGCGCACGGCGAATGGGTCATCGAGGACGGCGTCGCCAGACTCGACGACTGGCTGCCGCTGGGATTCGACGGCCCTGTCGTGCGTTCCGAGGAGGACGGGACGATGCTGCCCGTGGAGGCCATCCGTCTGGAGGTGTGGCGGGCGGCCTACCGCCATGGCAGTGGCGTGCTCGTGCCGGTGCCGGCCGGCAGCCTCGAATTCGAGGTGCAGGCGCGTGTGGGAGGTGCACCGTGAGCTCCCGCGACCCGGACGCGGACACCTCGGCCGACCCCGCCGGCCGCGAGCCTGCATCGCAGGCCGATACCGACACCGGCACCGGCACCGACGAGCCCCGCACCCGCGTCGGCGTGGTGCGGCGCATGCGCAGCGAACTGCGCGCGTTCTTCTCCGCCGACCTCGACGATCCCATGGCCGGCACCGAGGATCGACAGTTGCGGCAGGCCTGCACGCTCGGCATCACCCTGACACTGCTGATCGTGCTGGTCGGCGCGCCGCCGTCGACCCACGCCTTCACTCCGTTCGTCGCGATCGCCGGCATCGCCGCAAGTGGCCTGCAACGCAATCCCTGGTACTGGATCCTGCTGGTCGGGTTGTTCGCCCTCAGCCCCTTGCAGCGGCCGTGGCTCGAACTCGACAACCATCACTGGCTGCAGCTCTACTGGGTCGCTGCGATCATGCTCAGCCGCTTCGCGGTACGTCCCGACGAGGTGCTCCGACGCACCGCCCGGCTGCTCATCGGCCTCGCGTTCCTCTTCGCGGTCGTGTGGAAGCTGCTGGCGCCCGACTTCGCCGACGGGTCGTTCTTCGACGCGACGTTCGCGACCGATCGGCGGCTCGGAGAGGTCGCGGCTGCGTTCGGCCTGCAGGAGCCAGGGATCACCGGCCAGAACCGTGCGGTGATCACGCGCTGGATCGAGCCCGGCACGACACCGCAGCCAGGCGAGATCGTCACCAGCCCGACCGTCACACGCATCACGCCGTTGCTCGCGTGGCTGACGATCCTGGTCGAGTTGTCGGTCGCCGTGGCCTTCCTCGCGCCGTTGGCACGACGATGGCGCTGGCTGCGTGACGCGACCCTGCTCGTGTTCGTCGTCGCCACCTACCCGCTCGCGCCAGTCGTCGGATTCGGCCAGCTCCTCGTGGCGATGTCGGTGGTCCAGAGCGAGCTTCGGGCCCGCCTGCGTGCATTCATCTACATCGCGACGTTCATCGGGATCGGCCTGCTGCGCGAACGCCGCACCGTTCTGGACTTCGTCGAACGGCTGCTGGGCGTCGAGACCGGCTGACGTTGCATGGCGACCTACCGAGACCAAGGGATCGTGCTTCGCAGCTACAAGCTCGGCGAAACCGACCGGATCGTGCACCTGCTCACCCAGGGACGTGGCAAGGTGCGCGCAGTGGCCAAGGGTGTGCGCCGGCCCGGGAGTCGATTCGGCGGGCGACTCGAACCCTACGGGCACGTCGACCTGCAGCTGTACGAAGGACGCAACCTCGACATCATCAACCAGGTGGAGCTGATCGCGCCCCACGCCGCCGTGCGCGCCGAGTTCGCAACCTCCGCTGCAGCGTCGGTCATGGTCGAACTCGTCGATGCCGTCAGTCAGGAAGGTGCGCGCGACACGCGACTGTTCCTGCTGTTGCGCGCCGCCCTGCAGGCCCTCGATGCACAGCCCGACGACCCGTCGGTGTTCGTCGACGCGTTCCTGTTGCGCGCCGCGTCGAGTGTGGGCTTCCACGCGTTCACCGACGCGTGCGCATCCTGCCGTGATCCGGGACCTCATGCGTTCCTGTCGGTCAAGGCCGGCGGCACGCTGTGCCCTTCGTGCGCACCCGCCGGGACCCGGGTCGTCGACAGCCGGGTGGTCGAGATCGTGCGCCTGTTCGCCGCCCCAGGGGAGTGGGCGTCGCTTCCGGCGCTGGAGGCCGACACGACCGATGTCCGTGCAGTGGCCGCCTCGTACGTGCGCGCGTTCGTCGAGCATCATCTCGATCGCCGGCTCAAGGCATGGGACGCCGTGCCTCGCACGAGCGGCAGCGCCCATCCGATCGGAGCCCGTGAGTAGGCTGACCGGCCCCCTCGCCGACACACCCGCGGTGCATCGAGAGCTGCCGGCGACACCGGACACGTGACGCTGTGCACGCCAGCCGTGGCCGCCAACGCGCGCACGCAACCCGAGGAGCCAGTCGTGGACGGGCACGCGCGACCGACCGACGTTCCCCGACACGTCGCCATCATCATGGACGGCAACGGCCGGTGGGCGAACCAGCGCGGGCTTCGACGCAACGCCGGACACGAAGCCGGCGAGCAGGCGTTGTTCAGCACCGTTGAGGGGGCCCTCGAGCTGGGCATCGAGGAACTGACCGTCTACGCGTTCTCGACAGAGAACTGGCGCCGACCGGCCGACGAGGTCCGCTTCCTGCTCGGGTTCAACGAATCGCTGCTGCTCCGTCGTGTCGACGAACTCGATGAACGGGACGTTCGCGTGGTGTTCATCGGGCGGCGTGAGCGTCCCGTCCCGACCCGGCTGCGGCGTCTGATGCGCCGCACCGAGCGCCGCACGAGCGACAACCGGACCATGACGCTTCGCATCGCGTTCAACTACGGCGCGCGTGCCGAACTCGTCGATGCGGCACGGCAGCTGGCCGCCGACGTCGCGCGTGGCGCGATCGATGGGATCGACGAGGAAGCGTTCGCCGCGCGTCTGTACGACCCCGCGATGGCAGACGTCGACCTTCTGATCCGCACCTCGGGGGAGCTGCGGTTGTCGAACTTCCTTCTGTGGCAGGCCGCGTACGCCGAACTCGTCTTCGTCGACACGCTGTGGCCTGACTTCGACGCCGACGAACTCGCCCGCTGCGTCGACGTCTACCGCCGTCGCGACCGCCGTTTCGGCACCGCCGCCGACACACCGCAGGCGCATACGACGGTTTCCCTCTCCGACGCGGGCGAACAGGTTGCTTCACCGGTGGGTGATCACGAGGCGGACCGATGACCACCCCCACCGTGCCGACGCCGGGCGATCGTCCGACGTTCATGTGGGGTGCGGCAACGGCCGCCTACCAGATCGAAGGTTCTGTCGATGCGGCAGGGCGGGGAGCGTCGATCTGGGACACCTTCAGCCACACCCCGGGCCGTGTCGCACGCGGCGACACCGGCGACATCGCGATCGACCACTACCGCCGCTGGGAGGACGACGTCGAGCTGATGGCGACGCTCGGTCTCGACGCCTACCGGTTCTCCATCGCCTGGCCGCGCGTAATCCCCGACGGAACCGGCGCGGTCGAGCGGCGAGGGCTCGCGTTCTACCGGGCAGTTGCGCAGCGTCTGCGCGACCACGACATCGAACCGGTCGTCACGCTCTACCACTGGGACCTTCCCCAGGCGCTCCAGGACCACGGCGGGTGGGCCGAACGGGCGACCGCCGAGGCGTTCGCGCGCTACGCCCACATCGTCCACGATGAGCTGGGCGACCTGGTGTCGTGGTGGACGACGCTCAACGAACCCTGGTGCTCGGCGTTCCTCGGCCACGCCAGCGGTGAGCACGCACCCGGGATCCGTGACGGCGCGACGTCGCTGCGCGCCGCACATCACCTGCTGCTGGCCCACGGCCTGGCGATGCAGCAACTGCGGGCCAACGCGGCAACCCACCACCGCTTCGGCATCGTGCTCAACCTGATCCCGGTCGTCGCCGCTAGCGACGATCCCGCTGACCTGGCAGCAGCGGCGGCGGTCGACGACCTACAGAACCGCTTCTTCCTCGACCCGCTGCTGCACGCCACCTATCCGGACGGCATCGAGGAGCTCATGCGGCGCTTCGATGCCGACAGTGTGGTGGCGCCGGGCGACCTCGACGTCATCGCCACTCCGGGTGATCTGCTCGGCGTGAACTACTACACCCGCCACCACGTCGCGGCCGACCCGCACGCGCCGGCGCCGGCGATGTTCCCCGGGGCCGATGGGGTGCGCCTGCTCGACCCACCCGAGCCAACCACCGCAATGGGGTGGAGTGTCGAGCCCGACGGGCTCGAGGCACTGCTCGTCGACCTCGCTCGCCAGGGCGCACCGCCGCTCGTGGTGTGCGAGAACGGTGCCGCCTACCCCGATGAAGTCGCTGACGACGGAACGATTCCTGACGTCGAACGGCGCACGTATCTCGAGGAGCACATCGCTGCTGTCGAACGCGCCATCGTGGCGGGCGCGGATGTGCGGGGCTACTTCGTCTGGTCGCTGTTCGACAATTTCGAATGGGCGCACGGCTATGCGCGCCGATTCGGCATCGTCCACGTCGACTATGCGACGCAGCAGCGCACCGTGAAGGAGTCGGGACGCTGGTACGCGGCGCACATCGACCGAGCCAGCCGGTGATGCGGGCCTCGTGACGCGAGGGGCTGTGCCGGTACGTGCGCTCAGCCGCGCCTGGTCCCCAGGCGGTGGCCGAGCACGTCGATGAGGTCGTGGGCGAAGACCTCACCTTGGTCGTCGGACATGCCTGCGACCGTCACGCGGATGCCCGGCTGCGAGCTGAGGCGGAACGGTTCACCCGCCTGCACCGCCCACCCTCGCGCGGCGAGGCCCTGTACGACGGGGACCTCCTCGATGACCGGGACCCAGACGTTGAGTCCGCTGGCGCCGTACGCGACCAGGTCGTTTCCGGCGAGCGCATCGATCAGCGCGGTACGTCGCGCCCGGTAGGAGGCGGCGGCGCCTTCGAGTGTCCCGTCGTCACGCGCCGAGCGCCATACCGACACGGTCAGGCGCTGCAGGAGGTGGCTCACCCACCCGGTGCCGAGGCGCTGGCGCCCCTGGACGCGCGTGACCGTGTCCCGATCGGCGGCGAGCAGCGCGACGCGCAGGTCCGGGCCGAGCGATTTCGCCACCGAACGCACCACGGCCCATCGCTCGCGGTCGGTGGTGATCGGCTGGTGATCGACGCCACTGACCCAGGACGCGGCGTCGTCTTCGATGACCAGCGGCTCGGGATGTTCGGCGAGCACCTGGCGGATCGCTGCGGCTCGCTCGGCCGTGAGCGCCGCGCCGGTCGGGTTCTGCGCGCGAGGGACGATCAAGACGGCACTGACACCGCGGGAAAGCACGTCGTCGAGCATCCCGGGGTCGACCCCTTCGTCGTCGACGTGCACGCCGACCGGTTCCAGGCCGAGTGTGCGCACCAAGTCGATGGTGCCGATGTAGCAGGGGTCCTCGACGGCGACCCGGTCGCCGAGACGGCAGTGGACCTCGAGGACGCGTTCGATGCCGTCGAGGCCTCCGGCGGTCACCATCACCTCCTCGGCAGCCACCCCGTCGTCGGCGAGGTCGCTGCGTGCGAGTTCGAGCAGTTCCTCGACCGCGGGCTCGTCGCCGTACAGCCGATGCGCCGGCTCGATCGATCCGAGCGCTGCGGCGAGGTCGGGGAGCAGTGCCGGATCGGGATTGCCGCTGGCGAGGTCGACCGTTCCCTCGGGCGGCTCGGGCGCAAGCCGTGTCGCGAGAGGAGGGCGGTGGGCGACGGCCGTGCGGGAACGGTCGTGGGTGACCAGCACGCCGCGGAGCCGCAGGTCCCGGTAGGCGGCGGCGACCGTCGTCGGCGAGATGCCCAGTGTCCGGGCGAGCGTGCGAACGGACGGGAGGGCTTCGCCGGGAGCCAACCGCCCGGACACCACACCCTGTTCGATCGACCGGGCCACCGTGGCCGCGTCACGCCCCGTGATGGAGTACTGTACTGCGTCAGAAATCATAACTGTACCGTAACAGATGTCGATCGTGGTGTCGCCATCTACCTCGCACGTCACCTCGGCTCGTCCGTGGGCTGCGACGGTAGGGGCGCCGCACCGGGACCGTCGGCATCGGCGGGGAGGTGACCATGCTGCTGATCGCGACATCGCGTGCCCGTACGCGCGCCAGGAACCTCGCCACAAAGGCGCGAGGTGTGGATCGTTGGACATTGCGCGTGGCTTTGGCGCTCGTCATCGTCTATGTCGTGTGGGGCTCGACGTACCTGGCGATCGACGTCGCGATCCAGGCGGTCCCGCCGATGCTGATGATGGCGGTGCGTTTCGCACTCGCCGGAACGTTGCTCTACGTGTGGGCTGCACGGAACGGTGCGACCCACGTTCGGCCGACGCTGCGCCAGTGGGGCCATGCCACGCTGACCGGGGGACTGCTGCTCGTCGGTGGCACCGGCCTCGTCGCGTTGTCGCTGACCGGCATCACGTCTGGCACGGCCGCGCTGCTGGCTTCGACCGTGCCGGTCTGGATGGCGCTGCTCGGTCGCGTGGTCTTTGGTGACCGGCTGTCGTTGCGCGCCACCGGAGGTCTCGTGCTGGGTCTTGCCGGCGTCGCGCTCCTCGTCGATCCGTCAGGTGGCGAACTGCTCGCGATGCTGTTGGCGGTGGCCGGAGCATTCGCGTGGGCGGCCGGCTCGATGCGAAGTCGTGTCGTCGACGCACCAACCCGGCCGATGCTCGCCGCCTCCATGGAGATGATCGGCGCATCCGTGCTGTTCGCCCTCGTCGGCCTCGTCCGAGGCGAGCTTGCGATGGTGGACGTCGCCGCGATCGGCGGCGGCACGCTGGTCGCGTTCTTCTATCTCGTCACCGCTGGCTCACTTCTCGCATTCAGCGTCTACCGGTGGCTGCTGCTGCACGCGTCGACCACGCTTGTGGGCACGCACGCCTATGTCAACCCGGTCGTGGCCGTTTTGCTGGGTTGGGTGGTCCTCGGTGAGCGGCTCACCGCGCGCATGATCGTCGCCGGAGCCGTCGTGGTCGTCGCCACCGCGCTGGTGGTCACCGGACGCCCCGGTGTCCCCGTCCCTGCCCAGCCGACATCGGGTGGTGACGCGTTCGCCGGCGAGCGTCGGCTGCGCCGCCTGCGAGACACGTCGGGCCGAATCGGTCGGGCCGTTGGTCGCGCGCCTGCTGCGGCGCTTCGCGGAGGGCTGGCTCCGATGGCGCGCGGCTACCGTGCCGTTCGACGCGGACCTGCTGGCAGGTATGTCGCCGCACGTCGCACCCGTCGGGCACGCCCTGAGGACACCGTCTGAGACGACGGCTGCCGATGCTCGCGCCGTTGCCGCTTCACCCGGCCCAGACGCCGTCGTCGCCGACCTCGTCGACGATTCCGACGACGACGGTGCGCAGCGGTCCGCTGGAGCGTTCGACGATCTGACGGGCCGAGGTTCCCTCGTCGAGGATGAGCACCGTTTCGCCGGCTCGCGCACCCACCAGGTCAACCGCGATCAGGTAGCCGCCATCGGGCTGGCCGGTGGCGTCGAGGGTGTCGCACAGCAGCAACTTGCGGTCGTCGAGGATCGCGGTCTGCACCGTGGAGACCACGGTGCCGGTGACGCGGGCGAGTTTCATGGTGCGAGGTCCTCGACGGCGTCGACGATCCCGACGACCGCATGATCGACCGGCACGAACGTCTCCTCGAGCGCCTGCGCGGCCTCGCGCGCGCTGACATAGTGGACGAGGTCGTCGGGGCCAGCTGTTGCCAGCGCATCAGCCGCGACCAGTGCGCTGCCACGCGGCTGCTGGGCACGGTCGAGCGGCTGCACGATCAACAGGCGCACACCGTCGAGTCCGTCCGCCTTGACGGACGCGACGACGGTGCCGACCACACGGCCGAGCTGCATCAGCCACCCCCGCCAGTCGTCGACGCCCTGGTCGCCTGCGCAAACCGTGGCAGGAACCGTCCGTCGTCGCGCAGGTTGTCGTCCATCTCGACGTGCAGTTGTGCGATGACCGCGTGGGTCACCGGGTGCTCGCCGTGGCCGATGCGCGCGATGCCGTGATCCACGGCGGCGTCGACCTCGGTCAATGGACCGCCGAAAAGCACGTAGCCCTTGCCGCCGAGATCATCGGCCAGGCGCATCTCACGAAGGACGACGTCGGCGTTCTTCATCCCTGCGTCGGCTGCTTCGACGATTGCGGTGACCGTGCGGGTCTCGATCACACCCAGGGCGTCGCCGCCCACACGGCGAGCGCCACCCGCTGCGGCGATCACCGCTGGATGGACGTCGGGAAGGAACGTGCAGCCCAGCACGCCGCCGGGGCTGGCGTCGTGCGCGGCTTCGATCGCCTCCTCGACCTCAGCCGTGCCTCCGCCGGCGAGCACGAGGTAGCGGCCGGGATGGACGGTGCCGGCGAGCAGAACGTCCAGTGGCGCGCGCTTGGCCATCGCGTCACCGGCCACGATGCCGTGCGCGATCGAGTCGAACTCGAGAATGGCGATCGAGGGGTCCATGGTCACACGATTCTCAGCGAGCCGACGAGCGCGATGCGTCGTTCTCTCGAGAACGTGCGCGGGCGTGTCATGCCGTCGCCGGTCGGGGTTGCGATCGAGAAGGAGCAGAAGCCCTCGCCGCCCTCGCCGAGGCCGCTGAACGTCGGGCCGTTTGCGACGAAGATCGAGCAGTCCATGATGCGCGCCATACGGGTGATGACATCGACATTGGTCGAGTGGATCCCGGCGGTGTGCCGGAAATTGTGCTCGCTGCGTCGCGCCAGGTCGATGGCGGCGTGGACGTCGACGACTTCGGTCACCGGCATGACGGGCAGCATCTGCTCGGTCCACACGAGATTGTGCTCGTTGGGGACCTGTGCGACGATGAGGCGAATGTCGGAATCGGCCCGGATGCCGATCTCGCCAAGGATGGCAGCGGCGTCACGTCCGATCCACTGCGGGTTGATTCTTCCTGGCTTGCCGGCGGGTCCCGGATCACTGAACACGACGCGCTCGAGGCGTCGAAGCTCGTGCTCCTTGAGCACGTAGGCGCCATGGCGTCCCATCGCGGCGACGAGCGCGTCGCTGATGCCGCGCACGGTGATCGTGGTCTTCTCGTCGGTGCAGATGAGGTTGTTGTCGAACGATGCTCCCCGCACGATGTCGCGGGCGGCCTGCTCGACGTCTGCTGTGTGGTCCACGACCACGGGCGGGTTGCCGGGGCCGGCAGTGACCGCTCGTTTGTCGGTTGCAAGCGCCTCGCGTACCACTCCGGGCCCGCCGGTGACGAGCAGCAGCCGCACCTGCGGGTGGTGCATCAACTCCTTCGCGCTGTCGATGCTCGGGTCCGCCACGCCGGTGACCAGGTCGGTGGGGCCGCCAGCCGCCTGAATCGCGCGGTTGAGCAGCCGGATGTTCTCGGCCGACACCTGCTTGGCGCCCGGGTGGGCGTTGAACACCACGGCATTGCCGGCCGAGACGATCGAGATCGTGTTGTTGATGATCGTCGAGGTGGGGTTGGTCGTGGGGGTGATGGCTCCGACGATGCCGAACGGGGCGTACTCGGTGACCGTCATGCCCTGATCGCCGGTCGCCGTCTGGGATTCGAGATCCTCAGGTCCAGGCGCCTTGGTGGTGACCAGCCGGTTCTTGACGACCTTGTCCGCGGCGCGCCCCAGTCCGGTCTCCGCATGCGCCATCTCGGCAAGTGGCTCAGCGTGCTCGAGCATGGCGTCGCGTACCGACGCGATGATGCGTTTGCGCAGCCCGAGCCCGGCGGTCCTGAACCCGTCGAACGCCCGTTGGGCGGCCGCGACGGCGTCGGCCACGCTCGCGTAGACGCCCTCGCCGAGGCTGTGGCCATCCCGGGCCGCCTCGGCGAGTCCTCGTTCGCCCCGCAGCGCCGCACCAGGCGATCCCGACGTGTCACCTTCACGCAGTTTCACCCGCGCGATGATCCGTTGGACCTCCTCGTCGGAGAGGGTGCTCACGTTGCATCACCCTCCGGGGCGTACTTGTGGAATCGCTGCTCGCCACCGACCTCCCAGGAATCGACGATCGCCATCACGACGGCGTCGCACGGGCGGTTGTTGGTCACTTCGGTCTGGCGGGCCGAGCTGCCCTGGGCGAGCAGCACCACTTCGTCGACGCCCGCACCGACCGCGTCCATCGCGACGATGGACGTGCCGGTCTCGACGCCGTCGAGATCAAGCGTTCGCACGAGCAGGAGCTTGATGCCCTCGATCGAGGGATCCTTGCGGCTCGCCACCAGCGTTCCGGCGACGCGTCCGAGGAGCATGCCCTCACCTCCCGGTCGGTGGGCGCACCCAGTGTGGATGGGCCCGATGGCCACCTGAGGCGGCCGCGACCAGGTCGCCGCCGCCCGAGGTTCGTCAGGCGTCGTCAGATTCGCCGGAGCGTCCGAGTGGAAGCACCTCGTCGACGTTGGCGTGTGGACGCGCGATCACGTGGCTGCTGGTGAGTTCACCGACGCGCTCCGCGCCGAGCACACCGGCCTGCACGGCGGCCTTGACCGCGGCGACGTCGCCGCGGACCACCGCGGTCGTGTAGCCGCCACCGGTCTGCTGCATGCCGACCAGTTCCACCTTCGCCGCCTTCACCATCGCGTCGGCAGCCTCCACCATCGCCGGAAAGCTCCGGCACTCGATCATTCCCAGTGCTTCAGCCATCTTCTCGTTCTCCTCGATCGGTCGTCAGGTCGTCGTACGGGATCGTCGTGACGGACTACGTCGCTTGTCGGCCTTCCAGCACTTCCAGCGCGGACACCGCGGCCTGCCATCCGACCTCGATGTCGCGTTCCTCGCCGCCCAGGTACATCCGGCCGACGGAGCCGAACACACGGACCTCGAGGACGTTGATGTCGGCAGCCTTCTCCGCCTCGTTCGCTGCCAGCGCGGCGTACGCCGCGGGCTGGCACTCGAGCACGTAGAGGGTCTGCTGCGGTATGAGCATGTGCCCGTGACGCATGCGGTTGATCATCTGGGCATGGTGGTCGTCGACCCGCCGGATGATCTGACTCGACAGGATCTGCGGTTTCAGCCGGTCGTTCTCGGACTTGCCGATCGCCTCGAGGATCGCCTCGCCCGCCTCACGGGTGGCGGACTGGTCCGGCGCGTGGATCTCCAGCAGGCCATAGACCCGCTCCACGATCTGCATGCCCGGCTTGACCTCCACCGCCTTGAGTGCGACGTCGGTCAGACGGTTGATCTCGATGCCCGGTGCGACCTCGACGTAGAGCGACGCGTCGTTGGCCAGGGGCAGAAAGCCCTGCGCAACCGTGCCGAGGAACGCGGCGTACTGCGGCTGGAGGCGGTCCAGATAGCAGTAGGCGCGCAGTTCGATGCCCTCGCTCATCAGTGCTCCTTCGGGTCGTTCGCCAGCCTGGTCACGGGCGTGCTCCTCGCATCGGTCAGTAGGCCGCCTCGCCTTGGCCGCCGGAGACGATCTGGACTCCTGCCGAGGCGCCGATCCGGGTCGCGCCGGCCGCGATCATGTCGCGGACGTCCTCGCGGGTCCGGATGCCTCCGGAGGCCTTCACCCCCATCGTGGGTCCCACGGTCTCACGCATGAGCAGCACGTCGTGGACGGTTGCGCCGCCCGGTCCGTACCCCGTCGATGTCTTGACGAAACCGGCCTTGGCCTGGCGGGCGATGTGGGAGACGATGACCTTTTCCTCGTCGGTGAGGTAGGCGGTCTCGATGATGACCTTGAGGGTCGCGCCTGCCTCGCGGCAGGCCTCCGACACCCTCGTGATGTCCGTGCGGACCGTGTCGAGGTCGCCGCTCTTGAGCGCACCGATGTTGATCACCATGTCGAGTTCGCGGGCGCCGTCGCGCAGCGCGCGCCGCGCCTCCATCGCCTTGATCTCGGGAGGGGACGCGCCGAACGGGAAGCCGATCACCGAGGCGACCTTGACCGAGCTGCCGCGCAGGTTCGACGCGGCGCGCCGAACCCAGTACGAATTGACGCAGACGGAGGCGAAGCCGAACGCACGTGCTTCGCTGCACAGACGGTCGATGTCGTCTGCGCTCGCCTCCGGCTTCAGCAGGGTGTGGTCGATCGTGGCAGCAAGATCGGTCGGAACGTCGGCGCCGTTGCCGGTGAAGCCGATGCGATCGGAGCCGCTGCCGACGAACCGGCGCACCTTGTCGGAACAGCTGCTGGCGCACCCACCCGCGCAGTCCGCACAACTGGCATCGTCGGACGGCGGCTGCCCCAGCGAGCGCAGGACCTGCTGGGTGATGGTGTCGATGAGCTGGTCGGTGTTCACGCGAGCCTCGCTCCGTAACGCCCTTCGAGCTGGGCGATCTTCTCGACGCGTCGACCGTGACGCTGCTCGCCGTAGGGCGTGGCGAGCCAGGTTTCGACGATCTGGCGGGCGAGGTTCTCGCCCAGCAGTCCCGCGCCGAGCGCGAGGACGTTCGCATAGTTGTGTTCGCGGCTGTTGCGCGCAGAGGAGACGTCCCAGCACGTCGCAGCGCGGATCCCCGGCACCTTGTTGGCGGCGATCGCCGAGCCGATGCCGGCACCGTCGATGATGATGCCGGCTTGGCACGGTCCGGTCGCAACCTCGAGCGCCACCGCGTGGGCGATGTCGGGGTAGTCCACCGCGTCGGTGCTCCGCGTGCCGCAGTCGTGCACCGTCAGTCCACGGTCACGCAGGTCGGCGGCCAGGCGTTCCTTGAGATGGAAACCGCCGTGGTCCGCGCCGATGGCGAGCACCTCCAGCGGCCAGTCGCCGCCGGCGTCGCCACGCGGCTCGGCGACCACAGCCGCGCGATTCGCACCGGCGTCGACATCGAGCAGGCGCGCCACGGCGTCGGAAACCGCGGTTCGGACCTGCTCGGCTGTCACGCCCGTCTCATTCATGGCCGCCCCCCGGCGCCTCGTCGCCGCGGAGCTCGACCCGGTACTCGTAACGCCCGGGGACGAAGGCGAGCTGTGTCCATTCCAGGGGCTGGTTGGCGGCGGTCCAGGTGATCCGGCGGATCTGGAGCAGTGCGGTGCCGGTGTCGCAGCCGAGCAGTTCGGCTTCGGCATCACCGGCGAGTACGGGCTGGATCGTCTCGACGCCGCGGTGGGGGATCAGGTCGGGGGAGGCGTCGGCGAGCAATGCGTACAGCGACCCGCCATCGAGCGTGCCCCGTGCGATGCGCCAGTCATGGGGCCCGAGGACTGCTGCCGGCAACCAGGTCTTGGACAGCCCGATCGGATCGTCGTCGCACACAAGCAACCGTTCGAGATAGCGGCAACGCGTGTCGTCGTCGATGCCGAGCTGCTGGCCGACGACGGCAGGAGTGTCGACGATTGCAGAATCGATGACCCGGTGCGCAGGCCGGTACCCCTGGCTGCGGAGCAGTTCGCTGAACGAGGTGAGCACCGGGAGGTGCTGGATCTTCGGCGTCGTGACAAAGGTGCCCTTGCCTTGGATCCGATGGACGAGACCTTCGTTCTGCAGGTCGCCGACAGCCTGGCGGATCGTGGAACGCGAGACACCGTAGGTCCGCTCGAGCTGTGCTTCGGTCGGGAGGCGGTCGCCGGGATGCAGGCCACGTTCCTCGATCTCGGCCCGCAGCGCTTCGCGCAGCTGCACGTACAACGGCAGCGCAGCGTGGGCCTCACGGAAGGGGAGTCGCGTCACCGCCGAAGGATTCATCATGATGACATCATCATTCCGTGCCGGCTGCACGTTGTCAACCGTTGTGGGTCTTCGTCGGCCGACGGTGCGCGTCGGTGCGGCCGCTACGATCGCTGCAGGGCCGGCCGAGTGCCGGCCCGTGTCGCGCAGCCCGACGCGATACGACAAGGGACATCGACCAAGCGAGTCCGACGTGAGCGAGGATCCGGTTCCCAAGCAGTCGGCCACCGGGGACGCAGCGGCGATGCCTTCGGTCGAGGCCGAGCTCGCCACCATCGTGGATCTGTGCCGCAAGCGCGGCATCATCTTCCCGTCCTCGGAGATCTACGGCGGCTTCCGCTCCACCTGGGACTACGGACCGCTCGGCGTCGAGCTCAAGGAGAACGTCAAGCGGCAGTGGTGGCGTTCGATGGTCCAGCTGCGCGAGGACGTCGTCGGTCTCGATGCCTCGATCCTGATGCACCCCAAGGTGTGGGAGGCCTCGGGTCACCTCGCCAACTTCTCCGACCCCCTCGTCGAATGCGCGTCCTGCCACCGCCGCGAGCGCGCCGATCATCTGCTCGAGGCCAGCGACGCCGAGACACTCGACGAGGTGGCATGCCCCTCCTGCGGCGGCGAGCTCGGTGAACCGCGCAGCTTCAACCTGATGTTCAAGACCTTCGCTGGCCCCGTCGAAGACGATGCGAACGTCGTGTGGCTCAGGCCCGAAACCGCCCAGGGCATGTTCGTCGACTTCGCGACGATCCAGCGGACCAACCGCATGAAGCTGCCGTTCGGCATCGCCCAGATGGGCAAGTCGTTTCGCAACGAGATCACACCGGGCAACTTCGTGTTCCGCACGCGCGAGTTCGAGCAGATGGAGATGGAGTACTTCGTCGAACCCGGCACCGACGAGGAATGGCACCAGTACTGGATCGACGCGCGTCTCGACTGGTACACCGACCTGGGGCTGCGGCGGGAGAACCTGCGCATCCGTGAACACGGTCCCGATGAGATGTCGCACTACTCGAAGCGCACTGTGGACATCGAGTACTTCTTCCCGGACGCATCGATGGGCTGGTCGGAACTCGAAGGGCTCGCCAACCGCACCGACTTCGACCTCAAGGCACACCAGGAGGTCTCGGGACAGGACCTGACCTACTACGACCAGGCGAGCGACCGGCGCTTCCACCCCTACGTGATCGAGCCGGCAGCGGGGGCCACGCGAGCAACACTCGCGTTCCTGTTCGACGCCTACCGGATCGAACAGGCCCCCGACGCCGACGGTGAGATGCGCGAGCGCATCGTGCTCCGCCTCGACCCGCGGCTCGCTCCCTACAAGGTCGCGGTCCTGCCGCTGTCGAAGAAGGAGTCCCTGACGCCTCTGGCGCGCGAGGTGTTCGACGCGCTCAAGGTGCGGTGGATGTGCGAGTACGACGAGACCCAGTCGATCGGCCGCCGGTACCGCCGCCAAGACGAGATCGGTACGCCCTTGTGCGTGACCGTCGACTTCGACTCGCTCGAGGACCGTGCGGTGACCGTGCGCGACCGCGACACGATGCAGCAGCAGCGGGTGCCGATCGACGGCCTCGTCGACCATCTGGCCGAGCGTCTGCCGGGCTGCTGACACCCGCGCCGCGCTTCGAGTGCTGTGCTCAGTACGGGGGGTGGCCCGCCCATGGGTCACCGCGCGGACCTTCGTGCTCGATACCGCGGTCGGCCACGACGACGCGCATGTCGGAGGCGACACTGCCGAGGCGTGCGCTCAGACCAGCGACCGCACGCGCGAGCAGGGCGACCCCCATCAGCGATGCCCCAACCGCGAAGGTGATGACCCACAGGATGATGGCGAACGCGAGGTCGCCATCGCGCAGCACCAGGGTGCCTGCGGCCACCCCGGCGAGCCCGGCCGCATAGGCCATGATCGTGCAGGCGCGCGCGGCGCTGCGCAACTCACGGACTGACGGTTCGTCCTCCATGCTTCCATGGTGCCTGACTCGTGCCGATCGCGCCGCGGTGATCATTGCAGGGCGTCGAGGTCGTGTCCGGTCCAGCGCAGGAAATTGCCGCGCGCGCGGTCGTCGGCGTCCGGTACGGCGACCAGGCGCGTCGCAGGACGCGCCGGTCCGAGCGTGACGTTGCGGGTCAGCACCCGGGGGCCGCGCACGACGGTCACCTCGATCGTCACGCCGGGCCGGCGTAGGCGCAGCGCGCCCTGCACCTCGCCCGGGCCGACGGTCGTGCCGTCGATCGCGATGATTCGGTCACCACCGGTAAGCCCTGCCCGCCACGCCGGCCGGTGACGCAGCACGGTGGCAAGCATCACACCTCGCTCGTCCTCGACGATCTCGACACCGAGATCCGGCAACGGGGGATCGTGCGTAGGGGTCTCGGCTAGGCCCACGCTCGCGAGCAGGCGGGAGTCGATGTCGGGAAGGTTGGGTCGCGCGACACGCCCGTCGATGAGTGCCGCGAGGTCGTCGCCGCCGACGTGCGCGATCGCGGCGAGGACGTCGTCTTCGGTGTAGCCGGCGGGCGCCGTCGCGTGGCGTCGCCAGAGGTGGCGCAGGACGTCATCGAGCCCGTCGCCACCGGGGTTCTGGGCGCGCAGACGCAGGTCGAGTTCGAACGCCACCATGGCGCCGTGGCTGTAGTAGTCGATCCCGGCGTTCGGGCTGTTCTCGTCACGGACGTAGTGCTTCACCCATGCTTCCCGCGACGCCTGCCGCAGACCCTGGAACCGATGCCCGGGCGTGTCGCGCACGCGCCGCATCGTGTCACCAAGGTGATCCAGGAACCGCCGCGGCTCCCACACGCCGGCCCGCAGTGGGACAAGTTCGTCGTAGTACGAGGTCCACCCTTCAGCGACCCACAACGACGCAGTGGGTGTCGGCCGTTCGAAATCTGGACGGACGAGTTCCGCGGGGACCAGCCGCTTGGCGTTCCACAGGTGCAGGTACTCGTGGGCGACCAACGAATGGAATCGTGCGGTGAGGTCGGGGTCCGCGAAGGTACGCACCGGCACCTGAAGGACCGCGCCGTCGCGGTGCTCCAGGCCGCCGCCACCCCGGTCCCACGCCGTGCACAGCACGGTGTAGCGCTCGATCGGCAGTTCCCCCTCGAACAGTGCCACGGCGACGTCACCGATCGCCGCCGCTGCGCGCGCGACGGCATCGAGATCGGGGGCCGGGCCGTGACCGGCCCACACGAACGTGTGCGGCACTCCACTGACCTCGTAGTCGACGCTCGGCAACTGGCCGACTTCGAAGGCGCTGTCGATCAGGTGGTCGAGGTCGTCGGCACGGAACGTTTCGTGATCGTCCGATGGCAACAGCGACCACACTCGATGCGACGGTGGCGATGGCCGCACGCGCACGACGTGCTCGCGTTCGCGTGCGGCATCGACGTAGGGAAACGTGGCTGCAGCCACGAGCAGCGCGTGATGGTCATCGACATGGTTGGTGCGCACGGACAGATCGTTGGCGTACAGCTCGAGGTTGACGTCGGCTGGACCGCTGGCGTTACCCGTGAGGCGCCACGCGCCGGGGCCGTCGGCATCGAGGGTCACCGGCGATCCCGACGCGTCGCTCGCTTCGATCCACTGGACGTGATGGACGTAGTCGCGGATCACGTAGCTGCCCGGTGTCCAGGCGGGCATCACGATGCGTGCGTCGTCCGCAAGATCGGCAGGGATGCGCATCGACACACGCACCAGATGGTGCAGACGGTCGCTGAGATCGACGTCGTAGACGATCGGGTCGTGCGCCAGGGCCGACACTCCTGTCAGTTTGGGCGCTGGAATGTAGCCAGCGGACCCCGATGCGCACCTTTCGGCACGGCTGGGCAGTGGACGGCCGGCCTCGTCGCTATCGTCCCATGGGACCGATCCACCCAACCCCGACACCGACGCCGACGAGGCCACCGATGAGCGACCTGCCGATGAGTGATCGTCACGAGACCGTGCTGGGGCCTCCCGCTCAGGAGACGATCGAAGCGCTGGGCAGGGCGCTGGACACTCCCGACACCGAGCGTCGCGCTGCGGTTGCGGCCGTCGTGGCCAACAATCCGACCCTGCTCGACGGATGGGCCGCACTCGCCGGGCTCGCACATGAACCCTTGGAGCGGTACGCGTACGCGCGCGTCGGCTACCACCGTGGACTCGACGCGCTGCGCGCAGCCGGATGGGGTGGGCGCGGCTACGTGCGCTGGTCCGAGCCGACCAACCGAGGCGTGCTGCGCTGCTTCGCGCACCTGCGATCGGCTGCGGCCGAGATCGGCGAACTCGAGGAAGTCGATCGGCTCACCGCCTTCCTGCACGACCTCGACCCGGACTGGGACGACGCCAACGTCGCGGTCTGACCCGGAGCACCCGCGTGGCCGGACGCATCCTCAAGGACGACATCGAGACGCTGCGCCGTCAGGCCGACATCGTCGTCGTCGCGGGTGACTACACGACGCTTCGCCGCGCCGGAAAGTCCTTCAAGGGCCTGTGCCCGTTCCACACCGAACGCACGCCGTCGTTCACCGTCGCCCAGGACAACAACGTCTACCACTGCTTCGGCTGCGGGGCGTCGGGCGACATCTACGACTTCCTGATGCGTATCGAAGGTCTCGAGTTCCCCGAGGCGGTCGAATCGCTTGCCCGGCGTGTCGGCTTCACACTGAGGTACGAGGAACTCTCGGCTCGTGAACGCCAGCGTGTCGGAGAACGCTCCCGGCTCGTCGACGTCACCCGTGCGGCGTGCGAGTTCTTCCGGGCGCGGTTGCTCGGCGACGAGGGCGAGCCCGCGCGGCGCTATCTGCGAGAACGCGGATTCGGCCGCGACGACGCCGATCGCTTCGAACTGGGATTCGCGCCCAACGCCTGGTCAGCGCTCGCTGACGATTTGTCGGCGTCGGGACACGCCCTCGATGACCTGGTCACCGTCGGCCTCGTGGTGCGCGGCGACGGGGGACGTGTCCGCGACCGCTTCCGCGGCCGTCTCATCTTCCCCATCGAGGACGCCAGCGGTGACGTCATCGGTTTCGGGGGCCGGGTCGTCCCTGGACTCGACTACGGCGACTTCGATCCGCCCAAGTACCTCAACTCGCCCGAAACCCCGCTGTATCACAAGTCGCGGGTGCTCTACGGGCTCCGGGCGGCCCGCTCCGAAATCGTTCGTACCGACACCGTGCTCGTCTGCGAGGGCTACACCGACGTGCTCGCGTTGCACCAGGCCGGCATGACCAACGCCGTGGCGACCTGTGGAACGGCGGTGGGCGACGAGCACCTTCGCTCGGTGGCGCGCTACGCGCGCCGCGTCGTGCTCGCCTTCGACGCCGACGACGCGGGCGTCAAGGCGGCTGAGCGGGCCTGGGAAGCGGCGCGGTCCCACCACGCGCACGGAGGTGGACTGCTCGACCTGCGCGTGCTGGCACTCGCCGACGGTGCGGATCCCGCCGATCTCGTCCGCCAACACGGACCCGACGACCTGCGTCATCTCGTCGAGCGTGCCGAGCCGGTCGTTCCCTACGTGGTGGCGCACCGGCTGCGTGACGCCGATCTCGCGACAGAAGGGGGCCGGACCGACGCGTTGCGCGCCGCACTCGACGTCGTCGGGCGTGAGCCCGACCTCGACCTGCGCCGTGACTGGGCGCGTTCACAGATCGCCGAACGCATCGGCATCTCGTATGACTTCGTGGCGCGCACGGCCGAGCGCATGGGAATCGAACTCGATGCGCACGAGGGGGTCGCGACGAACCCGGAGCGGGCAACGCCCAGCGCGCCGTCGCGTCCCGAACGCACCCGTGCGGCCCGCGAGCGCTCGGTGCTGCGCATAGCCGTACAGCACCCCGAGCTGCTGCCCGAGGAGTGGTTCGAACTCACCGAGGAGCACTTCACCCACCCGCGGGCCCGTGCCGTGTGGCGTGCACTGGATGCAGCCGGCGGTGTCGGCGTCGATCTCGCGGTCGTGCTCGACCACGCGCACGACGACGACGACCGCGCACTCATCCGGGCATTGTCACTGGAGGACGACGCGTTGGTCGGTGATGACCGGGAGGTGGTACGCGACGTCGCCCAGGAGCAGGTCCGGCGCGTTCTCGCGGATCAGCTCGAAACACAGGAACGTGCCTTGCGCGACGAGCTCACATCCCTGCACCACGCGCGTGACGCAGAACGGGTGCGTGACCTGCAACAGCGGCTGCTCGAACTCCAGCGGCGCCGCCGCGAATTGGTCGCAGTCCTGGGCTGAGCGACCTACGATCTCCTGCGCCAACGATCGCGTGCGTACCTGCCGTACGCCCGTGACGTCGAGCGTGCCGGCGAGGAGACGCCGATGGCCGCCCGGAGCGTGTCGACGGGGTCTGCCAACGTTGTCCATATGGCCGCACGTGACGCGGTTGTGCATGCCCCCGAGATCGTCGGACTCGTCGACTACGGCATCGAACGAGGTTTTGTCACGGCCTCGGAGACCCTTGCGGCTCTTGAAGCGGCAGGATTCGGCGACGCCGAGCACGCCCTGGTCACCGCCCAGCTTCGTCGGTCGAACGTCGCTGTGGTCGACGACCGTGAGGATCGTGCCGCGGACAGCACAGGACGAGGGGATCCGGCTGCGGCCGATGCCGTGCGCGTCTACTTGAACGAGATCGGGCGTGTCGACCTGCTCACCGCACAACAAGAGGTCGATCTCGCCAAACGTGTCGATGCGGGTGCAGCAGCCGCGATGGTCTTGGATTCCTCACTCGAACTCGACCCACAGCGGCGCGGACGCCTGCGCGTGATCGAACGGCTCGGGTGTGATGCGAAACGGTCGATGATCGAGGCGAATCTGCGTCTGGTCGTCTCGATCGCCAAGCGATACGTGCGGCGAGGTCTCCTGCTGGCCGACCTCATCCAGGAAGGCAATCTCGGGTTGATGCGCGCGGTGGACAAGTTCGACTACCGCCGCGGCTACAAGTTCTCCACGTACGCGACGTGGTGGATCCGCCAGATGATCAGCCGCTCGATCGCCGACCAGTCACGAACGATCCGCATTCCCGTCCACCTCGTCGAGACGATGAACAAGATCCGTCGCACTGAACGCGCTCTGCTGCAGCGACTCGGGCGGGAACCGACGATCCAGGAAGTCGCGCACGCCGTCGAACTGCCGGTGGAGCGACTCGAGGAGTTCCGCCGTCTTGCGGTTGATCCGGCGTCGCTCGATGCCCCCGTCGGTGAGGACGGCGACGCGTCGATGGGCGAGTTGATCGAGGACCCCTCCGCGCCGGTCCCCGTCGAGGTTGCTGCGGACATCCTTCTGCGCGACCACGTCACCTCCGTGCTCGGTGAACTCGCTCCACGCGAACGCACCGTCATCGAGCAGCGATTCGGTCTGCGTGGCGGTCAGCCACTCACTCTCGAACAAGTCGGGGCGGAACTGGGGCTCACGCGGGAACGCATACGCCAGATCGAGGCGCGAGCCCTCGCGAAACTGCGGCACCCCGCCTACGCCGACGCCCTCGAGGACTACCTGCGCGCCTGAGGCGCGTGTGCGCGCGTGCACTCGCGGCGGCAGGTGGAGAGTGCCGGCTGTCGGAGTCGGCCATGATCGTTGTCACACCCCTCGCGTACGGTGAATGAACAACAGGCGATCCTGCCGGTGAGCTTCCTGGCGAGCCTGGCCCCGCGACGAGCCGTGGGAGGTGTGCACGATGACGCAGCAGCGACTGCCGTTCGACCCGTTGCCTTTCGACGACGAAGCGGATCGGCCGATTCCGTTCGAACTGACGGCACGCGCACGGCGATCCGTCGCTCCTGACGCGCTGCCCACACTCCATGTCGTCGACGGCGACGTGGGCGCCGACGACCCCGCGGACACACGTCCCGCCCGCGCCCGCGCACTGTTGCGCGCAGGCGCCGATGCCGAGACCATCGCGGCACAGCTCGGCGTG
This sequence comes from Nitriliruptoraceae bacterium, assembly GCA_050480705.1. Taxonomy (GTDB): domain Bacteria; phylum Actinomycetota; class Nitriliruptoria; order Nitriliruptorales; family Nitriliruptoraceae; genus JBJHAX01. The sequence continues at coordinate 226,540 of JBJHAX010000001.1, forward strand.
GACGAGTTGCTCGCCCGCGCCTGGGTGGGTGACGTCGCGCCGAACGTCCGCCGGCGGATCCACAAGCAGGAGCCGGCAACGAACGCATCGGATGTCGGCGCGCCGCCTGCACGTGATGTCCGGTGGGACAAGCGGCGTGCGGCCGCACGCGACGAGGCGCGGAGCTGGATCGACGAACGCGACGCGCAGGCCGCCCTCGCGCTCGGGATCCTGGCTGCGGGCACGACCGTCGACGCACACGGTGTCACCTACACCGGTGGTGATGCTGCGCTGGCAGCGCGCATCCTCGCACTGGTCCACGAACGCGCGGGCGCAGACCCCCATCGCGTCATAATTGTGGTGAGGATCGGGCCGCGGGTCGCAGGCGATCTCGTACGGCATCAGTGGGCGAAGGACCTCGGCGTCGAACTCGATGCAATCGCGATCGCTCGCTGGCGTCTGGCGCCCGCTCCGGATGCTGTCGAGGCGATGATTCGAATCGCCGACCCTGCCGTCGACGCCATCGTCGCAGGATGGCTCGACGTCGTGCGCGAGAGGTCCGGAAGCGACCTCGTGGCAGTCGACGTGGCGAACTGACACGACTGGCCCCGCGTCGGCGTGTGCCGGCATCGCCGAGTAGCCTTCGCGCGATGTTCGCCGTCACCCTCGCCTCCGCCTCCGCCGACGACCCGTTCTCCGGACTTCGGCTGGGCGACCACCCGGACCCCGAGCCGCCCGACGGGTGGGAAGTCGTCGAGGTCCGTGCCGCTGCGCTCAACCGGCACGAGTTGTGGGCTCTGCAGGGTGTCGGCATCGACACCTCCCGGTTGCCGCTCGTCCTCGGCTGCGACGCCTCGGGCGTGACACGCGACGGCACGCCTGTTGTGGTACACGCGGTCATCGGCGACGACCTCGGCGACGACGAGACGCTCACACGCAATCTGTCGGTGCTATCCGAGTACTACGACGGCACGTTGGCTGACAAAGTGGCCGTGCCGCGCCGCAATCTCATTCCCAAACCGGCGGCGCTGTCGTTCGAAGAGGCAGCCTGCCTGCCCGTGGCCTGGCTGACCGCGTACCGGATGCTGTTCACCCGCGCACAGCTGCTGCCTGGGCAACGCGTGCTCGTCCAGGGAGCAGGCGGCGGGGTTGCGACAGCGGCGATCATGCTCGCCCGCGCCGCAGGCGCCCACGTGACCGCGAGCAGCCGCGACGAGTGGAAGCGTGCGCGCGCGCTCGAAATCGGCGCGCACGAGGTGATCGCTCCGGGTGAGCTCGTCGCCAAGCGTGTCGATGTGGTCGTCGAGACGGTCGGCGCGGCGACGTGGAACCATTCGCTCAAGGCACTCGAAGCGGGCGGAGTCGTCGTGATCGCGGGAGCGACGACGGGTGGTGGACCGCCAGCCGATCTGAACCGGATCTTCTACCGGCAACTGCGCGTCGTGGGGTCGCTCGTGGGGACACGCGCTGAATTCGTGCGCCTGCTCGGGTTCCTCGACGCCACCGGCCTGCGGCCCGTCATCGACGACGTGATGCCCATGGAGCAGGCCCGCGAAGCCCTCGAACGCCTCGACAGCGGCGAGGTGTTCGGCAAGCTCGTCCTCACCCGCTGAGGCTCACCCTGCGAAACGCGGGGGTGGCGGTGTGGCTCCGGGGGCCGGGCTCGAACCGGCGACATCTCGATTAACAGTCGAGCGCTCTGCCAAACTGAGCTACCCCGGAAGGTTGTGACGGATTCGCATCGCAGCCACCCTGCCTGTCAACGGTGGTGTCATCGTTCGGGCAGGCAGCAGCCGACACGGCGTCGACAGGCATTCTAGCGGCGTGTCAGCTGGCCTCGTCGCCGACCAGGCGCGGGGCCCGTCACCAGGCGGCGGGAACGAGGGCGTCCCTACAGCCCGACGCAGCGTGCGAGGTCGGCCCACGCGTCACCGCAGGCAGTCTGCAAGGCGCGGAAGGTCAGCGCGAAGGCGATGAATGCCCCCCATGCCAGGCCGACGTACTCCCTCGTTTCGCGGCGCAGCGCAGCCAGACGGCCGCCGATGATCGCGATCAGAGGAAACAGCGACCCGTACAGGTAGTGCAGCCACACCAACGGCTCGCCCAGGACGCGGCGGCCCATGAACAGCAGGACGAGGCCGACCACGACCTGCACCGCCAGCAGGTTCTCCGTCCAGTGCTGCACCGCCCACAGCGGCACCGGGGTGTCGCGCCGGCCGACGACGCGCAGTGCCAGACCCCACAGCGCGATCAGCGTGAGCAGGACGACGATCGCGATGCCGAGGTAGCGGTGGAAGGCGGTCAATCGCCGTTCTCGGACGCTCCTGCCTGCTCCATGAACCGCAGCAGCTCGACCGGCACGGGGAACACGAGCGTCGAGTTCTTCTCGGCGGTGATGTCCGCCAACGTCTGCAGCAGGCGCAGCTGCATCGCGCCCGACTCGGTCGCCATCACGTGGGCGGCTTCGGACAGTCGCGTTGCTGCCTCGTATTCGCCCTGGGCGTGGATGACCTTCGCGCGTCGGTCACGTTCGGCTTCGGCCTGACGTGCCATCGCCCGGCGCATCGCCTCGGGGAGCTCGACGTCCTTGACCTCGACGAGTGTGACCTTCACGCCCCACGGGTTGGTGAGGTCGTCGATGATGATGGCCAGCCGGTCGTTGATCTCATCACGGTTGACGAGGATCTCGTCGAGTTCGACCTGCCCGAGGATGCTTCGCAACGTCGTCTGCGCCACCTGGGACGTCGCGAACAGGTAGTTCTGCACGTTGACGACCGCGTTGACCGGTTCAGTGACGTTGAAGTAGGTCACCGCGTTCACACGAATCGTCACGTTGTCCTTGGTGATGACGTCCTGAGGCGGGATGTCCATGGTGACGGTCTGCAGGTTGACCTTCACCATCCGGTCGATGATCGGGATGATGAAGAACAACCCGGGGCCCTTCGCTCCGATCACACGACCGAGTCGGAAAATGACGCCTCGCTCGTACTCGTCCACGATCCTGATCGCGGCGATCACGATCGCCACGAGGATCGCGAGCGCGACTCCGATGCCTACTGGTGCTCCGCTCACGTCGTCTCCTTCGTCTCGTTGCCTGGCGGGGGTGACGATCCGTGGTCGGACGGCACCGGCGAGGCGTACAGTTCCAGGTTGTCGCGGCGCACGATCTCGACCTCGTCGCCGATGGTGAAGGTCGCCGCACCGTCGCTCGGATGGACGCGCCAGATCGATCCGTCAAGGCGGGCGTAGGCCGTCGCCTTGTCCACACGTTCGATGAATGTGCGACGCCCCAGCAGATAGTCGGATGCAGCCCGCGACGACGTGCCTCGCGTCTTGGCGACCATGATTCCTGCGAACACGACCAGGCCGAACGTCACCAGTGCGGTCGGGACGAGCACCCACAGATCGACGCCGACGCCCGTCTGCGCCTGGAACAAGAACAGGCCGCCAAGAACCAGCGCTGCGGTCCCACCGGCCGCGCCGACGCCGACCCCGGGCGCGAACAGTTCAGCGACGAACATCGCGACAGCGACCAGCAGCAGTGCGGCGCCCGCGTAGTTCACCGGCAGGATTGCGAGCGAAAACAGTGCCAGGATGAGCATCACCACCCCCGCAACGCCGCCGAGTCCCAGCCCCGGGTTGGCGATCTCGTAGAGAATTGCCAGTGTGCCAAGCGACAGGAAGATGAACGCGAGATTGGGGTTCGCGAGGATCTGCAGCAATCCACGTGTGCCGGTCATCTCGTACTCGACGGTGGCCGCACCCGCGGTGCGAAGCGTGACCGTCTCGTTGCCGACGACGACCTCGCGTCCGTCGAGGTCCTCGAGGAGCTGGTCGAGCGTCGGACTGATGACGTCGATCGCGCCGGCCTCCAGCGCGGCGCTCGAGGTCACCGAACGCCCGTCGCGGATCGAGTCGACGATGAACGCCTCGTCACGGTCGCGATGCTCGGCCAGTGCCTGTCCGAACGCGACGGTGTTCTCGACGAGTTTGCCGCCCACCTCGCCGCCCTCGAGGTCCACCGGAGTCGCGGCGCCGATCGTGGTCGCGGGCGCCATGGCCGCCACGTGCGCCGCGTATGTCACGAACGTGCCTGCGGAACCGGCGTCCGATCCGGGCGGGGTCACGTAGACGATCGTCGGCAGCGGCGCGTCGAGAAGGATGTTCGCGATCTCACGTGTCACGTCGAGGCCGCCACCGGGGGTGTTGAGGCGGATCACCAGCGCCTCGCGCCCGTCGGCGGTCGCCTCGAGGACGGTGTCGGCGAGGTGGTCGCGGATGACCGGTGTGATCGGCCCGTCGATGGTGGTCACCGCGACCGAGCGCGCATGGTCGGTCGCGAGCAATTCGAACGTGGGAGTGTGGGCGCCGCCGGGCGCTGCATCCTCAGCGGCGGCAGGAGACACGAGAAGCAGTGTGCCAGCAGCCAGGAACGACAACGCGGCCGCTCGTCGCAGGGCGAGGCGTGCGCGACCTCGCAAACCGCTGCTACGTGCACGAATGTGGCGGGCCACCTCGTCCTCGCATCGTTGTCGAACGATGCTACCGACTGTCCGAGCGGTGCTCAGCGCGTGATGCCAGCGCTGCGCCGGCGAGCACGAGGGCGGTGCCGGCGAGCGCGGAGGCGTGGACCACCTCGCTGCGTGCGGCGACTCCGAGCACGATCGCGACGATGGGGACGAAATAGATGGCGATCGACCCTCTCGGTCCACCGACCCGTCCGACCAGGGTGGTCATCAGCACGAACGCGAGCCCGGTTCCGAGAACCCCCAGCGGGATCATGGCCAGCGCCGGCCCCCACGCGAATGACGAGCCGGCGAGCCCGTAGATTCCGAACGGTGTGACCACGATCAGCGCCGTCACTTCGACGCGCAACAGCACGGCGAGCGCGCCGTAGCGCTGCTGCAGCGGCACGGCGAGATTCGCTGCGAGCCCATACAACACGATTGCGAGCATCACGAGGCCGGCGCCCAGCGCGGTGGCGGCCGATCCGGTGGTCCCTGCCACCGGAATCTCGGGCAGGAAGATCGCGACCATCCCTGCGAACCCGAGAATGAGGCCGAGCACCTGACGGCGAGGCGGCAGGCGGCGCAGCAGCAGCGTCGCCCATGCCGCGGTCGTCAGGGGCATCCCGCCGTTGATCATTCCTGCGACCGACGAGTCGATCCACTGTTGTGCGACGGGGAACAACAGCAGCGGGATGGCCATCCAGATCACCCCGAGCAGCGCGATGCGCGGAAGGTCCTCGCGGTCGACACGCGCGCGGCGGGCGCGAGGGACCAGCGCCAGCGCCGCTGCGCCGAGTCCCACACGCGCCCAGGTGATCAACCCGGGCTCGAACGATTCCAGTCCGATGTCCATCAACACGAACGACGAACCCCAGATGGTCGCGATGACCGCGAGCAACGCCCAGTCGGACGGACCGAAGGCGTCGAGATTGGTGCCCGACGAGGTGGTGAGAAGTCTGCGTCGCGACGCGGCGTGTGGTGTTGCTGGGGTCTCGCGCACGACGAACTCCCGATGACCTGCGTGCGATGCAGCGACCATCGCGTACGGAATACCGACCGGTCCGGTCAACGTACCCAAGGATGCATCCGACGCGGCGTGGTGCTCGTGGTCCTCGTAGCCTCGCACGGCGAGGAAAGGCACGCACGTGGCAGCGACGAAGGGCTCGACATCGCCCGGACCGACCCGCAGCTGGGTGCTCTTGGTCATGGCGGCAGCATTGCTGGCCGCGTGCGCGACGGGCGAGGACCCTGCAGACGAGGCCGACGGCGCACAACCGCCACTCGAGACCGGGCAGGAGCAGCTGCCGCCCGAGGAGCCGGTCGAGGCCCCGGACCGCGAGGCGATTCCCGGCGGCCCCCCTGATCTCGAGGTCCCGGTGACGCTGACCGCGGTTGCTGAACTCGGCGCCGCGATCGCCGGTGCCGTCGGGCCTGACGGCACGCTCTACCTCGCTGACCGCAGCGGGACCGTGCATGCGCTCGAACCGGACGGTGTCGGGGCGCCGGTCGTCGATCTTTCTGACGAGACGACGGTTGACTCCGAGCGAGGCCTGCTCGGGCTTGCGTTCGCCGCTGACGGCTCCGAGCTGTTCGTGTCCTACACCGACCTCGCAGGCGACAGTGTCATCGAGGCGTTCGCGGTCGACGACGCCGGCATCGACGCCGAGCGTCGTCGGACCGTGCTCACGCTCGACCAGCCGTTCGGCAACCACAACGGCGGCGACATTCGGGTCGGTCCCGACGGGATGCTCTACATCGGCTTCGGCGACGGCGGAGGGGGAGGAGATCCTCTCGATGCCGGCCAGGACCTCACGACCTGGCTCGGCGCGATGCTTCGGATCGATCCGTCGGTCGACCCCTACCAGGTCCCCGGCGACAACCCGTTCGTCGGCAACGACGACGTACGCGATGAGATTTTCGCCTTCGGTTTGCGCAACCCTTGGCGCTTCTCGTTCGACGCCGAGACAGGCGCGCTCTGGATCGCCGACGTCGGCCAGAACAGCCGCGAGGAGATCAACGTCCTCGACCCGGTCGCGGACACGGGCGCGAACCTGGGCTGGAATCTCATGGAGGGCACGCTTCCGTTCGCCGGCGACGAGCCCGAGGACCACCACCGACCTGTCCACGAGTACGACACGACCTCGGCGCGCTGTGCGGTCACCGGCGGCGAGGTGTATCGCGGTGAGGCGATCCCCGAACTCGTCGGTGCCTACCTCTACAGCGACTACTGCGAGGGCAGGGTGCGCGCCCTGGTGGTCGACGACGGGCACGTTGTCGATGAAGGCGACCTCGGGGTCGACGCCGGGCGTGTGGTGTCCTTCGCCGCGGACGCGCGCGGCGAGGTGTACGTGCTCACGCTCGAAGGCCAGGTTTGGCGGCTCGACCCGGCGTGAGGCGTCGGGCATCGGCTTCGCATGCTGGCGTGCCGATGCGGCGCGCCGCGGCTCACGCGACCAGCGCCGCGGTGGCGGTGAGGGCGAGGACGACGCCGGCGGACTGCAGCAACGTGAGCCGCTCGTGGAGCATCTGACGGGCGAGCAGCAGAGCGACCACCGGGTACAGCGACGTCAGCAGCGATGCGAGGCTGAGAATGCCGGTGCGCGTCGCCACCAGGAACAGCACGTTGGCTGCCATGTCGGTCGTGCCGGAGAGCAACACGAGCCCGAAGGTCGGGCCGGTCTTTGCGCGTGCGGAGACGAACGGCAGGGCTGCGAGCAGGGCAGCGGTCCCGGCGGTTCGGGCACCGAGGAGTGGCCACAGTCCGGAATCGGGCGGCGTCGCATCGAGTACGACGAAGAAGAACCCGAAGAACGCGCCCGCGATGAACGCGACCGCAGGCCCCCTGGCTCCGTACGCGCGGATCGACGCGCCGGGAGACCAGGCGACGAGCACGACGGCGATAAGGCCCCCGACGACGCCGGCGCGTTGCAGGGCCGAGAGGTGGTCACCAGCGATCAGCACACCCCATGCGACGGGCACCCCTGCGCCGACCACCGCGGAGATCGGCGAGATCACGCCGATCGGTCCGACCGCCATCGAACGCATGTAGAGGACCAGTCCGAGATTGCCGAACGTCCCCGCCAGCGCCCCGAGCCACAATGCGCGCGCCGAGGGTTGACCGGCGGTGAGCAGCAGCGCGATGGCCAGGATCGGAAAGCCCGCCAGCTGCAGCCCGATCGAGACGCGAAGCGCAGAGCTGCGCCGGGTGGCCAGCGCGCCGGTGAAGTCGGCAACGCCGAACGACACCGCAGCGCCCAGCGCAGCCAGAGCCCCCAACGTGTGTGCCTTCCGGACGCCGGAACCGCCCGGAGGCCCGGGCGCTGGCAGAGGCTACAAGCACCCCGCACTACGCTCGCCCTGTCCATGGACATCTCACCGCTGGACGTCCCCCCAGGTCCAGTCGCCGGTCCCGACGGCGAGCAGGCACGCAGGGGTACGGCACACATCCGGGCCGGTAGCTCAGCTGGTCAGAGCACTCGACTCATAATCGAGGTGGCGCGGGTTCGATCCCCGCCCGGCCCACAGCCCGTCGCCGCCGTGGCAGGTGGCGACGGATGGCATCGCCGGGCTCGCCGGAGTCAGCGCCGCGGATGCGCTTCGGGCAGCGTGCGGCTCACGAACGCTCCCACGAACCCCAGGGCGGCGAGGAACCCGAGCGCGACTTCGCTTCCCCATCGTGCGGCGAACGCACTCAGCGCACCTGTCGCGAGCAGGATCACACCCATCGCAGCGTTCGACGCCGCGACACGCTGGGTGCGGTCGTCCCCGTCGGCGAGGTCGATGATGTAGGTCTTGCGACCGATGCGCGTGCCGGTGTGGATGATGGCCAGGAGCAGATAGGCCGACGGATACAGCAGCCAGTGCGAGCGCGCCTGCTCGATCAGAAGGAGCAACAGCAGCGCCACGACGACCGCTGAGGCCGCGGTGGCAGCCAGCGCCATCGTCATTCGTGATGAGCGATCCGCCCACCGTCCCCAGAAGCGCCCACCGACAAGTGCGGCGACACCCGACCCGATGACGAAGGGTCCGAGCCCGGCGAGGCCGCCCGACCCCACCTGCGTGGCGAGTGCGACCACGAACGGCGGACTGAGCGCCGAGACGAGCAGGAGACCGCGAGCGACCACGAAGCGGCGGAACGTCCCATCGTCGCGCAGCAGCGCCAGCGGACTGCCGAGATCGCTGCGGGTGCCGGCGACATCACCCGCCGGCTCACGGATACCCGCATAGACGATGGCCGCCACGACCCATGCCGCGGCTGCGGCGAACAGCAGGACGGCGAACACCGAAGCCGGTGTCGCCGCGTCCGCACGCACGCGGAGAATCACACCCACGGTGATCGCAACGGCACCCGACGCCACGGTGGCGGCACCGGTGACGCGTCCACGCCCTCCACGGGGAATGGTGCGCCCCATGACGTCCTTCGAGGCGATCGACGACAGCGATCGGGCGAGCGCGAAACCGGCCAGCGCCGCCACGATCATCCACCCGGCGCCCGGGCCGGTCATCGTCAACGCTGCGACGGCAATCAGGCAGACGAAACTCGCCTGCCCGCTCGCGCCGGCCACCCACAACCATTTGCGGACGGCGCGACGACGGACGAAACCGGCCAGGCCGGCCTGTGGCAGCAGCGAACCCGACTCACGGACCGGGACGAGCATGGCGAGCGCGGCCGACGACGCGCTCAGGTGGGCCAGCAGCCAGCTGAGCACGGTCTTGGGGTCGACGACGAGATCACCCGCCTTCTGCAGGGCCATCGCGGCGACCTGACGCAAGGCGTTCGATGCGACCTCGTCGCGGACCTCGCCGTCGACGCCGGTGTCGTCGAGTTCGTCGTCCTGGTCGAGCAGCATCGCGCGGATGCGCTCGGCGGCGCCGTCGTTGCGAGGCATCGATGCTCCGACACGTAGTACCGCGCGACCTTCCGAACGGGTCGCAGGTGCAGGGGGAGATCCAGAAGGGTAGGTGAGCGAATGAGGCGCTCGCCGGTGTCTCGTTCCACCGCTGAGCAGTACGGTGAGCGCATGGTTCCCGACGGTGATGCGACGGCCTCCGACCGCGGTCAGACGGTCGAGGGCCAGGCGGTGGAGGGCGACGCCACGCGACGCACGGTCCTTCAGCGGTCGGTAGGCACCGAGCATGCGCTGACCAGCGCACGTCCGGCCTTGCGCGGGTGGCTGCATCTCGTGGCCGCAGCGGTGAGTGTCCCGGCGGGGATCGCGTGGGTGGTTGTGACTGATGCGACGCTGACGCGCGCCGCGATCGCCGCGTTCGCCGGTGGCATCGGCGCGATGTTCACCGCCAGCTCATTGCTCCACATCGTCCGTTGGAGTCCGGCCGCCTACGAACGGATGCTGCGCCTCGACCATACGGCGATCTACCTGGCGATCTCGGGCACCGGGGTTGCGCTCGGGTTGCTGGGTTTTCCGCGGTGGGCGGGTGCAATCCTCGTCCTCGCGGCTGTGACCGGCGCCTTGCTCGGCATCGTCGTCGAGTGGTTTCCGTTCGCGCCTCCGCGCGGATACTCGAACACGATGTATCTCACGCTCGGCTGGATGCCGATCGTGCTGCTGCCGTGGCTGTGGCGCGCGTCGGGCCCCGCCGTCGTCGGACTGCTCGTAGCTGGAGGGGGCCTGTACACCCTGGGCGCGATCATCGTCGGCATGCGGCGTCCCGACCCCTGGCCCCGCTGGTTCGGCTACCACGAGCTGTTTCATCTGCTTGTGATCATCGCCGTAGCGTGTCACGCATGGATGTTCTGGCTGCTCGTCTGACCCCGGGTGGATGCGATGTTGCAGGAGGAAGCGATGCGTGGCAGCGCATCACGTACGAGTTCACATGCACGGACCGGCATCGCCGGGGCGGTGTGGGGACGCCAGCGCACGGTCGATCTCGACGCGGTCCAGCGCGTAGGCGAGCCCGGGTTGGTCGGGGCTGATCGCGAAGACGACGCCGCCCACCCGTCCCTGCGCGTCGATGACGGCGGAGCCTGAGTCGCCCTGGCGCAGTGACGCAGCGAGGAACAGCACGCGTCGCTCGGCGCGCTCACGACCGTAGATATCGCGACCCAGCGCCTGACGTCGGTCTTCGACGCCAGCGGGAGCGACCCGCGGCTCGAGTTGTCCGCCCGGGTAGCCCAGCACGGCCGCAGCGCTGCCCAGATCGAAGTCCGTCAGTGCCAGCGCGTCGCGATCCAGGCCTGTGACCTCGAGCAGCGCGATGTCACGTCCTGGATCGAACACCACCACCGTCGCGTCGTGTCGCTCACCGTCCGGGAAGCGGACTGTGACGGCATCGGCGCCCGCGACGACGTGCGCGTTCGTGGCGAGCATGCCGGGCGCGACAACGAACGACGAACCTTCGTAACGCCGGCCGCACCCGTCGGAGCGCACGTGTGCGGTGGATGCGAGTGCCTGCTCGACGACCTCGGGGTCGACGTCGAGGTCTTCGGGTGGCGGGGAGGTCTGCGGGGCCGGTGCGAGGTCTGCGAAGACCTCGGGAAAGCGGCTGTCGTCGATCAGGTTGCGCAGAGCCCGCATCGCGTCGGGCGGGTCGGGCGTGGTTCGGTCGACCGTGCTGACTATCAGCGACGAGCGAACCTGCTGGGCGACGGTGCCCGGCACGTCGGCAGCGACGGGAACCAGCAACCAGACGAGGACGAGGAGCACGCCAGCACCGAAGACGCCGCCCACGGCACGGTCGAAGCTCGACAGGGGTGTGGCGGCGATCGAGCGACGCATCGCCGCGCCGATGGCGGTGAACACACCAGAGCTGACGCTCACGGTCGCGCCGAGTGCCGCAAGCCCGATCATCAGCCGGACCGAAGGGCTGCCGCTGCCCACGAACCCCAGCACGAGTGGCACGGTGCGTGTCGCCAGCAGGATCCCGACCCCGATCCCGAACCATGACGCGGCACGGGCGATGAATCCCACGCGGAAACCGCCCGCGGCGGCGAGCACCAGCGCGGCGAACAGCGCGAGATCGAGCAGGTTCACGATGATCACGGTACGTGATCGGCATCACGCGCAACGTTGTCCCGTCGTCGGCGGGTGACCGTCGCGATCGCTCGCGTCGCGGGACGTCTACGCTGATGGGCTCGGCATCCGGCCGAGCCGGTTCGCTGCTGCACGACGAGGAGAACGGGTGCGCGACGCTGCCCAATTGACCTTCGTTCCAGGCGATCCGGCACCCGGTGCGGGTGCGTTCGCCCTGTGGTCGGTGCCGAACGACGACCAACCCGACGACCACCTTGATGACGCCGCGCACGCGCTGGGCCTGCCCGTCGGCGCCGCGATGTCGTTGCCGGTTGTCGTCGCTGGTGAGGGCGAACTCGTCAGCGTCGAGGTGGAGGCGTACCGGGTCCCGGTACTCGCTGCGGTGCGGCGCCTGGCCGCGATGCCGACGTCGGCCGACTGGCACGACTGGACACGCCCGTCCGCGTCGGTGCTCGCATGGAGTGTGGCGGCAAAGCTCGGGCTGGAACTCGTCGCCGCCGGGCAGATCGCTCCCAGGCTCAGCCCGGGACGCGACGCGGGACAGGTGGTCGCCGTCTGGCGGATCGCCGCTGCGGGCGACGATCGCGTTGCGCGCCTCGCCCGGTCGATGCCGTTCGCCGGTCGCGCGCTCCGTCGCCGGACCGGGCAGCTGTGGAGCGCTGACGAGTTGCTGCAGGCGTTCCTCGACGCGCTGGCGGATGCGTGTGCCCGGGCGGGCAACGTGCCTCGCATCGACCCTCGTCGCCGCGGGCCGCGTCGCGAGCTGCCGCAGATGCTGATCGCCGCGCTGACCGGCGTCGACCCGGTCGTCGGCCATGTACGCGACGTGGAGGCGCTCGTCGGCGAGTTCGACGACTGGGTCGACCCGCTCGTCGCGCAGGTCGACAGCAAGCGTGCTCACCTTGCGCTGCGCTTGCGACAACCCGACGACGACGCTTCGCCCTGGCTGCTCGAGCTCCAGATCGCCTCGGCGAGCGACACGTCGGTGCGTGTGCCTGCGTCAGCGATCTGGCAGCCGGGATCGCTGACACTCGGCGACGAACCGCTGGTCGACGCCGAGGGCACGCTCGCACGCGCCCTCGCAGACGCCGCGCGGTTGTTCGCACCGCTCGACCGTGCCCTGTCCGAACAGCGGCCGTCGTTCGTCGAGCTCGACGCTGACGAGACAGCCGAGTTGATCGACCACGGCATCGAACGCCTCGCGGCACGCGGCGTGGTCGTCGACATACCACCGCAGCTGCGTGCCGACACGTTGCCGCGGCTCGGGCTGCGGCTGCGTGTGGGATCCGATGTGCCGACGGCAGCGGCGCCTGACGCACCGCTCGGTCTGCGCGCGATCACGGACACCGCGCTCGAACTCGTCGCAGGGGACACCACGATCGACCACGACGAGTTCGTTGCGATCGTCGCGACCCGGGCGCCGCTGGTGCGCTGGCGTGGTCGCTGGATACGGGTGCCGGCCGAGGTCGGTGCATACGTCGACGTCGCTGGTGACGGCGTCGCACTCAGTCTGACCGAGGCGTTGGCGGCGGCCTTGAGTGGCCGCCACCGCGTCCGCGACGTCGGCTGGGTGGACGTCCGGACGCAGGGAGCGGCACGACGCCTGATAACGCGCATCCAGAAGGGCGTCGAGGTTTCCGACGCGGTCGTCGAGCACTTCGCAGGGACGTTGCGTCCGTACCAGCTGCGCGGTGTTGCATGGTTGCAGCACCTGTTGGAGCTGGGGCTGGGCGGAGTGCTGGCCGATGAGATGGGGCTCGGAAAGACGGTGCAGGCCATCGCGGTCATGGCGGCACGCCGGGGTGGCGCACCCCATCTCGTCGTCTGCCCGACGTCGGTCGTGGGCAACTGGGAACGCGAGCTGACACGCTTCGCACCGAGCCTCGACGTCATTCGGCACCACGGTGGCGATCGGCAGCGCCGGCGGTCGGTGTTGACCGGGGCGGACGTCGTGGTGACCAGCTACGCCCTGCTGCGCCGCGACGTCGACCTGCTCGCGTCGGTCGACTGGGACATCGTGGTGTTCGACGAGGCGCAACAGATCAAGAACGCCAGCGCCCAGGCTGCGCGCGCCGCCCGACGTCTGTCCTCGACGGCGCGCATTGCGATGACGGGCACGCCGGTCGAGAACCGCCTGGCGGAGCTGTGGTCGATCATCGACCTCACGAATCCGGGGCTTGTTGGCACCCAGCGGCGCTTCGAGGAGCGCTTCGCCGTTCCCATCGAGCGTTGGCGCGACCAGGACGCCACGACACGCCTGCGCAGGCTGACGGCTCCGTTCGTACTCCGGCGGCGCAAGGCCGACGACGAGGTCGCGATCGACCTTCCGGCCAAGCAGGAAGTCGAGGTCGTCTGCCGGTTGACCCGCGAGCAGGTGGCGCTGTACCGCCGGGTGGTCGACGAGGCGTTCGGTGGTCGTGGGCTGGGGGTCACCGCGTTCGAGCGGCGTGGGCGCGTGCTCGCCTTGTTGACGGCGCTGAAGCAGATCTGCAATCACCCTGCCCAGTACCTGGGGGAGCCAGGGCCGATCGAGGGACGCTCGGGCAAGGTCGATCGCCTCACCGAGATCCTGGCCGAGATCGTCGATGGGGGCGCCTACGCCGTGGTCTTCACCCAGTATCGCGCGCTCGGTGACCTGCTCGTCGAGCACCTCCCAGGTGCGCTCGGGCTTCCACAACTTCCCTTCCTCCACGGCGGTGTGCCCCTCGCCGGCCGCGATGCGATGGTCGACCGCTTCCAGCACGACGTCGACGCGCCGCCGCTGCTCCTGGTGTCGCTACGCGCCGGTGGCGTTGGGTTGAACCTGACACGCGCCACGCACGTCGTGCACGTTGATCGTTGGTGGAATCCCGCCGTCGAAGACCAGGCGACCGACCGTGCGCACCGCATTGGGCAACGCAAGCCGGTGACGGTCCACACCATGGTCACGGCCGGAACAGTGGAGGAGCGGATCTCGTCTCTGCTCGCATCCAAGCGCCAGTTGGCAGATCTCGCGGTTGGCGACGGCGAGTCCTGGGTGAGCGATCTCGCCGACGATGAGCTGCACGAACTGGTCGAACTCGGCCGCGAAGCAGGCACGGGTGATCACGACGACCCTGAGGAGATTGCGGACGAGCCCCGCGCGCAACTGACAGTCGTTCCGCCGGTGACGAGATGAGCGACGGCATCGCGCAGCGTTGGCGGGAGTTTCTCGAGGCAGTTCCGTTCGCACGACCTGCGGACGCTCAGCAGGCCCGTGTGGCGTTTCGGCGTGGCCGTGTCGCCGACCTGGACGTCACGACCGGAGTCCTCGAGGCGACGGTGCGGGAGGCGTCGGGCCCGTCGCTGCACGTGCGCATCCTGTGGCCGCCGGTCGATGCCGTGACGTGGGAGAAGGTCGCACGTGAACTGTCGTCGGAGCTCCGCTTCGTCGCCGACCTCACGGACAACCGTGTCAGTGACGAGGTCGTCGCGGCACTCGAGCGCGCTGGTGTCGACGTCGTCGCGCAGCCGGATGCGCTGACCGTCGAATGTTCCTGCGCGCGCGAGGCCATGTGGTGCGCGCACGGGGCAGCAGTGCTGGTCGCCTTCGCAACACGGCTGGATCGCAGCCCTGAGCTCGTGCTGCGACTTCGGGGCCGCTCCGTCGACGTTCTTGCACGCGACGCGGGTGCGACGGCGGAGCATCAGGTGGGTGTCT
The DNA here is from genome assembly GCA_050480705.1 of Nitriliruptoraceae bacterium. Taxonomy (GTDB): domain Bacteria; phylum Actinomycetota; class Nitriliruptoria; order Nitriliruptorales; family Nitriliruptoraceae; genus JBJHAX01. The sequence continues at coordinate 241,698 of JBJHAX010000001.1, forward strand.
CGGGGGTCGAGGTTCACGACCACCGGTCCGTCACCGCGCCACGAGGCGACCTCGATGCCGTTGTGGTGCGGCCGTCGTATCGCGCCGACGCGGGGACGCGTCTCACGGACATCGCCGGGCCGCCACCTGCGATCGACGCCGCATCACTGGCCAAGGTCGTCGCCGACGCGGCTCGCTTCGCATGGCGGCTCGCTTCGGGAGAAGGCACCGACGTCGCCGACGACGAACTGTTGCTCGCTGCGCTGCGCGCCCAGGGCACGTCGAGCGTCGAGAGTCTGGCGTCGGCGTTGGCGAGCGAGCCCGATGAGGTCCGACGCCGGCTCGAAGCGTTGCATGCACGCGGTGAGGTGCTGCGCGCGGGAGCGCCGGGCGACACCGCCGTGCGCTACCGCGCTGCGGGACGGCCGATCGGCTGACTGCAGCCGTGGCTGAACGCATCGAGGGTGTGTCCTCGAACTCGAGTTCTGCGGCAGTGCTGCCGATACCTCACAGGATGCCGATGCCGCACGCCCCGACTGTTTCGGATACTCGGAACGTGTGCGACATGAGGGCACACTTGTAACTTCGGCATCAACTGCAACGGCGTTGCCCCCGCGCCACCACAGGAACAGGGACGAGGTGAATCTCACGCCCGTGCATCGTCTCATGCGCGCGTCGCGTTCGCGACGGACCGCCGGCGTGGTCGCCGTCGTGCTCGCAGCGGGCCTGGTGGTGCAGGTCGGTGCGTCGGCGCAGACCCGTTCGAGCAGTGAGATCCAGAGCGAACTCGACGCCGCTCGCGACGAGGCCGCGCGTCTGGGCTCCGAGCTCGACGACGTCCGTGGCCAGATCGGAAGCACCGAGGAGGAGCTCGCGCAGCTCGCGGTACGCCTCGAGGATGCACGGGCGCAGCTGCGCCAAGCCGAGGGTCAGGTGGCGCTCGCCGAGGAGGCCCTCGAGGAGGCCGAAGCCGAGCGCGACCGTGCCGCCAGCGACCACGATGCTGCCGTGGCGCTGCTCACCGCCGCCGAGCAGGAGCTCGAGTTCGAGGAGGCTCGTCTCGCTGAGCAGATCGTGGGATCGTTCAAGTACGGCACGGCGGGTGCCCAGCGGGGTGCGATGCTCATCGAGGTGATGCGTCGTGCGGACAACCCCAACGACTTCGCGGTCGGCCTCAAGCAGTTGCGGACCGTCATCGACGTGCAGGACGCAACCGTCGCACGCGTCTTCGAGCTCAAGGAAACACGCGCGGAACGTGCCGACGATGCCGCGCGTGCGCGCGCTCGCGCGACCCAGGCCGCCAACGAGGCCGAGGTCACCCTCGGCGTCGTCGAACAGTTGCGTGAAGAGGCTGCGGCGGTCGCGGCGCAGATCGCCGAAGACGAGATCCGTCAGCAGGCGGTGCTCGACTCGTTGCAGGGGACCGCTGCGGAAACGCAGGCGCTGCTCGCGCGCGCAAGCCAGCGCGAGCGCCAGCTACGCGAGGAGTTCGCGCTTGCGCGCGCTGCGGAGACCGGGGGCTCCGACCGTTCCGCCTATCCCGGTTGGGCCGGGGGGCCCGACATCTCGGGTGCGGTGTGCCCGGTGGAAGGTGCGCGGGCGGGTCGTGACTTCAGAAACGACTGGGGCTACCCGCGTTTTCCCAACCGCTGGCACCAGGGCAACGACATCTTCGCGTCGCGCGGCACGCCCGTCGTCGCTGTCGCCGACGGTGTCGTGGTGCGCATGAATTCCGCGTCGAACCAGCAGCCGCTGGGCGGCATCACGGTCACCTACCGCACGAGCGACGGCAGCGAGTGGTACAACGCGCACCTCGACGGCATCGCCAGCGGGATCTCGCCGGGCGTGTCGGTCAGCCGGGGCCAGCGGATCGGCACGGTCGGCAACACCGGCAATGCCCTGACGACCCCGCCGCACCTGCATCTCGGCCGCCGCTACAACGGCGGCTGGGTCAACCCGTATCCGACGGTCTCGAGCTGGTGCTGAAACGTGCGTCGGATGCGGTCGCAGGGGCGCTCACGGCCGCTCGTCCGGGTCGGCCAACCACCGTTCGAGAGGTGACCAGCCGTTCTTGACGGCCTGGTCGAGCGTTGCGAGCTTGCGCAACAGCGTCCTGGGCGCGATCTCCACGATCCAGGTGCCCTCGTCCCCGCGCCGTCGGGAGGCGCCGAGGTGATCGAATACCTCGAGCATCGCGGTGTTGGCGTCCAGCACGATCGACCTCAGCGTCGACAGGCCGAGTTGGGCCCCGCGTTCTGCGATCGCTGCGAGCAGCAGCGTGCCCGCTCCGCGGCCGTGGTAGTCGTCGGCGACGGTCACGGCTGCTTCGCCCACGGAGGCGTCGTCCTCCGAGCGGATCCATCGCGCGACACCGACACCGGGGGTGAGCGACGCCGACAGGTCCAGTGCGACGATCGCTTCGTGGTCGATGTGGTCGACGCGGGTGAGGTAGTCGAGCTGATCGTCGGACAGGTGCTCGATCGCGCGGTGAAAACGCATGAAGCGCGACGTGGGCGACAGGCGTTCGAATCCCTGCCGTAGTCGCTCACGGTCGTGCGGCCGGATCTGGCGGAGCAGGATCGGCGTACCGTCACGCAGCTGCGCGCGTCGTTGCCACTCCGGAGTGGGTGACGGGCGCGAATTCATCGGTGTCCGTGACGGCGCGAGGGGGCTCGGCGAGATGCCGCAGGTTGTGCTGTGCGGCGAAAGGCACGACGGTATCGGGCACGGCATACGGTATGTGTGCCGGGCAGCTGTCCGCATAGGATGCGCGTGACACCGAAGGCGAGCCGGGAGTTCGACGTGACAGGAGTGCAGTGGTTGGTCGCGCTGGGCATCGCGACCATCGTCGGCCTGATCGGGACCGGTGCGCTCGCCCTGTGGATCCTCTACGGCTGAGGTCGCTGTGCCCGCATCCGCGTCATCGCACAACGAGCGTCGACGCGGCGCGCGCAGGAGCGGCACCTCGCTGCTGACCCGTTTGGTCGCCGGCTTCGCGGTGATCTTTCTCGTCACCTCCGTCGTCACGGCCATCGCGAGCACCCGCATCACACGCCAGCATCTGCATGCCGAGGCGGCTGAACTGCTCGACGAGCAAGCCTTCGTCGTGTCCCAGAGGCTGCGCAACGACGGGTTGGTGCTGCGTCAGGCGGTGCGTGCAGCCGTCGGCGCCGACGCGCTGCGGCACCCCGACGACGCCCACGGACTGCGCAGGGTGCTTCGCGAAACGACCGAGGTCGTCAGAAGCCTCGAACGCCAGGCCGACGTGGTCGCGATCGTCGATCTCGCCGGCGGGCGTGTGCTCGCGCAGGCGCCCGGTCGGGTCGGCCTCGCAGACCCGGGTGTCATCGATCCCGTGTCACTCGCATGGACACTCGACGACCTGCAGGTCGCGCTCGAGACCGACCAGGGTGGCCACGTGCTCGCACAGGTCGTGCGGTTGTCAGGCGACGACCTGAGCTTGCCCGTGGTCGTGATCGGGAGCGCGCTCGACATTGGATCTGCTCGCGCATTGCGCGCCGATCTGGGTGCCGACCACGTTGAGGGTGGTCGTCGACGGGCAGCGGATCGCGTCGACCCTGGGAGGCGACGTGACGATGCTGGGTGAACCAGCGGTGCTCGACACGCCCCAGCGTGCGCCGGACGGACGCATGGTGCGTTACGTGCCGCTCGCTCACGGCAGGGCGTGGGGTGTTCCGGCTGCCGTGGGCATCGTCACGGACGATCCGCTGGGGACACTCGATGCGGCACTCCTGCGCATGCGTGTCGTCCTCACAGCTCTTGCAGCGGTTGCCAGCGGACTGGTCGCGTGGATGGTCGTCGCGAGGATCGTGCGGCCGCTACGCGACCTGACCGACACCGCCTCGGCGATCGCAGACGGCGAGCTCGACCGTTCTTTCGGTGGCGGCGATCGTGCTGGCGAAGTCGGCCGGTTGGCGCGGGCGCTCGAGGGCATGCGGCGAGGTCTCGACGATCAGCTGCGTGTCATCCGACGTCAGGCCGACGAACTGGAACGCTCCGCGCGGCGGGTCGTAGCCGCTCAGGACCGTGAACGCCAACGCATCGCGCAGGATCTGCACGACGGCATTCAGCAGCAGCTCGTCGTGCTGCGCATGCAGTTGGGCGTCCTTGCGGATCGGGTCGGCAACGACGTCGAGGCCGCTGCAGAACTGACCGCTGTGGCCGAGATCGTCGATCGTGTCCTCGACCAGCTGCGCAGCACCGGCGCGACGCTGTTCCCTGCGATTCTGCGCGACCGGGGTCTGGGACCGGCGTTGTTCGGGGTCGGTGGCAGGGCGGGCATCGCCATCGTTGTCGAGCTGCGCCCCGATCCGCTGCCTCGTTGCGCACCGGACATCGAGATCAACGCCTATTTCCTCGCTGCCGAAGCCGTCACCAACGCCCTCAAGCACGCTGGCTCCACCCGAATCCAGGTGTGCGCGACCATGGAAACCGGCAACCTTCGCTTGGACGTCACCGATGACGGGTGCGGGTTCGACACGGACGCGACACCGCCTGGCCACGGCCTCGCGCACATGCGTGACCGGGTCGCTGCCCTGGGTGGCGAGTTACGTATCGACACCGCTGCGGGACGTGGATGCCGCGTCAGCGCGACGTTGCCCGTCAGGCGAGGCGAAGCGATGGGGGGAGCGCCGGAGGAAGAACAGGACCGCAGCGACACGCCGGTTGAGGTCGACGTCCTCGGCAAGGCCGAGCTTGCGGAAGATCGCGTTGGAGTGCTTCTCGACGGACCGCTCGGCGATCGACAGTTCACGGGCGATGGCGGCGTTGCCCTTCCCCGTCGCCATGAGGGTCAGGACTTCGAGTTCCCGCGGCGTGAGGTTCGCAACCGTCGACGTTGACCGGCGTCGCTGCGCCTCCAGCAACGTCGTCACGATCCGAGGATCGAGCACCGAGCCGCCTGCCGCGACCTCTTCGATGGCCTGTACGAGTCGGGATGCGTCGCCGAGCCGTTCCTTGAGCAGGTACGCCACACCGTCCGCGCCATCCTCGAGCAGTTCGAGCACGTACTCGGGGTCGTCGTGCTGGGAGAGGACGACGATGCCGGTTTGCGGGTGGCGGCGCCGGATCTCGCGGGCGAGCGCGATGCCTTCCGTCGAGTAGGTGGGGGGCATGCGTATGTCGAGCAGGACGACGTCAGGCTCGGTGCGTTCGAGCAGCGCGCGCAGCTCGTCAGCGTCACCTGCGGTGCCCAGCACTTCGATGTGTGGATGGTGTCCGAGGACGGACCGAGCGCCTTCACGCACGAGGTAGTCGTCTTCGGCGATCAGCAGTCTGGTCATCGCACCGGCATCCGTGATGGCTCGCTCGTAGGTGTCTGCGCTGCAGGTCCGTGCGCGGTTCCCGGGCGCGATAGTTGCATGGTCGACGATCGTAGTGCTCTGACGTGACACGCTGCCGCGATTGTTCTCTACGTGGTGCCACCACCATAGGGCTCGCATGGCCGCACGGTTTCCTGTGCGTGACGGGTGTGGGATCCTCGGCCAGAGGGCGCGGCGTTCTGTTCGTTCCGTTCACTGGCTGGTCGTCCGGCCGACCGACGGGGACGCCCGCGGCTGGCGCCGGACGGGGGGCGGCGTGCAGCCGCGGGCACGCCCGGGCAATCGCGCGTGGCCGCCGCGTCTCGCTCCGATTCGCCGTCCGACACATCGAACGATCTGTGCCGCATGCCGGCGACCCGGCGACCCGGCACAGCACGGTCGACATCGATCATGTTGAAACGTCCCGTCGACCCAACCACCGTGCGTCCTGCATCGAACCTGCGCGGGTGGACCGCGCAGTTCTTCGCGTGGCACCCCTCGGAGGTGCCGTGCGAGTCGTCGTCGTGGGTTCGGGTGTCGCTGGCCTCGTCAGCGCCTGGCTGCTCAGCCGGCGCCATGACGTCACGCTCGTCGAGCGCCAGCAACGTCTGGGCGGTCACACCAACACCGTGGACGTCTCCGACGACGGCCGCCGGCTCGCCATCGACACGGGCTTCATCGTCTACAACGAGCGGACCTATCCGCTGTTCAGTTCACTTCTGGATGAACTCGACGTGCCCAGTCGTGCCTCGGACATGTCGTGGTCGATGACCTGCGGACGTTGCGACATCGAGTACGCGGGGGATCGGCGGGGCCTCTTCGCGCAACCACGGACCCTGTTCGACGCGTCCCACCTGCGCATGGCCGCCGACATCGTGCGCTTCAACCACCTCGCGCGAACGCTCGTGCGTGACGGTGCGAGCGACGAGACGACCATCGGGCGGTTCCTTCTCGAGTCGTCCTTCTCGGACGCCTTTCGTAACCACTACCTGTTGCCGATGGCTTCGGCGATCTGGTCGACGGGCACACGGGAGATCACCGGATTCCCGCTCGCGACGCTGTTGACGTTCCTCGACAACCACGGCCTGCTCGCCATACGCGGACGCCCTGCCTGGCGCACGGTCGACGGTGGCGCGTCGCGGTACGTGCGACGCCTGATCGATCAGTTCAGCGGTCCGGTCATCACCGGCGCCGCCGTCGCCGGCCTGTCGCGATCCCAAGGTCGTGCAACGGTGCGCCTGGCCGACGGTAGGCATCTGTCCGCCGACCGCGTCGTGCTGGCCACGCACGCCGACGAAGCACTCGCGTTGCTCGATGACCCCGACGACGACGAAAAGCGCCTGCTGGGAGCGTGGCGCTACTCGCGAAACGACGCGGTCCTGCACACCGACCGCAGCCTGATGCCTTCCTCGACGCGCGCCTGGGCGTCGTGGAACTATCGTGTCGACGACTGCCGCGTCCCAGGCGAGGCCACGTCGCTCACCTACCACATGAACCGTCTCCAGGGGCTCGACACCACCACCGACCATTTCGTCACGTTGAATGCGCAACGCGCACCGCGCGCGTCCTCGGTGCACTACCAGACCGTGTACACCCATCCGGTGTACGACGTCGAAAGCGTGGCGAGCATCGACGAGCTCGACGACCTCAACGGACGCCGTGGAACGTTCTACGCCGGCGCCTACCACCGCAACGGGTTTCACGAGGACGCCGTCTTCTCCGCGGTGCGTGTCGCCGAGCATCTGGGGGTCAGATGGCCGCGCTGACCACGACGAAGCGTCCCGCCGCGCGCCGCGACGAGGCCGCGCAGCGTGCTTCGACGCTGCGTGCCTCCAGCATCGTTGTCGGCACCGTGCGCCACCGGCGGTATCGCCCACACGTCAACGCGTTCCGCTACCGGACCTTCCACCTGCTCCTCGACCTCGACGAACTCGACGCACTCGAGCGGAGCGTTGCCGGGTTCGGACATCGTCGACGCCGGCCGGTCCGGTTCGCCGACCGTGACCATTTCGGCCGTGACGACCTGCCGGTGCGCGACAAGCTCGCGCGTGTGCTCGCAGACCATGGCACTCGCCTGCCCGACGGGCCCGTGCAGGTTCTGGCCTACCCGCGCCTGTTCGGCCACGTCTTCAACCCGGTCAGCTGGTGGTTCTGCCACGACGCTCACGGCCGCCTCGCCGTCGTTGTCGCCGAGGTCGCCAACACGTTCGGTGACACGCACAACTATGTGCTCGACGATCTGGACCCGGTTGCCGCCGGGGTGTGGCGCGCACGTACCGACAAGGTCTTCCACGTCTCGCCGTTCCTGCCCATCGAAGGTCTCGCCTACGATTTCGTGTTCGCGCTGCGAGACGATGCCGTGCTGGTCGACATGAAGGTGCGTGACGAACAGGGCACGATCCTGGATGCGACTCAGGCTGGGCGTCGTTCGACACTCGGCACGCGTTCACTGTGGCGCACGCTCGCGACGAACCCGCTCATGTCGTTGTCCACGCTCGCGTTCATCCACTGGCAGGCGCTGCGCCTGCTGCGGCGCCGCGTGCGGTTCCATCGCCGCCCTCCGGGTGGACTGCTCGTCCGCAGCGGCGCCCGAGCGTCCGACGAGGTCACAACGTGAGCGCCCGACAGACGGCGAGCCGTGCGGCAACGACTGTGCTCGACCTGTTCGACAACCTGTCGTCAGGAGGCCTCGAGGTCACCACCCCTGACGGACGCTCGCACCGCTTCGGTGACGCCCGCATCGAAGCGGCGCGCATCGAGATCCACGACTGGTCGTTCTTCCCACGTCTGCTTGCCGGCGGTTCGACGGGGGTCGGTGAGTCCTACATGGACGGACAGTGGAGCTCGCCGGACCTTGTCGCCCTCGTCGGCCTGGTGATCGCGAACCGGGATGCACTGCGCCACGTCGGTGCGCGCACCTTGTTTCGCATCGTGGTCGACCGTGTCATCCATGCGCTGCGGACGAACCGACGCTCCGGTGCACGGCGCAACATCCAGGCCCACTACGACCTGTCGAACGAGTTGTACGGCGCGTTCCTCGACGACACGATGACCTACTCCTCGGCCGTGTTCGTCCACGAAGGCCAGGACCTGGCCGACGCGCAACGCAACAAGCTCGCCCGCATCGCGGCCAAGGCACGACTCGAACCCGGCTGTCGCGTGCTCGAGATCGGCTGCGGCTGGGGCTCGTTCGCGCTGCACGCGGCACGCGACCACGACTGCCACGTCACCGCGTTGACGCTGGCCGACGAGCAGGCGCGCTACGTACGTGCCCTCGTCGAGCGTGAAGGCCTCACTGGCCGCGTCGAGGTCCGCACGGTCGACTACCGCGACATCGAAGGCACCTTCGACCGGATCGTGTCGATCGAGATGCTCGAAGCGGTCGGTCACCGCTACCTCGGTGCCTACGCCGCCTCGGTCGACCGTCTGCTCGAACCCGACGGACTCGTCGCGCTGCAGGTCATCACAATCCCCGAGCAGCGCTACGCCTCGTACCGCCGCCGGCCCGACTTCATCCAGCGCCACATCTTCCCGGGAGGTCACCTGCCGTCGCTGGAAGCCCTCGTGCGCGCGTTCGGCCGCAACTCGACGCTGTATGTCGATGATGTGGAGAACATCGCGATGCATTACGCCGAGACGTTGCGCCGTTGGCGCCTTCGTTTCCTCGATGCGCGTCAACGTGTGGAAGCGCTCGGATTCGACGAACGCTTCCAGCGCATGTGGGAGTTCTACCTCGCCTACTGCGAGGCGGCGTTCAGAGCGCGATACATCGCGGATCTCCAGATCGTGCTCACCCGCCCGTTGAACCCGACGTTGGCGCGCCACCCTTACCAGGGCGACGCCAACCGAGGCGGCGCCCGGCCGACCGGAGGAGGCGCAGGCTCCGCTGGGCAGGGTCGGGTGTGAACCGCCTCGTCGACCTCGTGGTGGACCGCGGGCTGTTGCCCGACACGCTGCTGCGCACGCTCATCCGTCTGCTGCTGCGACGACGACGCGCACACATCAGTCGCGGCACGCGGGATGCGCACGTCGCCCGGGACAGGGCCCTGATCCGTGCGTTGTCCTCGGCGCCGGTGGCGCTCGCCACCGCCGAGGCGAACGAGCAGCACTACGAGGTTCCTGCCGCCTTCTTCGAGGTGATGCTCGGTCCCCGCTTGAAGTATTCGAGCGGGTGGTGGTCCGATGAGATCGACACACTCGCACGCGCCGAGGACGCGATGCTCGACCTGACGTGCCGCCGAGCGGATCTCGAGGACGGCCAGGACGTCCTCGATCTCGGATGCGGTTGGGGGTCGTTTACGCTGTACGCCGCCGAGCGTTTCCCTGCCTCGCGTTTCACCGCCGTGTCCAACTCGGCGACGCAGCGCACGTGGATCGAACGGCAGGCGCGGGCGCGTGGGCTCGACAACGTCACCGTGCGGACCGACGACGCGAACACGCTCGAGTTTCCCGCTGCGGCGTTCGACCGGGTCGTATCGATCGAGATGTTCGAGCACGTGCGCAACCATCGGATGCTCACCGAAAAGATCTCGCGGTGGCTGAGACCACGCGGCGTGCTGTTCGTGCACGTCTTCGTGCATCGCGAGCACGCCTATTCGTTCGAGACGAACGGCTCCGCCGACTGGATGGCGCGTCACTTCTTCACCGGCGGCCTCATGCCGTCCTACGACCTGCTGCCGCGCGTGGTGACGGCGCTCGACCTCGACGACCGGTGGGTGGTTTCAGGACGGCATTACGCGCGGACGCTGCGCGCCTGGCTCGAACGCCTCGATGCACACCGCGACGAGCTCGTCCACGTCCTCGCCAACGGGGGTGATCCGAATCAAGGCCAGGTACGCCTGCGACGATGGCGGGTGTTCACCATGGCATGCGAGGAGTTGTTCGCGTTCGGCGGCGGCGGCGAGTGGCACGTCGCCCATTACCGGTTCGTGAAGCCTCGCGACTGACAGGGCCATCGGCCGGTCAGGCAGTCGTGCGCCCGGTCCGCATCGACGTCCGCAGCCAGAATCCATATGTCACCAGGGCGATCACCGCGAAGGTGTGCCACTGGATCGCGTACGAGCGGTGATTCGCCTCGTCGAGCACCGGCGGCGCGAGGGCTTCGAGCACGTCGCTGTCGGTGGGAGGTGACTGCTGCTCGAGACGCAGCACGGCAGGGAGCATCGTTCCCGACATCTGCGAGTCGAGACGGGCGGTGTCGGTGTGGAACACGCGCGCGAGCACCCCGGTGTCCGGATCGCGAGGTCCGAAGCCCGGCTGCGTCACGGGCGCTTCGAGCACGCCGGTCACCTCGACAGGCCCGGACGGGGGAGCAGCGGCATCGACAGGCGGCTCGTCGAACGACGCGGGGACCCAGCCCCTGCGTACGAGCAGCGTGCGTCCGTCGCCGACGTCCAGCGGCGTGAGCAGGTGAAAACCCGACACCGTGCGATGTTCACGGTTGCGCTGCAGGACCTCTTCGTCGTGGAGGTAGACGCCACGGGCACGCACCCGGCGGAACTCCAGCGCGTCGCTCGCCGGCATCCCGGTTCCGGTGACCGGCGTTGCGGCGAGCACCTCGTCGAGCGGGCGCAGGTCCGGTTCGAGTCGGGCTTCGAGACGCGCGTTGACAGCACGGACTTCCGCGAGACGGTCGAGCTGCCACTGACCGAGTGCGACGCAGCCGCCGACGACGGCAAGGACGAGGAAATGGCCGACGATCGCACGTGGCCGCAACAGATGGGCGAGCATCGAAGCGAGGCTACCTCGGCCAGCGCCGCTCACCGTGCGCCACGCCTGCTCGCCGCCGATCGCCGTGAGGCGACCGGCCGATTTGCCCCCCTCGCTTGCACAGCAGCACCTTCGACGTCACAGTCGACGCAACCGACCCCCGGCTGGCGAGGCTGCCCGTGGCGACCCATCATCGATTGCACGACGCACGCACCGAGCGGCATCTGGGATGGGACAACAGCCGTCCTCCCGCGCTGCGTGTCGAACCGGGAGCGGAGGTCGAGTTCGTCCTCGCCGACTGTTTCGACGCCCAGCTCGGCCCGGATTCCACCGCCAACGACGTTGCCGGTCTCGATCTGGCACGCGCGAACCCGCTCACGGGTCCGGTGCACGTTGAAGGTGCGCAGGCGGGCGACGCCCTGGTCATCGAACTGCTCGACGTTGAAACCGGCCCGATTGGATGGACGACGATCATTCCCGGCTTCGGGTTGCTGGCCGACGAGTTCGCGGATCCGTTCGTCGTCGTCAGTCGACGTGACGGCGACGAACTCGACGTCGGTGGACTCGCGAGCCTTCCCGTGGAGCCGTTCGTCGGCACGATCGGCCTGATGCCCGCGGATCCGGGACTGCACGAGGTGATTCCTCCCCGGCGTGTCGGCGGCAACCTCGACTGCCGTGACATGCGCGCGGGATCGACACTCCACCTTCCGGTCGAGGTCGACGGCGGCGGTCTGTCGCTGGGGGACGGCCACGCACGCCAGGGCGACGGTGAGGTGTGTGGGACCGCCGTCGAGACGGCGACCACCGTGCGTGTGCGCATCGACGTCGATCACGGTGACGCGCCGGATGCGCCATGGCTCGCCCTCGCGCCTGATGGGCGGCGTGCACCTGCACGCACCTCGCAGCACCGTGTGCTCACTCTGGGTGTGGGCCCCGACCTGTACGCAGGCGCGCGCGACGCGACCCGCGCGATGATCGAGCGACTGGTCCGAGAAACCGGCTGTTCACCGCAACAGGCCTACGCGTTGTGCTCGGTTGCTGGCGATCTTCGCATCATCGAAGTCGTGGACCGGCCCAACTGGGTTGTGGGCATGGAGTTCGACCTGGGGCTGATGTGAAACCTTCATCGCCTCGAGGATTCACGGAGGGCCGGCGCGCACAGGTGCGGCACGCAACGCGGTGGTCGCACGGTGGGCGATGGCGACCCCGAACAGCACGACGCCGGCACCGAGTGCCTGCAGGGCGCCGATCGGCTCATCGAGCAGCACACGGCCCCAGACCAGCGCAAGCACGGGTTGCAGGAGCAGCGCGACGGACGTGGCTGTCGCGGGCATGCGATGGATCGCGGAGGTGACGAGGAACCAACCGACGACCTGCGAGCCGAGCGCGAGACCGATGAGCCAGCCGTCGGCTGGCCAGCCGGCAGGTCCGAGTGCCCCCTGCCATGCGCTGTAGGGCGCCATGAAGACCGCTGCTCCCAGGGTCAGGCACCACAGTGCCGAGACGCCGTCGGAGACTTTCGCGCGAGACCGGGTGACTCTGAGCACGACGAGCACGGCCGCGTACGCGACTGCGGTGACGACACCCAGCAGGATCCCGAGGCCCAGTGGACCGTCGGGTTGGAGCGGTTGGCCGACGAGGCCGATCAGCGCCACCCCGGCGAGAACGATGGGCAGGGCGGCCCAGAAGACACCCGGCGGGCGCTCTCGGAACAGCACCACCCCGGCGAGCCCCACGAAGACGACCTGGAGTTGGGGCAGGACCGTTCCCAGCCCCGCGCCGATGATCTCGATCGAGGCGTGCCAGGCGATGAAGTCGATGCCGAGGATGAAGCCTGCGACGATTGCGCCGGGGATCATCCAGCGCGCCCGGCGGATCGGTGCCGGCGCGTCGCGCCGTGTCACGAGCACGAGGACGGCGAGCAGGGGCAACGCATAGACGGCGCGCAACAGCGCCGAGCGTGCCGGTTCGACGTCGGCAAGTCGGACCCAGACGGCCGAGAACGAGATCATCACCGAGCCGAGCCACGGGCGCAGCGCATCAGGCAGGATGAGCGCGCGCGGCACCCGACGCCGGTCGTCGTGCGCGGTCACCCGACGTCGCCGGTGGGTGCCGAGAAGGCCCGACGGCCGGGTGGGGACACCAGGACGCCGATCGTGATCACGCCGACGACGATCGCTGCGACGCTCATCGGTCCACGCACGGGCATCGACGCGGTCGCGACTGCAAGGCCGTTGACGATCACGCCTGCGACCACGGTCCACCGTGCACGCCGGATCGCGCCGACCAGCACCACCGCGTAGAGCAACGTCCCGACGGCGAACCCCGCAGCGGCGGCAACAACCAGGCGTCCTGGTCCCGCAGCGTCGACGAGGGGGATGCCCAGGCCGACGTGGGCGAGGGTCATGATGGCCGAACCGGCGACGCCGAGCGCGGTCAGCGCGACAACGGCGCGGGCAGTGGTCGGTTTGGTGGGGCTGTCGTTCATGACGGGCAGCATCACGTTCCGGTCGACGTGTGTCAAAAAGGGAGACGTGGCGCGCTGGCGGTGCCTGGCGTCGGCCCGACGGATCAGCGCGCGGCCTGTACGATCGGACAGTGTTCTCGGGTTGTGGCGGACCGATGCGTAGGCGACGATCGTTGCGTAGCACCGTCCGCGTGCAGGCTGCGGGAACCCTGAGGCGCGTGACCGGCCGCCACGTCCAGCGACGCTGCGCGATGAGTGCCCCCGCCCGTCGGCATCGAGACGACACCGATCGAGTGACCCGCGCGGAACCTGAACCGCGGCACGTCGCCGTTGGTGTGACCATCTGCGAGTCGCGTGTTTTCCGCCGTGACCACGGTGATCACCACCCACCACCCAGCCACGATCCAAGGATCTTCTCCCATGTGCGGCTTCAGCGGCGAACTGCGCTTCGACGGCCAGGCGCCTGACCTGAAGGCAGTCGTGCGCATGACCGACCGGATGTCGGCGCGTGGCCCCGACGGCCAGGGCGTGTGGTCGCACGGGCCGATCGCACTCGGGCATCGGCGGTTGTCCATCATCGACCTGTCTGTGTGCGGCGCCCAGCCGATGCATGACGCCCAACTCGGGCTCACGATCGCGTTCAACGGCTGCATCTACAACTATCGCCAGCTGCGCGAGGAACTCAGCGATGCGCACGGGCACCGGTTCTTCTCCACCTCGGACACCGAGGTGCTCCTCAAGGCGTACGCGACCTGGGGCGAGCGCTTCGTCGAACGTCTGCAGGGGATGTTCGCGTTCGTGATCCACGAGCGCGACACGGGCCGCACCCTCGTTGCCCGCGACCGGTTCGGCATCAAGCCCCTCTACACCGCCGAAGGGCAGGGCCGCCTGCGCTTCGCATCGACGCTTCCCGCACTACTGGCGTCGGGCGGCATCGACACGCGGATCGACCCGGTCGCCCTTCACCACTATCTGACGTTCCATTCGGTCGTGCCTGCCCCGCACACCATCATCGAAGGTGTGCGTAAGTTCCCTCCGGCGACCGTCATGATCTTCGAGTCCGACGGGTCCCGCCGATCCTTCGAGTTCTGGACGCCCGACTTCACCAGGGACCCCGACCGCGCACAGATGTCGCCGCGTGACTGGGAGGACGCGGCGCTTGCTGCGCTGCGACGCGCGGTCGAGTGGCGGCTGGTCGCCGACGTGCCGGTCGGGGTGTTGCTGTCGGGTGGGCTCGACTCCTCGTTGGTCGTCGGCCTGCTCGCCGAGGCAGGCCAGTCGGGGCTGACGACGTTCTCGATCGGATTCGAATCGGTCGGCGGAATCGAAGGCGACGAGTTCAAGTACTCGGACGTCATCGCGCGCGAGTTCGCGACCGACCACCACCGCATCCGCATCGGCACCGATCGGATGCTGCCTGCGCTCGGCGAGGCGGTCGCTGCGATGAGCGAGCCGATGGTCAGTCACGATGCCGTCGCGTTCTATCTACTCAGCCGGGAGGTGTCGCAACACGTCAAGGTCGTGCAGTCCGGGCAGGGCGCCGACGAAGTGTTCGCGGGCTACCACTGGTATCCGCCGATGCAGGCGTTGAGCGATCGGCTCGCGGCGGCGGACCGTGACACCCTCGTGCGCGAGGCCGTCGATGTCTACCGTGCGGCGTTCTTCGACCGCTCGCACGAGGAGATGGCGCAGGTCGTCCAGCGTGACCACCAGGTCGGTCGCGACGTGTCGAGTGCTCTGGTTGCGGACCATTTCCGCCGCGACGGTGCCGAGACGGCCACCGACATGGCGCTGCGGCTCGACTCACAGATCATGCTGGTCGACGACCCGGTCAAGCGCGTCGACAACATGACGATGGCTTCAGGACTCGAAGCGCGCGTGCCGTTCCTCGACCACGAGGTGCTCGCTGTCGCTGCACGAATCCCGCCGGAACTCAAACTCGCCCAGGACGGCAAGGGCGTGCTCAAGGAAGCGGCACGCCGGGTCATCCCCGACGCAGTCATCGACCGCCCCAAGGGATACTTCCCGGTCCCGGCGCTCACCCACCTGCAGGGGCCCTACCTCGAGATGGTGCGCGATGCGCTCCATGCACCCGAGGCGCGCGAACGCGGCCTGTTCCGCGACGACTACGTCGAACGCCTGCTCGAGAACCCCAACGAGGAACTCACACCGCTTCGCGGCAACAAACTCTGGCAGCTCGGCCTGCTCGAGCTGTGGTTGCAGACCCACGACGTTCGGCCCTGAGATGGCCTCCCCGTCCGATCGAGGATCCAAGGCAGCGCGTGGCCGTATGCGTGCTTCAGCGAAGCCGTCGCATGGAGAAGGACTGTCCACACGATCGTGGGATGCGCGCCCCCAGCACCTGACCCGTGACCTGCGCGAATCGGTCGTGCTCGATTGCGGCTGGGGCCGGCTGATCTTCGGACAGACATTCTCGTCGCACGACGAGCTCGTCGCCGAGATCGCCAAGGAGCAGCCCGGGCAGCGCGACATCTGCCTGTACGTACGCGAGCCGCACGTGCTGGTCAGCCGTGCGCCCCAGGAAATGTTCATCGATCCGAGCCACACCTACCGGCTGTGGTTGCACCGACTGCACGCCCGTCCCGACCCGGATCGTTCCCTGGTGATCCGCGACCTGGGGAGCGAACTCGACGCGGATGCCGTCAATCGGCTGTACGCCTCGGCAGGGATGGTGACTGCACCGGCCGAGGTGCTGTGGGAGAACCAGCACACCCAGACGTTCATCTATCTGGTCGCTGTGGACGTCGAGAGCGGCGATGTCGTCGGCACCGTCACCGGGGTCGATCACCGGCATGCGTTCAACGATCCCGAGGACGGGTCGAGCCTGTGGTGCCTCGCGGTCGATTCTCAGACCACCCGCCCCGGCGTGGGAAGCGCACTCGTCCAGGCTCTCGCAGCGCGGATGCACAGTCGCGGCCGCGCCTATCTCGACCTGTCGGTCGTGCACGACAACGCACCTGCAATCGCGCTCTACGAGAAGCTCGGGTTCGAGCGCGTGCCGGTCTATTGCGTCAAGCGCAAGAATCCCATCAACGAGCGCCTGTTCGCCGCCACCCCGGCGGAGGAGCTCGATGACCTCAATCCCTACGCCCGGATCATCGCCGACGAGGCGCTACGACGCGGCATCGGGGTCGCGGTCGTCGACGCCGAGTCCGGCCTGCTGCGCCTCACTCACGGGGGACGCACGGTCAACACGCGCGAGTCGCTCTCGGAGCTCACCAACGCGGTCGCGGTTGCACGTTGTGACGACAAACGCCTCACGAGGCGGCTGTTGGCCGACGCCGGGCTTCGCGTCCCGGCGGGTCGTCGCGCCACCGGGACCGACGACGACGTCCGGTTCCTCGAGGAAGTCAGTGAAGTCGTCGTCAAGCCTGCGCGTGGAGAACAGGGCAACGGCATCACCGTCGGCGTCCGCACACCGCGCGAACTCGACGACGCGGTCCACGGCGCTGAGCGGTTCTGCCCGGATGTGTTGATCGAAGCATGCGTGCGGGGCGACGACGTGCGTATCGTCGTCATCGACCACGAGGTCGTCGCCGCCGCAGTTCGTCGCCCGGCGATGATCACCGGCACGGGGACCCACCCCATCGATGAACTCATCCGGCGCGCATCGCGGCGTCGTGAGGCAGCCACGTCCGGCGAGTCGAGCATCCCGCTCGACGACGCCACGATCAAGACCGTCGCTGACGCGGGCTACGCCATGCATGACGTGCTCGACGACGGTGTCACCTTGGCGGTCCGGCGAACGGCGAACCTCCACACGGGTGGAACGATCCACGACGTGACCGAACAACTGCATCCTGTGCTGGCGCGTACAGCGATCGAAGCGAGCCGCGTGCTCGACATCCCTGTGGTTGGTCTCGACATGATCGTGCCGGCGGTCCACGGCGAGGACTACGTCGTCATCGAAGCGAACGAACGTCCCGGCCTGGCCAACCACGAACCGCAGCCGACCGCCGAGCGCTTCATCGACCTGCTGTTTCCCGCGACCCGTGCACTGCCCCGCGGGTGGGCGCCCGGCGTCGCGGGAGCCGACCACCGCACATCGTGACGTGCCCTGGGGGCCGCAGGGTCGCCCGCCGCCGTCAGGGTCGTGCGAGCGCGAGGAACAGCGGGTAATCCTCGCCGTCCTTCGACACCGCACCCCCATCGACCACCTTGACCTGGCCGAACCCCGCCTCGCCGAGCAGCGTGGCGATGTGTTCGCGCTCGAAGCCGCGGGGACCTTCGAAGTCGGGGCCATGGAACGACCCGTCCTCGGCATCGAGGTCGATCAGGCACACGACGCCGTCCGGTGCCGTCATGGCAAACAAACCACGGAGCACCCGCTGATGGTCGCCGACGTGATGGAGCACCATCAACGAGGTGACGACGTCGAAGCGTGCGTCGAGGGGCGGATCGACGGTCAGATCCAGCCGGTGGACCTCGGCGCCAGCGAGCGGCCCCGAGTCCGCCTTGGCGCGCAACACCTCCAGCATGCCCTCTGAGCGGTCCGTGACCGTGACTGCACCGACGCCGGCACGCAACTCGGTGGCGAGCAGGCCCGTTCCGGCGCCGTACTCGAGCAAGCGCATCGATGGGGTCAGGACGACCTCGTCACGCAAACGTTCGGCGACCATGCGTGCGCGTTCGTGCTTGTCGGGATCGTCGTCCCACGTCGCTGCGCGTTCGTCGAAGTCATCCGTGGTCATCGTCGGCTCCCATGTATCGCCTTCACAGGCCCACTGATGTGAGCATCGAGCGCCCGAGCAGTGCTGCGGCGATGGCAAGCAGCAACGCCAGCCCTGCGATCGTGAGTGCCGAGCGGCGACTTTTTCTCATAAGCAGCCGTCCGGCGGCCATGCCGGCGAGCAGGCCACCGACGTGCCCTCCCACCGAGATTCCCGGCACCAGGAAGGTGATGCCGAGATTGAGCAGCACCAGCGTGCCGATGTCGGTCCGCCACGGGTTCACGCCCCTGTCGCGCATCCCGATGACGGCGGCGCCCATGAGGCCGAACACCGCGCCTGAGGCGCCCACGGTGATCCCCAGCGGGTGGGTGGCCAGAACAGTGCCGAGCAGTGGTACGGCGGGCAGCGGCGTGACCACGGTCAGCCACGACAACGCCATGACCCCGAAGCTGCCGCCTGCGAGACCGAACGTGTACAACGCGGCGAACCGGGCATGACCCAGTGGGGGCTCGAGCATCTCGCCGAGCCGCCACAGCAGGATGCCGTTGAACGCCACGTGCATGAGGTTGGCGTGCAGAAAGCCGCTGGTGAGCAGCAACCACCACGCGCCGGTGCCGACCGCTGCGGGCATCAGCCCGAACATGCCGAGCACCTGGCCACGGTCGACCTGGGTGATCACGAACAGCGCGGCGATGACGACGAGAAGGCTCTTGGTGACCCGCGCGTCCACGGCGAGGTCGGCGAGCCGGCGGACCGGTTGACCACCCGAAGCACACTGCGGGCACTGGTAGCCCACGGGTGCTTCGATTGCGTCGGCTCCGCACATCGGGCGTTCGCAGCGGGTGCACTTGAGCAGCGCTGGCCGGTCGGGGTGCAGGAAGCAGCTCGGCGCATCGTCCGATGCCGGTGCATCGCCGGTCTCGCGGGGGTCGTCGCTCACCGGTGTCCTCATGCCTCGAAGGCGCGACCGTACCTGCGCGACGACGGCGCCTTGCGACCAGGTAGGTTCCGCGCATGGACATCATCGACCCGGACATCGACGTCACGTGGATGAGTGACGTGCTTCTCGAGCTGCTGCGCGTCCCGAGTCCGACCGGCCGGACCGACGTGATCATGCAGCACGTCGGGGAGCGGCTCGAGGAGATCGGGCTGCCGTTCACGCTGACACGTCGCGGCGCGATGATCGGCAGCCTCGACGGCGACGACGGCGTGCTCGACCGCGCTGTGGTCGTGCACACCGACACGATCGGGTGCATGGTCCGTGAACTCAAACCGAACGGCAGGCTCGCGGTCGTTCCGGTCGGTACGCACAGCTCGCGATTCTCCGAAGGCTCGCGTGTCACGATCTTCACCGACGACACCGAGGCAACCTTCACCGGCACGATCCTGCCGCTGAAGGCGTCGGGTCACGCTTTCGGTGACCGCATCGACGACCAGCCGCACGGCTGGGACCACGTCGAGGTACGTGTCGACGAGCGCGTCGCGTCGGCCGAGGACCTGGCAGCACTCGGAATCCAGGTCGGCGACTTCGTCGCCCAGACCGCGTTTCCGGTCATCACCCGCTCGGGGTACGTGACGTCGCGTCACCTCGACGACAAAGCGGGTGTGGCGGCGGCGTTGGCGGCGTTCCGCTGGGTGCTGCAGACCGGCTGCGAACTTCCCGTCGGCGCGCATCTTCTCATCACGATCGCCGAGGAGGTCGGCCACGGGGCGTCGAGCGGGATCTACCCCGACGTCGCCGAAATGGTGTCGTTGGACTCGGCGGTCGTCGCACCCGGCCAGTACTCGACGGAGACCGGATTGACCGTCGCCATGCAGGATCTGCACGGCCCGTTCGACTATCACCTGTCACGGCGGTTGTTCGATCTCGCCCGCGACCACGGCATCGAGGTCCATCGCGACGTCTTCCGCTACTACCGCTCCGATGTCGCTGCCGCACTCGAGGCCGGCGCCGAGACCCGCGCTGCGCTGGTCGGCTTCGGTGTCGATGCCACACACGGCCACGAGCGCACCCACATCGACGGCATCGCCGCGGCGGCACGTTTCATCGCGCTGTATCTGCAGACGCAGTTGACCTTTGCGACCTGGGACGCTGAACCGAGTGGCCCCCTCGAATCCTTCCCGTCGACCGCAGTGCAGCCAGTGCGTCGTGAACCGGAGTTCGACCCCGAGCAGGACGATCTGCTCGAAGCTGATCCGATGGACTCCGATCCGCGCGGTTGACCGCAACGCTCGTTGACCGCAAGCACTCCAGATCTCTGGCTCTTGGTCCCGGGTGCGCACACACTCCGGATTGTGGTCGTAGAATCACCCCAGGTAGTCAAGATGTCGCGGACGGCGTCCGATAGTCACTGCAAGACGCCAGGAGCACGCGCGATGCCCGACGACAGGACGCACCCGCAGATCCGCGTGCGGGTCGCACAATCGATCGTGCTCGTCGTCCTGGCGACATTCGTGTTGTCGCTCGCAGCCCGCCCCGTCGCCGACATCGCCGTGGGTACCGGTCCGGGCCGGGCGTTGTTCGAAGCGGCCCTCGTCGCCGCACCGGTCGCGCTCCTGCTCGCGCTGTGGGTCGCAGGCCCGATCCGTCGCCAGATCGCCGACCAGCAACGCCGCCTGGTGACCCAGCACGACGAACTCGTCGAAGCGCTCGAACGCCAGGAGTTCGTTGCGCGTGTCAGCCGCGGCCTCGAACTCGCTGACAACGAAGATGCGACCATCGAGGTGCTGCGTCGGTCCCTGCCGTCCGCAGCGAGCAGCCACCCAGCGGAGATCCTGCTCGCCGACCACAGCCAGGCCCACATCGAGCGTGTCGCCGCGGTGGGCGGGCCCGACGACCAGGGCCCTGGCTGCCGGGTCGCCTCACCTGCGGGATGCCCCGCCGTGCGCTACGGGCGCGCGCTGACGTTCGCCTCCGGTGCGGAGATCGATGCGTGCCCGCACCTGCAGGCGCGCGGCGACGACGCCGCGGTCTGCGCCCCCATCGCGGTGATGGGTCGCCCCATCGGCGTCGTGCACACGACCGGCCCGGTCGACGACCCGCCCGGTGCGCGGGTCAGCGCGAACGTGCAGGCGATGGCGTCGGCCGCCGGAACCCGGCTCGGCATGCTGCGCGCGCTCGAGCGCCGTGAACGGCAAGCGTCGACCGACCCGCTTACCGGGCTGCTCAACCGCCGCGAGCTCGAGGACCGTGCCCGCGACCTCGCTGTCGCCGTCGACTTCCTCGCGATTGCGATCATCGACCTCGACAACTTCAAGCAGCTCAACGACACGCACGGTCATGACGCTGGCGACCGTGCGCTGCGCAGCTTCGCGCGTGTCGCCGTCGAGGGGCTGCGTCCTGACGACGTCGCGGCGCGCTACGGCGGCGAGGAGTTCGTGCTCCTGCTCCCCAACGTCACCGCCAGCGCTGCAGTTCGTGTCCTGGACAGGCTGCGGGTCTCGCTGGCCGAATCGGTCGAGCGCAACGGGCTGCCGTCGTTCACCTTCTCTGCAGGTGTCGTCGATGCCGAACCGCCCATCGATCTGACAGAACTGGTCAGCCGAGCGGACGAGGCGCTTCTGGAAGCCAAGGCAACGGGGCGCAACAGGACCGTGGCCCGCCAGGACTCGATCGAGGTCGACGAGCTGACCGGCGCACCCGTGTTCACCACCGGCACGCCGTTCGCGCGCGTCCCGGCCGCGAGCGACTGACGACTCGCGTTGGCGACGTTGTCTCTGCTCGCCGGCGATCGTTCCTTGTGGATCATCAGTTTCGGGGCGCTCGCGCTCGGTGTGGCCCTGGGCGTCGTCGCCCGACGAGCCGCCACGCGCCGCCAGGCTCCCGACGTCGCCAAACTCGAAGCGCGTCTCGACGACGTCCTCGAGACATTGCGCCGTCTCGACACGACGAGCGCGGGTCGACTGGGTGAGCTCGGCGAGCAGCTCAGGGAACTCGGACGCGTGCACGGCGAACTCGGCCGCACGACCGCCGAGCTGCGCGAGGCGTTCGCCAGCCCCCACACACGCGGCCAGTGGGGTGAGCGAATGGCCGAGGACGTCCTGCGTGCCGCAGGCTTCGTCGAGGGCATCAACTACCGCACCCAGGTGACCACGGCCTCGGGGAGCAGACCCGACGTCACCATCCTGCTGCCGCAGGAGCGGGTCGTGCACATGGACGTGAAGTTCCCCATCGCCGGCTACCTCGAGATCGCGCGCACCGACAACGAGCACGAGCGCCGGCGCCTGCTCGAAGTGTTCCTGCGGGCCGTGCGCGCGCGTGTCGGCGAACTCGACGGACGCGGCTACATCGACCCCGCCGACGGGACGCTCGACTGTGTGCTGCTCTTCGTTCCCAACGATCAGATCCACGCGTTCGTCATGGAGCACGACCCTCAACTGCTCGACGACGCGTTGGCGCGTGGGGTGGTGCTGTGCTCGCCCACCACGCTGTTCGCGGTACTCGCGGTGATACGCCAGGCGACCGAGCAGTTTGCGCTCGAGCGAACGGGCGACGAGATTCTCGAGCTGCTGGCCGCGTTCGCCGCTCAGTGGGACAGGTTCACCGATGTCATGGAACGGGTGGGTCGTGGGCTCGAGACGACCCAGCGCGCCTACGACGCGCTCAGCACTACGCGCCGCACGCAGCTCGAGCGCCAGCTCGGGCGCATCGACGAGTTACGTCGGCAGCGCGGCGACGACACGGCGGCCCATCGCGGCGCGCCCGGTCATTCGGGAACCGACGAGTCGACACGCAACCACGATGGGGACAGCGAGTACGATCATGGGGACTTCGGCGGCAGTCAGGCGCGTGTTGACCCAGATTCCTGAAGCGCTCAGCTACGACGACGTGCTGCTCGTGCCACAGGCATCCGCTGTACTGCCGCGCGACGTGGACGTCAGCACCACGCTGCACACCTCGCTGCGTCTGCGCATGCCCCTGCTGTCCGCAGCGATGGATCGCGTCACCGAAACGGACATGGCCGTTGCACTCGCCCGCCAGGGCGGGCTCGGCGTCATCCACAAGAACGCGCCGGTGGACGCGCAGGCCGCGATGGTCGAAGCCGTCAAACGTTCCGAATCCGGCTTCATCGTCGACCCCGTCACGCTCGCACCCGACGATCCCGTCGAGTCCGCGTTCGAACTCATGGCGCGCTACAAGGTGTCAGGCTTTCCTGTCGTCGACGCCGACGGGCGTCTGGCCGGCATCATCACCAACCGTGACCTGCGGATCGGCGTCGAGGCCGGCACACGGGTCGACGCGCACATGACCCGGGACGGTCTGGTGACCGCAGCCCCTGGCACGACCCTCGAGCAGGCCCGCGACCTGATGCAGCGCCACCGTGTGGAGAAGCTGCCGATCGTCGAACCTGACTCGGGTGTGCTCGAAGGCATGTTCACCTTCAAGGACATCGAGAAGGTGTGGCGTTACCCGAACGCAGCGAAAGATGACCGTGGCAGGCTGTTGTGCGCCGCTGCTGTGGGCATGGGTTCGTCTGGCGAGGAGCGTGCCGAAGCCCTCGTCGCAGCGGGTGCCGATCTCCTCGCGGTCGACTCGGCGCACGGACATGCCGCGGGCGTGCTGGAGTTCGCCGGCAAGCTCAAGGACCGCTTTCCCGACGTCGCGCTCATGGTCGGCAACGTTGCGACCGCCGACGGTGTTCGCGCCTGCGCCGATCACGGCGCCGACGTCGTCAAGGTCGGTGTCGGACCAGGATCGATCTGCACGACGCGGGTCGTGACCGGTGTTGGCATGCCTCAGTTCTCCGCGGTGCTCGACTGCGCTCAAGCCGGCGCTGACATCGGCGTCGGGATCGTCGCTGACGGCGGTGTGCGGTTCTCCGGCGACGTCGTCAAGGCACTTGCGGCGGGTGCGAGTGCGGTCATGGTCGGCAACCTGCTCGCCGGCACCGACGAATCGCCCGGCGAACTCGTCCTCGTCGGTGGACGCAGGCACAAGGAATACCGGGGGATGGGCTCAATCGACGCGATGCGGGCTGGATCTGCGGACCGCTACTTCCAGGCCGATCGCGTGGCCGGCAGCGCAGCTGAAGCGGCGTCCCCCGCGAAGCTCGTGCCCGAAGGCGTGTCTGGCCTGCTGCCGTACCGGGGTTCGGTCGCGGAGGTCACCGACCAGCTCATCGGAGGGCTTCGATCAGGGATGGGCTACCTCGGCGCGCGTGATCTGCCCAGCCTGTCCGAACGGGCCGTGTTCGTCCGGCAGTCCGCTGCTGGAGCACGCGAATCGCACGTGCACGATCTCGACGTCGTGCACGAAGCTCCGAACTACCTCGCTCCCGGCAGTCCCTGACGCGCGACCCAGTCGCGAACGGCGTTGAGCGCGATCGCGGCGCCGTCGTCGTCAACACCGGGTGCAACGAGGTGGGCGGCCTCATGCACGGCCCTCGCTGCCTGTCCCATTGCGATCGCGGTGCCTGCATTGGCGAACATCGGCAGGTCGTTCGCAGCATCGCCGAGGGCGAGCGTGTCCTGTGTCGCGATGCCAAGGTGTGCGGCCGCTCGTTCGAGCGCTCGCCCCTTGTCGGCTGCGGGGTCGGTCACGTTGATGTAGGCCAGCTCGGGCGTGCGTGGCGACGTCGACGGTCCGGCGCGCATACCTGCTCGCTGCACGTCCTCGGTGAGCGCATCCACGACGGTGGCCCGTGTCTCGAAGACGACGACCGTCGCTTTGATCGCTTCGGCGTCGCCGAGGTGCCGGGCAGTATCGAGCACACCGTCAGGGGTCAGCTGCAGCATGTCCCAGTGGGTGCGTGCCCGTTCGTCCCATGACGACACGAACATGTGGTCGGACGTGTAGATCTCGACGTAGGCGTCGGCGTGGCGCCGGGCGATGTCGAGCAGTGCGTCGACCGAAGAGTGCGCGAGATGCCACGTCGCCACGATGTCGTTTCCGTCGGCGACCTCGGCGCCGTCGTGGAAGATGTGCGGACCGTCGCTGCCGAGCTGGGCGACGAGGTCACGTGCCCCATGGCGGGCGCGGCCGGTCGCGAGACCGACGCGCACGCCGGCCCCGCGCAGGTCGCGCACGGCCGTCGCTACGGCGTTGCTCGCTGTCAGTTCCCCCGCAAGCAGCGTGCCGTCGATGTCGCAGACCACGTAGCTGGGTGCTCGCGGCTCCCATGAGGCGAATCGGCCCCCGGGGGCGAGCAGGCCGGACAGTTCGGCCGGAACGACCCCGAGGCTCACCCGAGCGCCTTGACCTGGCCGAAGCGGTCTTCGTAGTTCGACAGGTTGGTGTTGAGTGCGTTGAGGACACGGCCGACCATCGTCGGCGGGATCCTCACACGCGAGACCACCTCGGCATTGACCTTGCCGGCTTCGCCACTCGGCTGGAGTTGGCAGAAGTCCAGGGTGAACTCGTGCGGCGAGTGGGACACCAGGAGGAAGTTGCTGTAGGTGCCGTAGCGCTCGTCGTCTGGCACGACGACGTTGACTTTGGCTTGTTGACGCTCCGGTTCGCTGTCGCTCACGTCGGCCTCGATCGCAGCTCGGGACGCGCCGGTCGTCGACGGTGTGACGGTGCCGTCCTGCGACGGCGGGACCGGGCGGGTGCGGACGCAGTCAGGCTACCGGTGTGCTGTCTCGTGCCGACGCTGGAGAAGGGCGTCCGCGTCGTTCTAGGATCGGCTATGCGACCAACAAAGCGTTATGCAACCGCGGGAGGACGGATGATCGAGCCGGGCGAACTCGCTGGACGACTCGATGAGGCGACGGACGAGGCGCTCATGGCCTGTCAGCGCCTCTGGGATCGTGACCACACCCTGTGGGGCGACGACCCAACCGAGATCTCGGATCGCCTGGGCTGGCTCGACGTCCCCGAGCGCCTCGCTGAGGAAGCCGCCGTGATCGACGTCGTCGTCGGTCAGATGGATGCGGCCGGCGTGACCGACGTTCTGCTCGTCGGGATGGGTGGCTCGTCGCTGTACCCCGAGGTCGTCGCCAACACCGCCGACGTCGCGTCGTCGACGCGGGGCCGGCGCCTGCAGGTGCTCGATTCGACGGATCCGGCGGCCGTGCTCGCTGCGGAGGCCGGAACAACGTGGGCGAACGGCGCGCTGATCGTCGCCTCCAAGTCCGGCTCCACCATCGAGACGATCAGTCACCTCGACCGTTTCGCGTGGCGGCTCGGTGACGAGCACGGCGTCGACGGCAGTAGCCGTATCGTTGCGATCACCGACCCCGGCAGTCCGCTCGAGGGACGCGCACGCGCCGAGGGGTTCGGTGCGGTCGTTCACGGAAGGACCGATGTCGGGGGGCGCTTCTCGGCGCTGACCGCCTTCGGGCTGCTGCCCGCGCGCGTCGTTGGCGTCGACATCGCCGCGCACGTTGCGGTCGCCGAGGCCCAGCTGGCGACGTCACGGTCGCGTGACGCACGCGTCAACGTCCCAGCAGCCCTGGGGGCCGTGCTCGGCGCAGCTGTCCGTGCAGGCCGCGACAAGCTCGTCATCGTCCTACCCGAGCGCCTGCAGGTGTTCGGTTCCTGGATCGAGCAACTGGTCGCCGAGTCGACCGGCAAGCACGGCACAGGGGTGCTGCCGGTGCTCGACACCGATCCGCGCGAGCTGGCCCGCCTCGACGACCTCGTCGTCGTCGCGTACGGGCGTCACGACCTGGCAGATCTCGCGGTGGCTGGCGTCCCCATCGTCGAGATCGACGATCCCGGCTTCAGCGGGCTCGCGGGCGAGGTGGTGCGCTGGGAGATCGCGGTCGCAGTCGCCGGCGCGCTCATGGGTGTCAACCCGTTCGATCAGCCCGACGTGGCGCGCGCGAAGGACGCAACCAGGCGGGCCCTCGAGGCCGGCGGGCAGCTGCCCCCGTACGACGACGCCGACGCGGCACTGGCGACGATACGCCCGGGCGACTACATCGCGGTGCTGGGTTTCGTCACACCCGGCGGGCCCGACGACGAACTCCTGCGGGATGCGGCTCGGCGGTTGTCGGCCCGCCACGGGGTTCCGGCCACCGTCGGCATCGGGCCCCGTTACCTGCACTCGACCGGCCAGCTCCACAAAGGCGGCAGCGACGGCGGCGTGTTCCTCGTGGCGGTCGGTGACGATCCCCACGATGCCGGCATCCCCGGCCGTGACCACGGCTTCGCGACCCTCAAGCGGGCCCAGGCAGCGGGCGACATCGCAGCCCTGCGCGATGTTGGCCGGCGCGTCGCGCACGTCACGATCGAAGATCTCGCTGGGCGCTGACTCGTTCCGGCCACGGCTGCTGGTGCCTCCAGGCACAGTGTGGGCGGGGAGGGTCTCGAACCCCCGGCCTCCTCGGTGTAAACGAGGCGCTCTCGCCATCTGAGCTACCCGCCCGAAAACGCCCGCGAAGAGCGCACCCTGCGAGCCTAGCGACGCGCCTGACGCCTTCTCGTACGCTGGGCGATGGCGACCGCAGCTTCCGCGACGTGACTCGGACACCACCATGGCCTCGCATGCCCGCTCCGACGACGAGCCGATCGAGGTCGGACATGTCGGTGACTGGACATCGATGCTCGATGCGATGTATCCGCCCGCGGACGCCGCTGACTGGGACAACGTCGGCTTGCAGGTCGGGGCAGCCGACTGGCCCGTCGCCCGCGCGCTGGTCACCCTCGACGTCACCTCGAAGGTCGTCGATGAGGCTGCGGAGGTGCCGGCAACGCTGGTCGTCGCGCACCATCCGCTGCTGTTTCGTCCGCTGGCGCGCCTCACACCGGCGACCGCTGCTGGACGAATCGCCCTGACGGCGGCCCGCGCCGGTGTCGCGATCACGGCCGTCCACACCAATCTGGACGTCGCGACCGACGGAGCGGGAACGTCGCGACCGATCGCGGATGCGCTGGAGCTCATCGAACGACGGCCGTTGACGACCGAGACGCGGCAGGGTGGGCGCGCCAAACTCGTCACGTTCGTGCCGCCCGAGGCCGTCGACACGGTCATCGACGCGCTGGCCAGCGCAGGGGCGGGCCGCATCGGCGACTACGAGCGCTGCACGTTCCGGGTGCTCGGCACCGGCACGTTCCGTCCTCTCGAAGGCGCCGATCCCTACAGCGGCGCGGTCGGAGAGGACAGTGCCGAGCAGGAATACCGGCTCGAGGTCGAACTGCCCACCGCTCGCATCGGCGCGGTCGTCGCCGCGCTGCTCTCGGCCCACCCCTACGACGAAGTCGCCTACGACCTCGTGCCGCTGATCGACGGCGCCACCAGTGGCTTCGGCATCGTCGGGCGCCTGCCAACCCCGCAGACACTGGCGGAGGTCGCGGCGACGCTGCGCACCGGGCTGCCCGCCCCGCACCTACGCTACGCCGGCGCCGGCGAGCGCGTCGTGTCCCGTGTCGCGTGCGTCGGCGGAGCAGGTGACGGACTGGTCGGCGCGGCGCTGGCAGCTGACGTCGACGTCTACGTGACCGGAGACCTTCGGCACCATGTCGCGTTGGATGCACTCGAACAGGGCCTCGCGCTCGTCGATGCCGGGCACCATGCGACCGAGGTCGCGGCGATGCCGCACTGGATCGAACGCATCGCCAACGAGGCGCGCACGCGGTCGCTGACTGCGCCGGTGGTAGCTTCCCGCGAGCCGACCGTCCCCTGGAGCTGATCGTTGTCCGAACCGGCGCCCGACGACCTCGATCGCCTCATCGAGCTCCAGCGAACGGACACGTCGATCCGACGGCTGCGCCACCGCCTGGATGCACTCGATGAGCAGCAACAGCTCGAGGCGTCGCAGGCGCGCGCTGCCGAGCTCGAACGATCCGGCGACGACACCCGAATCGAACTCGAACGCGCCCGCGCCGACCAGCGCCAGCTCGAACGTGAAGTCGACGTCCTCACCCAGCGTCGCGATGCAGAACAGGCCCGCCTCTACGACGGTTCGCTCACCAGCCCCAGGCAGATCAGCTCAGCCGAAGCCGAGATCGAAACGACCGGCCGTCGGATCGCCGATCACGAGGAGCTGCTGCTCGAGGTCCTCGAACGTGTCGAGACGCTCGAGGCTCAGGTCGCCTCGTTCGACACCGCGCTCGAGCAGGAGCGGGCACGTGCCGCCGAGCTGACCGTTGCCCGCGACGAGGCGGCAGGAGCGATCCTGGCCGAAACGGCCGAACTCGAGGTTGCGCGCGCCGAGCAGGCGGCCACCATCGACGCGGACCTCGTTGCGCGCTACGACGCCGCGGTGCAGCGCTCGGGCGGTGTCGGCGTCGGACAACTCGACGGCCAATCGTGCACTGCATGTCGTGTGCAGCTGTCGATGGCGGACGTCAACGACCTGCTGGCGGGCCCGTCGCTGACGAGCTGCCCGCAGTGTCAGCGGATGTTGATCATCCCGGACTGATCGCCAGGCGGGCATCTGCGCGCTGCTGGAGTGTGTCTCACAGGACGTCGCCCTCGGCCGTGCCGACGCGATCCATGCCAGCTGACTTCGCCCGTTCCTTGGCACGATCGGCGGCGCGCAGCACCGCGACCTCGTCGTCGCCGTCCTCGGGGAACCGAGCGATGCCGTACGCGGCGTGCACTTCGAAACGTTCGCCGTCGGGCAGGGACACCTGCTCGTCGTGCAGTCGCTCGACGATGCGTGCGACGACCGACCGGCAGCGGTCACGGTCGGCTTCGACGAGTGCGATCGCGACCTCGTCGCTTCCCAGACGCGAGGCGAGGACGTCCTGGCCGGCCGACCGACGGAGCACGTGTGCGAGTGCACGCATCGCTTCGGTGCCGGTCGGATGCCCGTAGCGGTCGTTGAGCGCGCGCATGCCACGGATGTCGGCGAGCAGGATCGTGAACGCACGTCCCTGCTCGCGCAACGCGCCCAGTTCGTCGTAGAAGGCCCGGACGTTGAGCAGACCGGTGACCGAATCTTCGCGCACCACGCGCTGCAACGCCTCGGTCCGCTGTCCTTCGAGCTGCGCCCCGGTCGCGCCGATGAGCCCGCACCC
>JBJHAX010000001.1:271782-325258 GCA_050480705.1 Nitriliruptoraceae bacterium
CGAGGGTGGTGGCCGCGAGGTCCTACGCCTGCGCCGTCGGGCGAGCACCGTGAGCTACCGTCGTCACGTTCGATCCACCGCCCGCCGGCGATCGCCGCGGCGCATCCCCGTTGGAGGCCTCCCCGTGGCCGATCGTTCCGCGCGCGCTCGTCGTGCGCCACGCAACCAGACCGCCGGGCGCGGCTCGGGCCCGCCGCGAGGAGCGCGACGTCCGCTGTGCCATGGACGACGCCGGCGGCGATGCCGTAGTAGATGCCGCCGCGCACACCCCCGACGAGACCTGCCACGAACGCAAGAGGGGCCGTAAGCCAGGCCAGTTGGGCGTCGGCGGTGACGATGTGGACGGCGACGGTGAGTCCGAGGCCACCGCCGAACACCCCGATGCGTGTTCCAGGCCGCTCGAGCGCACCGACCAGGCGTGTGAGCACCGAACGCGTGCGAGCGTCGAGTCCCGGCCGTGCCACGTCAGTGATCCTCCGTGTGCGCGTTCGCGCCGAGTGCGCGCAGGAACGCCACCACTGCCGTCGGATCGCGTAGCCGGTCGCTGGCCAGCGACCGACGCTCCACCTCGGCGACCAGGATCGCGGTCCCGTTGTGGCGGCGTGCAACCGCGAACGCGTCCTCGTCGGTGACATCGTCGCCGATCACCAACGGGAGGCTTCCGGGGACGTAGCGCAGCAGCCACTCCACCGCACGTCCCTTGTCGATTCCTTCTGGACGCAGCTCCACGACCGACTTGCCGTCGAGCAACTGGAATCCGGGAGCGTCACCAAGGCGGCGCGCGAGCAGACTGCGCAGGGCAGGCAGCCTCGCCGTCTCGTCGTCGACGGGGACCAGCCGATGGTGCACGGCGAGCGACGTGGGTTTGCGCTCGATCAGCCATCCCGGCCGATCCTCGAGCAGTGTGCGCACGTCGCCTTCGACCGCGTCGAGGGTGTGGACCACCGCGTCGACATCGACCAGTTCCACCAGGGTCGCGTCGCCGGCGACGATGTGTGCGCCGTGCCCACCGACGAGGATCGCCTCTGCGCCGATCGTGCGCTTGCGCAGATCTTCGACGTCGCGACCCGAGCAGATCGCGACGGTCGTTGCCCGGGCGAGGCGCCGCAGTGCCTGCAGCGCTCCCGGAGCGAGAGCGGCGTCGTCGGGGCGGTCGACGATCTCGGCGAGAGTTCCGTCGAAGTCGACGACGACGAGATGGTCGGCCGGCCGTCCCATGACGGCCGCCAGCTGCACCGGGTCGGCGGCGGGGAGGGTCACGGTCGCCGGTGACCTTCCTCGATCGCGTCGAGTTCGTCTGTGACCCAGCGGTGCACATCCGCCCGGCGCACGATCTCTGCCATCCGACGTATCCGCTGGCGCCGCTCGGACTCGTCGAGCGTGAGTGCCGCCTGCATCAGGTGGCTCAGCCCGTCCACGTCGAACGGGTTGCAGCGCACGGCCTCGTCGCCGAACTCCAGCGACGTGCCGCAGAACTCGCTGAGAAGCAGCACACCGGCGCCGCCGGCGGCGGCCTGCACCGTCACGAACTCTTTCGCGACGAGATTCATGCCGTCCTTGAGTGGCGTGACACACATCACGTCGGCGAGCCGGTAATAGGCGGCGAGCCGCGCACGACTCACTCCGCGGTAGAGGTAGTGCACGGGCACGTCGTGGCCGGGCTCGGTGAAGCGACCGTTGATCCGCCCGACCTCGGTCTCAACCTGTTCACGCAGGTCACGGTACTCGCGCACGTCGTCGCGGCTCGGCACAGCGACCTGCACGAATGCCACCTCTCTGCGCAGATCGGGCTCGCGGTCGAGCAACCGCTCGATCGACTGCAGCCGGTGACGGATCCCCTTGGTGTAGTCGAGCCGGTCGACACCGAGAAAGACTCGTCGCCCCGCGAACTGCTCGCGCAGCGTCGCCAGTTCCCGTTCGGTCTCGTCCTCGAGGGCCAGCGTCGCGAATTCGTCGGCGTCGATCGATATCGGATGGGCGACCGCCAGGGTCCGACGCCCGTCAGGATGCATCAGCGTGTCACCCAGCGGGCTGACCGACGGATACAGCCGTTGGACAGACCGGATGAAGTTGTCGCGGTAGCGCGTGGTGTGGAAACCGATGCTGTCCGCAGCGAGGACTCCGTCGAGCAGCGCCTCACGCCACGGCAGACGTGCGATCAGTTCGGGCGGTGGGAACGGCGTGTGGAGGAAGAAGCCGATGCGTGCGTCCTCGACCAGTGCCCGCAGCAGCTCGGGAACGAGCATCAGGTGGTAGTCGTGGACCCAGATCGTCGTCGTCGCGTCGTAGCGCGCTGCGACCGGAGCGACCGCCTCGGCGATGAGCCGGTTGACCTTGCGGTAGGCCTCCCACCAGTCGCGGTCGATGACCGGCTGTGCCGCGAGATCGTGGAACAGCGGCCACAGTGTGCGGTTGGCGAACCCGTGGTAGTAGCCCTGCACGAGCTGTTCGTCGAGCCGCACCGGGTACAGGTCACACGCAAGCCCCTCGACCCGGCCGGGCACGCCGTCGGGGTCGTCGTCCCAGCCGATCCAGGCCCCCCCGGTGCGTTCGACGACGGGGCGCAGTGCGGTGACGAGCCCACCGGCTGACGCTTCCCACGTCTCGCCGCGCCGGGAGACGGGGAGACGATTCGCCACCACGATCAGCGGTGCGGATTCCTGCACGCTGGCTCTCCTCGCCGCACCGTGATCGTAGTGTGCGAACCGCCGGGCCTGGTCCGGTTCGGGCGTTCGGTGGGGCGCGACCACCGTGGGCGCTGCCGGCACAGGGTGCTCAGCTGGCGGCGGTCACATCGAGTGTGGCCGCAACGTGGTCGTCGAACGCCTCGCGCAACCACGAGGTCGTCGGCCCGGGTGCCGGAAAATCGAAGGTGTGTTCGTCGGTCACGACCGCACGGACCGGCAGCACCGGACGGGTCGCAGACACCACGAAGGCCTCGTCGATCTCGGCGAGATCGTCGACGGTGGGTGTCTGGAAGTCGATGTCGGTCACGTGCGCGAGCTGGCGCAGCGTGATCGAATCGAGGATCGGCAGCGACGCCGGATCCGGACTGAGCACTCGCTGCCCCCGTACCAGGCACACCGCCCCTGTCGGCAGCTCCAGCAGGCGCCCCGAATCGACGACCAGGGCGTCATCGGCATCGCGCTCTCGGGCCTGGCGCAGCGCCCACTGATTGACCGCGTAGGACAGGGTCTTCACGCCCGTCAACGCGCTGACCCACGGGGCGTCCACGGTCGCGAGTGTCATCGAAGCCGGCCAGACGGGTTGCTCGGCGAGTCCGCGCACCGTGCCGTCACGTGTCACGATGATCCGTATCGCGCCGTCGTTGGGTCCCCACGCTGCCAGCAGATCCTTGACGACGTCACGCACGACAGGGACCCGGATCCCGAGACGTCGCCCCGAGCGTCGTAGGCGTTCGAGATGCTCGTCGAGTGCATGCGTGCGTCCCCCTCGAACGAGGACGGCGTCGAAGACGCCGTCTCCCCGCAGGAAACCGGTGTCGGTCAACGGCACGGTCGCCTCCGAGGCCGGCACGACTCGCCCGTCCATCCAGGCGATCGCACGCAGGTGGCCCGAAGCGCCTGCTGGGCCGGAAGATGCGCCAGACGTGTCCATGGTCCCATGGTGCCAGAACCCGGCCGAGGACGTACCCTCGAGGGTGTCGGGAGGAGCCGGCGAGGCGGCCGCGCCGGGTCAGTTCGCCCGGTGAGGAAAGTCCGGACTCCACAGGGCAGGGTGCTGGGTAACTCCCAGGCGTGGTGACACGCGGCAAGCGCAACAGAGAGCAGACCGCCCGCGCCGAATCGGTGTCGTTCGCGGCACCAGGCGCGTGGTGAGGGTGAAACGGTGAGGTAAGAGCTCACCAGCACGGCGGGTGACCGTCGTGGCTGGGCATGCCCCATCCGGAGCAAGGCCAAGCAGGGACCAGCGGCGGCCCGTCGACGTGTCCCAGGTAGGCCGCGCGAGGCGTCGGGAGACCGGCGTCCCAGAGAGATGGTCGCCACCCGCGTTACGCGGGGACAGAATCCGGCTTACACGCCGACTCCTCCCGCCGCACGGTCCCGCTGTGCGGCACCGCTACCGTGACGCCACCCGTCAGCGAGACGTCCGTGACCGATGCCGCCGCCGTCCACCGTCGCCATGCGAACAGCCCATTCCTGCGCGCGTGCCGGGGACATTCGCACGAGGTCGTGCCCGTATGGTTCATGCGCCAGGCGGGGCGCGCCCTGGCCGAGTACCGCGAGATCCGGCAGCGTCATGCCTTCGAAGAAGTCGTGCGCACTCCTGAGCTGGCTGCCGAGGTGACCTTGCAGCCCGTGCGTCGCTACGGCGTGGACGCCGCGATCCTGTTCTCTGACATCGTCACGCCGCTGCAGGCGATCGGCCTCGACATCGAGGTGACGCCCGGCGTGGGCCCAACGCTCGCCCAGCCGATCACCACGACCGCCGACCTCGCTCGGCTGCGGCCCCTCGAACCCGACGTGGACATGACCTACGTCCTCGACACCGTGTCGATTCTCGTCGACGAACTCGACGTGCCCTTGATCGGCTTTGGCGGTGCACCGTTCACGCTGGCGAGCTACCTCATCGAGGGCGGCCCGTCGAAGTCCTACGCGCGCACCAAGGCGCTGATGTTCACCGACGTTGCGACGTGGCACGGACTGATGGAGCGCCTCGCCGAGATCGTGACGGCGAGTCTGCGAGCCCAGGTCCAGCGCGGCGCGGCGGCGGTCCAACTGTTCGACTCCTGGGCCGGTGCGCTGCACCCCCGCGACTACCAGCGCTTCGTGCTTCCACACAGTCACAGGATCTTCACCGAACTCGCCGACCTCGACGTGCCACGCATCCACTTCGGGGTGGGCACCGGGGAGCTGCTCGGCCACATGGCGCACGCGGGGGCAGACGTCGTCGGTGTCGACTGGCGGGTCGAACTCGCCGACGCGCGGCGCCGCATCCCGGTCGGAGTCGGGATGCAAGGGAATCTGGAACCGGCCGTGTGTCTTGCGCCGTGGCCTCAGGTCGAAGCGCGGGTTCGCGACGTCCTCGATGCGGCCGACGGGGCGTGTAACCACATCTTCAACCTCGGCCACGGCGTGCTGCCACAGACCGACCCCGCGGTGCTCGAGCGCATCGTCGACCTCGTCCACCGCGAAGGCACGATCGTCAGCGACCGTGCCGCTGACTCGGCGCGAGGATGACCACCGGCCGCGTGGTCGTCGTCGGCGGCGGTCTCACCGGCCTCGTTGCGGCACGACACCTCGACGCCGAATGCGATGTCGTCGTCCTCGACGCCTCATCACGCCTGGGTGGCGCGATCGACACGGTCGCCTTCGACGGGGTCGCCTTCGACGTCGGCGCCGATGCGTTTCTCGCTCGGCAGCCCGGCATGAGTGAGCTCGTCGCCGCGCTGGGCATCGACGAGACGGAACTCGTCGCGCCGGCCACCTCCCGCGTTCTGCTGCGTCGCGGCCGGCGGCTGCGTCCGCTGCCCGAAGCCACGGTGTTCGGCGTCCCCACCGACCTGGTGGCACTGGCACGTTCGGGTGCGCTCGGAACCCGGGGCTTGTTGCGCGCGGCGATCGAGCCGATCGTTTCGCGTCGGCAGATCGCCGACGACATCGATGTCGCGACGCTGCTCACCGAACGTTTCGGCCGCGCCGTCGTCGACCAGCTTGTCGAGCCGCTGCTCGGCGGCGTGTACGCGGGTGGTGCCGCGAACCTCAGCGCACGTGCGACGATGCCGACAGTCTGGCAGGCGGCAGCCGAGCGACGCTCGCTGCTGCGGGCGCTCGCGTCGTCGCGCCGCAGATCAGCGGCTGTCGATCACGACGTCCCGGTCTTTCGAACCGTTCGGGGAGGACTGTCCCGTGTCGTCGATGCGCTCACCGGGTCCCTGCGAGGGCAGGTGCGCACCAGCACGCGTGTCGTCGGCGTCGAACGCTCGCCCGATTCGAGCGGATGGATCGTGGTGTGCGACGCGGGAGAACGCATCCCGGCCGACGACGTGGTCCTCGCCACCCCGACGGCAGTTGCGGCGGAGCTGCTCGCACCGCTTGTCGCCGGTGCGTCGCGTGCGCTGGCCGCGATGCCCACCGTGTCGATCGCCGTCGTTGCGCTCGCCTACGAGCGTGCGGCCGGCCAGCCGCCGCACGCGAGTGGTGTGCTGGTTCCTCCGGGACAGTCGGACCAGGGACTGGTCAAAGCCGTCACGTTCTCGTCGACCAAATGGCCGCACCACGTCGGCCACGATGCGACCCTGATCCGCGCCAGCGTGGGACGCGTCGGCGACCGGCGGCACGACGAACTCGACGACGACGAGCTGCTACGACGTGTCGATGGCGAAGTTGCGACGATCGCGGGACTCACCGGAGAAGCGCGCGCGGGTCTGGTCCGACGCTGGGGGGATGTGCTCCCGCAGTATCAAGTCGGTCATCTCGAGCGCATCGAGGCGGTGCACGGCGCCGTCGCAGACGCTGCTCCGGGCCTCCACGTGGCGGGAGCGGCATTCGGCGGCGTCGGGCTGGCCGCGCGATGCCGTGACGGGCGGCACATCGCCGAGCAGATCATTGCGTCGCGCGCGGGTGCGGCAGGCTGACGCGTTTCCGACCGTTCGCTTCGGCACGCCTCGTCCCGCCTTCGTATCAGCCCACCGTTGCGGGTTCGAGCAGTTCCGGCCCGTTGTTGCGCACCTGGTTGACGCGCGTCGAGATCGGCGTGGCGGTCAGCGACGGTGTGAGTGCTGCGACGACCTCGACGAGGTGCGGTGCGTCATCGGGCGTTGCGGACAGCCACGACGACCACAGGGTCGACGGCAGGATGACCGGCATGCGGTGGTGGATGCGTTCCATCGCGCCGCGTGCCGCCGTCGTGACGATCGCCGCGCTGATCACGTCGTCGCCACCGTCGGGATCGTGCCAGGTCGTCCAAATGGCGGCGAATGCGAGCGGGGCGCGATCGGTCGCGGCCAGGTGGAACGGTTGCTTGGGCCGGCCGTCGTCCCGTGCCTGCCATTCGTAGAAGCCGTCCGCCGGGATGATGCAGCGCCTGGAGCGGAACGACGAGGCGAACATCCTGCTCGTCGCCACCGTCTCGACGCGTGCGTTGTTCGGCTGGCCCCGGCCCCCGACCTTCTTGGCCCACGCCGGCACGAACCCCCAGCGCAGCTGCTGCAGCCGACGTTCCCGCTCGTCTTCGAGCACGGCGAGCACGCGGCTGCTGGGCGCGACGTTCCAGCTGGGCCGGTGGCCTTCGACGTCGATCGATTCGACCGCGAAGTGCCGACCGACCTCGTCGGGCGAGGATGTGGACTGGAAGCGACCGCACATGAAGCGAGCTTAACGGCGAAAGGGTGGACGCCGGTGGCGCTACGTGCCGGCAGGCGTCCCGCTGCATTGGGCGTCTTGGACACCGCCGCCATACGATGTGGCCCGTCGTGGTCAGCGCGGGCGGGTCTTGGCCTTCGCCGCGACGGCACGACCGATCACGCACCATCGCAGGTGCCACAGCCAGGAGGCGTCGAGGTCGATGGAGTCCGGTCGTGGGTCCACACGCGGGGATGACTCGTCGAACTGGCAGTCGCTTCGCTGGCTCGTCGCTTTGGTCGTGCTCGTCGTCGCCGTCGCGATCCTGATGCCACTGGCGGTCGACGCGGTCCGCGACCTCGTCGCGCTGACCGACTGACCGAGACTGCTGTCGCACACCCTCGATGCGCGCAGCGCGTCCGGCGAAGCCAGACGGGTCGACATCGGTCGACGCCTCACCCTCGGGCGAACGCGAACGCGAGGCATGTCGCGGCGGCGGCCAGAAACACGACACCGATCGACAGGATCCCGAGGACCCCGACCGGCAGGAACAGCATCGCGGCGACGATCAGAGCCGGCCGTCGCAGAGACGGCCTGGCGAACGCGACCGCGACTGCGACGACGCCGGCGCCGGCCGCGACCCACAGCAGCATTGCGAGCAGATCCATCCCGTGTCTTCCATTGACGTCGCGCCGTTTCCTACCAACAACGCCGCCGGGAATCCATCGCGGGTGGGCGCTGCGCTCGACCCGGCCCGCGTGCGGGACCTGGCATCGCGTGCGCTAGCGGCTGAGCTGGAAGCGCAGGACGTCCTCCTGCTCCTCGAGGACCTCGCCGAGGTGGGACAGCCGGTCGTCCCAGTCGTTGAGTTCGAGCAGGTGCTGCGCGTCGATCGCCGGAAGGTGCGCCATGACGACCGCCTGCCAGCAGGCGGTGTCGGGGTCGTCGTCGGGCACGTAGACCTGCGGATCCGTGTCACCGGCCAGTGTCGCTCGCAGGGCCAGGACGCGGTCCAACCGAGGACCGATCTCCTGCGCGGCCTGTTCAACGTGCGCAGGACCGGCGGGCGGGGATGGCGCAGCGACCGCCTCGGCGCGTGGATAAGGGGCGTCGTCGAGCCACCGCTCGATGCGGATGCGCCTGGTTCCGACCACGACGGCCAGCCAGCGACCGTCCCCGAGTTCTTCCGCTGACATGATGCGTGCCATCGTGCCCACGTCGGTGCGTACGTCACCACCGCCGACCTCGGATCCCCGTGCGATCAGGGCGACGCCGAAGGCGTCGGTGTGGTCGCGTACGTCGTGCATGAGCCGGCGGTAGCGCGGCTCGAACACGTGCAGCGGCAGCGCCATGTGGGGCAGCAGCACGCCGCCGAGCGGGAACATCGGAGTGATGGACATGTTGACCTCGTCGTGGTCGGCGTGGTACCACGAATGGCATGCCGACACTTGATGCCGACACCATCCGCGCCCGCCTCACCGAGCTCGAGGGTTGGGAGTTCACGGGCAGGGAGCTTCTCAGACAGTTCGGTTTCGACACGTTCCGGGACGCCATCGATTTCGTCGTCAGAGTGGCGGACCTGGCCGACGAGGCCGACCATCATCCTGACATCCACAACAGCTACAACCGGGTCATGATCTCGTTGACCAGCCACGACGTCGGCGGTGTCAGCGAGCGCGATCTGTCGATGGCGCGCAAGATCGACGCCGTCGTCGACGTCTGAACAGCCGTCCTCCACGCGCCGCTGGCGGCCGGGTCTGCTCAACGCGACGTCAGCAACCCTGCGTCGAACGGGACAGGTCCCGGCGGCGGCGCGGGGGAGCATCCCGCGTCGGCGCCAACTGCGGCCAGGCCCGCGCGGTCGCTGTCGCCGAGTGCCACGTCGCCATCGGCGGGATACGGGTGCATGATCTGGGCGGGGTCGTGGACGTGGTCGAGTCCCAAGAGATGGCCGAACTCGTGGAGCAGCGTCGCGAGCAGGCTGCCGCGGCGGTCGGTGCGATCCGGATCCAACGGGACGTCGGGTTCGCCGAGCCGTTGTGCGTTGAGCACGATCTGGCCGCTGACGAACACCCGAGCATCGTCGTCGCCGACCGCGAGAGGGATCGCGAGAGCGTGATCGTGTGCGCGCATCGGCACGTCGTCGTGCTCGCCGGCCCACGCCACCAGCACGGGGGACCAACGTCCCGGGTAGCGCTCGTCGTAGGGAGGCCGCGTGGCACGGGGCCGCTCGTCGACGACGCCTTCGATGACGATCTCGATCCCCGAGGCGTCACGCACGATGCGCACGGCCTCGTCGAGCACGTCGAGCCATCCCGGGGGGCCAGCCGTCGGGTCGGCGACGACGGCGATCGTGTCGCAGGCGTCCCAGCGCACCGCAGCGCCGTCAGCGTTGTGCGCGAAGACGCGGTAGTCGGCCTCGCCGAGGTCGGACACGGAGGGATCGATCACACCCGCAGCGGCGCGGTCAACCGGTCGGTCGCTGTGAGTGATCATCCAGGCGACGACGGGCAGCAGTGCGACCGCAGCCACGATCACCAGCACCGCCGTGATCGCAAGGACGGTGCGTGCGAGCGCTGACGAGCGCTCGTTTGGCATCTCAGGTCGCCGAATACCGGGTGGTCGCATGATGGGCCGGTTCACGCTACTGCCTCGCCGACAGCCCGTCGGTGGTTCGCTCGTGGCGTGTCGTGACAGCAACGGTCATTTCGCGGCGCAGGCTCTGCCCATTAGGTTCTCCCCAGGATGTCAGATGCGTCACGCTGCGTCCCTCGAGGCGTCGGGACGCGTTCGGAGGTCGTGTGAGCGGCGGTGTCGGGCTCGTGCTCGTCGCCGCGCTCATCGCCGCCAACGGCGTGTTCGTCGCCGCGGAGTTCGCGCTCGTGGCAGTGCGACGCCCATCGATCGATCAACTCGCCGCGAGCGGTTCCTGGCGTGCACGCGCCGTTCGCCGCGAACTGGGTGAGTTGTCGTACGCGTTGTCGGTCGCCCAGTTCGGGATCACGCTGACATCGCTGCTCGTGGGATTCCTTGCCGAGCGAGCAATCGGCGACACAGTGATCCGTCCTGTGTTGTCACTGATGGGTCTGCCCGAATCGTGGTCGGTCGCGGTTGCGGTTGCCGGGGCGCTGTTGGCCTCGACCACCGTGCAGGTCGTCATCGGCGAACTCGTGCCGAAGAACCTCGCGCTCGCACGACCGCTGGGGGTCGCGCTCGCCCTCGCACCGGTCACCCGGGTGTTCGGTCGGGCACTGTGGCCCGTGGTACGGGTGTTCGACCGCGCCGCAGCGAAAGTCGCCCGCGCGGTATTTCGCATCGAGATCGTCGAAGAGCTCGATACGGCGCGTTCGCTCGACGAGTTGTCCCGCATCATCATGGCGTCGGGTGACGAGGGCAGCCTGTCCGAAAGCCAGGCGGAACTGCTCGGACGGGCCGTCGGATTGGGAGACACCCGGGTCATCGAAGTCATGGTTCCCGCGCCCGATGTGGCGTGGATCGCCGAATCCTCCTCGCTCGACGCGCTGCGCGCCCGCGCCGAGGCCACCGGCCACTCGCGGTTTCCGGTGCGCGGCGATGACGGCGGCGTCCTCGGCACGGTCCACGTCAAGGACCTGCTTGGTGTGGCACCAGCCGAACGTGCGACGACGCCGGTGGGAGAGGTCACCAGCGACGCGTTGGTCGTGCCCGAGACCGCGCCGCTGCGCCAACTGCTGGGCCAGTTGCGCCGCGGCCACCGCACGTTCGCGGTCGTCGTCGACGAGCACGGCACGGTCGCGGGAATCGTGACACTCGAAGACGTGCTGGAACGGCTCGTCGGAGCCATCGAGGACGAGTTCGACGTCGAGGACCGTCCGATCCGGCGCCAAGGTGCGGGACGCCACCTCGTCGCCGGATCATTGCGCCTGGAGGCGCTCGAACGTGATCTCGGGGTGTCGCTGCCACGCGGCGAGTACGAGACCGTGGCGGGGTTCGTCATCGATCGCCTGGGAACGCTGCCTGAACCGGGACAGGCCGTCGAAGTCGACGGTGTGACGCTGGTCGTCGTACGCATCGACGGTACGCGCGTCGTCGACATCGCGGTTGAGCGCACCGACGCGGCGGAGCAGACATGATCGCCGCAGCTCCTGGCCTTGCGGATGCCACCTTCAGCCCGTGGGCGTTGCTGGTCGGTGTGGCGCTGCTCATCGCCAACGGCACATTCACCGCCACCGAGATCGCCCTGCTTGCCACCCGTCGGGGCCGGATCGAATCGGCGGCTGACGAAGGTGATCGTCGCGCGAGCGCGGCGTTGCGTTCGCTGCGTGACCTGTCGACGACGTTCTCCGGCACACAACTCGGGGTCACGTTGAGCTCGCTGGGCCTGGGAGCGGTCGCCGAGCCTGCCGTTGCGAGTGCGCTGGTCCGGCTGATGGGAGCCTCAGCGCTCCCGGACGCGCTGGTTCCCGGTCTCGCAGTGGCCATCGCGCTGGCGATCGTGGTGTTCCTGCACATGGTCGTTGGCGACATGGCGCCGAAGAACCTGGCGCTCGCACGTCCTGAAGAAGTCGCACTCGCGCTGGCGCGACCGTTCCGCCTCTTCGTCGCTGCGTTCAAACCCCTGATCATCGTGCTGAGGGCCGCTTCGCATGTTGTGCTGCGGTTGCTTCGCGTCGAGCCGGTCGCCGAGCACAAACTGGTCCACACACCCGAAGAGCTTGCGCTGGTGCTCACTGACTCGCGCCAGCGAGGTGCCATCGCAGCGCAGGACGCCAACGTGATGGGGGCGGCGCTGCGTTTGACCTCGACGACTGCCGGCGCGGCGATGACCCCGCGGGTCGATCTCGTCGCATTGTCTGACGAGTCAACGGTCGACGAGTTGCTCGAGGTCGCAGCCGAGACCGGTGTGACCCGCGTGCCGATCTACCACGGTGACCTCGACGCCGTCGTCGGTGTCGTGCACGTCAAGGATGCGATCGTGCAGGGCGAGGTCGCACGCACCGAAGGATCGGTCATGCCGCTGCTGCGACCGATCCTGGCTGTTCCCGCCGCCAGGGATCTGGAGCGGCTGTTGCGCGAGATGCTCGCCGGACGCCACCATGCGTTGCTCGTCGTGGACGAGTTCGGTGCCACCGCCGGGCTGCTGACGCTCGAGGACGTGCTCGAAGAGCTTGTCGGCGACATCGCGGACGAGTTCGACGAGCGTCCGCAGGACGTCCGTCGTGACACGCGTGTGTGGACCGTTGCGGGGACGACGCGTCGTGACGAACTGGAGCGACTCACTGGACTCGACCTGCAGGCAACGCAGGCGGAAACGGTCTCGGGCTGGATGGTCGAGCAGCTGGGCCGGTTGTTGGATGCCGGCGACGTCGTCGTGACGGACCA
The DNA here is from genome assembly GCA_050480705.1 of Nitriliruptoraceae bacterium. Lineage (GTDB taxonomy): Bacteria > Actinomycetota > Nitriliruptoria > Nitriliruptorales > Nitriliruptoraceae > JBJHAX01. Next base: position 284,448 of record JBJHAX010000001.1, read on the forward strand.
GGGGTGGCAGCTGCACGTGATGTCGGTCGAGCACCTGCGCGCAGGTGAGATCGAGGTCCGTGCCCCCGCGCGCGACGACCGCGAATCGGCCACGGAAGGGCCGGGCGATGACCTTTACGCGTGACGAACTCGAAACCTTCCGTGGAGCGACCGTCGCCGATCTCGTCGGGTCCCGTCCCCGGCTGGTGTTCGTCGGCATCAACCCGGGCCTGTGGACTGCTGCGACCGGCACGCATTTCGCCCACCCTTCGAACCGCTTCTACCCCGCGCTTCACCGCGCGGGCATCACCGATCGCGAACTCGACCGCGTCGCGGGACTCAGCGACGCCGAGCGTGCCCAACTGACCCGACGTGGCATCGGCATCACCAACCTCGTTGCACGCGCGACAGCTCGCGCGTCCGAGCTGTCCACCGACGAACTGCGCAACGGTGCGACACTGCTCGCCGGGCGCATCGCTCGCTGGCGCCCACAGGTCGTCGCCATTGCAGGCGTCACGGCGTATCGCACGGCCTTCCGTCGGCCTGCAGCGACGCTTGGGCCGCAGGACGTCGACATCGCAGGTGCTCGCACCTGGGTCGTTCCCAACCCGAGCGGGCTCAACGCCCACGAGACCGTCGCGTCGCTGGCCGGGTGGTACCGGAAGGCGGCACTCGATGCAGGTGTCCCGTGCTCGTGGATGTCGCCCAGCACCCGCCGGTCACGGTAACGCGGGCCCTGTCAGGCGTGCGATCGTCCGCCGCGCTTGGAGTCGGTGCCGCCGAGCACGTCGTCGACCGCCGGCAGCGCATCGACCGCGTGTTGTAGCGGATGCAGAAACGGCATCGCTGTCGGATCGAGGGGTTCGGCGGGTACGAACTCGTGAAGTGTGCCGTCGTCGTCGAACCTCGCGGCGGTGATCTCCGGAGGATGGCGCCGTGCGCCGTACACGACGACGACGACGTCGGCACCGTCGGCTTCCGCCTCGGCGACGAACCCCCAGCAGGGGATGTGATCGGCGGTGACGCGGTCGTGTGCGAGTTCGGCGACGACTGTGTGCCGGTCCTCGTCGTCGGGGGGCAGGTCAGGCAGCGCGAGCAGCTCCGTGCGTTGCGGACCAGGCAGCACGACGGTGGCAGTCACCGGCCTGCCGCGCGTGGTCAAAAGTTCCACCGCGGCCTGCTGGCACACGAACCGGAGCTCCTCGAACTGCATCGCTCGCCCGTCACACGCCCGTGGTCGCGCCTTCGGCAGCCGAACCAACCGCCCGCGCGTACTTGGCGAGCACACCGCGGGTGTATCGCGGCGGCAGCGGCTCCCATCCCTGCCGGCGGCGCTCGAGTTCATCGTCGTCGACGAGCAGATCCATGCGCCGTGCTGCAACGTCGATGCGAATCGGGTCGCCGTCCTCGACGAATGCGATCGGCCCTCCGTCGGCGGCCTCGGGCGCGACGTGGCCGATGGAGAAGCCATGCGTGGCGCCCGAGAAACGCCCGTCAGTGAGCAGCGCGACTGTCGAACCCAGCCCGGCGCCCTTGACGGCCGAGGTGACGGCCAGCATCTCGCGCATGCCCGGACCACCCTTGGGGCCCTCGTAGCGGATCACGATGACGTCACCGTCCTCGATGGCGCCGGTGAGGACCGCGGCCATGGCGTCCTGCTCGCCGTCGAACACGCGGGCCGGCCCCTCGAACAGCTCCTGCTCGGCGCTCATGCCTGCGATCTTGACGACCGCTCCTTCGGGAGCGAGCGAACCTCGCAGGATCGCGAGGCCGCCGTCGACGTGGATCGGGCGATCGAGCGGGTGCACGACGTCGCCGTCGGGGCCGGGTACCTCGAGCGCCTCGATCTCCTCGGCGATCGTCCTGCCCGTCACGGTCAGGGCGTCGCCGTGCAGCAGATCGGCGTCGAGCAGCACCTTGAGTACGACGGGGACGCCGCCGACGCGGTCGAGGTCGTTCATGACGTAGCGCCCTGCTGGCTTGGTGTCCGCGATGTGGGGCACGCGGCGCCCGACGCGGTCGAAGTCGTCGATGGACAACTCGACCTCGGCTTCGCGAGCGATGGCGAGCAGGTGCAGCACCGCGTTGGTCGATCCACCGACAGCCATGACAACACTGATGGCGTTCTCCAGCGCCTCACGGGTGATGATGCGGCGTGCGTTGAGGCCTGCGTTGAGCGCCTGGACGACCGTCTCACCCGAACGCCGCGCGAACTCGTCGCGCCGAGTGTCGACGGCTGGCGCGGACGACGATCCAGGCAGCGCGAGCCCGAGTGCCTCGATGGCAGATGCCATCGTGTTGGCGGTGAACATGCCTCCGCATGAGCCCTCGCCGGGGCATGCTGCCCGTTCGATCGCGGTCAACTCCGCGTCGTCGATCTGGCCCTTGCCGCGGGCGCCGACGGCTTCGAAGACGTCCTGAATGGTGATGTCGTGACCGTCATGGTGGCCCGGCAGGATCGAGCCTCCGTAGAGGAACACGCTGGGGACGTCGAGGCGTGCCGCGGCCATGACCATGCCCGGCAGCGACTTGTCGCACCCCGCGAACGTCACCATGCCGTCGAGACGTTCGGCGTGCATCACCGTCTCGACCGAGTCAGCGATGACTTCACGGCTGACCAGCGACGCGCGCATGCCCTCGTGACCCATCGCGATGCCGTCGGAGACGGCGATCGTCACGAACTCGATCGGGTAGCCGCCGGCGTCGCGCACCCCGAGCTTGGCCTGCTTCGCGAGCCGGTCGAGCGACAGGTTGCAGGGGGTGACTTCGTTCCAGGACGACGCGACGCCGACCTGGGGTTTCGACCAGTCATCGTCGGACATACCGATCGCGCGCAACATGGCGCGGGCAGGCGCGCGTTCGAATCCGTCGGTGACGTCACGGCTACGGTGCTTGGGATCGGCCATGTCTCGCCTCGTGTGCTCGGTCGGTGCTGCCGCATCGCGAGCACCCACGCGTGACCGCGGGGCGCGCCACCACGGTAGTGGGTGGCGTCAGCGGTAGTGTCCCGACCCGATGCCGATGACGCCGACGGAGGCCCCGGTGACCCTGCAGGAGCTCAGCGCACGCCTGCGCGCGGGTGAACGAATCGCCGGCGACGAACTCGCCGGCTTCGACGGTCCGTTCGTCGCTTCGGCACTCGGTCTGCAGTGGGACGAGCTGTGTGCGGATGTGGCACGCGCCCATCTCGATGTCGACCAACGCCATCACCAGCCGTTCGGCGTCGTGCACGGTGGCGTGTGGTGCGCGGTCGTCGAGACGGCCGCCTCGGTGGTGGGGACGCTCATGGTCGCGGCAGACGGCAGCGCCGTCGTCGGTGTCCACAACGCCACCGACTTCCTGCGTGCTCATCGCCATGGCCGCGTGGAGGTCGTCACCGAACCCGTCCACCTCGGCCGGACCCAGCAGTTGTGGCAGGTCACCATCAGCCGTACCAGTGACGACAAGCCCGTCGCGCGCGGCCAGGTACGCCTCCAGGTGATCGAGGACATGCCCCCGTCGAAGGATGCACCGTGAGCCATCTCGAGTCAGCGCAAGCCATTCTCGATGCCGTCGACGAGCTCGTGGCCGCCGCAGCGTTGGCGCTCGCGCGCCGCTGCAGCCGCGGAGGGCGGGTCGATTCGGGGTTGCTCGACCGGGAACAGATCGTCGCTTACGACCTCGCGTGTGTCAGCGCGGCTGCGGCAGCTGCGCGTCACCTGGTCGCAGACTGCCCGACCGACGAGGCCGACGGCGACGAAGCAGCGCTGGCATTGAGCTTCGCCGCCGACGTCGCCGCCGACGTCAACCAGCGCCTTGTCGGGCGTGCCGACGCATGGGGGGTCGAGCCGGGCTGGTTCGACGAGGTCACCGCACACATCGACCGGGGCCGGGACCCAGCGCTCATCGAAGCCGTCGCCGACGCGGTGGTTGCAACGGGCGAGGTGATCCAGCGTCGCCTGCCCGACGATCTCGACATGGTGCGCCAGACCTTCCGTCGATTCACCGAGGAAAAGGTTGTCCCTCACGCCGACGCGGTGCATCGCGACGATGCGGACGTGCCTGAGGAACTCATCACCGGTCTGGCGGAACTGGGTGGTTTCGCGCTGTCGGTGCCCAGCGGATATGGGGGGCTCAGCGAGGGCGGCGACGACGAACTGACGAACATGCTGATGGTGACCGAGGAACTCGCCCGCGGCTCGCTCGCGATCGCCGGGTCGCTCATCACGCGCCCGGAGATCATGTGCGCCGCGATCCTCGAAGGCGGCACCGAGGAACAGAAACACACGTGGCTGCCGAAACTGGCGTCGGGCGAGAAGATGTGCGCCATCGCCGTGACCGAACCCGATGCCGGATCGGACGTCGCCGCGATCACCTTCTCGGCAGCGCGCGAGGGCGACGACTGGGTGCTCGACGGCGTCAAGACCTGGTGCACCTTCGCGGGACGTGCCGAGTACCTGTTGGTTCTGGTGCGAACCGATCCCGATCGTTCCTTGGGCCACCGTGGGCTGAGCCTGTTCGTCGTGGACAAGCCCGCATTTGCTGGCCACGAGTGGCGAATCGAGCAGGACGGTGGCGGCGTCATCGAGGCGCGGGCGATCCCGACCATCGGCTATCGGGGCATGCATTCGTTCGAAGTGTCGTTCCAACGATGGCGCGTCGCGCACGACGCGTTGATCGGTGGCGACGACGGCCTCGGGCGGGGCTTCTATCTGCAGATGGGGGCGTTCGCCAACGGGCGCCTGCAGACGGCGGCACGCGCCCAGGGGCTGATGGCCGCCGCGCTCGACGCAGCCGTGCACTACACGCGTGAGCGCAACGTCTTCTCGGCGCCGCTCGCCGAGCTGCCGTTGACGAAGGCGAAGCTGACGCGGATGGCCGGGCGGCTCGCGGCATCGCGCGCGTTCGCGACGGCTGCTGCGCGGCAGCTTGCCCGCCGTGAAGCTGCGGGGCAGTTGTCTGCGTCGCAGGCGAAGCAGTTCGCCTGCCTGGCGGCGGAATGGGTCACGCGCGAGGCGCAGCAGCTGCACGGCGGTTACGGGTATGCCGAGGAGTACCTGGTGAGCCGACTGTTCGTCGACGCGCGCGTGTTGTCGATCTTCGAAGGAGCTGACGAGGTGCTGGCGCTCAAGGTCATCGCTCGCACGTTGGTCACCGAGGCGCTCGACAGCTGACACCCGTCCGAGGACAACCGATGGCGGACACCGCCACCGGTCCGGTCACGAGAAGTCCGGATCGCGCCGCTCACGCGCCGCGGCGAGCCCTTCGGCCAGATCCGCCGAGGCGTACGAGACGGCTTGGGACGACGCCTCGACACGCAGCGCCCCAGTGAGGTCGAGCCGCTCAGTGAGCGAGAGGGTGCGCTTGACCTGGCGCACCACCGTCGGTGAGGCCGCAGCGATCTGATCGGCGATCTCGAGCGCGCGCTCGAGCACGCGTTCGGCGGGGTGCGACTCGAGGGCGAGTCCGATTCGGTGCGCGGCTGCGCCGTCGATCAACTCCCCGGTGTAGAGCAGCTGTGCGGCGTGCTGCTGCGAGACGATTCGCGGCAGCAGCCAGGTCGCGCCCATCCCGGGATGGAGCCCGAGCCGGCTGAAGTTGAGTCCGACCTTGGCCTCGTCAGCGACGACCCGCAGATCGCAGGCCAGCGCGACGCACAATCCCGCGCCCACTGCATGACCGTTGACGGCGGCGATGACGGGGACGGGCAGGTCCCGCAGCGAGAGGAAACGCTCGTAGAACGTGCGCATCGTCTCCGTGGCGTCGAAACCGCCGTCTCGTGCACGCGTCGCGAGATCCTCGAGGAAGTCGAGGTCGCCGCCGGCCGAGAAAGCCGGTGGGGTGCCGGTGAGCACCACGACACGCACGTCGGAGTCACCTCGCAACTGCGCGGTGGCGCTGGCAAGCGCGTCGCCGAGCTGCTCGGTCATTGCGTTCCGGCGAGCAGGGTCGTCGAACGTGAGTACGACGACCCCGTTGTCCCGATGCTGCGTGTCGAGCACCGTGTGTCCTCCATCTCGTCCACGACCCCGGCGCTGGTCAGCGGCCGTTCAGGCGGCGTGGCGGCGCCGTCTGGAGTTGTCGACGGTCGCCGGCGGTCCGCTTGCAGGCACCGTAGTCGCCAGGCATCCCGAGGTCCCGCAGCGACCCCAGGTTGGACACGCCACCCCCGGCGCCGGTAACGTGGCGATTCGAGCAACGGCGCTCCCGCAGCATGCAGGGGCGCCGTTCGTCGTTCCCGGGCTCCGGGAGCACCACATCGGCCGGCGATCAACGTCTGCCAATGACCAGGAGGCCCGCATGCGAAGCGCGCCGATGACGTCGGACACCGTGCCGGTGACGCCTGGCGCGACGGGCCCGGTGAACGATCCGTTGCGTGAACGTGATGCGTGCGGAATCGGATTCGTGGCCCACGTCGACGGGGTGCCGCGACGCAGCATCGTCCAGGACGCGCTCGACGGCCTCAGCGGCGTGCGGCACCGGGGAGCGGTTGCAGCGGATGCGGCGTCGGGCGACGGCGCGGGGCTGCTCACCCAGATTCCCCGCAGGCTGGTTGCGGACTGGGCGGCAGAGCTCGGTCACGAGGTGGCTGCCGACGAGCTCGGCCTGGCCTTCTTCTTTCTCGAACCCGGCGACGACGACGCGGCGTCTACGGCACGTTCCCGGGCACGCGACGCATTCGAAAGCGCCTGTGCGGACCACGGCGTGCGTTTCATCGGATGGCGCGAGGTACCGATCGATCCCGACGCGATCGGCGCGATCGCCCGGCGGTCGCAGCCCGCGCTGGTGCAGGCCATCATCGCGCGGCCACCTGGCGCCGACGACCAGACGGCTGAGCGTGCCGCCTACCGCGTCCGCCGCCAGGCGCGCAAAGCGTGTGAGGCGCACGACATCCGTTGCTACCCGGTCAGCTGCTCGTTCCTCACGGTGACCTACAAGGCGATGGCTGATGCGGCGCAGCTCGGCGCCTTCTACCGGGACCTGGCCGACGAGCGCTACGAGTCGGCGCTGGCGATCTTCCATTCCCGCTTCTCGACCAACACCATGCCCAGCTGGGAGCGTGCGCAGCCGTTCCGCATGTTGTGTCACAACGGCGAGATCAACACGATCGACGGCAACGTCAATCTGATGCGGGCACGTGAGGGGCAGCTGGTCTCCGGGTCGCTGGCGCTCGACGGCGAGGACTGGGCGACTCCCGAGTTGCTCACACCGGTGATCGACGATGACCAGTCCGACTCAGCGAAACTCGACAGCGCGCTCGAACTCCTCGTCCGCGGCGCGCGCGACATCCGGCACGCCCAGGCGATGCTGGTCCCGCCGGTCTGGGAAGGTGCGCGCGACGTCGACCCCGAGATTCGCGACTTCTTCCGCTACCACAGTGCGCTCGTGGAGCCGTGGGACGGACCTGCAGGGCTGATCTTCACCGACGGTGTCCGCGTGGGCGCATCGCTGGACCGCAACGGCCTGCGCCCGCTGCGCTACCACGTCTGTGAGGACGGGACCGTGGCGGCAGCCTCGGAGGTCGGCGCGGTGCGGACCTCGCTGCCGGGCGGCGACCGCGGTCGTGTCCGGCGTGAGCGCCTCGGTCCTGGACAGATGCTGTGCGTTGACCCCACCGAAGGTGGGCTCCAGGAGGATCGCGAGATCAAGCTGACCTTGGCGCGGCGCGCACCGTACGGCGCGTGGCTGGAGCAGTACCTGCGTCCGGTGCGGGCAGGCCATCCGGTCGAAGGCGTCCCCGAGGACCTGCTGCGTCGTCAACATGCGTTCGGCTTCACGCGCGAGGAGGTCATCTCGATTCTCCGGCCGATGGCCACCGAGGGGCGCGAGACGACCTCGTCCATGGGAGCCGACACTCCGATCGAGCCGCTCAGTCATGTCCGTCGTCCTGTCGCGCATTACTTCAAGCAGCGGTTCGCGCAGGTCACGAACCCGCCGATCGACCACTACCGCGAGAGCGAGGTCATGAGCCTGCGCACGCTGCTCGGGCCTCGGACTGCGATTCTCACCGAAACACCCGAGGCTGCACGGCTCGTCGAACTCGGCTCCTTCTTCCTGTACCCCGACGGCCTCCAGCGCATCGTGCTCGACCCGGACATCCCGTTCGCGGTGCAGGCCGTCGATGCGACGTTCAGGGTCGCCGAAGGCCCCGACGGGCTCGTTGCTGCGCTCGAGCGTCTCGGCGCGGAAGCCGTCGGGCACGTGCGGGACGGTGCGGGGATCGTCGTGGTTTCCGACGTCGGCGTGGACGAGGGGCGCTGCCGGATCCCGATCATGCTCGCCGTCGGCGCGGTGCACCACGCGCTGCTCAGTGCGGGGCTTCGCACCCGCACGTCGATCGTCGCCGAGACCGACGAGATCCGCGAGACACACGACACGGCTGCGCTGCTCGGTTTCGGTGCGGACGCGATCGTGCCCCGTCTGGTGCTTCAGACGATTGCGGATCTCGCCGACGAGGGCCGCATCGGCGGGGACAATCCGACCGCCAGTGAAGCGCAGGACCGCTACCGCAACGCCATCGAAGACGGCGTGCTCAAGATCATGTCGAAGATGGGCATCTCCGTCCTCGACTCGTATCGCAGCGCACAGATCTTCGAAGCGATCGGTCTCGCCTCCGACGTCATCGAACGCTGCTTCACCGGCACGGTCTCCACCCTGGGCGGCCTGACGTTGCGTCACCTCGCCGAGGACGTGATCGCCCAGCACGGCGAGGCGTTCGACGCCGGCGACGACGAGGCAGCCGAGCTGCCACCGCTGCCCAGTCCGGGCATCATCAAGTGGAAGCAGAAGGGCGAGTTCCACGACATGAGCAAGCCGGTCGTGGATGCGCTCCACGATGTGCTCGGGCTCGGCAAGGCGACCTCGAACCCACCGTTCGTGCTCGAGGGTGCCGGCGAGCTCGATGTCGATGGTGCGACGACCCAGCTGCTGCGTCGGGCGAGCGAGGAGGGCCGCGTCGACCTCTACGACGAGTTCTCGGCGCGCGTGCGTGCCCGGGACACGGCCTACCCCCGAGATTTTTTCGTCACCACACCTGCGGGTTCGCCGGTTCCGATCGACGAGGTCGAACCGGTCGCCGCCATCACACGCCGGTTCTCCACCGGCGCGATGTCCCACGGTGCGCTGTCGGCCGAGGCACACCAGACGCTGGCGGCCGGACTCAACATGGTCGGCGGCCGGGCGAACTCCGGGGAAGGTGGCGAGGACCCCGCGAGATTCCGCACCCGCGGTTCGGCACTCGATCTCGACTGCCGCATCAAGCAGGTCGCCTCGGGACGCTTCGGAGTCACCCCTGAGTACCTCGCCAATGCGCACGTGCTGCAGATCAAGATGGCGCAGGGTTCCAAGCCGGGGGAGGGCGGGCAGATCCCCGGGCACAAGGTCACCGATGAGATCGCCCGGCTTCGACACACGACCCCCGGCGTCACCCTCATCAGTCCACCGCCGCACCACGACATCTACTCGATCGAGGATCTCGCCCAGCTGATCTTCGACCTCAAGCAGGTCAATCCCGAAGCGGAGGTCGACGTCAAACTCGTCGCCGAAGCAGGCATCGGAACCGTTGCTGCCGGGGTCGTCAAGGCGCTCGCCGACTCGATCCACATCTCCGGCAACGACGGCGGCACCGGAGCCTCGCCGCTGTCGTCGATCCAGCACGCCGGCCTGCCGTGGGAGCTCGGCCTCGCCGAGGTACAGCAGCAGCTGCGTGCGAATGAGCTGCGCGGTCGTGTCAAGCTGCGCGTCGACGGAGGGTTCAAGACCGGCTACGACGTGCTCGCTGCCGCGCTGCTCGGCGCCGACGAGTACGCGTTCGGTACCGCGGCGTTGTTCGCTGAAGGCTGCATCATGGCACGTGCGTGTCATCGTGATACCTGCCCGGTGGGCATCGCGACGCAGCGCCGCGACCTGCGCGACAAGTTCGCGGGCACACCCGACATGGTCGCCGGCTACCTCACGATGGTCGCTGAGGAGGTGCGCAGGTTGCTCGCCGGCCTCGGACTGCGGTCGCTCGATGAGGCCATCGGACGTGTCGACCTGCTCGCCCCACGTGACGACGTCGAAGGCCGCGCCCGCCTGGTCGACGTGGCACCCCTGCTCGTCGACCCCGGTGTCGGAGAGCGGCGGTTCGTGGGGCGCGAACCCATCCAGGACCCCCGTAGTGAACTCGGCGACCGTGTCTTCACCGACGCGCTCGAGACCGTCTTCCTCGGTGGGCTCGTCGAATTCACCTACGACATCACCAACGCCGACCGGACCATCGGTGCGCGCCTCGGCGGAGCCATCGGCCTCGAGTTCGGAGGGGAGCAGCCGCCGGGCCTGGCCCGACTGCGCTTCTCTGGTTCTGCCGGCCAGTCGTTCGGTGCGTTCAATGCCGACGGCGTCGAGCTGCACCTGCACGGCGAAGCGAACGACTACGTGGGCAAGGGGATGGGCGGCGGCCGCATCGTGATCCGTCCGCCCGACGACGACGAGGGCGACCCTGTCCTCATCGGTAACACCGTCCTGTACGGAGCGACCGGCGGTGAGCTGTTCGTCGCGGGACGAGCGGGTGAGCGCTTCGCTGTGCGCAACTCCGGCGCGCTCGCAGTGGTGGAGGGCACGGGTGATCACGCTTGCGAGTACATGACGGGTGGCACCGTCGTGGTGCTCGGCGCGATCGGTCACAACGTCGGCGCCGGCATGAGCGGCGGTGAATGCTTCGCCTACGACCCGCGAGGGGACCTGCTCGCGCGTGTCAACCGGCAGCTCGTCGAGGCCCGCCGTCCCGACGGTTTCCAGCTCGAACGTGTCCGCGAACTCGTCGAGACGCACGTGACGCTCACGGGTTCGGTGCGTGCCGAACAGTTGCTCGTCGACTGGGAATCCACGGCCGATGCCTTCTGGCGGATCGCCCCCAAGACCGAACTCGAGAGAGTCGCCTCGTCACACAGCGCCTCCGCCAAGGCGGACTGACCGGGCGGCTACGATCGGCGTCGGTCAGCGGGGCGGAGAGCCGAGGTCGAGGTGCCTGCAAGCACGCGCACGTCGCTGCTCGTGCGTGCCGCTATCTGCGTGCTGGTGGCCTCACTCGTCGGAACTCTCGCTCCGATGTCTCCGGCCAGCGCCCAGTCACTCGGCGAGATCCGCGGCCGCCTCGACCAGGCGCGCGACGAACGTGCGCGCCTCGAGGACCGCATGCAGCACGCGCAGGAACGCCTCGAGGAGCTGCATGCGCGTACGGTCGAACTCGAAGACGAGCAGGCGCGCCTGCTGCGCGAACTCGACCGCTACGACGCCGAGATCCAGCGCCTCACCGCGCAGGTCGCACAGCGTGTCCGGGAGAATTTCAAGCACGGCTCGTCCCTCGACCCCGTCGCGGTGTTTCTCGCATCCGACGACCCCAGCGGCGCGCTCGCACGCGCCGAGACGGTGCGCTGGCTCGTCGCCGGTGACACGACACGTGTCGACGAGCTTGCCGCCGCGCGAATCCAGGCCGGTGTCACGCGCGCGCTCCTCGACGAACGAAGCCGGGAGCTCGAGGCCGCCGCCGCAGAGTTCGCCGAGCTCGCCGACGAACTTCAGGACGATCTGGCCGCGGTCAGTGCGCTCGAAGCCAGCCTGACGGATCAGGAACGCGCCGAACTTGCGCGCCTGGAGCGTGAGCGGCTCGAGCGCGAGAGGCGTGAACGCGAACAACGCGAGGCCGAGGCCGCCGCCCGGGCCGCCGAGCAGGAAGTGCAGGACGACGGCGAGCCGGAGCCGACCGCAGGGTCAGGCGCACTGGTGTGTCCGCTCGACCGTCCCCACTCGTTCATCGACAGCTGGGGGCATCCTCGCAGCGGTGGTCGGCGCCACCGCGGCACCGACATGATGGCTCCGCACGGCATCGCGGTCCGCGCGATCACCGACGGCGTCTGGGTGCACAGGCGTCCCGGTCCCAGCGCCGGCATCTGGGGTGTGCTGCGTGGCAGCAACGGTGACCACTACTGGTACATGCACCTGGCATCACACACCGTTTCGGACGGTACGCGCGTCACGGCGGGTCAACAGATCGGGACCAACGGGTCGACGGGCAATGCTACGACGCCCCACCTGCATTTCGAACTGCATCCCGGGGGCGGTTCGGCGGTCAATCCCTACAGTTTGTTGCGCCGCGTGTGCTGAGACTGGTTTCACCGGTCGTCTGCGGACAGATACCGTCCTGGGTAGGAAGCGTGGGGCACCGGGGCTCCGCGTGCGGGTGTGTACCGACGAGCTGGACGAAGAGGTGCGGTGATGGACCGATGAGCGACACGATCGCCGAACGGACCACGGTGCAATTGTCGAACGCGGTCGTGCGATTCGCGGGCGACTCGGGTGACGGCATGCAGCTGGCCGGTGACCGCTTCACCGACCAGTCCGCGCTCGCCGGCAACGACCTCGCGACGCTTCCGGACTTCCCGGCGGAGATCCGGGCACCTGCCGGAACCCTCGCCGGTGTGAGTTCGTTCCAGCTCCACTTCTCGGACAAGGACATCCACACGCCCGGCGACGCTCCCGACGTGCTGGTGGCGATGAACCCCGCTGCGCTGATGAAGCACCTCGGGGCGCTGAAGTCCGGCGGCACGCTGGTGCTCAACACCGACGCGTTCACGGATCGCAACCTGCAGAAGGCCGGCTACGACAGCGACCCTCGGGAGGACGGCACCCTCACCGATTACCAGGTGCACCAGGTCGCGATCACCGACCTGACGTTGCGCGCCCTCGAAGGCCACGTCGAACGTGGTGAGCTGAACAAGAAGGAGGCGGAGCGCTGCAAGAACATGCTGGCTCTCGGCCTCGTGTCGTGGATGTTCTCGCGGCCCATCGACGAGACCGAAGCGTGGCTCGAGTCGAAGTTCGCCAAGCGTCCGGAGGTGGCGTCTGCGAACGTCATGGCGCTCCGAGCAGGCTGGAACTACGGCGAGACCACAGAGGCGTTCGCCTTCAACTACGAGGTCAAGCGCGCAAAGCTGGCCCCTGGCCGATACCGCAACATCAACGGCAACCAGGCGCTCGCCTACGGGCTGGTCGCCGCCAGCGTGCGGGCGGGCCTGCCGCTGTTCTACGGCTCGTACCCCATCACCCCGGCGTCCGACATCCTCCACGAGCTCGCGCAGCTGAAACGTTTCGGTGTGGCGACGTTCCAGGCGGAGGACGAGATCGCGGCGATCGGGTCGGTGGTCGGTGCCGCGTTCTCCGGATCGCTCGCGGTCACAGCCTCCTCGGGTCCGGGCATCGCGCTCAAGACCGAGGCGATGGGGCTCGCGATGATGACCGAGCTGCCGATGATCGTCGTCGACGTCCAGCGTGGAGGCCCGTCGACGGGCCTGCCTACCAAGACCGAGCAGTCGGACCTTCTCCAGGTGCTGTTCGGACGAAACGGCGAAGCGCCGATCCCCGTCGTCGCGGCGAGTTCGCCTGCTGACTGCTTCGACGCTGCGATCGAAGCGGCACGCATCGCGCTCACGTTCCGCACCCCGGTGGTCCTGCTCTCTGACGGCTATCTCGGCAATTCGGCCGAGCCGTGGATGCTCCCTGACGTGGACGAGTTGCCCGACTTGAGTGAAGTGTTCTCGTTCGCGACGGAGCCGAACTCCTCCGATGGCGATTTCCTGCCGTATCTGCGTGATCCCGAGACACTCGCACGTCCTTGGGCGCTTCCGGGAACCGCCGGCCTCGAACACCGCATCGGCGGCATCGAGAAAGAAGACGGCAGCGGCCACATCAGCTACGAGCCGGCCAACCACCACCGCATGACCGAACTGCGCCATGAGCGTGTGGAGCGCATCGCGGCGTCGTTGCCCAAGCTCGAGATCGACGATCCGTCCGGCAGCGCCGAGGTGCTCGTCGTCGGATGGGGGTCGACGTCAGGGCCGATCCGAGCGGCCTGCCAGGAACTGCGCGAACGTGGCCGCGAGGTCGCCAGCGTGCACCTGCGCCATCTCGCACCGCTGCACGGCGATCTCGACGACCTGCTGCGCAGCTACCGCGTCGTGGTGTGTCCCGAGAACAACATGGGCCAGCTCGCCATGCTGCTGCGGGCCCGCACCCTCGTCGACGTCAAGAGCTACAACAGGGTGACCGGTCAGCCTTTCTCCTCGGCGGAGTTGGCCGATGTGGTCGAGGAGTTCGCCTGGGGAGGTTCGCAGTGACCACCAACAACGGCAAACTGACCAAGAAGGATTTCACCTCGGACCGCGAGGTCCGCTGGTGTCCGGGATGCGGGGACTACGCGATCCTCGCGACGGTGCAGACACTGCTGCCCGAGCTCGGCGCGACGCCGGAGTCGACGGTGTTCGTCTCGGGGATCGGGTGTTCGTCACGCTTCCCCTACTACATGGACACCTACGGCGTCCATTCGATCCACGGCCGGGCGCCGGCGGTTGCGACGGGCATCGCGATCACGCGGCCCGATCTTGACGTCTGGGTCATCACCGGTGACGGAGACGGGCTGTCGATCGGCGGCAACCACCTGATCCATGCCTTGCGGCGCAACGTCAACATCACGATCCTGCTGTTCAACAATGAGGTCTACGGCCTCACCAAGGGCCAGTACTCGCCGACGTCGCCCTTGGGCGTGGTCAAGAAGTCGACGCCGATGGGCTCGATCGACCATCCCCTCAACCCGGTGAGTATCGCACTGGGCGCGGAGGCGACGTTCGTCGCGCGCAGTATCGACACCGACCGGGCGCACCTGAGCGAGGTGCTCGCCGCCGCCTACGAGCATCGTGGTGCGTCGTTCGTCGAGATCTACCAGAACTGCAACGTGTTCAACGACGGTGCGTTCGATGCGCTCAAGGCGCCCGACCGCCGCCAGGAGAACCAGATCCGGCTGGTGCAGGGCGAGCCGATCGTGTTCGGGCCTGACGGCGAACACGCGGTCGTGGCGAACGCGGACGGGTCGATGTCGATCGTGCCCACCGATGAGGCCGGTGACCGGGTCGTGGTCCACGACCCGCACCGCGACGAACCGACCACGGCGTTCGCGTTGTCGCGTCTCGCGCACAATCCGACGGGTCCGACGCCGATCGGCATCTTCCGTTCTGTCGATCGCCCGGTCTATGACGATCTGCTCCGCCAACAGATCGAGGCGGCACGCGGTGACGGCGACGAGGGCGACCTCGAACAGCTGCTGGGATCGGGCAACGTCTGGGACGTCGTGGGCGGCTGAAATCTGGTGAGCTCCGCCCCCTGGCTGCACACACCGGCGCAGCGTCTGCTCGCCGAACGTCTGCTCGCCTGGGGTGAGTCGCGCCCCGTCGCTGACCTCACGCTAGTCGATGGGCTCTGGAGCGAGCTGGCGCGTGTCACCGAGGAGCTCGGTGAGGACCTCGAACGTGCCGCAGCGACCGCCCGGCGTGGACAGCTGTGGATCACAAAGACCCGCCTGGACCATCTGGCGTGCGACGGCTTGGCCATCGACGCCCGCCCGTTCGAGCGCACGTGGGCGAGCATGCGGGGCATCCTCACCCACGCGGTCATCGAACGCGATCTCGACGAAGCGCGAAGCAGGCCCGTTGGCGACGTGGTCGCGTCGACGTGGCATGCAGAGGCGACACGGGCACATGGCGATCCGTCTTCGTCGTCTGCGTGGATGAACGCGCTCAGCAACGACGATGCGGGTGCGATGCGCGAAGAACTCGTGGCGTTGCTCGACACGTTTCGTGACGTGTGGCCGCTTGTCCCCGGCGACCACGTCGAGGTGCGCACCGAAGACGACGTCGCCGTGCCGATCGCCGATGGACGCGTCCTGCTGTTCGGACGGCCGGATCTGGTGCTGCGCAGCCGGCACCACGACGAGCGGGCGCGTTCGCTCGTCGTCGATCTCAAGACCGGGCGTCCCCGTCCCGAGCAGGACCGCCATGAACTGCGCTTCTACGCCCTGCTCGTGACGCTGGCGAGCGGTGAGCCCCCGTTCCGGTGGGCCACGCTGTATGTCACCGAAGGGCGCTACGAACACGAAGACCTGCGGGCCTCCACGCTGGAGGTCACCGCCCGTCGGGTCGCCGACGGAATCCGCCAGCAGGTGCGGATCGCCGGTCGACCATCCGGCGCCGAGGACGCCGACCTCACGATCCGCGCCGGGGGTTGGTGCATGCGCTGTTCACGACAGGACGACTGTGAGGTCGCCGCACGCCACCGAGCTGACGAGGCTGCGGTTGGCGACGTGTGAGCGCAGCATCAATGGTCGCGGGCCGCGTCGTGTCACAGGCACCCGCCACACTCGTTGTGTCCGACGTGCCCGACCACCCGACCGGTCCGCGGGTGTGACACGCGTCGAGACTGGCCGCCTCGCCCGGCGGTTCTGCAAGCAGACGGCGATGTCGAGGAGGCGATGTGGTGATCGACGACCGTGCAGCCGCCCGCCACACATGTCCCTCCACGGACAGCCACACCACGCGTGCGGTCACGGCGTTTCGCACGCCGGTTCGGGGCAGCTCGTTCGCTGCCCGGCCCCCGGGCGCTGAGGACGTCGTCCCTGGGCGTCGCGGGCAGTTGGTACGTGAACCGCACAACCCAGCTGATGCACTCGCGGTCGCCGTGTGGGTCGGCGACGACGCGGCGGGACGATGGCGCCTGGGGTATCTCGACCGTGCGGTCGCGGCACGGATCGCTCCGATGCTCGATCGTGGCGATCAGTTCGTGGTCGAGGTCGAGGAGGCCATCGACGAGCCGTCGGGGCGGTGGCGGCGGCCCGTGGTGGCTCTGCGTCCGGCCGGTGAGCCGACGCGTCCACGATCGGAGCACCACGTCGAGGTGCACGACGAGTCGCGCTGGCCCGAGATCGCTCGTGAGCGTGCGCATCCGGGAGGTTGGACGACGCGGCTGGTCGATCGCCCGCCAGGTACGCGGCGGCGTGTCCTGCGTGCCGTCGACTGACGAGCGCGAGGCTCAAATGCCCGTGCGCCGATCTGCCGTGTCGGGTCAGTCGGGTCGCGGACGCGTTCCACGTTCGACGATCCGATTCTGCGGCACGTACACCGTGTCGATGTCCTCGGTGATCTCCCTGCCGTCGAGCAGTTCGATGGTGCGCACGACACGGACCGAGAAGCCCTGGCTGCCCGCAGACTGGATGACGCGTTCCTGGCCTTCGTAGAGATCGCTCGTGCGCCGCACCTCGGTCGACGGACTGCGAGGGTTGCGCGGCGACCCGAGCGTTGCCGTCACCCGCTGCGCGATGGGGCGCCCGTAGACCGACACGGTGACCGACGTCGGGGTGTGCGACGTCTTGACGAGTATCACCCCACCGGTGTTGTTCGTGAACTTCACGTCGAGTTCGGGGTAGTTGAGCGTGGCTTCGCGCCCCATCGGATAGCGCGAGATGTACCAGCTGTGCGCCTTCCACTGGTCGATCTGCACGCCGGCGAAGAATGCCGCGTTGTAGGTCGTCGTGCCGAACTGGGAGGTACCGCCGCCGCAGGTGTCGACCAGCTCGCCCCGCACGATCGTGCCGGCGGGCACGTAGCCGCCTTCGCAGGTTCTCCTCCCGGAGATGCCGTTGATGGAGAACTGCTCGTCGGGGAGCACGATGGCGCCGTCGACCTCGTCGGCGAGCCGCTGGATGTTCTGCACACGTGCCTGGCCGGCCTGGTAGTAGGTTGTGAACGTTCCCAGCAGGTGTGTCGGGCGCAGCTGCGTGGCGATCTCGGTCGGCACGTCGGGCTCGATGGTTTCGAGCCGGATGCGTGCGCCGCGGACACCGTCGCGGAGCATTCCGGTCAGTTGCTCGGCGACCAGCTGCGGGTCGAACCTCGTCCCCGAGCGGCCGGGCTCCACGCCGATGGCAACCTCGACCGGTTCGAACGACGTCGACCCCTGGTCGTCGAACGTCACGGGCGGCTCACGGCCGATCGAATACCGCGCGTCGAGGGGATCGGCCGCGAACTGCTGCATGGTGTCCGCGTCGACGACGACGATGACGCGACCGGCGGTGACGGCGAGGGCGACCTCGTGACGGTCGCCTGAACGTACGCGTTCGACCGTGATCAGCTGGGCGAGGTCGCGGGGTTCGAGTGTCAGCGTCGCGTCGTCGCCGATGAGTTCGACGGGAGCTTCGACGGCCCGTTCGGCCTGGGCGGCGACGTCGAGCAGGTCGTCGGCGTCGACCAACGCAGGCTCGGCGTCGACCGGCAGCTCGAACTCGTCGGGGCCAGGGCGCGTGAGGGCCTCAGCGACCAGATCGGCTGCATCATCACGCCGGACACGGGCGCTGCCATACGGCGGTTCCACCTGGACGGCCAGCGTGTCCGGGTCGATCTCGATCTCACCGTGGAACATCCTGCGGTCGACGCGCCGGGCGACGTCGTCCACCCAGGAGACGACCGCCTGGTCGTTCCACGACTCGACCACGTCGAACTCGTGCGTGGCGCGAAGGGAGCGGACCCGCTCCGGCAGGCCGGCGGGGCCGCGCCCACGCCCACGACCGAAGACGTTCTCGACCGTGGCGTCGACGTCGACGCGGTAGTCGACCTCGTCGGGCGCCAGGGTGAAGCGCTGATCCTCGAAGGTCATGATGACCGGTTCGTGCTGGCGCTGTGAGGCGAGCTGGCCGACTGTCAAGGTGAGTTCGTCGGACGTCATCCCTCCGACGTCGTGACCTGCGAGTGTCGTGTTGGGCAGCACCCGGTCCGACTGCAGGACGTAGAGCACGACGATGGCGGTCAGGACGAAAATGGCGAGTGCTGCAGCGGCGAAACCGCCGATGACGGCGGCGCGGCGACGGGTCATCGTTGCGCGAGCCCCTTCGAAGACGACGACCGGTCATGATCGTCTCATCACGACGGCGATAGTACCCGCAGCAACGCTGAGTGGACCCGTCGGCTGATGGTGGCCGAGATCAGCGGTCTTCGGGGTCCTCGTCGAAGTAGTCGATGCGGTCGACGGGCATGACGACCGCCGACAGGACGTTCATCAGATGCGCCACGATGCGTTTGAGGTAGCGGTAGGTCAGCGCGTAGGCGACGGCGTGCGGTTCACCGATCGTCCCGGTGACCAGCGACGACACTCTCGCGTCGAATTCGTCGAGCAGCCGGTCGCCGTCTTCGAGCAACGCACGTGACCGGTCGCCGTCGCGTTCACCGAACGCGGCCGCCACGTCCGAGATCATCGCGGAGATGTGTGCGTGCAGGTCGCGGACCTCGTCGCTCAGCTCACCTTCGTCGAGCACGACGCCGTCGGCCGCGATGTCGAACAGATTCTTGGCGTAGTCGCCGATGCGTTCGACGTCCTTGACGATCGACATGTACACCAGGACCGACGGTGTCTCGATCCCGCCGTAGACGCCGGCGTGCACGACGAGCTCACGGCGGATCTCGCGTTCGCCTTCGTTGACCCTGGCGTCGGTGGCGCGCAGATCCTCGCCGACGCGATCAGGGTCGGCTCCGCCGACAAGTGCGGACATGGCGACATCGAAGCTGTGCCGATCGTCGACGAACATGCGCTGCAGCGTCGCCTCGATCCTCTCGAGGCGTTCGCTGCCGTCACTGCGGAGAAATCCGAACGGCATCGCAGTGCACTCCTAGTCGAAGACGAAAATGCCGATCAACGGCAGGACGACGAAAAGCCCGACGACGTAGACGGCGACGACGCTGCGCCGACGGACCGCCACGTCCGCGAGCCCCTCCGCCATGCGGACCGGCACGTTGCGGATCAAGGGTATGGGGTAGACGAGCGAGATGGCCGTGACGTTGAAGATCGTATGCACGAGGGCGATCGTGAGACCCTCGGGCCTCACAACCGCCAGCGACGCCAACAGGGCAGTGATGGTCGTCCCGACGTTCGCGCCAAGCGTGATGGGGTAGGCGTTGCGCAACGTGAGGATTCCCGCGGCCACGAGCGGGACGAGGATCGAGGTCGTGATCGTCGACGACTGCACCGCGACGGTGACCGCGATGCCGACGACGATACCGATCGAGCCGCCGCCCCTACCCACGAAACGGTTCATCGTGCGTTCGACGGTGCCCGCGATCAGGCGGCGCATGTTGCCGGTGATCGTTCCCAGCGCGAAGAAGATCGCGCCGAGCCCGACCGCGAGCAGCAGGATGCCGGTGACCGCGGCCGGAATCCGGTCGGTGGTCAGCAGGTCAGCAACGACTCCGACCGGGTAGCGAACGGCCTGCCGAATGGGGCTGGTCCCGGGATCGACCGCAACGTCGGTACCGCGCAACATCCCGGTGAGTGCGTATGCCGCTTTCGACAGCCACCCGGTCGCCAGTTCGATGGGCAGCAGGACCGCGACCGCGAGCACGTTGAACATGTCGTGCACCGTCGCGCCCGCGAAACCACGCCGAAACTCGTCGGAACGTCGGATCGCACCCAGGGACGCGAGGGTGTTCGTCACGGTCGTGCCGATGTTGGCGCCCATGATCATCGGCACCGCTGCAGGGACGGTCAGCGTTCCTGCGCCCACGAGTCCCACGATCGTTGCCGTCGACACCGACGAGGACTGGACCAGCACGGTCGCCAGAATGCCTGCGAACAACCCCGAAAGCGGATGCGAGACACGTTCGAGGAGGACGGCGTTGAAGCCCTCACCCATGGCTGCGATGCCCGCCTCGAGCAGCGCGACACCGACGAGGAAGACGTAGAGCATGACGACGACGAGGAGTCCGCGCACGGAGTCGGGCAGTGCACGTCGTCCACCGGCGCGCCACGGGGCATCACGCGGCACGGATCACGGCCTCGTCTCCGTTCGTCACCGTTGCTCACCGTGGTGTCGGGCGAAGCCTCGCAGACCACACGCGTGGGAGCAACGTGGCCGCTCCGTCCGGTTGGCCGACCCCCATCGGCGGCGATACGGTTCGCGAACCCGGGCGCGTAGCTCAGTGGGAGAGCGCTGCCTTCACACGGCAGAGGTCAGAGGTTCGATACCTCTCGCGCCCACCGGGGATGCGCGGCACACCGCGCTCTCACATCACCCGCCGTGCCCGACCCCGTCGCGAGCGGCGCAGCGTGTTGGCGCGGCCCGCTGTGGGCACGAAGATGGACGATTCCGCGCACGACGAGGAGCCTGCCGGCCGTGAGCGACAGCATCCGGGTCCGTCACGGTGGCAGCACTCTCGAGGTGCCCGCCGGCACGAATGCGCTCGACGCGCTGAAGCAACTTGATGCCATCAGTGGCGCGATCGTGGCCGCTTCCATCGCCGTCGACGGAGCTGACCCGGCCGCATGGGATCTCGACAGGCCGCTTCCCGACGGCGAGATTGACATCGACGCCATCGCGGCTTCGTCCGAACAGGGGCGTGCGATCCTGCGGCACTCCACGGCCCACCTGATGGCGCAGGCGGTGACCGAGCTGTTCCCCGGCGCCAAGTGGGCGATCGGTCCTCCGATCGAGAACGGTTTCTACTACGACTTCGACGTCGACCGCCCGTTCACGCCCGAGGACCTCGAACAGATCGAGGAACGCATGCGCGAACTGGCGCGTGAACGCCAGGCGTTCGTGCGCGAGGAGGTCACCCGCGACGAAGCGCTCGAGGAATTCGACGATCAGCCCTACAAGCTCGAGATCATCCACGAGGTCGGATCGGGTCGCTCGTTGAGCAGCGTCGACACCGACGCGGATGCACCGGACGCGCCGCTGACGATCTACCGCAACGTCCGTCCGGACGGCACGGTCGCGTGGTCGGATCTGTGTCGTGGACCCCACGTCCCGTCGACAGAACGGATCCCCGCGTTCCAGCTGCTGCGAAGCGCAGGTGCGTACTGGCGTGGTCGCGAGGACCAGCCGATGCTGCAGCGGATCTACGGCACGGCGTGGGAGTCACGCAAGGCGCTCGACCAGCACGTCGCGATGATTGAAGAGGCGCGCCGTCGCGACCACCGCCGGCTGGGGCAGCAACTGCAGTTGCTGCACTTCCCGGAGGAACTCGGGCCGGGCCTCTCGATCTTCCTCCCGGACGGCGCGATCGTGCGCAAGCAGATGGAGGACTGGATCCGCGACGAGACGCTCGCCCGCGGCTACGAACCGGTGTACACGCCGCACGTCGCCAAGGAGGACCTCTGGCACGTCTCCGGGCATCTCGAGAACTACCGCGAGCTGATGTTCCCCGCGATGGATCTCGACGACGGCGCGAGTTACCGCCTCAAACCCATGAACTGCCCATTCCACATCCTGGCCTACACCTCGCGGATGCGTTCCTACCGCGAACTTCCGGTGCGATTGGCGGAACTCGGGACCGTCTACCGCTACGAACGATCCGGGGTTGTCAACGGGCTGCTGCGTGCGCGTGGTTTCACCCAGGACGACTCCCACATCTTCTGCCGCCCGGATCAGGTGGTCGACGAAGTCGTGAGCTGCATCGTGTTCGCCCGTGACCTCTACCGCGCGTTCGGTCTCGGTGAACCGTCACGCGTTGCGGTTTCGACGCGGCCCGAGGACAAGGCCTTCGGCTCACCCGAGCAGTGGGAGCACGCCGAGCGCGCGCTGGTTCAAGCGGTGGAGACCGCAGGATTCGCGCACGAGATCGACGAGGGCGAAGGAGCGTTCTACGGCCCCAAGATCGACATCCACGCCCGCGACGCCATCGGACGCGAATGGCAGTTGACGACCATCCAGGTCGACTTCAATCTTCCGGACCGCTTCGGCCTCGAGTACGTCGGCGATGACGGACAACGGCACCGCCCGATGATGGTTCACCGTGCTCTGTTCGGTTCGATCGAGCGCTTCTTCGCCGTAATGGTCGAATCGTTCAACGGGGCGTTTCCCACCTGGCTGGCACCGGTTCAGGCGCGCGTGGTGCCCGTCGCCGCGGACTTCGACGACTATGCACGCGAGGTCGCGGACGTGCTGCGTGAACGCGGCCTGCGGGCCGACGTCGACGCCAGCGACGACACTCTGGGGGCGAAGATCCGCGCGTCACAGACCTCGAAGGTGCCCTACACCCTGGTGGTCGGCGGCGAGGAGGCATCCGCGAGATCCGTCGCGGTGCGCCCGTACCGGGGGGAGCAACGACGCAATGTCTCCCTCGAGGTGTTCGCGGACGAACTCGTCGCCGAAGTCGACGAACGCCGCGTCAGCCCGGCCGACTGACGAGGCAGCGACGTGGCAGGAAGCCCCGATGTCGACGGCCCTCCGGACGCTCCCGGGACGCAGGGCGGAGGTGACGCGCAGCGCGCTGACAACCTCGGGATGCTGTGGGCTCCGTGGCGCTCGGCCTACGTTGCCGGCGGCGACGACCGCATCGACGGCTGCCCGTTCTGTGTGTTGCCCGCGCGGGATTCATCCGACGACGCGACCTCGCTGATCCTTGCCCGGGGACACAACGTGTTCGTGATGCTCAACGCCTACCCGTACAACCCCGGGCATCTGATGGTCATGCCGTACGCACACGTGCCCGCGCTGTCGGACCTCGACGACGCGACCGCCAGCGAACTGTGGGAGACCACGCGGAGAGCGGTCGATGCCGTCGAGCGACGGCTCGACGCCGAAGGGGTCAATCTCGGCGCGAATCTCGGGGCCGCAGCCGGCGCAGGCATCGCCGAGCACCTGCATCTCCATGTGGTGCCGCGCTGGCGTGGTGACACCAACTTCATGTCCGTCACGGCCGCGACCCGGGTTCTCTCGCGGGCGCTCGCTGAGGTCTACGACGACCTCGCGGGGGCGTTCGACTGACCTGTCGACGGGTCGGGACGAGGAGCGGCCTTGGTACCGTCTCGTGGGTGTCGCTCGAGTCGCGGGCGGCGCCGGACGAGGAACTCGCGGTGGCGTTGCGCGCGCATTTTCCCGGCTCGGTCGATCGGTTGACGCTGCCACTTGGCCGCCAGGTCGCACGTACCGGCATCACCCCCAACGTGCTGACCACCCTCGGCCTGCTGCTTGCCGCGGCCGCCGCAGGATTCGTCGCCATCGGCCGTCCGCTCGTCGGTGGCGCACTGCTGGTCGCCGGCGGCATGATGGACGTTCTCGACGGTGCGGTCGCCCGCGCCACCCGGCGCGCGACAGCCTTCGGCACCTTCTACGACTCGGTCAGTGACCGCATCGCCGACGGTCTGGTCCTGGGTTCGGTCGCATGGTGGGTGCGGGATCACCCGCGGCTGTTCGTGCTCACCATCGTCGCGCTCGTCGCCGCCGAGGTCACCAGCTACGTGCGCGCCAAGGCCGAGGCGATCGACCTCGACTGCAGCGTCGGGCTGCTCGAACGGGCCGAACGTGCCATGCTGCTCGTCGTTGCCCTGCTGCTGCACCCATGGCTGCTCGAGCCCGTGCTCTGGCTGCTTGCGGTCGGCGGGACCGTGACGGTCGTGCAACGGATCCATCACGTGTGGTGCCAGATCGATCGGGACCTGCCTGAGGACCTGATCGCGTTCGCCCAGGGCAGCGGCGCATGGAGCCGGGCGTTCAAGGCAGCCGCACGCCGCTTCTACGGTGAACGCAACTTCGATGGGGCGGTGAGTGCAGACCGCACCGCATCGACGGACCGTTGACCCGCCACAGCATCGACGCAGGCGACCTGCCACCCCCGAAGGCGGTCACGTTCGGCCAGCGTCTCGCATACTGGCGCACCGTCGCCTTGTGGGAGGGCGTGGCGCGGCTGCCCGAACGTCTTGCGCAGCGCCTGCCGGCGCGGGCGGGCGCCCTGTGGCACCGTGTCGCACCCGCACGTCAGCGCGCTCAGGTGCACGCGAACCTGCGCCGGGTGGTGCCGGACGCATCATCCGGCGACCTCGACCAACTCGTCCGTGACGCATACGTCTCCTACGCCCGCTACTGGGTGGACGCGTTTCGCCTGCATCGCATCGATGCTGCACGCCTCGCCGAAGCCACCGTCGGCGAAGGGCTCGAGCACGGCGATGCGATCCGCGACGCACAGCGTGGAGGCATCTTCCTCACGGCCCATCTGGGATCGTGGGACGCCGGTGCGATGTTCACGTCCCATCGTGGCTGGGGCATGGTGGTCGTCGCCGAGGTCGTCGAGCCACGCCCGCTGTACGAACGCTTCGTGCGTCTTCGTCGGGCAGCCGGGGTCGAAGTGGTTCCGCTGCTGCGAGGCGGTGGCTCGATGGGTCGCCTGGAGCGACGGATCGTCGACGAACGCGGCCTCGCGACCCTGCTGTGCGATCGCGACCTCACGCGGCGAGGCCCGATCGTCGAGTTCTTCGGCGAACCATGCCGACTGCCCGCCGGACCGGTGGTTCTGGCCCGTCGAACCGGGCGACCCGTCATCGCGGGCGCCTTCCTCACCGACGGTGGGGGGTACCGGGGGTTGGTGCGGCCTCCGGTCGACCTCGCGGAGCACAGCATCCTCGAAGGAACCCAAGTGGTCGCCGCAGAACTCGAAGCTCTGGTGCGGCGCGCACCGGAGCAGTGGCACGTCTTCGTCCCGAACTGGCTGGCCGACCGTGAGCCCGACCACCCGGTGTCGCTCGCGTTCCGTCGTGGCGAGGACTGGCGGACGCTCGCGCGCAGCGAGCGGCGCACATACCTCCGGCGATGAGGAGCAGCATGCGCATCGCGCTGGTGTGCCCCTACGACCTCGCCGCGCCGGGAGGGGTGCAGCACCACGTCGTTGCCCTCGCACATCGCTTGCAGCAGCGAGGCGACGCGGTCGTTGTTCTTGCCCCGATGCGCGGGCCGCGGCCAGGGAGCGCGATCTCCCACGAAGGAATCACGGTGGTTGCCGTGGGTCGGCCGGTGGGCGTGCGCGCCAACGGATCCGTCGCACCGATTGCCGTCATGCCCGCTGCGGCGTCGATGACGCGAAGGACCCTGCGCGCCCTTCGACCCGATGTCGTGCACGTGCATGAGCCGATGATGCCGATGATCGGCCCTGCGGCGGTACTGGGTGCCCCGGCGCCCGTCGTCGCCACCTTCCACGCCTATGCGCATCGGCACCGGCTCTACGACGGTGCCCGCGTGCTCACCCGCCGTACGTTTCGTCGCATCACCGACCCGCTCGCGGTCAGCAGGGCCGCGGCCC
The DNA here is from genome assembly GCA_050480705.1 of Nitriliruptoraceae bacterium. Taxonomy (GTDB): domain Bacteria; phylum Actinomycetota; class Nitriliruptoria; order Nitriliruptorales; family Nitriliruptoraceae; genus JBJHAX01. The sequence continues at coordinate 310,325 of JBJHAX010000001.1, forward strand.
AGTTCCACGCGCAGGCGCTCGGTGTCGACCGCGCGGCCTTCACGATCGTCGCCAACGGCGTCGACGTCGAACGCTTCGACCGGCCGGACGGTGCCCCGACCCGTGACGTGCAGGACGCGGGGCCCGCAGCGCCGCATTCGCGCCTGTTGTTCGTCGGACGCATCGAGCCGCGCAAAGGCGTCGACGTGCTGCTCGACGCGTTCGCGCGGGTGCGCCACGCGGGTCACGACGTCGAACTGGTCATCGTCGGTGACGGAGCCCAACGACGCCGGCTCGAACGCGCCCTCGCGCCCGATCTGCGGGCAGCGGTGACGTGGCACGGCCGCGTCGGTGGGGACCAGCTCGCGCAGCTCTACCGCTCGGCCGACGTCGTGGTCGTTCCCGCGCGGGGCGGCGAGTCGTTCGGCATCGTGCTTCTCGAGGCGATGGCCGCAAGCGCTGCGGTCATCGCCTCCGACCTGCCAGGATTCAGGGAGGTCACCGACGACGGTCGGGCGGGCGTGCTCGTCCCCGCCGGCGACCCGGACGAACTCGCGGCAGCGATCGTGGAACTCCACGTGGACATTCGACGTCGAACCGAACTGGTCAGACGTGGTTACGAGCGTGCGGTCGCCCACGACTGGCCGGCTGTCGCCGAACGCGTCCGCGAACACTACGAACGCGTCCTGAGGACATCATCGTGAGCTCGTGGTGCGATGATCGTTCGGTGGTGGCCGCGATGTCCGCGATCGCCCCGCCAACTCTGTAGGCTTCGCGCCGGCCAATATGGCCGGCTGTGCAATCTGGAGGCTTCCCGTGATCCGTCGTGTCCTGCTCGCGCTCGTCGCGGGCTCCCTCGTCCTTACGGCATGTGCGTCGCCCGAGGAGGAGGAACCACCCGTTGTTGAAGAGCCCGTTGTCGAGGAAGAGCCGGAGGTTCCCGAGGAGCCCGAGGTCCCCGCGGGTCCGCCCTCGCCGCTGACCGGCGTGCCGATCCCCGAGGAACTGCACGACGAGCCGCTGTTGATGGTCAAGATCGAGAACACCCCGCAGGCGCGTCCTCAGACGGGCCTCGACTACGCCGACATCGTGATCGAAGAGGTCGTCGAGTTCGGTATCACCCGGTTCATCGTGTTCTTCCACAGTGATCTTCCGGAGATCGCCGGCCCGGTTCGTTCCGCCCGTCCGGTCGATGCTGACATCGTCGCCGGATTCGGGCGCTCGATCTTCGCTTACTCCGGTGCGCGCGCCGAGGTCCAAGCGCTGCTCGCGCCGACGCCGGTGCTGCGCATGTCGGACGACGGCGGTGACTCCGGTTTCTTCCGTGACACGTCGCGCCGTGCGCCCCACAACCTCTACCTGCGTCCGGCCAACATGCTGCAGGCCGTGGAGATCCGCGATCCCGACCCGGTGCCCGACATCGGCTGGACGTTCTCCGACGAACCCCCAGCAGGCGAGGACGAATGTCCGGCCGGGGCCGTCGACTGTGACGATCCGGGCGCGTCGGTCACGGTCAACATGTCCAGCACCTACCTCAGCGGGTGGGAGTACGACGAGACAGAGGGTGTCTACCGACGCCTTCAGAACGGCCAGCCGTTCGTGACGTCGGAGGGCGGACAGGTTGGGATTCCGAGCGACCGCGAGGTTGGCGCCGCCAACGTCGTCATTCTCGGTACCCGCCACTACATCGGTCCGACCGGCTACCCCGAGACCGAAGCGCTCACGCCGCCGGACGGCGAGCGTGCGGTGATTCTGCGCGACGGGCGCCGCTACGAAGCGCGCTGGACGAAGGCCGCCGCAGGTGACACCATCGCGTTGTTCGGGCCCGACGGCCAGCCGTTCCCGCTCAAGCCCGGCCCGACCTGGATCCATCTGCCGTCGACGGCTGACCTGCCCGCACCAGTGGGTGGCGCGGCGACAGGCGGCACGACCGGCGGTACGACGGCACCTGCGAGCTGACGGTCGGTGGGGCGGTTCGGTACGGGACCGCCCCGACGACCGACGATGAGACGAGGCGCACGCCGCGGAGGCGCAATGAGCGAAACTCCCGAGCAGTCGACCGCGACCACGCGGGTCAAGCGTGGTCTCGCGGACATGCTCAAGGGCGGGGTCATCATGGACGTCGTCACCGCGGAACAGGCGCGTATCGCCGAGGAAGCGGGCGCGGTGGCGGTCATGGCACTCGAGCGTGTTCCCGCCGACATTCGCCGCGACGGCGGGGTCGCACGCATGAGCGATCCCGACATGATCACCTCCATCATCGATGCTGTCTCGGTGCCGGTGATGGCCAAGGCGCGCATCGGCCACTTCGTCGAGGCACAGGTGCTCGAAGCGCTCGGTGTCGACTACATCGACGAGTCCGAGGTCCTCACTCCGGCCGACGAGGCCCACCACATCGACAAGTGGGCATTCGACGTGCCGTTCGTGTGTGGCGCGACCGAGCTGGGTGAGGCGCTTCGTCGCCTGGCCGAAGGAGCGGCGATGATCCGCTCCAAGGGGGAGGCCGGTACGGGAAACGTCGTGGAGGCGACCCGCCATATGCGGGCGATCACCGGGGCGATCCGGCGCCTGGCGACGCTCGACGACACCGAGCTGTATGCGGCGGCCAAGGAGCTGCGCGCGCCGGTCGACCTGGTCCGCGAGGTCGCCGAACGCGGGCGCCTGCCGGTGGTGCTGTTCACCGCCGGGGGTATCGCCACACCAGCCGACGCGGCGATGATGATGCAACTGGGCGCCGACGGCGTGTTCGTTGGCTCGGGCATCTTCAAGTCCGGTGACCCCGAACGCCGGGCGCGCGCCATCGTCGAAGCCACGACGCGGTTCCAGGACCCGCAGGTGATCGCAAAAGTCTCGCGGGGGCTCGGTGAGGCGATGCACGGCATCGAGATGGGCGCTGTTCCCGACGATCAGCGCTACGCCGACCGCGGCTGGTGACACCGAGCGGTGCGGGTGCGGCTCGAGCGTCGGGCACACGCCGAGACGGTTGGACTCCCGGATCTTCGCTGGTAACGCGCGACGACGAGACCAACGACGACGTCGGCGGACCCCGCATCGGCGTGCTCGCCCTGCAGGGCGATGTGCTCGAACACCTGCGTGCGCTGCGTCGCTGTGGCGCCGTCGCCGAGCAGGTGCGTGACACCGCTGACCTCGAGGGTGTCGCGGGCCTGGTGCTTCCCGGCGGCGAATCGACCACGATCGGGCGCCTGCTCGACCGCTTCGGGTTGCTCGACGCGTTGCGCGGGCGTGTGGCCGACGGCCTGCCGGTCTTCGGAACCTGCGCGGGGATGATCCTGCTGTCGGATGAACTCGACCAGCAGACCGAACAACCTCGTGTCGGTGGGATCGCGATCCGCACGCGACGCAACGCATTCGGTCGCCAGAGCGCATCGTTCGACACCCGCCTCGATATCGCCGGCATCGAAGGCGGCCCGATGGAAGTGTCGTTCATCCGTGCGCCGTGGGTCGAGCAGGTGCTGTCCGACGACGTCGAGGTACTTGCCGCAATCGACGGCCACCCGGTCGTGGTGGCACAGGACAACCTGCTCGCTTCGGCATTTCATCCCGAGATAACCGGCGACGATCGTCTGCACCGCCGGTTCGTCGAGCTCGTCGACCGCGTCGGAGGGGCGCCACGGGCGGCTGGTGGCGAGCGGTAGGCTCGCAACGTCTGAGCGGTGCTGCATGGGTGCGTCGCCCCGCAGCTGATCGACTCTCCGGAGGTCTCGATGGCAGGTCACAGCAAGTGGGCCAACATCAAGCACCGGAAAGCCGCCCAGGACAAGAAGCGCGGCAAGCACTTCGCGAAACTCATCCGCGCCATCGAATCGTCGGCGCGCGAAGCGGGCACGTCTGACCCGTCGGCGAGTCCCTCGCTCGCGCTCGCGGTTCAGAAAGCGCGCGACGCTGACGTCCCGAAGGACAACATCGAGCGTGCGTGCAAACGCGGTGCTGGCGAGCTCGACGGTGCAGCCGCATATGAGGCAGCTGTCTACGAAGGCTACGCGCCGGGCGGCGTCGCAGTGCTCGTCGAATGCCTCACCGACAACCGTAATCGGACCGCATCCGACGTTCGCAGCACGTTCGTCAAGGCGGGCGGCAGCCTCGCCGAGCCCGGGTCGGTCGCCTTCCTCTTCAGCCGACGCGGGCAGGTCGTCGTCGACGCCGACGGCCCTGACGAGGACGTGTTGCTCGAGGCCGGCCTCGACGCGGGCCTCGAGGACATCGAGGACGACGGTGACCGCCGCGTCGCCTGGTGCGACCCCGGCGACGTGCCCGAGCTTCGTGAAGCCCTCGAGGCCGCCGGCGCGACGGTCATCGAGGCTGGCAGCACCATGGTCCCCTCGTCGGTGGTGACGCTCGGCGAGGGCGGCGATGCCCGCCAGGTGCTGCGCCTGCTGGACGATCTCGACGACAACGACGACGTCCAGGACGTGTGGGCCAACGTCGCGTTCGATGACGAGGTCCTCGCCTCCCTCGAGGCCTGACTTCCTGCCTGGCGCGTTCGACCTCAGCTGACCGGTACGGCGGCTGCCCTCGCCTGCGTGATCCCATGTGTGCCGGCTGCTACGGTGCGGCGAACGCATGTTCGCTTCGTGGTCGGTCGTTGAACGGCCGGGGCACGCCGACGTGCGCGTCGCCGCAGCGACATCGACGGTGATCGAGGAGGTGGCGTGGGCGAGAACGCAGTGCTTCGGGTGCTCGGTATCGATCCGGGCCTGACGCGTTGTGGCATCGCGCTCCTGCACGGTCCTGCGCACCGGGCAGGCGTGGTGCACCACGCCTGCGTGGGCAGTTCGACCGATGAGCCGCTCGAGCAGCGTCTGCTCGTCGTGCACAATCGGGTGCTCGAGGCGATCGAAACGCACGATCCTGACGTCGTCGCCGTCGAGCGGGTGCTGTTCTCCGTGAACGTGCGGACCGCCATGGCGACAGGTCAGGCCGCCGGCGCGGCACTGCTCGCCGCCGCACGTGCGCAGCTTCCTGTCGTGGCCTATACCCCGACCGACGTGAAACTGTCGGTCGCAGGCAGCGGCGCGGCCGACAAGGCCGCCGTGGGCCGAATGGTGGCTGCCCAGCTCGGGCTCGACGCGTCGCCGCAGGCCGATGTCGCTGACGCCATGGCGGTTGCGTTGACGCATCTTGCGCGCGCACGGTTCGCCGGCAACGGCGGCGGCGCGCGGGCCGAGAACCTCGCAGAGGCGCAGCCCGCCGCCGCCCGCGATGCGCGCCGTGCCGGGGAGGCGGGCGTTGAACGCAGGCAGGCGTCTGCGCGGCCTGCGGCAGCCAGGAGCACCCGGTGATTGGACGTCTTCGCGGCAGCGTCGCCGAACGCACCCGCGACCACGTGCTCGTCGACGTCGGCGGCGTCGGCTACGTCGTGCATGTCACGGCGTCCGACGAGATCCCACCCACCGGCAGTGACATCGAACTGCACACCTCGTTGCAGGTGCGCGAGGACTCGATGACGCTGTACGGATTCGTCGACCGTGCGGGTCGCGAATTGTTCGACCTGCTGCTGACCTCTTCGGGCGTCGGGCCGAAACTCGCGATGGCCGCGCTCGGAACACTCCGTCCGGCCGCGCTGCGCGACGCCATCTCGGTGGGCGACATCGATGTGCTCGTGGCCGTGCCCGGCATCGGGCGCAAGGTCGCCGAACGCCTCATTCTCGAGCTGCGTGAACGGGTGGGGCGGCTCCCGGGTGCGGCCGTCGTCGTGGACCAGTCGGCGAACGGGACCATCGACGCCGAGGTGGTCGGCGAAGCCCGCGAAGCACTCGCGGAGCTCGGCTACTCGCCGTCGGAGATCGCGCGTGCCCTTGCTGAGCTCGACGGCGACGTCGGTGAGACGACCCAGGACGTGCTCCGTGGCGCGCTTCGCCACCTCGGTGGACAGCTGGGCCAGACATGACCGACGAGATTCTCGATCGTGACCTGCTCGAGGGTGAAGCCGACATGGAGGCCAGCCTCCGCCCGGCGCTGCTCGCTGAGTTCGTCGGACAGAAGCGGGTGCGCCGCCAGCTCGAACTCGTGCTCGCCGGGGCGCGCAAACGGTCATCTCCCACAGACCATGTGCTGCTCTCTGGTGCGCCTGGCCTGGGCAAGACGACGCTCGCCGCGATCGTCGCCGCCGAGGTCGGCGCGCAGTTCCGGGCGACGTCGGGGCCTGCGATCGAACGGCCGGGCGACCTCGCTGCGATTCTCACCGGACTCGATCATGGCGACGTGCTGTTCCTCGACGAGATTCACCGCTTGCCGCGCACCGTCGAGGAAGTCCTGTATCCGGCGATGGAGGACTTCACGCTCGACATCGTCGTCGGCAAGGGCCCGGGTGCGCGCTCGATACGTCTCGAACTGCCCCGATTCACGCTCGTCGGCGCCACGACCCGCACCGGCCTGATCTCTTCGCCGCTGCGCGACAGGTTCGGCTTCTCGGCGCAACTCGAGCACTACGAAGTCGAAGACCTCGTGCTCATCGTGCGTCGATCTGCGGCGCTGCTCGACATCGATCTGACGGAGGAGGGAGCCACGGAGATCGCGAGCCGATCGCGTGGAACCCCCCGCATCGTCAATCGCCTGCTGCGCCGGGTGCGTGACTACGCCGACGTCGAAGGTGACGGCACGATCGGGCTGGACGTTGCGCGTGACGCGCTGCGTGTCTTCGACGTCGACGACCTCGGGCTCGACCGTCTCGACCGGCGTGTCCTCGAAGCGGTCGTGGACCGTTTCGACGGCGGTCCGGTGGGTCTGAGCACGCTGGCGACCGCCGTCGCCGAGGAACCCGATACCGTCGAGGACGCTGTCGAGCCGTTCCTGTTGCGATGCGGGTTGCTGCAGCGCACGCCGCGCGGACGTGTCGCAACTGCCGCCGCGTACGCGCATCTGGGGCGGCCGGTCCCGCCGGCCGGTTCGGTCGTGGCTCCGCGGATGCCGGGTGCGGTGCCGCTGTTCGACGAGCCGGGTGATCAGCAGCGCTGACGCCCGCCGCAACCTCGTGAGCTGACGGGAGGGGTCATGACCGCTGGCCTGCCCGTCGACCGGGTCGTTCTGTTGGCGTCGCTGCTGATCCTCGGCGCAGTCCTGACCGCAGCGTTCGCCGCACGGCCGCAGAGCCGATTCCGCGTGCCCGGTGCGCTGCTGTTCCTCGGGATCGGGATGCTCGTCGGCAGCGACGGCCTGGGCCTGGTCGACCTCGATGACGAACGGCTGGTGCGCGATGTCGGGGTGGTCGCGCTGCTGGTGATCCTCTTCGAAGGCGGGTTGACGACCAAGCCGACCGACCTGCGCCTGGCAGCGATCCCCGGAATCGCATTGTCGACCGTCGGCGTGGTCATCACCGCCGCAGTCACCGGGTTCGGTGCGTGGCTCGTTCTCGACATCGAACCGCTGACCGCGGGACTGCTGGGCGCGGTTGTCGCGTCGACGGACGCAGCAGCGGTCTTCTCCATGATGCGCACCACGGCCCTGCCACGTCGCGTGTCCGCCGTGCTGCGCATCGAGTCGGGCGCGAACGACCCCATCGCTGTCATGCTCACCGTGGGGCTGTTGGCAACGCTCGAACACGGCTCCTTGTCGGCCACGGACTGGATCGGTTTCGCGGCGATGCAGATCGGCGGCGGCGTACTCATCGGTGCGCTGGTCGGCGTCGTCGGCGTGTGGCTGCTCCGACGGGTCGAACTCGGGATCCCGGGCCTGTACCCGGTGCTCGCCGCATCGTTTGGCGGCGTTGCCTACGGCGTGGCCGCCACGGTAGGGGGATCGGGTTTCGTTGCCGTCTACCTGGCAGGCCTGGCCATCGGCGGCTTCGTGCCCCGCCATCGCCGTGAAGTGCTGCGCTTCCACGAGGCGATGGCCAACGCCTCCGAGGTCGGCCTGTTCCTGCTGCTCGGCCTGCTGGTGTTCCCGTCACGGCTCGTTGCCGCTGCGTTGCCCGCGCTCGCCGTCGCGGGGCTGCTGATCCTCGTCGCGCGCCCGCTCGCAGTGTGGCTGTGTGCGCTGGGGTCGCGCCTCGGATGGCGCGAACAGGTCGTGGTGAATCTTGCTGGCCTGCGTGGCGCGGTTCCGATCGTGCTCGCGACTTTCCCCTACACCGCCGGCGTTCCTTCGGGGGACCAGATCTTCAACGTGGTGTTCTTCGTGGTCCTCGTGTCTGTGCTGCTGCAGGGTTCCGCGCTCGGTCCCGTCGTGCGCCGCTTGGGGATGGAGACCGACCGTCCCGCCTGGGCGCCGGTCGCCGAGGTCCTGCCGCTCGACGACATCGATGTCGACCTCGTCGAACTCCATGTCACCGAGGAGTTGGCCATCGTCGACCGGCCGCTGCACGCGCTCGGTGAACTCGGGGCGACGCTGGTGGCCGCACTCGTACGTGACAACCGGGTGATCGTGCCCAAAGGTGACACCGTCGTGCGGGCAGGCGACGTGTTGTTGATCACCGCACACAGGGAAGGTGATGTACTCGCGCGCTTGACCGCGTGGGCGCGCGGTGAACGCGTCGTCATCGACGAGTCCGACATCGCGCCTGCGGAACGCGTCGACGACGTTGACGCGCAGGGCGGGGACGAGGACCGCCCATCCACGCGTACGTGACGTCGCGACGACGCGTGCGCCACGTGGGTGTCGCCGCCGCCCGCGGCGTGTGCGCGAGGCCGTGAGCGGACAGTAGGATGGCGCGCCGCCGCGGTCCACGACGTGTCCGGTCCCGGCGCAACCGCCAGTGCGTCGCGTATGCACGCGCCGGCGGCACTGATCGACCGACCCCGATTTCGGAGGCCCCTCCCTGTGGAAGGCTTCGGCGGCCTGCTGCTGCCCATCCTGTTCCTGGTCGTTCTCTACCTGCTGCTGATCCGTCCGCAGCAGCGCCGACAGAAGGAGCACCGTGCGCTCGTCGCGGGTGTGAACGTCGGCGACGACGTGATCACCATCGGCGGTGTCCACGGTCGCGTCGTGGACCTGGGCGACGACACCATGGATCTCCAGGTCACCGGCGACGACGACGTGGTGATCCGTTTCCAGCGCACGTCACTCGCCAGAGTCGTGCGTGACGAGCCCGAGATCGAGTGACCGGTCCAGACGCAGGATCGTCTTCTCCCGGCGAGCCCGCCGGGAAGTCGACTGCGCCTGCTGAGTCACCTTCGGCGATGCGTGACCCCGAATCGGCGATCGCCGGCTCGGCTGAGGCGGCGCTGCTGCGCGGCGTCGACGCCGCTGCGGCCGTGCGCGAGGCGGCCGAGGTCGGTCTCGATGCGGAGCGGCGCACGGGCTCGCACGTCGATGTGCTCACGCGGCTGCAGGAAGACGAGGTCGTCAGCGCGTTCATCAAACTGGCCGACCAGTTCCTCGCCGCGCAGGGTTTCACCGAGCATGGCTTCCGTCACGCCAACCTCGTTGGCCGCATCGCACACAACGTCCTGCACCATCTGGGTGCCGACCCCGACCTGTGCGAACTGGCGGCCATCGGCGGCTATCTGCACGATGTCGGCAACGTCGTGACACGCTCGAATCATGGTTTGTCGAGCGCCTGGATCGCCTACGACGCGCTTCGCCGCCTCGACGTCGACCCCTACCGGGTCGGCCTCGTGCTCTCGGCGGTCGGCAATCACGAGGAGCAGTACGGGTCGTCGATCGGTCCCGTCGGCGCCGCGGTGATCCTTGCGGACAAATCGGACGTCCACCGCTCCCGTGTCCGCAAGGGTGCGGACACCTCGGCGGACATCCACGACCGCGTCAACGACGCCGTCACCTACTCGTTCCTCCGTGTCGACGCCGACGCCGCCACCATCACGCTCGAACTTCAGCTCGACACCGACCGCTCGACGGTCATCGAGTACTTCGAGATCTTTCTCGAGAGGATGATGATGTGCCGTCGGGCGGCGCGCACCCTCGGGTGCGAGTTTCGCATCGCCGCCAACGGTGTGCCGCTCGGCTGACGAACAGGATCCGAACGCGTGGACAAGCGCCCCCTGATCACGACACTTTCGCTGCTGCTGTTGCTGGTGGCGGGTGCTGCGACGTACCTGGCCAGCGGTGCGCGTCCCAACCTCGGCCTGGACCTGCAAGGGGGGATCAGCGCGGTCTACGAGCCGGTGCTGCCCGAGGGGCAGCAGATGCCCGACGACTTCGACGATGTGCTCGACGAGACGATCGAAGTGATTCGGGCACGCGTCGACTCGCTCGGTGTCGCCGAACCTGACATCTCGCGGCGTGGTCAGGACGTGCTCGTCCAGCTTCCCGGTGTGACCGACGCCGACCGCCTCCAGGAACTCATCGGACGCACCGCACAGCTGAGCTTCCGTCCCATCATCGAGGTCATCCCGCCGGGTGCTGACGGCTACGACGAAGGCTACGACTGCGACGCACCCGTCGACGAACGGCCAGAACTCGGCCTCGCCGACTCCGGCGTGGTGTGCGGCTCGCCCGACGATGCCGTCCTCGACGCCGCCACGGACGAGTTCCTGCCGATGAAGTACCTGGTGGGGCCGGCGGCGCTCACCGGCGAGCGGATCTCGGACGCGTTCCCGGTTCTCGCCGACGCGCAGGGTTACGCGGTCTCCCTCCAGCTCGACCGGCAAGGGGGCGAGGCGTTCGCCGCGATCACCGCCGAGTTGGCGTGCGAACGTGACCAGGGGCTTCCCGGGCAGCTCGCGATCGTCCTCGACGAGGTCGTGGAGTCGTCTCCCAGCATGGCTGCGGGAGTGCGATGCGGTGTCGGCATCCGCGACGGCGCCGCGCAGATCACCGTCGGTGCGGGCAGCCTGCGGGAACAGGAGCAGGCCGCACAGGACCTTGCGCTCGTGTTGCGGACGGGCGCGCTGCCGATCAGCCTCGAAGCCTCCACCTTCGAGCAGGTCTCGGCGACGCTGGGCGCCGAGTCGCTGCGCGCCGGGCTGCTCGCGGGCCTCATCGGGCTCGCCCTGGTCGGCGTGTGGCTGATCTGGTTCTACCGGTCGCTCGGCGTCGTCGCGCTGGCTGCGCTGGGGGTGTTCGGCGGGATGATGATGGGTCTGATCTCCCTGCTGGGCAACGTCGGGTTCGCGCTCACCCTCGCCGGGGTTGCCGGACTGATCGTCGCCATCGGGATCACGGCCGACTCGTCGATCATCTATTTCGAACGCATCCGCGACGAGGTCAACCTCGGAAAGACCGTGCGCACCGCGGTGCGCAAGGCGTTCACCTCGGCGTTCCGGACCAACCTGGCCGGCAACACCGTCACGCTCGCTGCCGCGGTGATCCTGTACTTCCTCGCCGTCGGGCCGGTGCGAGGATTCGCGTTGATGCTGGGGGTCGCCACCATCCTCGATCTGGTGATCATGTGGGGCTTCACCCGACCCGTCGTGTGGCTGATGTCGACGACACGGCTGCTCACACGCCGCACGGTGCGCGCGAGCGATACCGGTGGACAGACCGTGACGGAGGGTGCGCGATGAGGACGCCGAGCTACGACTTCGTCGGTCGTGCACCACGCTGGGCGGTGCTGACCGCCGTCCTGATCCTCGCCGGGATCCTCTCGATCACCTTCCGGGGGCTCGACCTGTCGATCGATTTCGTCGGCGGGACGTCCTACACGCTGACCGGGGTGCGCGACGACGTCAACTCCCAGCAGCTGCGTGAGGCTGCCGAGGACGCCGGGGCCGCGGACGTCGTCGCGCAGGTGCAGCTCGAGGGGGACCGTGCCGTCGGGGCGATCGTGCGTATGGACGCGATCGAGCCGGGCAGCGAGGCCTCGCGTGCGATGGAGCAGGCCCTTGCCGCCGTCGCCGAACCCGATGAGATCGTGGCCAACTTCGTCGGGCCGACGTGGGGCGAGCGGATCACGCGCCAGGCTGCGCAGGCACTGGCGGTGTTCCTGGTCGTCATCGTCGGCTACATCTCCCTGCGCCTCGAGTTCAAGATGGCGATCGCCGCGGTGATCGCGCTGCTGCACGACGTCGCGGTGACGATCGGGGTGTATGCCGCGGTCGGCTTCAACGTCTCACCGGCCACCGTGATCGCCTTGCTCACCATCCTCGGCTATTCGCTCTACGACACGGTGGTGGTCTTCGATCGCGTCAAGGACAATTCGGTCTCGCTCGGCGACCCGGGACGGCGCACCTACACCGAACTCGTGAATTCGTCGCTCAACGAGGTGTTGTACCGGTCGATCAACACCTCCATCACCTCGATCCTGCCGGTCGGCGCACTGTTGTTCATCGGCGGCCGCGTGCTGGGCGCGACGACCCTGCAGGACCTCGCACTGGCGTTGTTCGTCGGCATGGCCGCCGGCATCTACTCGTCGCTGTTCGTCGCCGGACCGATTCTCGTGTGGCTCAAGATGCGCGAACCGGCCGAGCAACGCCGGGCGATCAAGGCTGCCGACGGCGACATCACCCCCCAGCGGCGCGAGGCAGCGCCCGCGGGCTCACCCGAAGCGCGCGCCCCGATCACGACCGACTACGTGCGGGGAACCGGACGTTCCGGCAAGCGGCGCAAACGTCGGCGCTGACCCCCGACACCGCAACCAAAGGCATGCGTGTGCACGTCGAGTTCGACACCTCACATCTGGCTGAGTACGTCCGCGACATCCCCGATTTCCCGCAGCCGGGTGTCGGCTTCAAAGACGTCACACCGCTGCTGCTCGACCACGTCGCATTCTCGACCGCGGTCGATGCGCTGGTGATGCACTTCGGCCGCGGCACCGTCGACAAGGTCGTGGGCATCGAGGCGCGCGGGTTCATCCTCGCCGCGCCCGTCGCCTACCACTTCGGCGCCGGGTTCGTCCCCGCCCGCAAGGCCGGCAAGCTTCCCGCTTCGACGCGAAGCGTCGGTTACGAGCTCGAGTACGGCCAGGAGACGCTCGAGATCCACGAGGACGCAATCCACGCGGGTGAACGGGTTCTCATCGTCGACGACGTGCTCGCGACAGGCGGAACCGCCCGGGCGACGGCGACGTTGGTTGAACAGCTCGGCGGCGAACTCATCGGTTTCGGCTTCCTCATCGAACTCGGATTCCTTGGCGGCGCCGCGAAACTCGACGGCTACGACCACGTCTCGCTGATCCGCTACTGACAACCACGCCCGGGGCGCACCCGCGGGCGCAGGTACGCTCGTGCCTCGCACGTGAAGGTGTCCCGAGTGGCGGCGGAGACGACGCACACCGAACAGGACCGGCAACCACGGCCGGCCCTCCCACCGCCACGGCCCTCGGGCGTCGCCCGCGTCCTTGCGCGCCTGCCGCTGCTCACTCGTGACGAGGTCCCCGCAGAACTCGACGAACTCGTCGCCGCGATCCGAGACGCCTCAAAGGCCGACGTGCGCGAGGTCGCACGCGCCTACGCGTACGCCGATGCGATGCACGAGGGTCAGCGGCGCCGCAGCGGCGCCGCCTACATCACCCATCCGGTCGCGGTCGCCACCGAACTCGCCAAGCTGGGGCTGGGCACCGCGACGCTGTGCGCCGCCCTGCTCCACGATGTCGTCGAGGACACCCCGGCCACGCTCGACGACATCCGTGAGGGTTTCGGTGCCGAGGTCGCCAAGCTCGTCGACGGCGTCACCAAGCTCGACCGGATCCAGGTCGAATCGAAGCAGGAACAGCAGGCCGAGACGCTGCGCAAGATGATCGTCGCAATGGCCGAGGACATCCGTGTACTCGTCGTCAAACTCGCCGATCGGCTCCACAACATGGAGACCATCGGCTACATGCCGCGCGACAAACAGAAGCAGATCGCCCAGGAAACGCTCGACATCTACGCGCCACTCGCACAGCGGCTCGGCATCCAGAACTTCAAGCTGCGGCTGGAGGATCTTGGCTTTGGTGCGTTGCATCCGAAGCGCTACGAAGAGATCGTCGCGATGGTCGACGAGCGCGACCCGGAACGTGAGGCCCATCTCGACGAGGTCATCGCGCTGATCCACGACCAGTTGCGCGAACTGAAGATCCGGGGCGAGGTCACCGGCCGCCCGAAGCACTACTACTCGATCTACGAGAAGATGGTGCTGCGCGGCAAGGAGTTCGACGAGATCCACGATCTCGTCGCGGTGCGGGTCATCGTCGGTTCGGTCCGAGACTGCTACGCGGTACTCGGCCAGTTGCATGCGACCTGGCGTCCTATCCCGGGGCGTTTCAAGGACTACATCGCGATGCCGAAGGTCAACCTCTACCAGTCGCTGCACACCTCAGTGATCGGCCCCAAGGGACGCCCGCTGGAGATCCAGATCCGCACCCGCGCGATGCACCAGACCGCCGAGTTCGGTGTCGCGGCGCACTGGAAGTACAAGGACGCCTCCCGCGGCACTCAGGAGGCCGGCGCCGACGAGCTGCCGTGGGTCGAGCAACTCCTCGAATGGCAGCAGGAGATCGAGGAACCGGGCGACTATCTCGAGTCGCTGCGCATCGACCTGTACCAGGACGAAGTGTTCGTGTTCACCCCCAAGGGTGACGTGATGGGCCTGCCGGCAGGCGCGACCCCGATCGACTTCGCCTACGCGGTACACACCGAAGTCGGCCACCGCTGCATCGGTGCGCGCGTCAACGGGCGGCTGGTGCCGCTGGACCATCAGCTCGTCAACGGCGACACGGTCGAGGTGCTCACCTCGAAGGCGGAGGACGCCGGCCCGTCGCGCGACTGGCTGCAGCTGGCTGCCTCGACACGGGCCCGCTCGAAGATCCGGGCCCACTTCAACCGTGAACGTCGTGAAGACGCGATCGTGCGGGGACGTGACGCGATCGCCCGTGCACTGAAGCGCAAGGGCGTCTCCTACTCGCGGGCGATGGCTTCGGGGGACCTCACCGACGTTGCGCACCTGTTGAACTTCCGCGACACGGAAACGCTGTTCCGCGCCGTCGGCGAGGGTCACCTCGCCGCGCAGACCGTCGCCCAGCAGCTGGTCGGCGAACTCACCGACTCCCAGACCGACGAGACCGGTGAGACCTCAGCTCCTCCCAGCGGCCCGCCGATCCGCATCGGACGCCGAACCGACAGC
>JBJHAX010000002.1:0-30798 GCA_050480705.1 Nitriliruptoraceae bacterium
TTACATGCTTACGACGGAAAACGCTATATAGCTCGGGTGGGTGGGGTGGTTTTTTTTTATAAGACACCGGGGGGGGCGGGAGTTTTACCTGGGGGGGCGCCTGCGCGTGGGGGCCGGGTTTTGGGGCGGGGCCCGCCCACGCGGCCGCACAGCACGGTGAGGCCGCAGCTCGCCGGCGCGGGCACTCACCTGCGTCGATCCAATCGATGCAGGACCTCGAGCGCCGATGATCCGTGCTCACGATCGAGCTCGCCGGCGCCGATCCATCCCTCCACGTCCGCTGCGAGCTCCCGCGCATCGCGTGAGATCCGACCAGGCGCGGAGATGTCGAGCAGGTCATCGAGATCGTCGACGAGATCGTGTGCCCTGGTCCCCCACTCGTCGAGGTGTGCGGCGACATCAGCGAACAGTGTGCTCGCGTCGGCCAACTGGGGATCGGACGGGCGACCTTCGGCCTCGAGGATCCAGATGGCGTCACGCCCGAGGTCCGCGTCGATCTCGCCATCCACGATCCAACCTGCAACGTCGATAATCACGTCGCGTGCCGCGCGGCGCCGCCGCTGCGCATCGTTCTCGGCTGCGAGCTCGCGCAGGTCGTCGAGCAGGTCCTGGCCCTTGTCGCCGGCAGCGTCGGCATCCTCCGCGAGCACCGCGATGAGACCCTCGAGATCTGAGGCCGGCGCGGCCCCCGGCAGGTCCTCGGCATCGTCATCGGTCGTGGCAGGAGCGTCGATGGCGTGGTCGATGTCGCCGGTCGACTTGTGTCCGAAGGCGTTGCGGCCGACCGGGCCATCGGTCAACGTGAGCAGCGCGAGCACGCCGAGGAGCCCGACGGCGACGACCGCGAATGCGAACGACCATCCAGACCGGGTCGACGGACGGTCGTTTCGCAGCGACCGGGTGGTGTCGGTGTGCGGCACCTCGACGCTGGTGCCGCCGAGCGTGTACGGCCGAGTGGCGGGGTCCCCCGCAGCGGCGTCGGCCACCGCTGTGGCCTCGATCGGTGAGGTGGCGTCGGCGGGATCCTCGCCGGTGGCCACCGACCCGGCGATCCCCGCGGGCACGGATTCCTCGACCGACGCCTGTCCGTGACCTGCCGGCATCACGGTGCGCAGTGCCCGGAGCATCGTCGCAGCGTCATCGAAACGTGCGCCGGGATCCTTGGCCAGCGATCGCTCGATCACGTCGGCGACCCCGGGGTCGAGTCCGGCGACCGCACTCGCCAGCGGGGGAACGGGTTCCCGCTCATGGGCGATCACCATGCCGATCGGCGTCTCGGCGCCGAACGGCGGACGTCCCGCCAGGCACTCGTAGGCCACCACTCCAACCGAGTAGACGTCGCTCGCGGGCGTCACCGTTCGGCCCATCGCCTGCTCAGGTGCCGCGTAGCGGGGAGTTCCGAGCAGCTGGCCCGTATCCGTCAGGCGAGCAGCGCTCCCACCGAGCTCCCGCGCGATCCCGAAATCGGTCAACTTCACCCCGCCGGCCGCCGGCAGCAGGATGTTGGAGGGCTTGACATCCCGATGGATCAGGCCGCGTTCGTGTGCTGCGCCGAGGCCAGCCAGCACGCCACTGACGATGGCGAAGGTCCGATCTGGGGACAGGCGACCCTCGGATCCAAGCACCTCCGCCAGCGTCGAGCCGTCGACGAACTCCATGACGATGAACGGAACACCGTCGTGCTCACCGACGTCGTGAACCGCAACCGTGTTCGGGTGTTGCAGGCCAGCGGCCCCTCGCGCCTCCCGCAGCAGCCGCTCGCGCATCGCCCGGTCGCCGACGAGCTCGTCCCTGATCAACTTGATCGCAACCGGACGATCCAGGGCGTGGTCGTAGCCGGCAACGACCCGTGCCATTCCCCCTGAACCAACGGGCCTCTGGATCTCGTAGCGATCAGCCAGCATCACCATCGGATCGACCGTTCGACAGCAGCCGACACTACTGCGCGCGAACCGCGTCGACGACTGATGCACTACCGCACATCGTCCCGAACAACTTCGTTCAGCACCTCGGGAACAAAATCGACAACGACATCGCGACTGAGCGCCAATTCATGTCCCGCCAATATTCCCGGATCCGGGTCCTTGGACGATCCAGGCGTGGGACTACCCGGTGACCTCGGCGATGCGTCCGCAGTTGGCGTCGTGATGGAGCGCGGCCGCGCCCTCGACCTCACAGGCGAATCCCAGCCCCGCGGCGTCAAACCCGCCGCGCAACCCCGGCAGACACGAAAACACGCGCGGGACAACATGTCCACCGTGTCTCGCGACAGGTGTCCTCGATGTCCCGCGACATCACAGTGGTAGCGGGGGCAGGATCTGAACCTGCAACCTCCGGGTTATGAGCCGCGGTCAGGCGATTTCTGCCGGTTCCGTCCCGTGGCGCCGCATCCCGAAAACCCGCACTGATCAGGCAGTATGCAGAAACGCGGTCTCGGCCGTCTTGGCCCGTTTCTGACGCTCTCAGGAATTATGGCACCCATACGGCACCCATAGACCGCCGCTCGACCCGGCCACGGCAGGGCCTCAGCCGCAGTCGCGTAGCTCCCCGTGGCCGGCGCGGTCGTCAGGTCAACCATCGTCGAGCGGAGGGGTCCCAGGATGCTCGCGCATCGAGCACGTCGCCCACCACGGGGTCGACGAACGCGATCACGTCGGCGATCACCTCGCCCAGCGTGGCGGGAACGTCGGTGTCGAGACCGGCCCGGGTGATGTAGCGACGCCAGCCATCCTGCCGGCGGGTGGCCAGCGTGGACAGGACGTCGCTGAGTCGCACCAGCGTCACGTCACGATGTTCAGCGGTCGCGACCATCGCCTCGCGCAACGCGCTGACACCGATCCGGTGGCGACTCGTCAGAAGCCACACGTCGGCGTAGTCACGGTCGCGGGTGGTGGCATCGCCGCGGGAGATCATGGTGACCAGCTTCTCGGCCAGGACAGTCTCCAGCGGATAGCCGACCATCGTGAACGGCTCATCGAGCAGTGCGGGATAGGTGACCTCGACGGGTGCGGGGGTAACCGGGTCGCCGACGTTGACATCGACTTTCAAGGACAGTTCGGCGGTCGCCACGCGAGCCGGCATAGCCACTCGGACGGCCGCGTAGGCGTCCTGCTCGCGGATCACCTGGGTGGTCACCTGGTCTGGCCGAAAGGTGACCCCATCATCAACCTCGATCGCGGTGATCTCGGCCACCAACGGGGCGACAGTCTCGGCGTCGTTGGTGACGGCCAAGCCGAGGAGGTCGACGTCGCGGGTAGGGCGACGCTCGTCGAAGACCGCCAGCAGCATCCCGCCCTTGAGCACGAACCGGTTCCGGTACGGCGAGATCGACAACCGGTATAGAAACCGCTCCAAGACGTACAGCACCAGCAGTTCATTGGTCCCGCGTGCCTCGGCCCGGGCCCTCTTCCGCAGGTCGAGGTAGACCCGGCCCGTGGTCGTCTCTCGCGTGGGGCGAGTCATTCCTGCAGCACCTGGAGCGCATCCGACAGGGGACTCCAGGCCCGCAGCGCCTGGGCGACTTCGGCGAGCCGTGCCAATCTCGGACGGCTGCGCAGGTACTGCCGCAGCGCCGTGTAGGCGAGATCCTCTCCCACCAGATGCCGCAGCCGGAACGCGTCCACGACCGTACGTTCGCGATCGGAGATCCAGAAGCGCTCCCCCGCCTGACCGACCACTTCCTGCCGACCCAACGCGAACGTGTCGGCGGAGAACACGTGCACCTGCGTCGGGGGGTAGTCGATCACGGGCCGGTGGGACCCCGCGGGAACGGCCACGTGCACCTTGCGGGGGATCTCGTCTGTCAGATCCCAATAGACCAGCGCCGAGTCGAGGCAGATCATGCCGTCCGGCACGCGACCGCACACCGTCACGAAGTCCACGTGTTCGAGGTGGTAGTCGGCAAGCTGGAACAGGCCGCGCGACAACTCGGTGATCTCGCCACTATCCCGCAGGGCGTACAGGTCTCGCCACGACACCCCTGCGGCTACGGCTTCTCCAGATCGGAACACCGGCCCGAGGTGCCGCAGCGCTTCGAGAACGCTGGTCGACGCCATGGATGAGATCCTACATCAGTCGTCATTTATCATGCAGGAATTCATACTAAGGCTTGGCGCCGGCCTGGTCGGCGTACAGCGATGCCCAAGTCGGTGGGGACTGTCAAGTTGGCCGAGCGCACCCGAACCGGGCTCCGGGTAGGGTCACTCGAGGACGAGCCCGGCGTCGGCGAGTAGCGACATCAGGTTGCGCTTCTGGCGGTGCTTGGTCCGGATTCGTTCAATGATCGCGTCGGCGACTTCGGGCTCGCCTGCTTGTGCGGCGAGCTTGTGGATCTTCGTCAGCTGGCGGACGGCGGCGCGGTAGCCGGTCTTGTTCTTGCGGTCGATTTGTTGCTCGACGTCTCGTTCGTAGACGGTGGCGGCGTCCAGCGGATGCTCGGCCTCGCGGCGCTTCGCCAGTTGCATCGCGAGGTAGTGGTCGCAGCCGTGCTCCAGGTACAGCGCCCATGCCTCATCGTGGCGGCCCTCGTGCTCGAGAACCGCGATAAGCGGGTCGGCCGGGTAGCAGTGACCCGTCGTGCCGATGGGCGAGCCGACCACGGCCTGTAGGTGGGCGATCGCCTCGGCAGACGCGTCGTCCGGATCGGCGGCGTGGTCGACGAGCTGACGGTAGGTGCCGAGGGTTGCGTGCCGGACGAAGGCGTCCCAGTAGAGGGCGGCGACCTCGTCGGCCCGTCCCTCACGGGCGAGCAGCTCGGCGAGCCAGTCACGCAGCTTCGGCGTCTGGTGCCACCGATCCGCGTACTGCTCGAGTCCGCTGCGGGCCCAGTCGATCGCCTCGTCAGTGCGGCTGGTGTCGGCGAGGAGCTCGGCGATTTCGAGGTGGTCGTAGGGGCTGTGCAGGTCGTCGCGCTTGACGGCGATGAGCTCGTCGGCGTCGCCGGAGGCGATCGCGACGGCAATGCGTGCCTGCCGGAGGCGGAAGTTCTCCCACCGCGGCCCGTAGTGATCGGCCTCGGCCCAGGCGGCTTCGACGAGCTCGCGGTAGCGGGCGATCCCTTCGGCACCGAGCGCGCCCGCGTAGGTCGCGGCCGCGCGGTGGAAGGTGTCGAGGGTGTGCGAGTCCACCTCAAGCTTGAAGAGTCGCTCCGCGAACCGGCGGGGATCGGGCCGGGCACGAGCGACCGCGGCCTGGTGGAGCTTGGCGACCCGGTGGGTGATATCGGTCAGCCAGCCGGCCGAGTCGTCGATGCGGCCCACCGCGGTCTCGGCTCGACGGTGGGCGTCCTCGGTCAGCGTCACCACGGCGTCGGCGTGGCCTGCGACGAGCAGCTCCTCGACCTCGTCGAGTAGGGCGTGGACACCCGCCGCCCACTCGGGCGCGTCTCGGTACTCGACGAACTGGC
The DNA here is from genome assembly GCA_050480705.1 of Nitriliruptoraceae bacterium. Lineage (GTDB taxonomy): Bacteria > Actinomycetota > Nitriliruptoria > Nitriliruptorales > Nitriliruptoraceae > JBJHAX01. The sequence continues at coordinate 5,405 of JBJHAX010000002.1, forward strand.
CGCCGGCGGCGAACGTGCTCGTCACTCGCTTGCGCCACGCGCGCACGTCAGGCGCCGCGAGGGTCTTCCCACCGGGCCTCGACGCGCCGGCCACCGACGTCGGCTCTGCCGCGGGCGTGGCAGGCGTGCCTGCGAGCGCGAGCGCCGTGGCGACCGCGTGCTTGCACAACGCACCCTCTGCAGCCGCTGGACACGAGCAGAACCAGACCGGGTGCTCTGCCTCCACGAGCAGTTCGACTACATACGGCTCGGTGCCCTGCACGATCGCGTCGACCCGGCCGGGCTCGTCGCGGGAGATGCTGACCCGACCCTCCTGCACGTAGGCCAACCCGCGAGCAAGCGGGCCATCGCCGGCCTCTTCAAGGAGCCGGGCGAACGTGAACGCGTCGCGGACCGTCATAACGACCCGGACCTCGAACAGTGCGACGTGGCTGCGACGCTCACGGTGGGCCCATCCTGCGGCTGGAGAGAGCGCCCACAGTAGGGCCACGGGTCGTCACGGAGCGCGCTCGTGGCCTCAAAGAACCATGGCACCGGCACCCATGAAAAGCGAAAAGGCCCCCGAAGGGCCTTTTCGTGGTAGCGGGGGCAGGATTTGAACCTGCGACCTCCGGGTTATGAGCCCGGCGAGCTGACCGAACTGCTCCACCCCGCGTCGTGGGTCCCAAGGTAGCGGCGTCCGGGCGCACGCGCGAACCGGCGCATGCCCGAACGTCGCCCTTGGTCAGTCGTCGCCGTTGGCTGCTTCTGCATCTTCGAGGCCTTCGAGCAGCTCCAGGTCGCTCGGCTCGTCGTCGGGCTCGACCAGCTCACCGATGGTGATGCCGCGGGCGGCAGCCGCCTCCTCGAGCAGGTCACGCGCGGCAGCGATCTCGCGCTGGTAGGCGCCGAGGTCACCGTCACGCAACGCGAGCTCGGCCCGCGCGAACGCGGCAAGGGCGTCACGCAGCAGCTGCTCGGATATCCCGACCTCGTCCTCGTCGGGCTCAGGTGCCGCGTCGGGTTCCTCCTCGGGCACCTCCGCGGGGTCGTCCGCTTCGAGCGGGTCGTCCGCCGCTGCCCGCGCCTCCTCGTCACGGATCACGTCCGGCACCTCGATCCCGAGCAGCTGCCCGAGCGCGCCGGCGAAGGTGCGGTCGAACGCTGTGCGCTCCCCCATCACCAGCACGACACGTGCAAGCTCGGGGATCTGCGCCTGCGGGTTCTCGAGGAACAGCGGCTCGACGTACAGGATCGAGTCGGCGATCGGCAGCACCTGCAGGTTGCCGCGGATCACGTTCGAACCTTCACGGTCACGCAGGGTGATGTAGGCCGAGATCTCGTCGTCCTGTTCGATGCGGGCCTGCGCCTGTGCAGGTCCGAGGACCTGCTGGTCGGACGGGAAGCGCACCGCGAACAGCTCGTTGAGGTTGTCGCCGTCACTGCGGCCGGCGAGCCAGGCGACCATGTTCGGCCGCTCGCGCGCCAGGTAGGGCTGGATGAGCACGAACTCCTCGGTGACCTCACCGGGCAGACGCATCAGCAGGTAGTAGGGGTTGAGGCGCCGCTGCGACGCACCGGTCAGGTCGCCGCCGCCCTGGTTGGCCGCGAACGCCGGGTCGGCGGGGATGTCCCACTCGTCGGCGCGGTTGTAGAAGGCCGCCGCGGTCGGGATGTGGTAGCTGGTGTAGAGGTCCGACTGCAGGCGGAACAGGTCCTGCGGGTAGCGGAAGTGCTCGACGATGCGCTGGTCCGCCTCGCTCAGCGGCGTGATCAGGCCGGGGAAGATGCGCTCCCAGGCGTCGAGCACCGGGTCGTCGCCCTCCACCCGGTACAGCGTGACGTCGCCGTCGTAGGCGTCGACGGTCGCCTTGACCGAGTTGCGCACGTAGTTGACCTGCACGCCCCGTTCGGGCCCGAGGTTGAGCGTGCGACGCTCGGAGTAGGGGTAGGCGTTCGATGTCGTGTAACCGTCGACGATCCAGGTGACGCGCCCGTCCATGACCACCGGGTAGGGAGACGAGTCGAGTTCGAGGAAGGGCGCGGCCTCCTGCACACGTTGCGCGACCTGCCGGTTGTGGATGATCCGCGACTCGCTGTTGAGCAGGTTGGTCAGGATCAGGTTGTAGTCGTTGAAGCGCAGCGCATAGGCGAGGCGGCGGCCGACGGTGTTGATGGCCACACCGCCGTTGCCGTCGTAGACGGTGGTCACCTGCTCCTGGCCGTCGGGCTCCTCGTAGTCGAGTTCGGCGGCGTCGGTGCGCACCAACGAATAGGCGGGCGAGGCGAACTCGCCGAAGTAGATCCCCGGCTGCTCGGTGGGCACGACCTCTTCGTCGCCTGCCGGCGGGATGTTGGAGGCGATGAAGACCGGCTGGCCCTCGGGGTTGGCGGTGTTGACCTGTGAGGCGACCACGCCATAGCCGTGGGTGAAGGTGATGTGGCGGTTCTGCCACGTGTCGGCCTGCTGTGGCAACTGCGACAACTCACGCGTTGAGAGCATGACCTGGCGCAGCTCACCGTTGATCTGATAGCGGTCGATGGCGACGTCGTTGAACTGGTAGTACGGGCGCAGCGCCTGCAGCTCGCGGTAGGTGGTCTCGAGCACGTCGGGGTCCCACAACCGGATGTTGCGCAGGGTGACGTCGTTCTCGATCACGTCGTCGAGGTCGAGGTCGTTGGCGATCGAGAAGCCACGCAGTTCGACGTCGTCGAGGCCGTACGCGGTACGTGTCGCTTCGAGGTTGCGGGAGATGAACATCTCCTCGCGGGCCAGCTCCTGCGGGTCGACGCGCAGCCGCTGGATGGCGGCCGGGTAGGCGCCCTGCAGGATGATCGAGGCGACGATCAGCAACCCGAGTGCGGCACCGGGCAGCAGGAAGCCGCTTCGCCGGATCGAGTACAGGACCAGTGCGACGGCGACGACCGACACGCCCATGAGCAGATACAGCGCCGGCAACTCGGCGTTGACGTCGGTGTAGGCCGCACCGGTGACCGTGCCCCGCTCCGAGTAGTTGAGCTGGAAGCGGTCGAGCCAGTAGCCCCAGATGCGGATACCGAGGATCAACGCCAGCAGGACCGCGAGATGCGCCTTGACGTTGGGGAGGATCTTCTCGCCCTCGGCCTCTGGACGGATGCCACCCAGCAGGTAGTGCGCGCCGGCGGTGAGCAGTCCGGTGAGCACCAGCGAGGTGAAGATCCACGTCTGGACCAGCGACAGGAACGGCAGCTCGAACAGGTAGAAGCCGATGTCGGCGCCGAACTGCGGGTCAACGGCGCCGATCTCGGCGCCGTTGCGCCACAGCAGGAAGGTGTCCCACTGGGCGCTGATGGCCGCACCGGAGGTGAACCCGAACAGCAGCGCGATCCCGAGGATCAACCACGGCAGATACGGATCGGCGAGGTCGCGGTAGCGCTGGATCTGTGCCTGCTGCGGCGAGGAGGGCACGGTGAACGGCCGCAGCTTGCGCGCAAGCATCAGGTTGAACCAGATGAGTACTGCGAGCACCCCACCGAACACGACACCGAGCAGGATCCGGGTGCCCAGGATCGTCGTGAACACGTCACGGAAGCCGCGTTCGACGAACCACCAGTAGTCGGTCAGCAGCACCGCGACGCGGTTCGCGGAGAACAGGACGAGCAGGGCACCGACAACGACGACGAGGCCGAGGCGGCGGCGGAGGAACGCACCCACGAAGACACCCTTCCGGGACGATTCGGCGTACAGGGTCGAGGGCCGGACGGCCCCGTGTGCAACGGGGCGCCGCCCGTGAGCCGCACGCGTCGCGTGGACCCCATCTGGCCCCGCAGCGAGCGATCCGTCGCGCGCCCGGGACGGGCAAGGCTACCGAGCGGTGTTTCGGGTGCCCACTCGGGTGCGGACGCCGCCCACTGTCAGGGTTCGAGCATCACCGCGTCGGCGGGCCGGTCACCGTCGCGCAGGGCGTCGAGCACTGCGAGCGCACCGTCGAGATCGTCGACGGGCACGACGAGAACGGGCCGTTGGGCGGGGGCGGATAGCGCCTCGTCGAGGTTGCCGCGTGGCACGAGGAAGACATCGGCGGGTGCGCCTTCGGTGCGTTGGGTCGCTCCCACGACCTTCTGGCGCACGCCGCCGACCGCCGCGACGCGCCCGGAGCGATCCACCGTGCCCGTGCCGGCAACGACCGCGCCGCCGGTGAGGTCGACCGGATCGAGACGGTCCAGGATCGTGAGCGCGAACATCAGTCCCGCCGAGGGGCCGCCGATGGCGCCCGCGTCGATGTCGACGTCGACCGGCAGGTCGATCTCGGTGGTCAGCAGCACACCGACGTAGCCGCGATGTGCATCGTCGGGCGCCGAACCGAGCTCCACCTCAACGGTGCGCAGCCCCCCGTCACGACGGACATCGAAGCGGACGACGTCACCGGGAAGGTGTGAACGCACCGCCTCGACGACTTCGTCGCTGGCATGGACGGACACGTCGTCGAAGGCGACGATGACGTCGCCCTCGTGCAGTTCGTCGGTGACGGCGTCATCGGCGACCAGCACGACCCGAGCACCCTCGCCCCGAAGGTCGTAGCCGGCGGCAGACAGGGCCGCGATCGTCGCCGACAGCTGGCTGTCGGCCATCGCCACCTCGTTGCGCCGCCGCAGGTCCTCCCCGTCGGTCCCGGGCGGGTAGAAGACCTCGCGGGGCAAGGCATCGGCTGATGCGGACATCCGTGCGCGCAACCACCGCAACGGTTCGGGCCGGTCGTCCACCGCGATCGTGGTGAGCACCAGCGTGCCCGCCGACGGATGCGAGGCGGCGCGTGAGATCGTGACGAGATCGTGGGTGTCGACGGCCGGGCCCGGCGCCACGACGACCTCGCAGGCAGGCTGGACGGCGAGCACGTCGCAAGGCACGTCACCGCGAACGACGACGAGCACAGCTGCAACACCCAGTGCGAGCACGAGCAGGACGCCGCGACGTCCCCGGCGGCGCTCGCGGGGCATGTCCACCGATCTGCGCATCGGCCCCTCACGTCGTCGCCATCCGGACCCCGAAGCCCGTACCGTAGCCAGCATCACCAACCCGTCCCGTGACACCCTCGGCGCGGTGCGATACGCCGCGTCGGTGTCCGACGGCCGACATCGACCCCGCACGTCAGGCGCCCATCGTGGGAGACGAGGAGCAACGGCCGGAGCACGACCCGTTCCACGGGATGCCACCCGAACTACGGGCGCTCCTCGAGCAGCTCCAGGCCGGAGCCGGCGGCGCCGACCTCGGCGGGCAGCTGTCCGCACTGTTCGGCAGCGGCATGCCGACGACCGACGGGCCCGTGGACTGGTCGCTGGCGCAACGCACCGCACTGCAGATCGCGACCGACGACGACCGTGGGCCGTCCGACGCCGAGCGCGACCGTGCCGAGCAGGCGGTGGTGCTGGCCGAACACTGGCTCGACACGACCAGCCTGCCTGCACCGGTCGACGCCGGGCGGGTGCTGGTCGCAAGCCGCGAGGCGTGGACACGGGTCGCGATCGAGGCGCTCAAGCCACTGATCGAACCCGTCGCGCGCGCCTCGACCGAGGCGCTGGTCGAACTCGCCGACGAACAGCTCGCCGGTCTGGCCGACGCCGACGCGCTCGACCATCTGGGCATCGAACTGCCCGAACAGCTGCGCGAGGTGTTCGAACAACTCACCGGTGGCGACCTCGGGGCCGCGGTGCGCCCGGCCGGCGCGATGCTGACCGGCCTGCAGGTCGGGCAGGTCGTCGGGCAACTGTCCCGGGAGCTGCTCGGCCAGTACGAGCTCGGGGTTCCGACGGCGCCGCCGGGCACGGCGTGTCAGCTGGCGGTCAACGTCGCCGAGACGTTCGAGGGCTACGACCTCGATGCGACCGAGGTGGCGCTCGTGCTGGCGCTGCACGAGTGCGCGCACCGCCGGCTCTACCACGCGGTGCACTGGCTGGAGGACCACGTGCGTGCACTGGTCGCCGAGTTCGCTGCAGGCATCCACGTCGATGCCGAGCGGCTCGACCGGCTCACCGACGAACTCGTCGGGCACGTCGACCCGGACGACCCTGACGCACTGCGCGACGCGATGGAAGCTGCGGCACGGTTCCGTCTCGAACCCACCGACGAACAGCGGCGGGTGCTCGAGCGCCTGCAGGGCGTCGTGTGCCTGGTCGGCGCGTGGGCGCGTCACGAGGCCGCGCATGCGGCTGCCGACCGTCTGCCGTCGCTCGGGCGTATCGATGAGGTCCTGCGGCGTCGGCGCGCGGTTCGCGGATCAGGTCAGCAACTGCTCGCCGGCCTGCTCGGGCTCGACCTGCGCCCGCCGGACGAGACGGTCGGCGAACGGTTCGTCACCGAGATCACCGCGACGCTCGGCTCGGACGGGCTGCACCGCGCACTGGCACACCCCGAGAACCTGCCCGACGCCTCCGAACTCGCCGACCCGGCCCGCTGGATCTCGCGGACTGCGCAGGACCCGATGCTGCCGGATGATCTGACCGCACTGCTCGCCGACCTCGGCGACGCCCCGGTCGAGGCGTCCGCCGCCGAACGCGCACACGGCACACCCGGCGGCGAAGCGGCAGGCGGCAACGGCGAGGATCCCGGTGCAGACGACGGCGATGACACCGACGGCGACGCCGGCCTCAGTCGCTGACCCGGTCGACGAACCCGGCACGGCCCGCTGAGGGTTCAGCCGACCCGTCGCGCCGATCGACATCGTCCACGGATGGCTCGCAGGCGGTCTCCGAGGGGCCGATGATCGTGCCGGAGGCGAGCTGGCCGTCCTGGAATCCGCGCAGGTAGCCCGACGCGCGCTCGGCATGCGGATAGCGGGCGACGAGCGCGTCGAACTCCTCGCCGTGGGTCGGCACGAGAAGGTGGGCGAGTTCGTGGACGAGCACGTAGTCGAGCACCCAACCCGGTGCGCCTGCCAGACGGTCGCTGATGCGTATCGACCCCTGGGACGGGGTGCACGATCCGTACCTGATGGCCATCCGCGACGAGAAGCGCACCGACGTCGGACGCACCCCGTCGACGTAGCGATCGGCGAGGTCGCGTGCGCGACGTTCGAGGTGTTCGTCGCCGCCGAGCGTTGCCGCGCTGGTGCGGCGGACGACCCGGTCGACCAGACGCTCGATCATCTGCTCCTCGGCGCCGACCGGCATGCCCGCGGGGAGACGTACGACGAGCGTCGCCCCTCGTGCCGTGACGCTTCCGGTGCGGCGGCGACGCGGACTCCGGTGGATCTCCAGCGCCGGGCGTGCCACGGTCGCGGGGCGGTGCTCGATCGTCGACGACACGTGTCGTTCCTCCTCGTGGTGTCCCGGGGCGAGCGCGTCCGGCGTACCCGCCACGGCGCGCGCTCGACGCACGCACCGGCGAGAATCCTTCCGTTGTTCGGCTTCCACACCCTGTTGACGACGTGTGGATCCGCGCACGTGCGCTGCAACGCCACGGGAATGGTGGTGCCGGGGATGCGTCGGCCACCGGCTCTGCGGTTGTCCCATGATCATCCACACCTCGTCCACACGTGTGGGCCGGTACTCCCCAACGCCTGTGGACAACGCGATCGACGATGCCCGCGGGGAAGCGTACGGTCGCCGCCGGCGATCCCCGGTGACGGGTCCACGCCACGCTCCACGGGGAAGGGAGCGGCGACGTGGCCACGTACCGGGGATCCGTCGTTACGCTCGTGGGGCTCCGGCATCGATGCGCCGTCGTGCGCAACCCTGACTGACGCCGGGGACAGGATCACGGATCAACGAGCGGAGCGTGACGATGGCTGACGCGAACGCAGCAGCGTTCTTCGACCTCGACCGGACCCTGATCAGCGGATCGTCGACGTTCTACTTCGGGGTCGCCGCATGGCGCAACCGCCTTCTGAACGGGCGAGCGCTCGTGACCGACGCCGCACAGGCACTGTCGTTCAAGATCTTCGGGGCGACTGACGAGCGTTCCGAGGCGATCCGCGACCGCATTCTCGACGCGGTCGACGGCATCGAACGCGAGCAGTTGCTCGCGCTCAACGAGGACATCGTGCCCAGGATCCTGGAGAAGGTGCGTCCCGAGTCCCGGGGCTTGATCGACATGCACCATGAGGCCGGTCGTGACTGCTGGATCGTGTCCGCATCGCCACAGGAGATGGTCGATCCGCTCGCCTCGGCGCTGGGGATGGAAGGCGGGATCGGGACACGTTCTGAGGTCGCCGACGGACGCTACACCGGGCAGCTGGACGGTCCATTCGTGTACGGGGACGGCAAGGCCGAAGCCATTGCGAAACTCGCGGCCGAGCGCGGCTACGACCTGCGGTTGAGCTACGCCTACAGCGACTCGGCCTCCGACCTGCCGATGATGGAGATGGTCGGCCACCCCGTCGCGGTCAACCCCGACCGGGCGCTCGAAGCCGTCGCGCATCAGCGCGGATGGCCCACGGTGGTGTTCGCGCGACGCGCCAAGAAGGTCGTCAAGACCACGACCGCGGTCGCGACCGCCGGGGTGCTGGGCGTGTCCGCCTACGGGCTGGGCCGACGTCACGGCCGGATCAGCGCGCAGATCGCAACTGCCCGACTACTGCCGTGGCGCTGACACGCGAGGCGCTGACCACGCGGCGAATCGCCGGGTCGGCCCACCTCGACGCGTTGATCCTCGAGGTCGACGAGCTGGCGGCCCGTGTCGCATCGATGCCGCCGTCGGCCGAGCAGATCGAGCACACCCGACGCTCCTCGATTCTTGCCACCCTCGCACTCGACGGAGCCCGACCCGACGACACCGGAGGCTGGCTCGACCTCGTTCGAACCGACACGCCCGGCGAGCACGACGATGACGTCCGGCCAGCGTCCCATCCCGGCGACGACACACAGGCGACCGACGAGAAGGTGCAGGCGCTCGAGTTCGCCGGGGCCGGCGCGGCCTTCGATGCCGACGACCTCGCCGAACCGCTCACCACCGCACCCCGCGATGCGCTCGAGGAGCTTCACCGCCGTCTGGTCGACGGCCTCGTCGCCCCTGATCGGGCAGCTCGCCCCCGCACCGTCGAACAGGTGGTCCACGACGCCTCGACAGGACGGGTGGTCTACTTCACGGTCGACCCGTCGCGGATCTCGGACGAACTCGACGGACTCGCGACGTGGCTCTGCGCCCACGACGAACTCGCACCCGTGGTCCGGGCCGGCATCGTGCATGCCGAACTGCTGCGCATCCACCCGTTCGACGCAGCCAACGGACGGCTCGCACGCGCAGCCGCGCGACTGCTGCTACGCACCGCGAGCCTCGACCCGCACAGGCTGACAGCGTTCGAGATCCCGCTCGCCGAGGCGCCGCTCGACTACCACGAGCACATTGCCGGGGCGCTGCGGCGGCGCGAGCCGACCGTGTGGCTCGAGTACTGGGTCGAGTCCGTCGCCGCCGCACTGCGGGCCGCCTGCCCGCCTGCGACATCGGGGTCCGCACTCGACGAGAGGCTGCGCCGGCTGGTCGCCGACCACGCCGGTGGGGTCGTCACCGTCGCCGACGTCGCAGCTGCCACCGGTGGCACGCCCGACCGTGCGGTCCGGGCGCTGCTCGATCACGGCCTGGCGAGCCGCGTGCGGGGAAGCAGAGGCCTGCGCCTGCAGATCACTGCGCCAGGCTGATCACGGCGGCGGGCTGATCGCGGCGGCGTCACCCATGCGGGCGCGCTGCCGGCCGGGGGTCCTCAGAACTCGTCGTCGCTCGGCGGGAACACTACGGCGATCACCGTCTGCCGGGCGTTCTCGAGCAGCCATTCGGTTCCATGGCCGAGGAACGGCCGTCCGTCGCTGGCGCGCACCGTCGACCCGAGCACGATCGTGTCGGCGAGCCACTCGTCGGCGACGCGCAGCAGTTCGTCGGCGGCAGCGGGAGCGTGCCGCGCTTCGACCGCGCTGCCGGTGCCGAACGATGCAGCGACGTCACGCACACGGTTCAGCTGGCGTTCCACCGACGGCGACGCCGGCCCCTGCATCGAACCGCGGGTGACCACGTGCAGCGCCAGCACCTGGCTGTCGTGACGCGACGCGACACGGAACGCGAGTTCTTCGGCGGCGCGACCGGGCTTCGTGCCGGTGACACCGAGGAGGATGCGACGGAACGGGCCGTTCTCGAGGTCGGCAGCGTCACGGATGTCCTCGCCACGGCGAACCAGCAGCAAGGGCACGGGGCTGTCGGCGATGACCCGCTGGATGGGCTCGGACAACCGGTGGGAGCCGATGTAGTCGTCGTTGAGACCGAGTGTGATGAGGCGGTAGCCGAGCGCGGCTTCTTCGAGGATCGTCGACGCCGCATCGTCGGCGGTCTCGGTGCGCAGGTCGGTGTCACGGCTCGCCAGCACGTCGCGCATGACCGTCAACCTCGGCAGGCTCTGCTCCTCCGAGGTCTTGACGGTCAGTACGGTGACCGTCGCGTCGGGTTGCAGCAAGGCGTCGAGGACGGCGGCTGCGACGTCGGAGTTGAGCCCGCCGCGGGTCGGCAGCAGCGCAGAGCGGGCACCGGCGATCACCGACGACGACAGCAGCCGTTCGTGTTCGAGGCGTTCTGCCTCCTCCGGCGCGGCGCGAAGCCGTGCGAGGGCGGGGCGCATCAGCGGCGGCGCACCCATCGAGGTGGCGACGGCGAGCAGCACGATGATGGCGTACGAGACGTCGTTGAGCGCACCCAGTGCGAGCCCGATCGCCGCCAGCACGATCTCCATGGCTCCGCGTGCGTTGAGGCCGACGCCCGCGATGAAGCTCTCGAGGCGCGACAGCCCGGAGATGTGTCCCCCGATGAACGAGCCGGTCAGTTTCGTGAGCGAACCGACGGCGAGAACGATGCCGGCCCACAGAAGCGCCTCGGGCTCGAGCAGCACGGCCAGGTCGACGTACAGTCCAGCGGTCGCGAAGAAGATCGGCGCGAACACCGCGTTGCTCAGGACCTCGATCGACCGCTTGACGTCGTGGCGCTGGTAACGCGAGCGTCCGAGGATGATGCCGGCAACCAGTGCTCCGAGCACAGCCTCGACGTGCAGCGCCTGGGTGATGGCGCCGAACACGAACGCGACGAACAGCGTCGCAGTCAGTGCCGAGGCGTACCCACCGGCGCGACGCGCTCGCCTGAGCACGACGTCGGCGAAACGCTGCCCCACGCTCAGCCCGAGCACGAGGAAGAGCACGACGCTGGCGATGGTCAGGCTCAGCCCACCGAAACTGATCGTGCCGGCCGTGAACACGCCGACGACGACGCCGAGCAGCATCCAGCCGACCAGGTCGTTGATCATCGCCGCCGCGATCGTCAACTGGCCGACGTTGCGGCGCATGAGGTCCATGTCGGACAGGATCTTCGCGATCACCGGAAGCGCCGAGATGCTCATCGCGACCGCGATGAACATCGCGAACCCGATCCGCGTCGCTGACTCCCCCCACAACGTCGCCGGCATCACCCAGCCGAGCCCGAACCCGAACAGGAGCGGGACGACGAGACTGCCGGTCGCGATCCCGATCAGCGGCGTGCCGAGCCGCCGCAGCAGCTCGAGGTCGGTCTCGAACCCGGTGACGACCAGCAGCAGGGCGATCCCGAGCCATGCCACGGCGAGGATCAGCGCGCTCTGCACCGCTCCCCCGGGAAACACCCACGCTGCGAGGTCGGGGAACAAGCGGCCGAACACCGACGGGCCGAGCAGCACGCCGGCGCTGAGCTCGCCGACGACGCGCGGCTGCCCGAACCTCTGCACGAGCAGGCCGAGGGCGCGGGCGGTCCCGAGAAGGACGACGAGCTGGATCCAGAAGATCAGCAGTTCGTGCTCACCGACGGGTGTCAGCATCACCTGATTCCTGTCGCTGGGGCCGGCGAAGCTCGGCTGGGGCGAGTGGCGCGCGAGAATCGTCGGGGAAGTAGAACAGCCCGCACCGCCGAACGCGAAATCAACAACGCACGATCAGGGCGACGCGTCATCTGGCGGCATGCCATCGTCGGGCAGATCCATCCAGCCCCGAACACACCGCACGTACTCGCCCGGCACCTCCATCATCGGCACGTGACCGACGCCGCCGAGAATTTCGATGCTCCAGTCGGGACGGCGCGCAGCGATCGTGTCGATGACGGCACGAGAGATCAGGCGGTCGGAATCGCCCCAGACGACCAGGCACGAGGCGTCGACCTGGGCCATGGCGTGCAGCAGGCGGCGGCGCCCGAGCACGCCGCCGACGACCGAGGCGGCCGCCTCGACGAGGCTCGGCAGGCGCCAGCCGACGGTCACGAGTTCACGCAGACCCTCACGGCTCACCCGCGTGAGTTCGGGCGACACACGCGACGGGTCGGCATGGATGTAGGCGATGTTGCGCTCCCACAGCTCGTCGACGTCGACCCCACGGAACGCTCGACGGGCCATGGCGCTGCCGACAACCGGCACGGCCAGCGGCCCGAAGCGCCGCAGCGTCTCGGGGTCGATACGCGTCACCTGACCGCGATGGCCGGGCAACGCGGGCGCGGCGAGCACGAGCCGCTCGATCCGCACGTCGTCCAGCGCAGCGAGCAGCACGGCGAGCGCGCCACCCATCGAATTGCCGTGGACGACGCAGCGCCGCCACTGCAGCGCATCGAGCAGTGCCCGCAGGAAGTGGACGTTGGCGCTGATGCGCGGCGCGCGGCGATGCGGCGGCGGCGTGTGACCGAACCCCGGCAGGTCGGGCGCGACGACCGGGCCGTGGACGGCGAGCGCAGGAATCACGTCCAGCCAGTTCGTGGCGCTGCCACCCAGGCCATGAACGAGCAGTTGCGGTATGCCGTCGCCTGCGCCGGCACGCAGCACGTGCACCGGCGTGTCACGAATCCGCAGCGTGGTCGAGGTGACCGTCGACCAGCGGGGCGTGCGCGCACCGAGATCTCCCCAGCCGCCGACGACGCTGCGCCGGGCAGCGTGCCGACGGGCCGGTTCGCTCGTTCGTCTCATCCGGCGGGCTCGAGGAGTTCGAGCAGCTGCAACGCATCGGTCACCGGGAGCTCACACACCAGGTCGCGGCAGACGTAGGCGGCCGGGCGCCCTTCGACGCCGTAGCGGCCACGCAGCAGCGCGAACGCGTCGCCGTGCTCCGGCGGTGCGACCACGGCCCGCACGCCGCTTCGCGGGCGATGCGTCACAGCACGTTCGAGCTGGTCGCGCTCGTCTCCCGGGGCGCCGACGATCGCCACCTGGCGCCGGTCGGATGCGAGGCCTTCGAGTTGCCGCAGCGTCCACCCGAATCCGGTCGGCATGCGCGCGAGTTGTTGCTGGAAGGCCGCGAGCCCCTGCTCGGCACGCAGCTGCCAGTCGGCGTCACCGGTGAGGTCGGCGAGCGCCAGGCACACCTCGACCATGACCGAGGTTCCTGCGGGCGTGGCGTTGTCCCAGGTGTCCTTGGGGCGGGTGACCAGCGCCGGTGCGTCGTGCGCGGTCTTGAACCATCCGCCGGCCGGATCCTCGAAGCGCGCATGGGCCTGCTCGGCGTGCCAGAGCGCACGGTCGAGATGCGTCGACACACCGGTCGCGCACAACAGTTCGATCTCAGAAAGTGCCATGCACGCATGATCTTCGAGGTAGGCAGACGGGCCGACACGTCCTCGCGCGTGGGTGTGATGCAGGCGGGCGTCGACGACGAGGGTCTCGTCGAGTCGTGCGGCGATCGCTGCAGCCTCATCGATCCAACCGGGTTCGTCGAGCAGTCGTCCGGCCACGACCAGGCCCCTCACGGCGAGCGCGTTCGCGTCGGCGAGCGCCTTGTCGTCGATGCCGGGGGCTGTGCGCTTCGAGCGACGCGCCAGCAGTGCTGCGCGCACCCGTTCGCTCTCGTCTTCGAAGGCCGCGGGATCGAGGCCGTTGTCCCGTGCGAACTCGGCGAGGCCGACCGGGCGGTGTAGGACGTTGGTCGCTTTCCAGTTGCCCGCGGCGGTCACCCCGTACGCCGCGGCGTGCAGGTCCGGGTCGGCGCCTGCCTCACGCACCACCTCGACGAACTCGTCGTAGGACCAGACGTAGAACGCGCCTTCGCGCCCGTCGGTGTCGGCATCCATGGACGCGATCAGCAGGCCGTCGTCCCTGCGCGCGTCGGTGAGCAGCCAGTGGGCCGTCGAGGTCGCGATCGCCCGCAGATCGGCGCGGGCGGTCAGCGACGCCGCCGCCGCGTAGGCGGGCAGCAGAAGGGCGTTGTCGACGAGCATCTTCTCAAAGTGGGGGACGAGCCAGCGAGCGTCGGTGGCGTAACGGGCGAACCCGCCGGCGAGCTGGTCGTGGATGCCGCCACGAGCCATCGCATCGAGCGCCTGGACGGCGCAGGCGAGCGCGTCGGCGTCGCCGGTCCGGTCGTGGCGGTGGAGCAGCCATTCGATGGTCATCGCCTGGGGGAATTTCGGTGCGCGCCCGAACCCTCCGTTGCGCCGGTCCCAGGCGTTTTCGAGGACCGCTTGCGCCGCGTCGTCGACGACGCCGGGATCCAGCGTGTCTGCTGCCGGCGTGCGTGTCGCCTGCTCGAGTGCGCTGACGATCCGTGCCGCAGACGCGTCAACCTCGTCGCGCCGCTGCCGCCACGCCTCGGCGACCGCAGCGACGACGTCGACGAACCCTGGCATGCCGGAGCGTGCACGCGGTGGCCAGTAGGTGCCGGCGAAGAAGGGGCGGAGCTCGTGGTCGAGGAAGACCGACATCGGCCAGCCGCCGTGGCCGGTGAGTGCGGTGACCGCGTCCATGTACACCGTGTCGACGTCAGGTCGTTCCTCACGATCGACCTTGACGTTGACGAACGTCGCGTTGAGCAACGCGGCGACGTCGTCGTCCTCGAAGGACTCGTGCGCCATCACGTGACACCAATGGCAGCTGCTGTAGCCGACCGACAGGAAGATCGGCACATCACGTTCACGTGCCTCAGAGAAGGCGCTATCACCCCATTCGCGCCACTCGACGGGGTTTTTGGCGTGCTGCAGCAGATACGGAGAGGTGGCGTTCTTGAGCTCGTTCATGGTGTCCTGATAGCGGCGCGTTCATCGCGACGGTACGAGACCTGCCCAACACTGTCAGCGCCACATCAGTACCGACGCCTTCAACAATCTTGCTAACCCTCGAGCAGGTCCTCGACGAGGCGCCGAGATCGGTCTTCGAGCGGCTCATCAGGGAAGA
This sequence comes from Nitriliruptoraceae bacterium, assembly GCA_050480705.1. Taxonomy (GTDB): domain Bacteria; phylum Actinomycetota; class Nitriliruptoria; order Nitriliruptorales; family Nitriliruptoraceae; genus JBJHAX01. Next base: position 20,503 of record JBJHAX010000002.1, read on the forward strand.
ACCGTGCCACCACAGCCTCGATTTCAGCAATCTCCCGAAGCTTTAAGCGATCAAGAAGTAGCCGGATGTCATCGCTGTCGCGAACAGCTCGAGCTGCACGCACCTTCATCGCGAGCAGGTGCTCAGCAGGAGTCACCATCACCCGCAAGTGCGCATGATCGAACACCGGAGTGCCCCTGCCCGCACGACCAGAGACGTAGGAGGAGGCCTGATTGTTCAACCACGAGCGTGGGAGACCAAGATCGCTAGCAACCTCTTGAGCGGCACCGAGCACATGGCCATCAGGTTCAAACAACGCATCAACATCACGCGTCGCAGCCCGCGAATCGAATGCCAGCACCATTGCTGCACCGCCGAACACATGGATTTCGCCCACGACGCCGCGCCGCCGCAGCTTCTCGGCGAGCGCTTCAAACGCGCTGCGCAGCGTCTCCCGGTCGAGCAACGGCTGGTTCACGCCGCCTCCAAGTCGTGACGGCCGATCATCACGCCGCGACGTCGATACGACGCCGGCGCGTGGACCAACGCGTCCGCTCGAGCGGACGGGAGCGAACTCACCCACCAAGCGCCGTCAAGAAACCGATCAGGTCCGTAGACCCATGACGGCGGTCTCGTTCCTTCGCGAACGCAAAGGTCCTCCGCAATCGCTGCCAGCAACGCATCGAAGCGTGCGTCGCCAGTCAGCGGTGGGTCAGCCGCGACGAGCAGCAGGAGTGGATGGCCATCGTCGGCAGCACCTCGCAGGAACTCGAACACCAACCGCAGCCGCTGCTGTTCATCTTCCTGGTCGACCGCTGCGATATCGAGGGCGAGATCTGCAAGTCGGTAACACGCGAGGTCGCGTGTCGCCTCAAGTTCGAGCCGATGTCCCATAGCGGCGACAAGCCGAGCCAGTACCGGCACCGTCGGTTCACGTCCACCTGATTCGTACGCGGAAATCGCCGACTGTGCCGTGCGGGCGAGTTCAGCAAGTTGTGCCTGCGTCAGTCCGGCACGCACGCGAGCCTCGTGCAACAACGCGGCTGCACGACCCTTGCCCGTGGAACTTCGATCTCTCATCGTAGATAATGATACCCGCTCCTCGTCGGTTTGCGGCCGCCTGTGTCGATCCGACCGCCTCGCTCGGGACATCCGAGCACCGGGTCGTCGCACATCTCGCGCCAAGCTGAGTACATGTGAGTACATCCGGGATGCACTGCTCGCACTGGATGCACTGGATTCCTCAGAATTCTCCTGTTTGCAGCCCGTTTCGCGTCACGCTGGTGCCATCACGTGACACCAGTGGCACGACGAGTAGCCGACGCTGAGGAAGATGGGTACGTCGCGTTCGCGCTGGCGAGACGGTTCGGCATTGCGGGCTCCTGGTCACCTACGCGGCAACCAATGTCTGGACCGTTGCGGCCTTGTCCAATTTCGCCACGATCGCACAAGGCATGCTCGCGGCCGCTCCTACCGTGCCCTACCGTTCTCGGGCCGTGCGATGCGCCCGCACCGGCTACAGCGGCTTCTGAGGCCGAACTCCCAGCGGGTGCTGCCCGACGCTCGCTACGACGCCACGTAGGAGGTCTTGAGCGTCGTGTAGAACTCCATCGCAACCGGCCCCTGTTCGCGCGGCCCGAAGCTCGACCCCTTGTTCCCGCCGAACGGCACGTGGTAGTCAACACCTGCGGTCGGCAGGTTGACCATGACCATCCCTGCTGCAGAACGGCGCTGGAACTCGTGCGCGCTGCTCAACGACGTCGTCGCGATTCCGGAACTGAGACCGAAGGGTGTGTCGTTTGCGACCTCGATTGCGTGGTCGAGGTCACTGACACGGATGATCGAGGCGATCGGGCCGAAGATCTCCTCGCGGTTGATGCGCATCTCGTTCGTGGTCGAGACGAACACCGTGGGCGCGAAGTAGTGCCCACGCTTCTCCCGTTCAAGTGTCTGCCCGCCACAGGCCAGTTCGGCCCCTTCGTTCTTCCCGATGTCGATGTAGTCGAGGCACGTACGCAGTTGGCGCTCATCGACGACGGGTCCGATGTCGACCCCTTCCGCCAACGCGTGATCGACGCGAAGTTGTTCCGTGCGTTCGACGAGGGCGTCGGTGAAGGCGTCAGCGATGCCCTCGGTCACGATGATGCGACTCGAGGCGGTGCACCGTTGCCCCGACCAGAAGAACGCGCCGTCCAACGCGCAGTTGACCGCGACATCGAGGTCGGCGTCGTCGAGCACGACGAGCGGGTTCTTGCCACCCATCTCGAGTTGCACCTTCGCGAGGCGAGCTGCGGTGGCGGTCGCGATGTTGCGCCCTGTCGCATCGGATCCGGTGAAACTGATCGCGTCGATGTCGGGATGGTTCACCATCTCGTCACCGACGACCGAACCGCTGCCCATCACGAGGTTGAACATCCCGGCAGGGACACCTGCCCGGTCGAGGATGGCCGTGAGCTCCCAGGCGACCGCCGGCGTCAGTTCCGCTGGCTTCAGGACGACACAGTTGCCGAAGGCGAGCGCCGGCGCAGCCTTCCAGGAAGGGATCGCGAGGGGGACGTTCCAAGGTGTGATCAGGCCCACGACACCGATCGGTTCCCGAGCTACCTCCACGCGGATGTTCGGACGCACCGACGGGCCGAGGTCGCCGCCGAGACGCAAGGCTTCGCCCGCGAAGTAGGAGAAGATGCCCGCAGCGCGCTTCGCTTCGCCGACGGCTTCGTGGAACGTCTTTCCCTGTTCCCGTGCGATGAGCGTCGCGAGTTCGTCGACGCGGTCACTCAACTCGCGTGCGGCAGCGTTGAGCATGTCGCTTCGTTGTTGCGGCGTGAGTGCGCGCGCAGCTGGTGCCGCATCCCGAGCAGATTCGATGGCACGCTGGACGTCTGAGCGCGAAGCACGAGCAAACTTCCCCACGACTTCATCGACGTCGCTCGGATTGACATCAACGATCTCTTCATCGCTCGGGACCCATTCTCCCGCGATGTAATTGGGATGCTGTTCAGTCATGGAGAGCTCCTCGTGCTCGCAACGCGCGCCCCGTGATCCCGATCCCACCCGAGCGTACCGGCGTGTCGTAACGCCCGGCTGCGCGCCATCTCGCTCGTCGCCCGCCAACACCGTCGTGGCAGATCGCGGGCTTCGCCACCGGTCACGCCGCGCGTGGCCGCCACGGAACGGCGACGTCGCGCGGGCTGGATCGCGGTGTCACTGGACGTCGAAGTCCGGCTTCGCAAGCAGATCGAGTACATCCGAGAAACGGTCGGTCGTGGGAGCTTTCCAGAGAAGCCCGAGGGTCTCGTCTGTTCGCTCTTGACCGTATTCCGGCTCCATGAGTCGGCGGAACTTCGTGTCCACGTCGTCATCCGACATGGGATTGCTCTCATGTCCCCTCGGATTGGTGATCTCGATCACATGCTCGTTGCCGTCACGGTCCTTGGCGACGACCCGGGTTCGCACGACACTGGGGAACGCCGCCTCGATCTCATCGTCGACGCGGATGGACACGCGATCGAGCATGGGACGAATCTCCGGATCGAGATACGCGCTGGGCTCGAACGCCGTCAGGTCGAGCGTTCCGGTCTGGAAGGCCTTGACGAAGACGTACGGCATGCTGTGGTCGGCGGTCTCGCGTGTCTGGGGGTCCCACTTCGCAGGCTCGCTGCCAGTTTCGTGCCACGCCGACCAGTAGGTCTGGATGTCGACCGACTCGAACTCGCCACCGCCCAGGCGATCGCGGAGCTCGATCGCCGCCCACACCACTGCTTGGAGGTTGCCTTCGACCGGCCAGTACTTCAGTCGCGCCCAATCCGTCAGGTGCGTGCCCCATTCAGCGACCGACGACAGTTCGAACGGGCCCGTGACCAGATCCTTCAGGCCGTGCCGGCCGTCGATCGGTGCTTCAGGGCCGGTCAGTCCCTGCGCGGCGAGCAACGTGCCGAACAGGGCGCCTTTGGCTGAGTAGGCGGTCGCCGCGCCCTTCCATGCCGACAAGCGGCCTGCACGCGTCGCTCGCAGCGGCACGTTCGCGACCGCACTGATCGCCAGGGCCTGCCGCGTCGATTCCCGGTCCAGACCGAGCAGCATGCTCGTCCCGGCTGCGGTGGCAAGGCCGATCCCGAATCCTTGATCCCATCCTCGTTCACGCAGGGTCGCTGCCGTGGCTTGCCGGATGAAGATGTCGTAACTCGCGACCAGCGCGGTCAACAGCTCTTTTCCACTCGAACCGATGGCGTCGGCGACCGCGATCATCGGACCCAGCGCGTCGCTTGGATGCCCCCCGGGATAGATGTCGTTGAAGTCGAGGTAGCGGATCATCGCGGTGTTGACGAAACCGGCGTCCTCGAGCGACGTCCTGCGCGCGCTGCCGCCGATGGGACGCCCCGGTGTGGGCGTGCTGGCGGCGTCGACACGGGTCGAGATCCGCCGTCCGACGTCGGCTGCTTCGCACCGCGCACCGCCGACGGCACACCCGATGGTGTCGATCAGCCGCTGGATCGCCGCATGGACGACCGGCTCCGGAAGGTCATCGAACGTGATGCCGCTCACATAGTCAGCAAGCGTGTCGACCGTGTCCACTGGTGTCGCATCACTCATTCGACCAACTCCTCTGCGTTTGATGTCCACCCGGCGGGTGTTCGCGTCGCGGTCCGTGCTCAGCCGCGTCAGGCGGCCGCAGCATTCGTGCCCGCGATCCGGCCGAAGACCGCACCCGACGTGAGACCACTGCCCGCGGGGTAGTTGAAGTAGAAGATGCCACCGACGAGTTCGCCCGCTGCATACAGACCCTCGATCGGATGACCGTCGGTACTGACGACCTCCGAATTCGTCGTGATACGCAGGCCTCCGAAGGTGAACGTGATACCGCAGCCGACGCCATAGGCCGTGAACGGCGGCTCTTCGATGCGCTGCGACCAGTTCGACTTCGGGATCTCCAGCCCATCCGTCTTGCGCCCATCGAGGACGTTCGGGTTGAAGTCCGGACCGTCGGGAACGGCGGCGTTGAACTCCTCGACCGTCTGCAGGAAGCGCTCCTTGTCGACGCCATCCATGCGTGCGGCCAGTTCGGGAAGTGTCTTGGCCGACACCTTCGTCACACGGTCGTGGCGGTACTCGTCGCGCATGAGGTGCTCGGTCTTTGAATCGAAGACCTGCCATGCGAACTGCTGCGGCTGATCGAGGATCACCTGCCCGTACTTCGCGTAGGTGTAGTTGCGGAAGTCAGCGCCTTCGTCGACGAATCGCTTGCCGTCAGCGTTGACCATGATGCCGTAGGGATAGCAGTGCTTCTGGAAGCCTTCCGCCACCTCCCGGTCGCCGAACTCGGGAGCATTCATGTCCCAGCCGACGGCGTGACAGCCACTCCAGTGGCCGGCCGGCGAGGCGCCGACCGCGAGCGCCATCTGGAGCCCGTCTCCGGTGTCGAATCGCGACCCACGCACCATCGCGAGATCCCATCCGGGTCCGAGATTCCTCGAGCGCCATTCGTTGTTGGCCTGGAACCCGCCTGAGGCCAAGACGACGGCGTCGGCGCGAATGTCTTCCTCGACACCTTGGCTGCGAACCCGGACACCGACGACCGCGGCGCCTTCGGTCAGCAGTTCGATCGCACGCGTCTCGTAGCGGATGTCGATTCCATTCCGCTCGGCGATCTCGAACTGGCTGTCGACCCATTCGATCCCGCCGCCCCACGCCTCGACGGCCAGGCCCCCGAAGAAGGTGAACTTGCCGTCGACCTTGTAGGCCTGCCGTCCGTACATGAGGCCGAAGCGCATGCCCTTCTGCTTCAGCCAGTGGTACGTGTCGAAGCTGCGTGTCACCATGACGTCGGCGAGGTCGGGGTCGATGCGGTGTTCGGTGGTGCGTGCAAGATCCTCGAAGAAGTCCGCCTCGGTGTATTCGCCGAACTCCGACTGCTCGATCTGCTCGTCTGGAATGTCGTCGACGAGCTTCTCGATGTCCTCGAGGCCCCGGTAGACCATGCGAAGCGCGCCGCCGACGAACGCGGTGTTGCCCCCACGCTCGTCCTTCGGCGCCCGCTCCAAGACGGTCACGTCCGCGCCACCTTCAGCCGCTGCCAACGCAGCGCACATCGCCGCGTTCCCCGCCCCGACAACGACCACGCTCTTCTTCGCCATGAGCCACTCCTCGTCTCGTCATTGCGCAGGTGCCGAAGCCGACCGTGCTTGTGGGACGACGTGGGCAGGGGTTCGTGCCACGCTCCCGCCTCGAATCGCTCGCCGGTCATGGGCGAGCGGGACACCCATCATCTGCCGCCGGCGACCGTAGCTGCCCGCGAGCGCCCCGGTCCAATCGAGGCCTCGTGGACTGGCCGGGCGTGGTCGCACGGAAGGTTTGCGAGGCACGTTATGCCAGAGGCACCGACGTGCGAGGAACACAGCTCGGAACGTCCGTGCAGCTGGCGCGACAACGCTGGTCAGGCCTGTATCGCCTCGAGAATCTGGCCGCGCGGCGCACTGAAACCGACCCCGAATCGCGCCACGATCTCAGGGTCGAGTTCCACGCCGAGTCCGGGGCGATCGGGGACCGCAACGAACCCGTCGACGGGCCAGAGGGGCCATCGGTTGAGTTCACGTCGCAACGGATTGTCTTCGAGGCAGAACTCGAGGCGGATCGCCGGGGGCTTCGAGGCGAGAAAGTGCGCGGTCGCCGCGACGAGGATGTCGGTGCTCCAGCAGTGCGGAACCAGGCGCGTGCCCGTCGCGGCGGCCAGTGACCAGATCCGCTCCACTTCGGTGAAGCCTCCGGCGCGCGCCAAGTCGGGCTGGACGATGTCTGGCCGGCCGTGGGCGATCAGCGCCTCGAAACCGGCGAGGCTGGTTTCCTTCTCCCCCGTCGCGATCGGTATCGGGCTTGCTTCCACCAGGCGGGCGAAGCCGTCGAGATCGTCGGGGTGGAGTGGCTCCTCGAGGAACGCCAGATCGAACTCTGCGAGGGCATCCACGAGAGGCAAGGCGTCGTCGAGACCAAGGCCCGCACCGACGTCGACCATGAGTTCGCTGTCGGGCGCGACGTCCCTGACTGCCTGCACCAGGCGGCGGGCCTGCTCGACGCCACCACCGAGGCCGCCCCAGCCGTACTTGACCGCCGTGAACCCCTGTGCAGCGCACGACTCGGCGAGCGCACGCGCCTCCTCCACGGTGTCGGGCATGAGCACGCTGGCGTAGGTTTCGAGACGGTCGTGCCGACGGCCACCCAGCAGTTCGACGACGGGGCGGCCTTCCGCCTTGCCTCGCAGATCCCACAGGGCGAGGTCCACGCCGCTGATCGCGTGCAACGCAACACCCCGACGCCCGTAGACCTCGGTCGCGTCGGCCATGCGCTGCCAACAACCCGTCGTGTCCAGGGGATCCATCCCCACCAGCACCGAGGCGAGCCCACGGCTGCGGACATGAGACAACGGGGCGTGGACGATGGCCTCGCCGACCGTCGGGGCGGTGTGCATCTCGCCGATCCCGACCACGCCGTCGTCGGTGTGGACGAGGATGACGAGCACGTCCTGGGTCCCGTCACCAACGGCGCGCACCTCGGGTAGCCGCAGCACGACCGTCGACAGCTGGGTGATCTTCACGTCGCCGGGTCCCCGACCACACGTTCGTCACCATCGCTTGGTGACCGTCCGACGAGAAAGTCGAGGTCCGCGCCGAGATGTGCCGGCAGCACATGCTCGGCATAGAGCCGTTGCCAGCCACGTTCCGGCAGCGGGGGCTGAACCAGTTCGCTCCGGCGACGTTCGAGCTCGCCTGGGTCGACGAGAAGTTCGAGGCGCCCTTCGGGGACGTCGAGTTCGATCATGTCCCCGTCACGCACCAACGCGAGCGGGCCGCCGGCAGCGGCTTCCGGACTGACATGGAGGACGACCGTGCCATACGCCGTGCCGCTCATCCGGGCGTCGCTGATACGGACGATGTCGCTGATTCCCTGCTGCGCGAGCCGACGGGGGATCGGGAGCGAGCCGGCTTCGGGCATCCCGGCGGCGATCGGGCCGGCGTTTCGCATGACTAGGACGTGGTCCGGTGTCACCTCCAGCTCAGGGTCGTCCAGGCGAGCAGCGGCCTGCGCCGGGCCGTCGACCACCAGCGCCGGTCCGCGGTGTACGAGCAGCTTGCCATCCGTGGCCCCGGGCTTGATGACCGCGCCGTCAGGAGCCAGCGAGCCTTTCACGACGGCGAGCGCACCCGGAGGGCCCAGCGGATCGTCGAGGGTGCGGATGGTGCGCTGCCAGGGTTGGGGCGCGGGGACGTCGTCGAGCATCTCGCCCAACGTGGAGCCGCCAACGGTCTGCGCGTCGAGGTGCAGGAGCGGCTCGAGCGCCTTGAGCAGGGTCGGCATGCCTCCGGCGTCATCGAAGTCCTGCATGTAGCCGACACCGGCGGGCTTGCAGTCCACCAGCAGCGGGACGCGCGAGGCGATGCGCGCGAAGTCGTCGAGTTCGAGAGCGACCTCTGCCCTGCCGGCGATCGCCAGGAGGTGAACGATCGCGTTCGTCGATCCTCCGAGCGCAGCCAGCACGACGAGAGCGTTCTCGAAGGACTCGCGTGTCAGGAAGGTCGACGGGCGTCGACGGGCGATCGCGGCGTCAACCGCGATCCTGCCCGAACGCACCGCGACACGGTGGCGGTCCCCGCTGACCGACGGCGGGCTCGCGCTGCCGGCGATACCCGTCCCCAACACCTCGTTGAGGGACGCCATCGTCGACGCCGTCCCCATGACCATGCACGTCCCCGCGGTCGGGCACAACGACTGCCGGACGTCGGCGATCTCTTCCTCGTCGAGCGCACCCGAGCGGTGATCCGCCCAGTACCGGCGGCAGTCGGTGCAGGCGCCGAGCCGCTCTCCCTGGTACGAGCCGGTCATCATCGCGCCGACAGGCAGCGTGACCGCCGGACGGTCGGCCGAGATGGATCCCATCAACTGGGCCGGGAGCGTCTTGTCGCAGCCCCCGACGAGCACGACACCGTCCATCGGCTGTGCCCGGATCATCTCCTCGGTTTCCATCGCCATGAGATTGCGAAACAGCATCGACGTCGGCGACAGCAGGATCTCCCCCAGCGACATGGTCGGAAAGACCATCGGAAGACCGCCCGCTTCGAGCACGCCACGTTGCACAGCCGCCACGAGTTCCGGTGCCTGCCGATGGCACGTCGCGTAGTCGGACGCGGTGTTCACGATCCCGATCACGGGACGATCGATGTCCTCGCTGTCGAAGCCGGACGAAGCCAGGAACGCACGACGCAGATACCGGCTGAAACCGGGATCGCCATACGACGTGAGTCCACGATCGATGCCAGCAGGATCCGTCCTGACACGCGGCGTGCTCATGGTGGTACTCCTGGGCCAGGCCGACGCCGGCGAAATCGAGTGCGGGGACCTCGTATCGGCACGTGCGGCTGCAATCAGCGACCGACCGTCGTCGCCGCGTCCTCGCGGACCGCGCGAAGCGGGCTGCCACCGCCCGTCGCCGTCGGCGCACAGTCGCGCCGATGGTAGGACACGCGGGTCGTCTCACGTCTGTCGGGGCGTGCTCGCAATCCCTGCTTCGGCGGCGTGCCCGGGCATGCAGTGCACCCCATTAGGCTCTCCTCATGGAGCAACCGACGGCGACCTGCGGCTGGCCGCAGTGGTCCCGCGCCGGCTGACGTCGCACCTGCAGTCGCCGTTGGGATGCCGGCGCCGTGAGCCGGTCCGATTCGCCTCGCTTGCACGACCAGCGCGGGAAAGGTGCACGACATGACCCAGGACGCCGCAGCGACCGATCAACCCATCGGCATGTTCGGATTGGGGAACATGGGCAGGGTGGTCGCCGGCAGGCTGAGCAAGGAGTGGCCGGTCCTCGCCTACGACCCTGCAGTCGATCCCAGCTCTGCGATCGCAGCCGAGCTCGGCGTCGAGCTCACCGATGACATCGACGCGTTCGGAAGATGCCGGATCGTCGTGCTGTCACTACCGAGCCCGAAGGTCTCGCACACCGTGATCGGCGAGCTGGCGCCTGTTCTCGAAGCCGGATCGCTGATCATCGAGACGAGCACGATCAACCCGCATGACGCATGGGCCCTCCAGGACCTCTGCTCAGCGTCATCGATCCGCTTCATCGACGCCGCGATCCTCTCGGGCGTCCAGCAGGTTCGCGATGGAACATCGATGCTGCTGATCGGAGGGGAACCGGCCGACGTGGAGTCGGCGCAGCCCGTCCTGGACCAGATCGCAGTTCGTCAGCGCCATTTCGGGCCCGTCGGCAGCGGCATGTCAGCCAAGGTGTTGAACAACGCGGTCGCGCACGCCGTGATGGTCATCCTCGCC
>JBJHAX010000002.1:30808-134780 GCA_050480705.1 Nitriliruptoraceae bacterium
GGCGTCGGCGACAGGCGTGCGACGGTCGGATTTCGCCGAGCTCCTCAGCAGCGATGACGGAGGCCTCATCCGGCCACTGACCCACCGCTTCCTCGAGCGGATGCTGGGATCCGACTACGAGGGCGGCATGTCCGTCGAGGCAGCACGAAAAGACTCCACCCTCGCGCTGTCACTTGCCCAGGCCGCCCAGACTCCCCTGTTTGCGATCCAGGCGGCACACACCGTCTATGAGCTCGCCATGAGCGCCGGCTACGACCGCCTGGACTACGCATCGATCGCACGCCTGTGGGAAGACTGGACGGGCAATCCGTACGCAGACGATGCCGAGAGCAACGAGGCGTGACATCGCTGTCGGTCAGGCGCCAGCTCGTCCAATCGCTTCGGCAGGGACATCGCCGGTTCGCATCGACGTCGCCAGGAGAGTTCCGACATGGATGAAACAAAGGATCCGGCACGACTGCGGAGCCATCGCTGGTTCGGGCCCGACGACATGCGTTCGTTCGGCCACCGCTCTCGAGCCAGCCAGATGGGGTATTCCCGATCCGACTACATGGACAAGCCGATCGTCGCGGTCATCAACACGTGGAGCGACCTGAATCAGTGCCATGCGAACTTCCCGCAGGTCGTCGAGCACGTCAAGCGCGGGATCTTCCAGGCGGGCGGCTTCGCGGTCGAACTACCTGCGCTCTCGTTGTCGGAGCCCTTCGTCAAGCCGACGACCATGCTGTACCGCAACCTCCTGGCGATGGAGGTCGAGGAACTGCTGCGTTCCCATCCGATCGACGGAGCAGTGCTGCTCGGCGGCTGTGACAAGACGACGCCGGCGCTGTTGATGGCGGCTGCAGTCACCGACCTCCCAGCCGTGTTCGTGCCTGCAGGCCCCATGATCAAAGGATTCTGGCGAGGCCAGGCGCTGGGTAGCGGGACGGACCAATGGCGCTACTGGGACGAGCGGCGCGCCGGAACCATCGGTGAATGCGAATGGCGCGAGATCGAAGACAGCATCAACCGGTCTCCGGGGCACTGCATGACGATGGGGACGGCATCGACGATGACGTCGGTGGCCGAGGTCCTCGGCATGACACTTCCCGGCGCGGCGTCGGTTCCTGCCGTCGATGCGGCCCACGCCCGGCTCGCTGCCGAGGCCGGCCGTGTCATCATCGACGCCATCTGGGAGGAACGGACCCCGTCGCGCATCCTCACCACGGAAGCCTTCGATGACGCGGTCGCGACGGTGATGGCCCTGGGCGGGTCGACGAACGCTGCGGTCCACCTGATCGCGATGGCGCGCCGGGCGAAGGTGGCGCTGGACCTCGACCGGTTCGACGAGTTGTCGCGCACCGTGCCCGTCATCGCGAACGTCGCCCCGGCGGGCGAGTATCTGATGGAGGACTTCTACCGCGCGGGCGGCCTTCCGGCTTTGCTCGCCACGATCGCGGACATGCTGCACACCGACCGGCCGACGGTGAACGGCCGCACCATGCGCGAGAACCTCTCTGGAGCGGAGGTGCTCGACACATCGATCATCACACCGGTGGCCGAACCCGTTGCCAGCGAAGGGAGCCTCGCCGTCCTGCGCGGGAATCTCGCTCCCGACGGAGCGGTCATCAAGCCGGCCAGCGCGAGCCCCGATCTTCACGATCACACCGGACCCGCCGTCGTCTTCGACAGCTACGACGCGATGCTCCGTCGGCTCGAGACCGACACGAGCATCACACCCGACCACGTCCTCGTCTTGCGCAACGGCGGCCCGGTGGGTGGCCCTGGCATGCCCGAATGGGGAATGCTGCCCATACCGGGCCACCTCATCCGCGCCGGTGTGCGGGACATGGTCCGCATTTCGGACGCGCGGATGAGCGGCACCAGCTACGGGACGTGTGTGCTCCACGTCGCGCCCGAGTCCGCCGTCGGTGGCCCGCTCGCGCTCGTGCAGGACGGCGACCTCATACGGCTCAACGTCCCGGATCGTCGACTGGACATGCTCGTCGACGACGCTGAGATCGAGCGTCGACGTGCCCAGTGGGTCGCACCGGAACGCACCCTCACCCGGGGCTACGGCCGCCTGTTCGTCGAGCACATCGGTCAGGCGAACGACGGCTGCGACTTCGATTTTCTCGAGGCCGGCGACGAACTCCCCGAGCCGGAGATCCACTGAGCCGCCGATTACCCTCGACAGGCCACAGACCCTGCAGCACCGTGCGCAACGCCGAGGCAGGTCTCACCTCCCGCTGGCCGCACGTCGCAGGGCGTGAGGGAGCACGGCACGAACCGCCACTGCTCACGGCATCTGCAGCATGTCCGGCGATACCGACAAGAGACTGAGGTTGCGATGAATCTCGACATCCATGGCAAGACGTTCGTGATCACCGGCGGCAGCGCCGGGATCGGTCTGGGAGTTGCCCGTTGCCTGTTGCAGGAGGGCGCGAACGTCGTCACGTGCGCTCGTGGCAAGGACCGCCTCGAAACAGCGATGCACGACGCCGATCCTTCAGGGGAGCGTTCCCTCGGGGTCGTCATGGATGCAACCGACCCTGACGCGATGGAAGAGCTCTGTGCGGTGGCTGCGGAGCGTTTCGGGCAGATCGACGGCCTCGTCAACAACGTCGGCACCAGCCTGCGGGGTCCATTCGCCAGTCTCGGCGACGACGACTGGACGGCGGACTTCGATCTCAAGATGTTTCCCGCGATACGTCTGGTGCGGGCGGCTCTGCCCGGGATGCTCGAGCGCCACAACGGTTCGATCGTCAACGTGCTGACGGTCGGCGGCAAACAGCCCCGCGCAGAATCGATGCCGACGTCGGTGACGCGCGCGGCCGGTCTCGCCTTCACGAAGGCTCTTTCGAAGGAGCTCACCGCAAGCGGTCTGCGCGTGAACGCGGTCTGCGTGGGGACGATCCGCAGTGCCCAGCACGATCAACGCTGGGCCGAGTCGGACTCGGGTCTGAGCCTTGACGAGTGGTACGACCGCATGGTGGTCGAGCGGTCCGTTCCCATGGGACGCGCGGGAGAACCCGAGGAGGTCGGCGCCGCGATTGCCTTTCTGCTCTCTGAACGCGCGTCGTACATCTCCGGGACCGCCGTCAACGTCGACGGGGGCGAAGCCGTCGTCCTGTAGTGGGCGCAGACAGACGTTGCTGCCGGCACCGTCGCGCTCGAGGCGGATCCGCCGGGCCCGTCGGGATCGATCCCGGGTGCCAGCCGCCCGGTGATCAACTTGACATGCGTCCGCGCGGTGGAGCAGTGTTCGATCTTTCGTGCGGTGCGACCCACTGGCGCCGCACTGCTCGTCTCGCCTGAGGAGCGCACCTGTGGAATCACCGTCGGCCACTGTCGCCGAGATCGTCGCCGAACGCCTGTCGAGACTCGGTGTCGCACGGATCTACGGCATTCCCGGGGGAGGAACACCGCCACTGCTCGCTGCCGCAGACAAGCAAGGGATCCGGTTCGTTCTCACGCACCAGGAGACGTCTGCAGCGATCATGGCCTCGACCGAGGCCGGACACGGCAGTGCTCCCGGTGTGGTGGTCACGTCGAGCGGTCCGGGCGCCGCAGCAGTCGTCAACGGTCTCGCGCATGCCGCACTCGACCGCGCACCGATCCTCGTTCTCACGGATAGGCAACCAGACAGCTCGAACGGCGCCGGCTATCACCAGTGGCTCGACCATCGACTGCTGTACAGCGGCGTCGTCAAGGCGTCGTTGGATCTGACGGCGGACGACCCGGGTGCCGTGATCGACCACGCGTGCGAACTCGCCATGACGGGCCAGCCTGGCCCGGTGCACATCGACATTCCGGTTGGATTGGCGCGCGCGACCGCCGGCACGGCATCGATCCCACGCACCACGACCACACAGCGGCACACCTCGGTCGATGCTGCGACTCTGGCACGAATCCGCGAGTGCCGACGTCCCGTCATCATCGCAGGCCTCGGCGCGCAGAAGCTGTCCGCCGGCATCCTGGATGACGTTGCCGAGCGTCTCAGGGCGCCGGTCTATGCGACGTACAAAGGCAAGGGCGCGCTCGATGAACGCTCGCCGTGGGCTGCCGGCATCTTCATGGCGGGAGTTCCCGAACGGGCAATCCTGGACGACGCCGATGTGGTCGTCTCGATCGGCCTTGATCCGACCGAGCTGTTCGGAACCGTGCCGGATCTCGCAGGCCGGCGTGTCGCCCTCGACGCCAATGTGCCGACCCCTGGCGTGCTCGCGCCGCCCGAAGCGCAGTTCGTCGGCGACCTGGACACGCTCGTCTCGAGCCTGCCCACCGATGGTGGGTCCGAGTGGACCTCAGCGGAGATCGTCGAACACCGCGACGCCCTCGAAAGGCGACTCGCGGCCGTCGCGAGCGATGACGAGCGGATGCACCCCTGGGAGATCGCACACACGATCAACGCGCATTCCTCTCCCGACGCGGACATGGCTGTCGACGCCGGTGCACACATGCTGCCTGTCGCGCAGGCATGGCGGACGACTCGCCCCGGTGGCTTCGTGATATCGAACGGTCTCGCCACGATGGGGTGTGGCTTGCCCGGAGCGATCGCCCGATCGGTCGCTCAACCAGAGCGTCGTGTGATCTGCTGCACCGGCGACGGTGGACTGTTGATGGTCGCAGGAGAACTCGCGACCGCGGGTCGCGAGACGACGCGCCTGACCGTCGTGGTGTTCGACGATCGCAGTCTGAGCCTCATCCGTGTGAAGCAGACCGCAGCTCTGCGGGAGCGCGGACTCGGCATCGACGGCGTCGACTGGCAGGACGTCGGCCGCGGCTTCGGGTTCACCACCCACGCTGTCGCGACAACCGCCGAACTGCAAGAAGCGCTTGGACGCGCAGAGGCGGACGATCGACCCCACCTGATCGTGGCCGCGACCGACCCGGAACCGTACTCCGGGATCATCGAGATCCTGCGGGGGTGAGCATCGCGGCCAGCGGCCCTGGAGTCGCCGGCTGCCGGCTTGTGGCCGCGTCGTCGACCGACGTCGTCGGGATCGTCTAACCGCGCCCGATGTAGGGCTGTGTCACGGGCAGGATGGTCGCCTCGAGGAGATTGACGTTCGGTGGCAGGATGGCCATCAGCAGCGCGAGCTGTGCAACATCGTCGACGGTCATCAGGTCTTCGGCGCCCTCGTCGCGGCCTGCGACCGCCCGGCCGCCCACACGCCGCTCAACGGCAGTGTTGCCGGGGTTCAGGCAACTGACGATGATGCCATCGTCACGCCCGTCGAGCGCGAGTGCCTGGGTCAGGCCCCAGACCGCGTGCTTCGAGGCGGCGTAGGCCGTCGAGTGCATGCGGGCGCGATTCGCAGAGATGCTTCCGATGTTGATGATCCGTCCGCCGCCGTTCGGCCGCATCCTGCGGAAGGCCTCGCGGGAGCACAGGAACACCCCGGTCACGTTGACGTCGAGCACCCGCTGCCAGTCATCGAGTTCCAAGTCGTCGACGACGTCTCCGGCGAACGCGCCGGCGTTGTTGACGAGGATGTCCAGGGGCGCATCGTCATCGAATGCATCGCGGAACAGCTGCAGGACATCGGCTTCTCGCGAGACGTCGGCCTGGATCGCGCGGACCTTCGGTCCGATCTGCTGTGCGGCCGCCTCCAGACGGTCGAACGAGCGCCCGGTGATGACGACGTCGGCTCCCGCGTCGGCATACACGCGAGCGATCCCTTTGCCGATGCCGCTGCCTCCCCCGGTAACGATCGCTCGCTTTCCTTCGAGATCGCCGCTCACTGCGCTACTCCCTCATGATCGTCGTTCGTACGAACGGCACGTCCTCGGGACCCACACCGACGTCGCCGCGACGCTCGGCACGCTCACGATCCCGCAGTGACGTCGATCGCTCCTTCGACCGGTTCGCCGGCGAGCAGCGCGAGCAGCGCGTGCGCAGCGCTCACACCCATTCGCTCCTGCGCCTCTTCGGTCCGCCCACCTCGGTGCGGCGACGCCACGACCCGATCGAGGCTGAGCAGCGGGTTGTCCGGCTTGGGAACCTTGCCGTCCCAGACATCGATGCCTGCCCCGGCGATCTTGCCCGACGACAACGCCTCGAACAGTGCCGCTTCGTCGACGATGCCTCCGCGGGACACGTTGACCAGGATCGCGGTCGGTTTCATGAGTTCGAACTGGTCGCGGCCCATCATTGCGCGCGTCGCGTCGTTGAGCGGAACCTGAATCGAGATGACGTCCGATTCGCTCAGCAGTGCATCCAGGCTGTCTGCCGGTTCGGCGCCGCGACTGCGAATCTCGTCGGCCGACCGGGTCGGGTGATAGCCCAGGATCCTCATGTCGAACCCGCGCTGGCCGATGCGGGCGACTTCCGACCCGATCCTTCCGATCCCGATCAGTCCCAACGTCTTCTCGGACAGATCGCGACCCAGCTCGGATTCTCTGACGAGCTTGAGGTCCGGAGCTCCCTCGCGCGCGATCTTGTCCCACCGGGGGATTTCTCTGGCGACCGCGAGCGCAAGCGCGAAGACGAGTTCAGCTACGGTCCGTGAGTTTCCCGAAGGCGTGATGAAGACCGGGATGTTCCGCGCGCGTGCGGCGTCGACATCGAGGTTCTCGAAACCCGCACCGGCACGGACGATGCCTCGCAGTTGTGGTGCCTCGCGAATCACGTTCGGCGCGATTCCTTCGTGGCGCACCAAGAGACCGTCGATGCGATCGATCACCTCGTCGACAGCGACCGCGTTCGGACCGAATCCGGTGTGCACCTCTGCGCGTTCGTCAAGGATGGCCAGGCCACTCGGATGGATCTGTTGAGGCACATAGACGACGGGGCGGCCGTTTTCCGGATCCATATCACACCTTCGAGTCGTGGACTCCTCGGCCCCGCGTCGAGTCCGTGGGCTGCGATCGAGACGTCAGGGCGGTCAAGCCGACAGAGATCGTTCAGTCGGCGGAGATCGCGTGCTCATCCGCCAATTGCGTCAGTTGACGCCATGTCTCGTCACTCAGCGGAATCCCCTGCTCTTCACGCGCCAATCGCGTCCGAAATTCGAGCTCTCCCGGATACAGGATCTCGGTGGCGCCTTCGGCTTTCGGCGTTTCCTTGAGGTACTGGATGAAATCCTTCATGTCCCCGATGAACGCATCGTAGCTACGGAACGAATCGACATCGAAGGCTGCCAGGAAGATCCCATCGTTGTATCTGCCCTGCGGGTCGAGTCCGAAACCCAGGCCGGTGAGCAGGCCGCAGAACATCTCGACGATGAACGAGAGCCCGTAGCCCTTGTGGGCCTGGTCGCCCCCGAGCGGCAGCAACACGCCGCCATTGAAGTAGTCGTTCGGGTCGGTGGTCGGCTGGCCTTCAGCGTCCAGGATCCAGCCCTCCGGGATCTGCTTCCCTTCGTTGATCGCAAGACGCAGCTTCCCGACCGCGACCGCTGACGTCGCCATGTCCAGAACGACCGGTCCGGCAAAGCCGCTCGGCGCCGCGAAACACATCGGGTTCGTCCCCAGGCGGGGTTCGCGGCCGCCCAACGGCGCCACGGCCTTTGGGCTCCTGCCCGAATCGGCGAAGAGCATCGCGATCATGCCCTCTGCGGCGATCATCTCGGCATACGCCCCGAGTCGACCGATGTGGCCCTGGTTGTGCACCGCGATCGCGGCGACCTTGTCACGCCGCGCTTTCTCGGTGACGAGTTCCACGACACGTTCGGTGACGACCTGCCCGAACCCCCAGTTGCCGTTGACGACCGCGGTGTTGGACGTTTCGTGTTCGATCTCGAAGGGAGCGCCCGGAACGAGGTGACCGTCGTGAATACGCTGGACATACCGGGGGGCGAGCATCACGCCATGGGAGTCGTGCCCCGCGAGGTTGGCCGCGACGAGCTGTCGAGAAACGGTCGCAGCTTCCGAACTCGAGGCACCATTTGCCTCGAGTATTCCTGCGACCAGGCTCCGTAGGCGCTCGTGATCGACTGTTGGCAAGGTTCGGCCTCCGACGTGGCGTTTTCGTTGCGATCCTAGTGCCCGTGGTCTTCCCCGTTCGCACCTGCGCAACCTGCCGGGGGCATCCCGACGAGGCCTGCCGTGTCATCACGCGCCGTTGACCTACGTCGACGCCTGCGCCTGGCTCTTGCCCTTCTTGAAGACGCGTTGACGAACATCCATCACCATTGCGGCCACCGCGAGGAGAAGGATTGCCATCGCAACGGGCTTTCCGAGCATGTAACCGAGCGGATCGCCACGGGAGGCCGTCTCGAGTCGAATGAAGTTCCGCTCCAGAATCGGCGCAAGAATGAACCCGAGGAGTGCTGGAGGCAGGGGAAATCCCCTTGCGACAAGTAGATATGCGGCGATCCCGACCACGATGGCCACATAGGACCCGAAGATGCGTTGTTCGATGACGAAGGCACCGAAGACGCCGAGCACCATGATGGCAGGTGGCCACACCTTCGGCTCGATGGACAGCACGCGGATCATCCACCTCATCGAGACGACCGCGACGACGAACATCGCCAGGTTCGCGAGCACGAAGGCCAGCATCACGGCGACAGCTTCAGGAGCCTGATCCCTGAACAGACGAGGGCCGGGTCGCATGCCCGCCAGCACCAGACCCCCAAGGATGATCGCTGCAGATCCACTGCCGGGAATCGCCAGTGTCATGGTCGGAATCAGCGAACCGCCGTCGACGGCGTCGTTCGCGGCTTCCGGGCCGATGACCCCCTCGATCGCTCCGGACCCGAATCGCTCCGGGGTCTTCGACATTCGTTTCGCCTGGTTGTAACCGAGCCAGGCGGCAATCGTCGCTCCCGCGCCGGGAATCATTCCGATGAACGTCCCGATCGACGATGTCGTCGCAACGAGGCCGCGGTTCTTCCACAGGACTGGCCACGCTCCCGCCCAGGGAACCTTGACTTTTCCTTCGTAACGGACATAGCTGTCCCGGCCCGATGCCAACTGCAGCGCCTGAGATATGGCGAACATCCCGACGATGACCCAGATGAGGTGCAAGCCACCCAACAGTTCGATCCGGCCGAACGTGAAGCGCGCATAGCCGACCGTCGGGTCCTGTCCGATGGTGGCGACGAGGAACCCGATCCAGCCGCTCGTCAAACCCTTGAGCAGCGACTTCTCGGACACGGCAGCGACAACCGTGACACCAAAGATTGCGAGCGCCAGGAACTCGGCGATGCCGAAACGCGTTGCCCAGCGCGCCACGACCGGAGCGAAGAAGAGGAGCACGGTGGCTCCGAAGAGCCCTCCGACGAACGCTGCGCTTCGCCCCGCCGCAATCGCCTCGCCCGCACGCCCGCTCTTCGTCAGCGGGTATCCGTCGACCGCAGTTGCCGTTGACCCACCTGTTCCGGGAATGTTCAACAGAATCGCGGTGACCGAACCGCCCCACGTGTTGGCCGCGTAGACGGCGATCATGAGCGCGATCGCTGTCATCGGGTCCATGAACAACACGAGCGACAACGCAATGGCCAGCGCTGTCGCACCCGAGAGGCCGGGAATCACACCGAAGAGAAGCCCAACAAATGCGCCGATTGCGATCGCGATGAGCGGTCCCGGCTGCAGTATGAGCTGCAGCCCATCAACGTAGTCTGACGGACCCATTCGTCACACTTTCTCGAAGGCGAGGACGGAGCGAACGACCTAGTAGAGAAACCCTCGCGGCAATCGAATGCCGGCCAGACCCCCGATGACTACGTCGAGCAGGACAACAATGAGCAACACCCAAATCAACCGCTTTGGATTCCATCCCAACACCGCCATGATGGCAGCGCCGAGGAAGGTGAACGTCGAAACGGCGTAGCCAACGATCGGGATGGCGATGACATAGAGCACGGCACCGCCAAAGAGGATGATCATCCGCGTCGTACCCGATTCGATCGACGCGAAACGCCACTTCGAGGCGGAATCACGCGCCGGAGAATCCCCATCCGCTTGGACGTCGCGAGACGAGGACGGCTCATCCGTTTCGCTCTCAGCACGCCGCGCGCGGACGATCGCGACCAAGCGCGAGGCGGCGATCACGAGCTGGAGGCCCGAAAAAACGAATAGGCCCATGAGGACGAATCGAGGGAAGCGTGCGGCTCCCTCTGGGAAGTCACTCGTGAGATTCCAAATGACTCCCCAGAGGGCCAGCATGACGACTGCCGTCGCGATCTCTGCGTAGAGTTCGCGAACTGTCTGCGGTCGCACACCTGGGCCGCTCAGCCCGGCGCTTTTCGACTCATCCGCCGTCGGCACCGGTCACGTTCCTTCCATCCTCATGGGCGCTATTCGTTCTGTTACCGCGGGTCGGCGATAGCAGCAGAGCGAGGCTCAGTCGTCAAGACCGAGTTCGTCAGCGAACTGCTCGACCCGCGCGATACCCGACTGCTCGACGTCGCGAGCCTCCGCTGCCGTGAAGTACTGGTAGCGGAAACCGGTCTGGTCGAAGAACGTGGCAGCGAGATCCGGGTCCGTGGCCGCCGCTTCGAACGCGGCCTCGAGGATCGCACGGCGCTCCTCGGGAACGTCTGCGCGGACACCAATCCCACGAGCCGACGCGAAGAAGATGTCCACGCCGTACACGTCGTTGAGCGTCGGTACGTCCGGCAGCTCGTCAACACGGTCGGACCCGGTGAACGCGAGAATCCGAAGGTCCTCGTCGTGCAGGTCGTACCAGCCACCGGCTCGCGTGGCGAAGTCGGCCTGGGCCCCGATGATCGCGGAGGTCAGCTCGGCGCCACCGTCGAACTGGACGATCTCCCACTCGAGATCGAGGTCGGCCTGAATCGTCAGCGCGCCGACGGTGTTGGTCGACGTCGGGCCGTCCGACGCACCGAGTGCCTCGCCAGCTTCGATCGCTTCGACGAGCTCTTCGATCGTCTCGTACGGCGAGTCGATCGGGACGGCGATCGCGCCAGGGTCGGAGTTCACGATGCCCAGTGGGGTGAAGTCGTCGTACCCGAAGCCTTCGAAGAGGCCGCTGCGGTCACGGAAGTACTCACCCGGGGGGCTCCAGGTCACGATGGTGTGACCATCGTCGCCTCGGTTGTAGGCCTCGGTGAAGCCGACGACGCCTCCAGCACCTTCGACGTTCTCGACCACGACGTCAACACCCAGGTATTCGGACATTCCGGGCGCGAGCAGGCGGGCGAGGGAGTCCAAGCCGCCGCCGGGACCGAACGGCACGATGATCGTGATCGGTTCAGTGGGCCAGTCGTCAGCCGGCTCTGCGGGCTCCTCTGCAGGCTCCTCAGCGGGCTCTTCGACATCCGCTTCGGGTGCCGCTTCGGGCTCCTCGGCGCCGTTGCCGCAAGCAGCAAGGACGAGCGCGAGCACGCCGAGAAGCACCGTCGCTTTCTTGGCTTTCCGGATTACTGTCATGCCGTGTCTCCTTATTCGCACAGCGATCTCATGGGAGCGCGCACATGGAAGCAGCCGCCGCCATTCCGCGAGCGGGCGCGGCGCACCACAACTCCTGAACTGGTCGTGCATTGGGGAAGGGTCGTCGATTCAAAGCGCGCGCCCACCGCCATCGCAGCAAGTCAGAGTGTTCCGGCCTGCCGTGACCCCGTGGGCGCAGTCAATCTGCGATTCGAATCGTCGCGACGCTGTCGCGCTCCCGATACCACCCCTCTCCAGTGGACGAAAAGATCGTAACCGTTCACCCTGACGTATCAAAGTCAGCCCGTGCAAACCCACGGCAGACCCGGCGGGCCACGTTGCAGCAGGCCGACAGGCATCCGTCCGTCAGGAATCACGGCACCGATCGGCCCGCATCCGACCAGTTCGGGCCCGCGGCAGCGGACCCCGATGACCATGCAGGCGTACGCGAACAACGGGATGATCGGGCAGCCGGGCAGCGCTTACGACCGACGCCAGCGGGGTCGGCGCACAGGCGGGGGAACCCCCAGCCGTCAGCCCCGATTCACTCGTACCGGGCGGCGGATCGCACGCACGACGAACGTCGCCGAAACGTCCGTGATCCGCCGCTGGTCACTGCGATGCAGTTCAGAACGCTGTCGGTCCCCGCAGCACCGTGTCGGCGCCGCCGTCGATGAAGATCACCTGGCCGGTGGCCTTCGAGTTGACGGGGCTGACGAGCCACACCAGCAGTTCGGCGACCTCGTCGGGACGCCCGTAACCGCCGAGCGGCATGGGCACCATCTCGGCGAGCATGTCGCGGCCTTCCTGCGAGCCGATGAAGTCGGCGACCATCGGCGTCTCGATGACCCCAGGGCCGACCGCGTTGATCGGGATGCCTGCCCCCGCCCACGCGTCCGTCGGCGCCACCGTGCGCATCCAGCGGTTGATGGCCTGTTTCGTCGCCGCGTAGATGAGGCCTTCCTGTCCGCTGTCGACAAGCGCCTGTGCCGCGTCGACCGCAGCCTCTTCGTCGCCCGACAGGCACGCCTCGACCAGCGCGTCGTCGGCGGGGTGGAACGACGCCATCGAGCTGGTGATGGCCGCCCTCGGCGCGTCGCTGGCGGTCAGCAACCCCCGCAGACCTTCCAGGGTCGCGACCGCACCGAAGTAGTTCACCTTGACGGCCAGCGGCTGCTGCGCGGCCGTACCCGCGTTGGCGATCACACCGTCGACGCGCCCTCCGCTCGCCTCGGTCACGGCGACCACCATGCCGCGACGCCCGTCGTCGGTTGCAAGGTCGGCGTCGATGTCAGATCCCGCGAGATCCACACCGATCACGACGTCGCCACGCTCGCGCAGCAGTGCCGCAGTCGCCGCACCGATGCCCGAAGCAGCCCCGGTCACCACGATCGTCCTTGTCATCTCGTCTCCTCGTTCCCCGCGTTGTCGGCGGATCGGGTCGGCCAGGCGCGCGATGCCTCTGCGTTCGTCACCGCGACGGATCGTCGACCCAACTGCACGGGCAGATTGTTGACACACTCGCATGAACCCGACGTCAGCGGCAGGGACGCGCGGACCCTTGTGGATGGGCCTTGTGCCCCTGCGCAGATCCCGGCCCGGTCAGCACTGTGCTCAACGCCGCACAACCGTGTGCAATGACGTCGTCACGCCCTCACCACCACGCCGTGCCGGGCGCTCCCTTGAACGGCCCTGCCACGCGCGAGGTGATCCACGCGCCGTAGTAGTCGCCGTCCTGGGCGTCGACACGTTCTCCGTCCACCCAGCAGTTGTCGACTCGTCCGGGGTAGAACGCGATGTGGTCGGCGAGCTGCTCGTAGCCGACGGCGGGCCGCGGATACCACCAGCAGGCATCGCCGGAACGGTCGTCGCCGACGACGAGGTCCGCGTAGCACGCCCATCCCTTGAACTCGCAGAACGTGCGCAGCTTCGATGGCACGAGCAGGTCGAGGCGCACGTCGCGACCCGGCAGGTAATAGGTCGGCGGGTGCGAGGTCTCGAGCACGCGCAGCCCATCACGCGAGTGGGCGATCGTCACGCCTGCGAACTCGACGGCGACCTCTTCGTCGGTGGTGACGACCGCCGGTGGCCGTGGATAGTCCCACACGGATTCCTGACCGGCAACGACCGGGTCGGGATTCGGGCGCCGCGTCGCCTCGCTCATCAGGCCGTCTCCGCCGGGCGCCTATCCACGGCAACGGCGAACCTGCCCGGTGCGCCGTCGTCGCTGGCCTCAGCGGTGGCGACAAGGCGTCGCGCCATCGCCGGGAACACGAATCGGTGGAAGGGTGCGAGGGCGTACCAGTACACGCGGCCGGCGAGTCCACGCGGCACGAAGCGAGCAACCTGGCGCAGCACGCTGCCGCCATCGGATCCGGGACGCACCGAGAACTCGAGCCACGCCCGTCCGGGAAGCTTCATCTCGGCGTGCAGCAGCAGCCTCCGCGGAGGCTCGCACACCTCGACCCGCCAGAAGTCCACGGGATCGCCGGCGACCAGTTGGGTCGGGTGGCGGCGACCACGGCGCAGGCCGATCCCGCCGACCGCCCGGTCGATCGCGCCACGCGCGCGCCACAACAGGCGCGAGCTGAAATAGCCGCGCTCTCCCCCGATCGACGTGACGGTCGCGAACAGCGCCGAAGGTTGTCGTGTGCTCGCCACGACCCGAACGTCGGTGTAGACGCGAGCACCTGCCCACGACGGGTCGTCGGGCGACATGGCCCCAGGATCGGCTCGGCCCGCAGACGACGCGCTGTCCTGCGCTGTCGAGGCGGCCGGGTAGGTGTCGACGGGCTGCAGGGCAAGCCGAAGCGCTTCGTCGAACGACGTGGGCGACACGCTGACCAACGAGCGCAGCGTGTCATCACGAACGACCACCTCATTGACCAGGCTGTCGACCAGCGGGCGTGCGACCCCGGTCGGCAGCGGCGTGACGAGCCCGACCCACAACGACGACAGACGTGGCGTCAGCAACGGAACGGGCACCACGAGGCGGCGTCGCAGGCCGGCGGCACGCGCGTAGCGGCGCATCATCTCCCGGTAGGTGAGAACATCAGGGCCACCGATCTCGAAGACACCGCCGGCACTCGACGGTGCGTCCAGCACACCGAGGAGGTAGGCGAGCACGTCGCGAATCGCGATGGGTTGCGCCCGTGTGTCGACCCACCGGGGCGTCACCATCGCGGGCAGCACCTCGACGAGGTGGCGCAGCATCTCGAACGATGCGCTCCCCGACCCGATGATGACACCTGCGCGCAGCTCGGTCACCGGAACCTCTCCGGCGGCCAGCACACGGCCGACGTCGTGACGGGACGCGAGATGTTGCGACAGGGCCTGTTTCGCGTTGTCGTCGCCGAGCCCGCCCAGATACACGATGCGTCCGACGCCACACGCCGCCGCCGCGTCGCGCACGACCGCTGCCATCGAGCGTTCGCGTTCTGCGAACCCCGACGTTCCGTCCATGGC
This sequence comes from Nitriliruptoraceae bacterium, assembly GCA_050480705.1. GTDB lineage: Bacteria > Actinomycetota > Nitriliruptoria > Nitriliruptorales > Nitriliruptoraceae > JBJHAX01. The sequence continues at coordinate 45,596 of JBJHAX010000002.1, forward strand.
GTGGATCAGGAAGATCACCGTGTCGATCCCCCGGCACGCGGCCGTCACTTCGTCGCGGTTCGTCGCATCGCCTGCAGCGACATCGACGCGCGCACGCCAGGCACGACTGTCCAGCTTGGCGGGTGTGCGGGCGAGGCAGCGCACGTTGTGTCCGGCATCGAGCAGTTCAGGGACCAGGCGGCCACCGACGTAGCCGGTTGCGCCGAGCACCAGCACGTTCATGGACGTTCCCACTGGGCACGTGGCAGCACGACCTGATCGACCGTTCGTGCTCCACGGCTGGCGAGGAGCAGATACAGCCCGATGGCGAGGCTGCCGGTTGTTACGACCAGGAGCAGCCACACGAGCCGCCGCGGCCACGTCCGCTCCCGCCACGCGATCCAGATCCAGGCGAACAGAAACGCCAGGTACAGGTCGATGAGCGTGACCCTCCCCCAGGTGAGCGCAAGCAGTTGCGCGCCGTCGTCGCCAAACGACGCGTCGACGAATCCCCAGGCGATGGCGAGCAGCATCCCGCCGGCCATGAGCGCCCCGACGATTCGAACGATCACGACTGCCATCCGTTGCTCCTGATGCCGTGACCCGCTGCCGGCGTCATCCAACGTTCGAGGCTGACCGCGCGAAGGATGGCATCGCGCTCTTCTCCGTGCCGTACCGACACGCCGGGCAGGATGGCCTGCCGCATCCGGTTGCACGCAATTCGTTCGTCGCGGGCACGATGGTCGATGGCGCCGCCCTGCGGACGACCGTCGCTGTCGAACACCGACGTCGACAGGCCGGGAGGAATAGGACGTCGATCGGCGTTGTTGCCGCAGTACCCACAGGCACCACGTCCGACCATCACCGAGACAAGGGATCGACATGAGCGAATTCGACGTCATCGTCATCGGCGCGGGTCCGGCCGGCGAGAACGTCGCCGACTACGCGCGCCGGCACGGCCTCAGCGCGGCGATAATCGAATCCGAACTGGTCGGAGGCGAGTGCAGCTACTGGGGATGCATGCCGTCGAAGGCCCTGCTGCGTCCCTCCGAAGTGCTCGCTGCGGCACGCCGCGTTCCGGCTGCGGCCTCAGCCGTTACGGGCGAGGTCGACGTCGAGGCGGCGCTGCGAAGCCGCGACGCATTCACCTCCGGCCTCGACGACGCCGGCCAGGTCGACTGGCTCGAATCCGCCGGGGTGGAGCTGTTCCGCGGCAGCGGGCGTCTCGACGGGACGCGCAGGGTCGTGGTCGACCATGAGGACGGCACCGTCACCTCGCTCACCGCTCGTCGCGGGGTCGTGATCGCGGTCGGGTCACGAGCTTCGATACCACCGATCGACGGGCTCGAAGACATCGACCCCTGGGACAATCGGGACGCCACACAGGTCCGCTCGATCCCTGCGCGCCTGCTGGTGCTCGGAGGCGGCGTCATCGGCGTCGAGATGGCCCAGGCACTCGCGCGGCTCGGCTCCGCTGTCACGATCGTCGAAGCCCAGGCGCGCTTGTTGAGCAGCGAAGAGGCGTTCGCCAGCGACATCGTCGAGGACGTGTTCGCTTCGGAAGGCATCACGCTGGAGCTTGGCGCTTCCGCGACGAACGCCGCCCGCGACGCCGACGGGCGGGTCACGCTGACGCTCGACGACGGACACGAACTGCACGGCGACGAGCTGCTCGTCGCCGTAGGCCGGGGTGCACCGACCGAAGGGCTCGGACTCGACACCGTCGGTGTGAACCCGGGAAGCGGCGGCTTCATCGACGTCGATGACCACCTGCGTGTCGTGGGCAACGACTGGCTGTACGTCGTCGGCGATGCCAACGGCCGGGCGATGCTGACCCACCAGGGCAAGTACCAGGCCAGGCTCGTCGGCGAGGCGCTCGCGGGCGCCGGCGCCGAGGTGGCCTGGGCCGACCACACCGCGCTGCCCAGGGTGGTGTTCACCGACCCGAACGTCGCCGCAGTCGGGCTCACCGAACGCCAGGCCCGTGACGCCGGACACGACGTCGAGACCGTCGATCACGACATGGCGGCAACGGCGGGAGGCGCCCTGCTCGGGCGCGACGTGCGTGGCGCGGCACGGCTCGTCATCGATCGTGATGCGCAACGAATCGTCGGTGCGACGTTCGTCGGACCCGGCGCCGCCGAGATGCTGCACGCGGCCACGGTGGCGATCGTCGCCGAGGTGGACCTCGACCGTCTGTGGCACGCCGTGCCCGCGTTCCCGACGGGCTCAGAAGTCTGGCTGCGGTTGCTCGAGACGCTTCGCGACCGCGCGCGCGGCTGACGCGGCATCGTTCCATGCTCAGTTCGTCGCCGACGCCGTCGTGGAGCCGCTGCCGGGCGAGTTCGTCGGCGACGACGCACCGCTCGAAGAGCGCGGCCGGCACCTCAGCGACATGGAGCGTTACGAGACCGACGAGCACCTCGTGCAGAACGTGCTCGTGCGAGCGTTCGGCGCGTTCGACACCTTCGACGGTCGCTACCCGCGCGCATGGTTGCACGCCTGCCATTGCACCACGCCCTACCACACGGTGCGTACGCACCGACCCGACCTGCTCGATGACGAGAAGGCGACGGCGTTGCCTGCGGCCTGCACCGACGGTGGGATCGACGGAACGGCCGACGCCGATCTCGTCGCAGCACACCTGGGCATGTGCGCCGAGCGCGGGATCGAAGCGGGCATCATCGAGAAGGTCATCGAACGGATACGTGACCAGCGACCGGATCTCGATCCCCAGCCCCTCCAGCGCCTGGCCGGCGCCATCGACGAACTCGAGCGCCACGACAGCACATGACCGGGAGCGCTTCGCAACGCCCCTGACGCGCGTCATTGACGCCGGATGTCGACGGCCCGGTAAAGCACCTCGAGCAGCTCCATGGTGGTGAACGGCTTCGAGATGACGTCGGTGACGTCGTCGACGGTCGCCTCACGGGCCTCGTCGAGACCGCTCATTGCGACGATCATGACCTTCGGATCGAGACGTCGCAGTGCCGCGATGATCGTCGGGCCGTCCGCGACCGGCATCACCGCGTCGGTGAGCACGACGTCGATGCTCTCGCCGTGCTCGGCGTACATGTCGAGCGCCTCGTAACCGTCCTGTGCGTCGAGGACCTCGTAGCCGAACGTCTCCAGACTCTGGCGCGTCATGGCACGCACGGCCGCCTCGTCGTCGACGACGAGCACGGTGACCCCCTCGCCACGCTGCAGGCCGTGCTCACCAGGTACGTCGACGCCGACCGGGGGCGCGACAACGGGCAGATGGACGAGGAAGCGGCTGCCGACATCGGGGTCGCTGTCGAGCTCGACGAAACCACCGTGGCTGCGCACGATCGTTGCGACGGTCGACAGCCCGAGTCCGGTCCCAGCACCGGGCCGTTTGGTCGTGAAGAACGGATCGAAGGCGCGCGCACGAACCGAGGCGTCCATCCCGACCCCGGTATCGGCCACCTCGATCACGACATGCGGCCCGGTCGTCGCCTCGACGTTTCCGCCCGCACGGCCCGTGTCCACATCGGTGCGCCTCGCAGTGACGGTGAGCACACCACCGTTGGGCATGGCGTCACGCGCGTTGAGGGCGAGGTTGACCAGGACCTGCTGCAACTGTGTGGCGTCCCCCTGCAACGTCGGGAGCTCGCCGGCAACGTCGACGATGAGTTCGATCGATTTCGGGAACGTCTCGCGCACGATGCGTCGCAGATCGTCGAGCAGGTACACGACGTCGACGTCGACGCGCGCATCGTCGACACCGCGCGCGAACGACAGGATCTGCTCGACGAGGTCCGCGCCGCGCCGGGCGCTCGCCTTCACGGTGTCGAGCAGCTCGAGGGTCTCGTCGTCGACGCCGGGTGCACGCAGCAGGTCGACGGCGGTCAGGATCGGGGCGAGCACGTTGTTGAGGTCGTGGGCAACACCGCTGGCGAGCGTGCCGAGGCTCTCGATGCGCTGGGTGCGCAGCAGCTGCTGCTCCATCGCGCGTCGTTGGGTGATGTCGCGGAAGTACACGGCGAGCCCGTCGTCGCCCGGATAGGCGTTGACCTCGAACCAGACGTCGAGCGGCGGGTAGAAGAACGCATCGAGCACGACCGTTCGCCGTGTCGCCACCGCCTGCGTATATGCCGTGTAGAGGTCGCTGTGGCGTGCTTCGGGGAACTCCTCCCAGATGTTGCGCCCGACGAGTTCGTCGCGGTCACGGCGCAGCAGCTGGCCGGCACGTTGGTTGAGATACGTGAAGCGCCAGGACGCATCGACGACGTAGAGGGCGTCGGTCATCGATTCCAGGGTTGCGTTGAGCTTGCTGGCACTGTCCTGTGCGCGACGGGTCGCGTCTCTGAGCGCGGTGATGTCCTCGAGCGTGGCGGTCATGTAGGCGGCAGCGCCATCAGCGTCGCGGATCACCGAGATCGTCGCCTGGGTGGTGACGGTGCGTCCGTCACGGGTGAGGTAGCGCTTCTCCATCGAGAATGAGCTCTCGTCACGTTCGAGCATCTGCTCGACGAGAAGCCGGTTGCGCTCCCGGTCGTCGGGGTGGGTCACCTCCAGGAAATCACGCCCGCGCAGCTCGTCGAGCGAACGGCCCAACAGCCGTTGCATTGCGGGGTTGGCGGCGACGAACCGCCCGTCCATGGTGGTGATCGACATGGCCGCGCCGGATCCCTCGAACAGGCCCCGGAACACCTGTTCGCTGTGTTCGAGGGACCAGGGACCCTCGCCCATCGGCGTCGCACTCCGCCTGGTGCGCGTCATCGTCGTACTCCATACGCCAGGCGCATGAGCGTGCCGGTCAGGGTTGGAGCCGCTCGAGGCCCCAGCCGTCGTCGGTGCGCGTGTAGCGCAGCCGGTCATGCATGCGTGCCGGTCGAGCCGCCCAGAACTCCACCACATCCGGACGAATCAGGTAGCCGCCCCAGTGGTCGGGACGTGGAATCGGAGCGTCACTGAAGCGCTTCGCCGCCTGTGCGATGCGGTCTTCGAGTGCGGCGCGGTTCGCCACCGGTGTGGACTGATCCGACGCCCACGCGCCGATCTGGGCGTCACGTGGACGCGAGGCGAAGTACGCGTCGGAGTCCTCGTCGTCGAGCATTTCCACCGGTCCACGCAGCCGCACCTGCCGACCGAGCGGATCCCAGTACAGCACGCCGGCGGCGTAAGGGCGCTCGGCCAGCTGCCGGCCTTTCGGTGAGCGGCGATTGGTGAAGAAGCGCACCCCCTGGCTGCCCACCCCGCGCACCAGGACCATGCGCACATCCGCGTTGCCGTCTTCGCCCGCGGTCGCCAGTGCCATTCCGGTCGGTTCGCTCACCGATGCCGCGATCGCCGCGTCGATCCATTCGCGCAGCAGGCGGGTCGGGGTCGACGGCACCGTGGCCTCGTCGAGGACCGGCAGCGTGAGCGACGGCGGCGCGGCGGTGTCGACCTCGTCGTCAACGATGCGTCGCGCCAGCAGCAACACACGCACCTCGCCGTCCTTGGTGTCCTGGCGCCCGACCTCGGTGAAGCCCCGGCCGAGGTGGAATGCGAGCGAGACCGGGTTGGGTGGGCGCAGGTTGACCTCGCAGGTGACCTCGCGCCGTCCGGTCGTGCGCGCATGCTCGTCGACCGCGTCGTAGAGCCTGCGCGCGACGCCGTGGCGCCGGAACGCGGGTGCGACGACGACCCGGTCGATGTAGACGAAATCCCCGCCGCGACGTCCGAAGAACCGGTAGTTGGGGCTGCGGTAGTCCAGGCCGGGAGGCAGCGCGATGACGAAGCCTGCGATCGCGCCGTCGGTGTCGACAGCGAGGGCAGCGAACTCCGCCCCCTGCACGAGCGAGGTCAGCTCGTAGCGGTCGATGGCGTTGACCGCAGGCACCTCGGCGTCGTTGAGCGAGAGGACGGCATCGAGGTCGCTCGGAGTGATCGGTCGCAGTTGCACGCGGGTCGTTTCCCTTCGGGCACGCGGCTGGTCGTCGCCTGCGGCCGCCACCCTACCTAGGCTGACCCTCAGCCTTGCGTGGAGCAGCCGGTGGGCAGCGACGTCGAGCAGGTCCGGTTCACGCGGCAGGATCGTCAGCGCTACCGCGACAAGGTGAAACGCTGCCTCGACGCGCTGCGCAGCATGCTCGACACCGGCATGTTCGAGATCGAACGCAAACTGATCGGCGTCGAGGTCGAGTTCCACGTCGTCGACGACGACGGCGCCCCGGTGATGATCAACCGGCGTCTCATCGAGCGGTTGGCGTCCGAGGACTTCCAGACCGAACTCGCCCAGTTCAACATCGAGTTCAACCTCGCTCCGCACAAGCTCGGGGGCACTGCCCTTCGCGAGATCGAAGAGGAGCTGACGACCTCGTTTCGACACGCCGATCGCCGCGCAGGCGAACTCGACGCGCACGTGGCGATGGTCGGCGTACTGCCGACGCTGACCGATCTGCACGCAACGATCCAGAACCTGTCTGCGAACCCGCGCTATCACCTGCTCAACGAGCAGATCCTGCAGGCCCGCGGCGAGGACGTGGTGCTCGACATCGGAGGTCCGGAACCTCTCGAGTTGCGCACGACCTCGATCGCTCTCGAAGCCGCAGCGACCTCCGTGCAGTTGCACCTGCAGGTCAGCCCCGCAGGATTCGGACGGGCCTGGAACGCCGCGCAGGCGGTTTCGGCCGCGCAGGTCGCGATGGGCGCGAACGCGCCCTACCTGCTCGGCCACGAGTTGTGGCGTGAGACACGCATCGCGTTGTTCCAGCAGGCGATCGACACCCGCACCGAGGAGCTCGCGGCACAGGGCGTGCGGCCACGCGTCTGGTTCGGCGAACGCTGGGTCGACGGCGTCCTCGACCTGTTCGATGAGAACGTGCGCTACTTCCCGTCGCTGCTGCCGCTGCTCGACGACGAGTCTCCCGAGGAGGTGCTCGACGCGGGCGGTGTCCCGCACCTGGCCGAGCTGGTCCTGCACAACGGGACGATCTGGCGCTGGAACCGGCCGGTATACGGGGTCGCGCGTGGCAAACCCCACCTGCGCGTCGAGAACCGCGTGCTGCCGGCTGGACCGACCGTGGTGGACACCGTCGCCAACGCCGCGTTCTACTTCGGCTTGGTCCGTGCGCTCGTCGAGGCCGACGAACCGGTGTGGCATGACCTTGCGTTCGATGCCGCCGAGGCGAACTTCTTTCGTGCGGCACGTGACGGGATCGCGGCGGAGTTGTCCTGGCCCGGGGTCGGCAACGTCCCCGCCGGCGAACTGGTGCTGCGCCGGCTGCTGCCGCTGGCGCACGAGGGGCTGGACCTCTGGGGCGTCGATCCCCGTGACCGCGATCACTACCTGGGCATCATCGAGCGGCGTGCGGCGAAGCGCACCAACGGAGCCGAGTGGCAGGTCGCCGTCGTGCACGATCTCGACAGCCGCACCCCAGACCGGCAGGCGGCCATCGTCGCGATGACCCGCCGCTACCTCGAGCTGATGCGTGCGAACGAGCCCGTGCACGACTGGCCGTTGCCGTAGAACGCCCCTGCGGGCAGTGGATTCGCCGCAGCCGTCAGCGATCCGCCGCCTGCTCGACGCCGGGTGTGGCGGCGTCGTCAGTGAACGTCGACGGCGACGCCCTCCGACCGGTCGAGTGCAGCGACGTCGAGGCCCGCGAACAGGTCTTCCTCGGGAGGTTCGATGCCGACATCCGAGCGCAGCAGGGTGTAGGCCTCGAACGGGTAGTGCTCGATCTCGAGATCGCGGGGGACCTCGAACCAGTGCCCGTCGGGATCGATCTGGGTGACATGCGCGAGCAGGGCGGCATCGCGTCGCTCGAAGTGCTCGTCGACCCGCACACGCGCGTCGGGCACCACGTGGGGATGACGCGCCGCGCGCTCCTCGAGGCGTTCGACATACTCCGAATCGACACCTCGGGCGACCATCGCACCGTGAAGTGCGGCGATGCGCTCGGTGGGCATGTTGTGCACCGCATACACCTTCGCGACACGCCAGGCAGCCAGGCCACCATCCTCCGGGTACGCACCAGGGTCCTCGGCGAGTTCGATCGCTCGCATCGTGACGTCGTGGGTGCGGATGTGGTCCGGGTGCGGATACCCGCCGTCGGGCGGATAGGTCACGACGACGTGCGGTCGTTCGCGCCGCAGCAGCGTGGCGAGCACCTGGGCGGGCTCGTCGAGGTCGACGGCCGCGAAGGTTCCGTCAGGCACCTCCGCTGGGTCCTCCGGGTAGCCGGAGTCGACGAACCCGAGCTGGTGTGCGCGGGTGAAACCGATGGCAGCGACCGCCCGGTCGAGTTCACGGGCGCGCACCGCGGCCATCTGACCGGGCGCCACCACGCCCGCGTTCGGGTTGAGCACGTCGCCGGCAGCGCCGTCGGTGCACGTCACCAGGACCACCTCGACGCCTTCGTCGAGGTAGCGCGCGGCGGTCGCCGCTCCCTTCGACGCCTCGTCGTCGGGATGTGCGTGCACGAACAACAGCCGTCTCATGTGGCGTCCTCATCATCGGGGCCGCCGCGGGGACGTGACGCCCACGAGGCTGCCAGGCGCGCACCGCCGGGTGTCGCGGCCAGCTCATCGATCGCGTCGCGGACGAACCGCGCTGCCGCGCCGACCTGTTCCTGCTGGCCGCTGAGCCTCACGACCATGGGGCGCCCCGGATAGCTGCCCAGGCGCACGTCGAAGCGTTCGTTGACCTGTGCGAACAGCACGTTGAGCGCGCTCTCGGGAAACGAATGGATGACTTCCTCGACTGCGGGAACGTCGTTGCGTCCGGCGAGCAGCTGCGGTTCGACGTGTTCGGTGACGACACGTCGAAACGCTTCGGGGACGCCCGGCAGGATCAGCACGGTGGCGCCGGTTGCCTGTGCGCCGCCTTCGACGTCGATCGCCACGGCGGGCACCCAGCTGGATTCTGATGTCAGGAGCCTGGCTCCTTCGGGGATGCGTGCCATGCGCATCAGATGGTCGAGCGCCTCGGCGTCGACGTCGACGCCGTGGTCGCGGGTTCGCTGTGCCAGACGATGCATGCGCGCGGCGAGCACGGGGTCTTCGACGACGTCGCGCCCCAGTGCGGCGGCGACCGCCTCGAAGGTGATGTCGTCGGGGGTCGAGCCGACACCGCCGGAGGTCAGCACGACACGCGGATGGTGCCGTGCGAGTTCGGCGTGCAACGCGGCGCCGATCTCGTGCGCATCGTCGCCGACGATCTGCGCATGCGACAGGGGAACACCGTGGGCGCGCAGACGACCGGCCAACCACGGCGTGTTCTCGTCGGCGACGTGGCCTTCGAGCAACTCGTCGCCGATCGCGATCATCGAAGCTGCGAGCACGTGGGGTCCTTGACCGGATCTCTGCGAGGGTACTCAGCGGGGTCGGCCGGGCCCGCGGCTACGGTGCGCCGGCAACGTGGCACACCAGACACGGCGGCAGGGCGGGCTGATGCATCTCGACGCCGACGAGGCGAAGACCGACGTCGTGCTCGCTGCGGCGGCAGCGATCTTCGGCGGTGCGGTCCGCGGCATGGTGTCGCAGGTCCCGGGCTATCCACGCCAGGGCGTCGCGGGCCTGATCGTCGACCTGGCGTGGATCTTCGCGCTCACCGGTCTGGTTCCCCTGCTTCTGGCGCGGCATCGCAGGGACGGTCGTGGCGCGTTCGGTCTGGCGGGGCCGCGTCGCGGGATCGCGTTCGGTCTGCTGCTCGCCACGCCGGTGGCGGCCTCAGAGATCGCTCGCGCCTCGCTGGCCGGAGCAGGCGTCAGCCGCGTCCTCGTCGGGCGGCTGGGGATCATGCTGGCGGGCGCACCACCGACGGTGGTCGCGGTGGTCGTCGGCCAGCTCGTCCTGATGACGCTCGGGGCGTTCATGCTCGTGACCTTCGTGAGCCACCGTGCTGCCGACGGGTTCCCGCGCTCCCCCGGCGTGCTCGCCGCACGCCTGTTACGCACCTTGGGATTCGGGGCGCTCGGCGTGGCGATTGTCACCGGCCTGCTGCGCGCGATCGCCGGATACCCCATGGTGCCGGTGCTGCTCAACGTCGGGGCGCTGGCGGTGATCCTGCTGCTGGTCGATCACCGCACCCCGGCGGGTGTGACGCTGCCACGCGCGGCGGTTCTCGCTCCGGTCCTCACGGTCGGGCTGCTGCACGTGTTCGCAACCGGCGGCCTGCTGCGCGGCGACCTTGCCACGGCGCTGTATGCGGGCAGTCTCGGCGCGGGCGTGGCGATCGCGATCGCCCTGATGACCCACGTGCGCGCGACGGCGTGGGCGGTGCTGCCGTTCCTGCTGGCGGTCCACTGGTGGCCGAACTGCCTGTCACCGCTGGCGATGGAGATCGCCCTGGCCTGCTGAATGCTCGCAGGAACCGTCGGCGCATGCTGCAGGCACCGGACCGTTCGAGGGCGCCCGTCGACAGCCACGCGTCAGGTCGTGTTCGTCCCGCCGGCAGCGTCGTCGGAGGCGTCCCGGTCGATCTCGCCGAGTTCACGGATCGTGTCGGGTTCGTGGTCGGGCTCCTGGTCGGGCTCGCGACGGACGTCGACGACCTCGACGTCGAGCACCGCACCGGTGCGGCGACGACTGTCCGTGCGCGGTGTGCCACGAGCACGCCGCTGCCTCGGGCCAGTGCCAGTTCGTGCACGGACGAGCGCGATGACCAGCGAGCGCACGCCACGCAGCAGCATCGCGAAGCCGACGGCGTCGGTGACGAAGCCCGGTGTGACCAGCAGCGTGCCACCGACGAGGACCATGGCGCCGTGGGCGACAGCGTCTCCGGGCCAGCGACCCGCCTCCAGCGCGTCGCGCAGTTCACGCCACGCACGCGCGCCCTCGCGACGCAGCAGCCATGCACCGAGGACACTGTCCGCGACGAGGATCCCGACCGTCCACCAGGCGCCGATCACGCCACTGACCTGGATGATGACGAGAATCTCGACGAGCGGGACGACGACGAAGACGAGGACGAGGAGCGAGAGCATGCCACGAGCGTACGAGGACGCCACTGCACGTGTGCTCGCGGCGCGGACCGACGCGAATCTCGTGCTCCTCGAAGGAGTGCACGCGCTCAAGCACGCGCTGCGGTTCGGCGCCGAGGTCGACGTCGTGGCCTCACCCGATGCGACTGAAGGTGCACGGCTGCTCGCGTCTGTCGCCCCTGACGTCGAGCCACCTTCGGACTGGCAGTCGGTGCCACGTGACACCTGGCGCACACTCGTCGCCGACCGTGTGCCGCCAACACCGGTGCTGGCCGTCGCATCACGTCCCCCCGTACGGCCCGAGGACGTGCTCGCGACCAGCGGGGTGGTCGTCGTGCTCGAACGGCCACGTCACCTGGGGAATCTGGGCGCGGTGGTGCGGGTCGCGGCCGCAGCTGACGCCGCTGGTGTCCTCGTCGTCGGGGACGCTGATCCGTGGCATCCGCTCGCCGTGCGAGCGGCCGCAGGGCTGCAGTTCGCGCTGCCGACAGCACGCTGCGACACACTGCCGGCGACGCAGCGTCCGATCGTCGCGCTCGACCCTGAAGGCACGCCGATCGATCCGGACACACGCCTGTCATCGGACACGTTGCTGGTCGTGGGAACCGAACGGACGGGGCTCAGCGCCGGGATGCGCGAACGTGCCGATCGCACCCTCGCGCTGACGATGCGCCCGGGCGTGTCGAGTTTGAACCTGGCAACGGCAGTCGCTGCGGTGCTCTACGCAACACGACGATGACGCTGATCGACAACGACCCGGACGGGTGCCCTCAGCTCGCCACCGTGTCGAGTTCGGTGACCAGCCAGCGCTCGACCCGGCGGTTGAGCGCGTCGAGGGTCGCGCGCATGACGGCCCGTTGCGGCTCGTCGCGCACGAACGACGCGCCGAGCAGCGTCTCGTCGCCGTGGGGTCCCACGACCGAGACCACGACGGTGGCGATCGCGGGTTCGCCCGAGACCGACACGGCGACCCGATCGATGCCCGCGACCAATCGGTCGCCGGTGAGGCCGCGCAACGCCTGGACGGTCGCCTCGGCGACTGCGCGCAGGATGCCCTGCTGGGTCGGCACGGACGTCGCGTGGCCTTCGATCGCACGACCCGCATGGGTCAGCGTCGCCGTCACGATGACGTCCGAGACGTCGATGCGGGTGTCGAGGTGATCGATGACCGCTCTGGTCAGCGGCAGCTGCTCGACACCGGGGTGATGGCCGTTGCCCGAGCCGTTGCCCGATGAGGATGACGATCTGGCGCCAGCAGCCACCGGGGCCACGCCGCCGAGTGACGCGACCTCGCCCGGATCGTCGTGCGGCAGCGGGGCGTGCAGGTCGTCGGTTCGGGGGCGAAACGCCGACGGGTCGATGTCGATGCCGAAGCGTTCCCTGAGGGTCGTGGAGATCGCCCAGGCCACCGACGGGGCGTCATCGCCGCTTCCGATGCGCACGCGCAGGCGGCTGCGACCGTCATGACCGGTGCGATCGACGTGCGCCGCTTCGACGCCCGGTACCGAAACGATCGCTCGCTCCAGTTCGGTATCGGTCGGAGGCATCACGTCCACCGTGATCTCCTCGGCATCGCCAACCCTCGCTGTCCTCTGCGCTGACGTCGACCTCTTGCGACGACCCGACGTCAGATATCCGGGGCCGTGGTGACGGATCGTGGTCGGCGCGGGCGTCGGCCTGGTTCGTCACCGTCGCTCGTCATCGTCACACGCACCGAATCGATCGGCGGTGACAGTGATCGGGGTGACGTTGCGAAGAGGCTTTACATCCCGCCGCCGGGCGTCACGCGGCCTCGACGAGCGTACTCCCCCAAGCTTGCGGAATGCACCCGCTCGTCCACTCTGCGTCAGCAACCGTCGCGCGAACGCGCGACCACGTCCCATTGACGCGCACCCAGCGCTCGACCATGACGGACTGGCACCGTGGCTGCCCTGCTGCTCATCGACCGGCGGTCGGTGTCCCACCCTCGGTCCTTGCGGACGTTGCCGCCGGAGCGGTTACCGCAGACTCGTTGACGCTGCCGCGATCAGCGAGCGCCCCCGCCAGCACGTCGATCGTCGGGGTGCCGTGGCCCAGCAGGCGTCGATGAAACGCCCGAAGATCGAACGCCCGCCCTTCGCGCGCCTCGACTTCGCGCCGCAGGTCGCCCACCTCCTCGCCTCCGATGAAATACGAGGCGAGCTGCCCCACCGAGACCTTCGCTCGCAGCAGCTTGCCGGCTGCCTCCTGTTCGGACTGGAAGGCACCGCTGACCAGCAGCTCCAGGGCACCGGGATCATCCAGATCGCCCGCATGAAGGCCCACATCGAGCATCGCGTTCGTTGCGATGCGTAGCTCCATCGTGCGCTGGGTGATCTCGAAGTCGTCCGCGTCGACCGCCACCGCGTCGTCGTGTGCGAAACCCGCCCGTCGTGCCTCGCGCTCTATGTAGACGGCCCATCCTTCGGCGAATACCGGCCGTGTCAGCACACGCCGCGCCAGGCGCTCGTGTCGCAGAGCGTGCGCAATCTGCACGACGTGTCCGGGGTAGGTCTCGTGCAGCGCGAGTGAGCGCAGCTGGGCGGGGTGGTACTCGCGCAGCAATGCATTCGCCTGCGCAGCCGACCACACGTCGGGGACCGGTGAGACGTGGAAAGCGCTGCCCAGGTGCGGCATGAGCGCAGGGGGTGGCACGACGAACGCGATCGCGATGCCGCTCAGGTGCGCGGGCACGTCGGTCAGACGCGTGGTCACGTCTCCTGGCAGCTCGGCCAGGCGCGAGCGCTCGGTGAATGCACGGGCCTCGTCGACCGCCCTGCGCGCCTCGGCGACCAGTTCGTCACGATCGACCGCGGTTGCCGCGATCGCATCGAGGGTGCGACGGATCCGCTCGGTGGCGTCAACCGGCACCGACTCGCCCGGAAACCGGCGGGACCAGCCCGCTGCGGCGAGCTCTGCCATGTCCTCACGCACGTGATCGCGCCACGCCCGTGCGCGCGAGTGGACGTCGTGGGCACGCATGCGCGCACCGATGCCGTTCTCGAGGACCTCGGCGTGATCACGGGGCCCGAAACGCCACGCGCCGGCCGGCTCATCGGAGAGTTCAGCGAGCAGTGCCCCGTACGCCTCGAGGGCCTCAGCGGCCACTTCGCCGGCGTCTCGGGCAGGCGAGGTGTCCGCCCCGAAGCGCTCGGCCGAACGCGGCAGCTCATCACGGACCAGGGCGACGATTCCGGTGAGCCGCTGGCGAGCGAGGGCGAGATGTGGCGCAGGAGCGCTCACGAGCAACGATCCGGCCTGCTCGAGAAACCTCGGCACACGCCGCGCCCGCTGCACCGCAGCTTCGAGCATCTCGGTCGTCGCCGCCCCCGGCGCATCGAGACGCCGCAGCAGCTCATGGATCGCGGCAGCCACGAGATCCGGCCCAGCGAGCGGATCGAGTTCGAACCTCGGCCGCTCGGCGAGCACGAACCGAAGATGGCCGAGCTGTCCCGCGAGCAGACGCAGATCATCGCGTGCCTCACGCACCACGCCCTGTGCGTCGGCGGGAGCATCGGCGATCGCGGTGTCGACATCGCACGCCAGCATCGCGATGTCGCGCACACGGTCGTCGAGCGCCTGCGGCGCCAGGTCGTCGAGTTCGCCATCGACGCCGTCGATTCCCAGGCGCGTCGCTTCAACCGGCGCATGGCGGCGCAGGTGGTCGAAATACCGCGCGAGCAGGCTGTCGGCCCGCCGCGCCAGCGATTCCACGTGGGGCTCCTCGACTGCTGCGGCTCCTCCAACGGCAACCAGCCGCAGGTGCGCGACGCTACCCACGCCCGCACCGGCTGCAGCGTCTGCATGGCCGGGACACACCGTCGCTGGCCGCATCGGCCCGCTCGTTCGTCCAGGACAGTTCGTCGCACTTGGCGCTGCGGACGACGAACCAGGCACCAGCCGTCCGGCGCCGCCACACCCGGCGCAGCATGCAGGGCTCACGCACAGCGTCGTGTAGACTCACAGCACATCCTGTGCCGACGTCGTCGGCGCTCGGCCGTCGGCACGGAGACCTCCGGGTCCTGCGGACCACCGACCGGACCACCGACGTCGATCCCAAGACGTGCACAGGCTCCGCGGCAACGTCGCCGCCACGCGCCCCCAACCCGACCACCCATGCGGGCCGTGCACCCCTACGAGACGCGATCCCCAATGCGCCACCGTGGTTCCCACTCGCGCCGGGATCGCTCGAACGAGAGAGCCACGTGACAACCGAGACCACCTTCCGCGACCTCGGCGTCCACGACGCACTGTGCGACGCACTCGAGGCCAAAGCAATCGTCCACCCTTTCCCGATCCAGGAACTCACTCTTCCCCACGCGCTCGCAGGCAACGACCTCATCGGCCAAGCGCGGACCGGCACCGGCAAGACACTCGCATTCGGCCTGCCGCTGCTGCAACGGCTCGATCGATCGAGTCCCGGGACCAAAGCGCTCGTCATCGTCCCGACCCGGGAACTGTGCGTGCAGGTCCATGCCGACCTGACCATCGGCGAGGCACTGGGCATCACCTCCATCAGCGTGTACGGCGGCGTGGGTTACGACGAGCAGACCGAGGCGCTCACCTCGGGTGCGCACGTCGTGGTCGGGACACCGGGCCGGCTGCTCGACCAGCTCGACCGCGGCAACCTCGACCTGTCGGGCATCACCCAACTCGTCCTCGACGAGGCCGACGAGATGCTCGACATGGGCTTCCTGCCGGATGTCGAGCGCCTCATCGAGGCCTGCCCCACCGAGGGGCGCCACACGATGCTGTTCTCGGCGACCATGCCGACCGAGATCGTGCGGCTGGGGCGCAGGTACATGAACCAACCGACGTTCACCCGCGCGGAGCAGCGGGACGTCGACACCGCACCGACCGTGCGGCAGCACTTCTTCCAGGTCCACCGGATGGACAAACCGCGTGTGCTCGCCCGGATCCTGCAGTCGCCTGAGCGTGGCGGCGTCTTCGTGTTCGTCCGCACCAAGCACATGGCCGACCGCCTCGTGCGTGAACTCGACGAGCTCGGAACCAAAGCGATCGCCATCCACGGCGACCTGCGCCAGACCACCCGGGAGAGCAACCTCGCCCGCTTCAGGTCCGGCAAGGCCGACGTGCTGGTTGCCACCGAGGTGGCGGCACGCGGCCTCGACGTCGATGGGGTCACTCACGTCGTCAACTACGACTGCCCCGACGACGACAAGATGTACCTCCACCGCATCGGGCGCACCGCCCGTGCGGGGCAGGCAGGCGTTGCGGTCACCTTCGCCGAGTTCAACGAAGCGGACCGTCTCAACGTGATCCGCAAGGCCGTCGGCGCCGACGAGCCGACCGTCGAGGTGTTCTCCACATCCGATGAGCTGACCAAGCGGTTCGACCTTCCCGAGACCACACCATGGGCGGCGCTGGCAAAGGGCGGTTCGGCGCGCACGACCACGAAGCGCCCGGGGGGCAACGGTCGCACGAACGACGCACGCCGCCGAGCTGAGCGTGAAGCCCCGGCGTCGCAGCCGCGCCAGCGCGCAACGAACGCCCGACGCACGAAGAAACCAGCCAGCTCGTCGACATCCGCCAGCTCGTCCCGCGAGGACGCGACGACCACCCCGCGCCGCGAGGACGCGACGACCACCCCGCGCCGCGAGGACGCGACGACCACCCCGCGCCGCGAGGACGCGACGACCACCCCGCGCCGCGAGGACGCGACGACCACCCCGCGCCGCGAGGACGCGACGACCACCCCGCGCACACGCACACGCACCCGAACCTCGTCGTCCACACAATCCGCGGGCAACGACGCGGCAGCGCGTTCCGGGAACGACACACAGTCCTCGACGTCGCGCTCGAGGACCGGCAGGACCCGCGACGGCGAGCCCTCGACGCCGTCAGGCGACACAGGCGGATCGCCTCAGAAGCAGGCGGGACGCACGCGCCAGCGCGCGGGGAAGCCAGCGGAGTCGACCGCTGACGGAGGCCGTCCGCGTGAGCAACGCGGCAACGGCAGCAACCGCAACAGCGGCAAGCAAGGTTCCGACTCCACGTCGCGCGGCGAAAGCAAACGCGGTGACAGCAAACGCGGAGAAGCTGGCGGCGACAAGAAGCGCAACCGCGGCAACAAGCGTGGCGGCGGCAACAATCGTGGCGGCCGTGGCGGCAACGCGCGGGGCGGCGGCGACGCACGCACTGCGCAGCGCACCACCGACGACCAGGCACCACGGGTCGACTACGCAGACGCCGGTGAGAGCGCACGTGGCACCGGTCGCCCCCAAGCGGCACGTCGGGTGAAAG
Organism: Nitriliruptoraceae bacterium; assembly: GCA_050480705.1. Classification (GTDB taxonomy): domain Bacteria; phylum Actinomycetota; class Nitriliruptoria; order Nitriliruptorales; family Nitriliruptoraceae; genus JBJHAX01. The sequence continues at coordinate 62,791 of JBJHAX010000002.1, forward strand.
TCGACCACCTGCCGTGACCGTGCCCGTGAGCTGGAGCGCGGTGTCTGCGGAGGTTCAGAGCAGGCCGAGTTTGGCCGCCTCCGCGACCGCGCCGGCCCGGTTGCGCACTCCGAGCTTGTCGTAGAGTTCCTGCGCATACGCCTTGACGGTGCGCTCGGTCACACCGAGCTGCTCGCCGATCTCGGCGTTGGTCATGCCCTTCGCCATCAGTTCCAGGACTTCCTGCTGGCGTGGCGACAGATGCGGTCCGGTTTCGACTGCCGGAACCTCGAAGACCATCGTGGTGTCCTCGACTTCAGACGCCGCAGCAGGATCCTCGAAGCTCGCCGTCACCGGACCGAAGCTGACGCGGTCGCCGTGCCGGACGATCTTGGGACCCTCGATCGCGACCCCGTTGACCTTCGTGCCGGCACTCGAACCCAGATCGGTCATGATCACGACCGAGGCCTCACGGCGGATCTCGGCGTGGACACGCGACACCCGCGGGTCTGGCAGGACATAGGCGTTGTCCTCGCGACGCCCGATGGTGGCGATCTCACGGTCGAGGCGCAGCACACGGCCAGCCAGCGGCCCGTCCGCGAAATGCAGGGCGGGAACTGGCACGACCTTCTGTGCCTTCTGTACGGATGCTTCCACGAACGACACCTCCGGTACCCGTCAGCGGCGACACGGCGATAGCTCGCCCGCCGAAGCGTGGTCGACGACGCGTCAGTCTGACCGGATCATGCCCGCTCGACCAGCGGACGTTCATCGACCATGCAGTGTACGGACGTCCGGTGGCCGAACGGCCAGGGTGGGCGCTGCCTCAAGCGCGCACCCAGGTGCGGAGGCGATCGACGACCTCCGCGGACGTAACGGCAGCGCCGAGCCGATTCTGCTTGGCGTCGCCGTGATAGTCGGAACCACCCGTGACTTCGAGCCCGAGGCCTCGCGCGAGATCGCGGTAGTGCCGGCGTTGCTGATCGGTGTGGTCCGGATGGTCGGCTTCGAGACCGGCGAGGCCGGCCGCGGCGAGTTCCTCGACCGCCTCGTCGTCGATTCCGTCGCCGACAGCACGTTCGCCGTGCAGTCCGGGGTGTGCGAGCACAGCGACGCCACCTGCAGCGATCAGCAGTTCGACCGCTCGGACGGGAGTGACCGCGTGCTTCTCGACGTACGCAGGACCACCGTCGGCGAGATAGCGGTCGAAGACCTCGCGCGTGCTCGACACCGCTCCGGTTTCCACGACCGCCTGCGCGAGATGGGGCCTGCCGATCGGCGCGTCGCCAGCGATCTCACGCACACGGTCGAACCGCACGTCGATTCCCAACTCGACGAACCGTTCGACGATCAGCCGGGCCCGTTCGGTGCGTTCGTCGCGCAGGCGGCGCAGCTCGTCGACCAGCGGGCCGAACTGTGGATCGATCCAGTAACCCAGCACGTGCACGGACAGCCCTTCGAGCTCCGCCGAGAACTCCGTGCCGGGCACGATCTCGAGCGAGGTCGCCTCGGCCGCCGCCATGGCCTCGACGAAGGGCTCCGTGGTGTCGTGGTCGGTGACGCCCAGCCCCGCCAGCCCCAGTTCCAGTGCATCGCGGACGTTCTGCCCGATGGTGGTCGTGCCGTCGGAGAACGTCGAGTGGGTGTGCAGATCGAATCCCGTCATCCCGCGCTCCGTCACCGTTCATCGTGGCCGGTCATGTGCGCGACGAGTCTTGCCGACCGGTGCTGCACCCGCCAGTCGACACCGCAGGCATCCGGCAGGTCCGGCTAGCTCGAAGGGCGCGCCACCCTGCTGACGGCGCACGATGGAGGCGCCAACGCCGGCGGGCAGTAGGATCCCGCCCGGCGCGAGTGTCCACGAATCAGGGAGCTGCACCGAGATGTCCCGCGTGCGTGTGATGTCCGCGATGGCCTACGACCTCGGGTCCTATGACGCCTCGGGTGTCGCCGACCCGTCGATCCGCATGGTCGGCGAGCTTCCCGGCAGCACCGAACCGTTCGAGATCGCGCGCGTCTACAAGGGAGCGCAGGGCCGGTACGAAGAGACCGTCGCGCTCGCCGACCCCGAGGGAACGGTGATCTGGGACGCGACACCGCGCGTCATCGAGCTGCGCGGCGAGATGTTCGAGGATCTGTTCCGTACGACGGTGCGCGAGCGCCTCGATCTGCACTCGACGAAGGAGCACACGCTCCTGGTGTATCTCGACGGCCAGCTGATGGCGCGGGTGCCCGTGTTCGTCGACGCCCCCCACTCGGCCGCCGGCGCGGGTGTGTTCCCCGAAGCATCGCAGGAGGCGCTCAAGAAGAGCTCCCTGTGCTGGCTCACGATTCCCCAGCTCGATGGAGGGACCCTGACGCGCCCTGCCTGGTACGTCCAGCAGGGTCCGTCGATCTTCGTGATCAAGGGCGGCACGGAGCAGAACCTGCCCGGCCTGGAGTTCGCGTCGACGGTCACGCTCACGGTCAAGTCCAAGGACATCAGGGCCACGATCGGGACCGCCGAAGCCGATGTGCGGATCGTGACCGACGAGGAAGAGTTCGAGCGGATCGCGACGCTCGGGTTGGGGACCCGGCTCAACCTGACCGACGGGGAAGGTGCGCTGCAGCGCTGGAAGGACACCTGTGTGATGGCGGAGATCACCCCACGCACCTGACACGTCCGTCACCTGGTGCCGCGTGTTCACGCGGGACCAGGTGGGCACGCGGCCACGACGCGCCTCAAGCGGTCGGATCACCCGCGGCGTCGAAGCCACCAGCCGACGCCGACCGCGCCGACGCCTGCCACCAGCGCGACGACCACAGCCACCGTCCAGCCACGACGTGACGACTCGGACAGCGCAACCGCTTCGAAGCTGCGTTGCTCGCCCACCGGCACTTCCCACATCAGCGTCCGGCCGTCTTCGTGGTCGGCGTCGTGGCTGATCACGTCACCCGGCAGGGTCAGCGCGAACGCCGCATCGACCCCGCTGCGAGTCAGGCGGACCAGGTCGTCATCGGAGGGGCCGACGGGTTCTCCGTCGACGATCATCAGCGGCGATGACGGCGGTCGCAACAGCAACGTGCCAGCGACGGTCACCTCGCCGTTGCGCACGCTCGGTTCCAGGTCGACGACCAGCGCCGGATCCGCGGCGTCGAGGTCGTCGACCAGCTCACGGAAGGCACGGGCGAGGTCGGCGAGATCACGGGTGTCGCGCCGCACCACCACCCGGACCGCGCCATCGTTGTCCACGCGCCGCTCGACGGTCCACGGCTCAGCCGCGTCGGCGGCCGCGACGATCTCGGCCGTCGGATCGATCGCGAGGCGGTCGAGTTCTGCGACCATCGCCGAGTCGAGCCGCAGCGTCAACGACGCCGTGCCCGAGGTGTCGGCCTCGATCCGGGCGTCCGCGACGACGTCGAGCCGGCACGATGCCACGAGCACGGCGAGCACAGCGATCACGACACGGCCGGCGTAACGGCGCATCCCGTCGACCACGTCACCTCCTTGGCTCGGCCGGAGGCTAGCTCCGCCCAAGGCTGCCTCCGGACGCCGACGATGTCCGTGGGTCGCGCGACGTCGAGGGTGCGCCGGTCGTGGCGACCTCACGCGTCGGTACCCTCGGTGGGGGTCGACGCATCGGTCGCGCCGACGTGTCCGAACCCGGCACCCAACCCCTCAGGAAGGTCGCCACGTGCCCACCGAAGCCCAGGTGCGCGAGATTCTCGCGACGGTCGACGACCCCGAGATCGGCAAGCCCATCACCGAGCTCGGCATGGTCGAGGAGATCGTCATCCAGGACCGAACGGTCGGGGTGCGCATCAAACTGACCATCCCGGGTTGCCCGCTCAAGGACCGCATCACCGACGAGGTGACCGCGGCAGTCCGCCAGCTCGACGACGTCGACGACGTCCAGATCGCCTTCGGGTCGATGACCGACGAGGAGCGCCAGGAGCTGTCGGCGAACCTGCGTACTGAACGCGGCGCGAACAATCCCGAGCTCAACATCCCCTTCGCCCAGGCCGACTCGCGCACCAAGGTCATCGCGGTCGCCTCGGGCAAGGGCGGTGTCGGCAAGTCGTCGGTGACGGTGAACCTCGCGGTCGCGCTCGCCCGAGAAGGCCACCAGGTCGGCGTGCTCGACGCCGACATCTGGGGGTACTCGATCCCGAGGATGCTCGGCGCCTCCGGCAAGCCCGTGGCATTCGAGGGCATGGTGATGCCGCTGCAGGCGCACGGCTGCAAGATCATCTCGATCGGGTTCTTCACCGACCCCGACCGTTCCGTGATCTGGCGCGGACCGATGCTGCACCGGGCGCTGCAACAGTTCCTCGGTGACGTCCACTGGGGCGACCTCGACTTCCTGCTGTGCGATTTGCCGCCAGGGACGGGCGACATCGCGATCTCGCTCGCGCAGATGCTGCCGAACGCGGACATGCTCGTCGTGACCACACCGCAGCAGGCCGCTCAGAAGGTTGCATTGCGCGCCGGCAAGGCCACCGAGCAGACGGGCATGACCGTGGCCGGAGTGATCGAGAACATGGCGATGTTCACCTGCCCCGACTGCGGGTCGGAACACGACCTGTTCGGACACGGCGGCGGTGAAGAGCTCGCCGAGGCGCTCGGCACCGACCTGCTCGGCCGGATCCCGATCGATCCTCGCCTTCGTGAAGGCAGCGACGAGGGGGTCCCGTTGGTCGTGTCGCAGCCCGACGCCCCGGCGGCGGTCGCGATCAGCCAGATCGCCACGACGCTGTCCAACCGGGCACGTTCGGTGGTCGGCAGGTCACTGCCACTGACCGTCTCGTGACCACCTGCGCATCGGACTCGTTCAGCGACGCGGTTCGCTGCGCCACCTGACCACGCGCCACGCTGCGGCGCACAACGCACCGAGTCCCCAGCCCGCGACGACGTCGGTCAGGTGATGCACACCGACGTGCAGCCGCGAGAGGCCGACGGCGGCCGCGCCGACGCGTGCAGCAAGCCGCCCGACGGGTCCGAGGCGAGGCGCAAGCGTTTCGACGACCGCAACCGCGACGGCCGCGTGGCCTGACGGCCAGGACGACCCAGCCGGTGGCGACACGCGCCGTTGGGCGTCTGTGGACTCGTAGGGTCGTGACCTCGGCAGCAGCGGCTTGATCGCCTGAGCCGCCGTCCAGGCGGCCAGACCCGCCGCAGCGACATCGACGGCGTCGTACCGCCGTCGCGCAGCGAGCAGGGTCGCCGACATGCCCGCGAGCCCGTAGATCGACGCGACGTCGGTGGCAACCGCGACGATCGGGTCCGTCGTTCGATTGCGGGTGCGGGCGACGAGGGCGGTGGCGACCTCATCGAGTCCGTCGGTCTGCTCGCGCCGCACCGCGACGAACGATCCCACGAGCGCGGCCGCGCCCGTGGCGGCGAGCAGCGCGGGCAGCCGGCTCCCGCGCCGAAGGCTCACGTCGCCTCCGGGTCGGTGGGAGGCGGCGTCACCGGACGCACCGTGGCGGATGCAGCATCTGCGTTGCGCGGCGCGCTTCTGCTCGTGGAGGACCGCCCGACTGCGCGCAGTTCGTCACGCACCTCACGCAGGTCACGTTCGATGTCGCCGATGTCGGCCGTCTGGCGGAGTTCCTGCACGTTGCGCTCGGCTTCCGCGCGCAGGCGCACCAGGAGCTTGCCTGCGCGCCGAGCGAGTTCGGGCAGCCGCTCGGGGCCGAACACGAGCAGTGCGACGACGGCGATGACCAGCAACTCCTGGATCCCGGGCATCGTCGTCTCCGTTCCGCGGTGGCGTTCTCAGCGGCTGGCGCGGTCAGTCGCGGGGCCGCTCGCCGAGTTCGACCTCGACGTCGACCGTGTCACCGTCGCGCACGATGCCGAGGACGACCGTGTCCCCCGGCGCCCGTGCGCGCACCTCGGCGACCAACTGCGACATCGTCGCGAGCGGCTCGCCGTCGATCTCGATGATGATGTCGCCGGGGTGCAGACCCGCGTCGGCTGCGCCGGTGTCGGGCTGCACCGATTCGACCACCGCCCCCCGGCTCGCGGGAAGCCCGAACTGCTCGGCGACGTCGGGCGTGACATCGACGCCGGTCACACCGAGCAGCGGGTGGCGCACGAATCCCAGCTCGATGAGCTGGTCAGCTGACGAGATCGCCTGCTCGTACGACACGGCGAATCCCACACCCTGGCTCGCTCCCGAGCGTGTCAGGATGGCGGTGTTGATGCCGACGAGACGCCCGCGCGCGTCAACGAGGGCGCCCCCGGAGTTGCCGGGGTTGATCGCGGCGTCGGTCTGGATGACCGACGGGATGACCATGCCCGCCCCGACCATCTCGTCGACACGGATCTCGCGGTTGAGTGCGCTGACGATGCCTGCGGTCACCGACGCGTCGAGGCCGAACGGTGAACCGATCGCGATAACGGTCTCGCCTACCTGCAGCGGCTCGGTGTCGGGCCGCACGTCGATCGCCGGAAGCCCGTTTCGCTCGACACGGATCACCGCGAGGTCGTTCAACGGGTCGCTGCCGACGATTTCTGCGTCGATCACGTCCCCGCTGGCGAGGCGCACCGACACGGTCAGGTCGCTGTCGATTGCCGCCTGGATGACGTGGTGGTTGGTCAGGACGTAGCCGTCCGGGCGGTAGATGACACCCGAGCCGATCGCGCCGCCGTCACCGGGTCCGGGTGAGCCGCCGGGCGGCGACACGTCGATGCGTACGACCGACGGGGTGACCGCGGCAGCGACCTCGGGCACGGTCGAACCGTCGCCTTCGATGACGGGCGGCGGAGGGTCGACAGGTGCGCTCTGTGGTATCGCGGCCTCAGGGTCGGCTTGGTCGGCGAGGATCGCGAGCGTCGCTGCCGTTCCGATGCCGGCCCCAAGGACCGCACCGATCGTGACAGCGAGCACCAAGCGCCAACCGCGGCGCTGCGGAGGCGCTGGCGCGGGGGCGCTGCCCGGTGCCGGGGCGTCCGGGTGCGCCGGGGCGTCCGGTTCTCCGGGCGCGTAGGTCGGCACGGAAGCCCCCGTCAACGCCGTGGCGGGTGCCTGGGGGGTCGTGACGCGTGGCATGGCCACCGCGGCAGAGTGCTCGGCGGCCAGATCACCGTCACCGCCTGGCCGGCGAGCGCCCGTGGCGCTGCCTGGCGGAGCAAATGCCGACGAGCGGTCATCTGCGGGGGGATCTGTGGGTTGAGGCGTGTCGTCGACACGCCACGGACGTTGCCATTCCTCGCGGTCGTAGCTCACATGTACTCCGACGCCGTCGCCGACAGCATGGCCCGCACTCGCCGCCGCGGCAACCCGGGGACTGCCTCCCTTCGCCCGCGACTCCACGCGAGGAGGGATAGCGTGTACCCACTGGATCGCCTGGAGACGACGTGGACCCCGAGCTGCTGGCCCAGGCACGGCGGATCGCTGCTCCGGAGAGCGACGCGGTCGTCACCGCACGTGCACGCCTGGGCGACGCCGGTGGGGCGCCGACCCCTGAAGTCGGCTCCCTGCTCGGATGGGCCGCCCGAGCGTGTTCGGCGCGAGCGACCGTGGAGATCGGTGCTGCAGGCGGCGTATCGGGCCTGTGGCTGCTCACCGGGTTGTTGGACAACGGGGTTCTGACGACCATCGAACCCAACCCGCACGCGCATGCACTCGCCGCCGATGCCTACGCGGATGCTGGAACGTCCGACCGCGTGCGGCTGATCCTCGGCGACCCGCTCACCGTGCTGCCACGCCTGTCCGACGGCGGCTACGACGTGATGCTGCTGCAGGCGCCGTCGTCGCTCGATGCGGTCATGATCGAGCATGCCCACCGACTGTTGCGTCCCGGCGGCATGCTGATCGCACGTGGAGTTCTGGCCCCGCGCGACGGCTCGGAGGTACGCGACGCCTTCGTCGACGCACTGCTCGACGACCCGACGCTTGTGACCGCGGTCCTGCCGTTGGACGACGGCGTCGCGCTCGCGATTCGTCGGGCGTAGAGCCCGCAGAATCGAACGGGCGTCAAGCTCAGAAGAAGCGCACCTTCGCAGCGAACTCGACGGCTGGCGCCAGGATGACGGCGAGATAGAACATGCCGGTCGAGGCCTGGATGGAGCGGCCACCTTCCTTGGCCAGGCGCACGTTGAAGAAGGCGATGAGTGCGATGAGCGCGAGCACGCCGAGTCCGAGCGTGACGGTCATCGCACCGATCCGCAGCATCGGCGCGAACGTCATCGCGCACTGCTCGTAGGCCGCACCGGTCAGCCCTGCGCACGGCGGGGAGTTGCGTGCGGACAGCAGCACCGACGCCAGCCCCGCTCCGACCGCGCCCACGTTGACCCAGGCCATCCAGACCATGTACCGGTTGTTCAGGCGCCGCTCGACGAGGTACCAGTGGCCGAGGATCATGCCGACCCAGATGCCCCCCATGAGCAGCGACCCGAGAGCGAGTTCCGTCATGCCCTGCGCTACCCCGCCCGCACCGCCCCGATCGGCGCGGATGATGGCGAGCGGAGCGAACGACGCGAGCCCGGCAAGCGTTGCGAGCACGCCGATGATCCGGGCGATCAGCGCCGGCACACGCACATACAGGGTGACCGATGCGAGCACGGTCAGACCGATGAAGGTGAACACGAGGCTCAGCGCGAGGTCACCGGTCGGCTCGAGGGCGGTCTGCTCCAGTGTGCTGACCGGCCCTCGGAGCGAGGCGTGCGCGCCCCAGGCCAGCAGCGCGAGCGTCGCGCCGGTGAGCAGCTCGTAACCGTGGCGCACGGCACCGAACGTCGGTGCGGCCCACAGCAGCGCGGACCCGCCCACGGCGGTCATGAGCAGGACGAGCGCCAGGACTGAGGCGGCAGCGGTCACGTGCGCTCCTGAGGTCGTCGGGTGGTGGTGCGGGTGGTCGGCTGCTCGACACCGAGCGGGGGCGCTGCGCACCAGCCGAGCGTGCTGTGGCCGTGTGCGCCACGACGCGGTGCTGCAGGCGCCGTCGGCGCCGACGCTACCCTTCCGCAGCCGGTGCACGGCACCGTGGACGAGGCGAAGGCGCTGACGATGGGCCGCTGTGATCCGGGGCTCCGACACATCCGCACGCTCGATGTCACCGACGACCACACGGCAGCCGTCGTCGGTTCGGGCGACGTCCCTGCACTCGCCACGCCCGCGCTGCTCGCGCTCGCCGAGGGGGCGTGCGTGGATGCGATCGCGACCGACGTGGACGATGCGGACACCACGGTCGGCGTGTGGGCCGAGGTCGAGCATCTGCGTGCCGTACCGGTCGGGCACACCGTGTGCGCCACCGCGACGCTGATGGGCCATCACGGCCGGCGGCTCGAGTTCAGCGTGACCGTCGAGGACGGCGACGAACTGGTCGCAAAGGTGCGCCACCGCCGGGTGCTGGTCGATCGGGCGCGGTTCCTCGAGCGGCTCTGACCACACGACGGGGAGTCGGCGTCCAGATCCGGTGGCGCGTCGGCGCGACGGGCTACAGCCCGCGTAGCCAGGCCACGAGCGTGCGCACCGGCGCACCGGTGCCACCCTTGCCGTATTCCGCGTAGGGCTCGTCGACCCATGCCGGCCCGGCGATGTCGAAGTGCGCCCACGCGATGTCGTCGCCGACGAAGTGGTGCAGGAACAACCCGCCGAAGATCGTGCCGGCCGCGCGTCCGCCGACGTTGCGCAGGTCGGCCACGGTGCCTTCGACGCGCTCGCCGTACTCGTCGGTCGCGAGCGGCAGGCGCCACAGCGGCTCACCCGCGTCGGCGGCGGCGGCGAGCAGCTGTCCGGCCAGCTCGTCGTCGTCGCTCATCATCGCGCTGATGCGATCGCCCAGCGCGACGACCGCGGCGCCGGTCAGGGTCGCGACGTCGACGATGACGTCGGGCCCGATGCTGTTGGCGTGGGCGATCGCGTCGGCAAGTACCAGGCGGCCTTCCGCATCGGTGTTGATGACTTCGACGGTTGTCCCGTCGTGCATGGTGAGCACGTCGCTGACCCGCGTGGCGGTGCCTGACGGCATGTTCTCGGCGAGGGCGAGCAGTCCGGTGACACGGATGTTGAGCTCGAGCTCGGCCGCAGCACGCACGGTCGCCAGCACCGCCGCGGCGCCGGCCATGTCGACCTTCATGGTTTCCATGGAACTCGAGGGTTTGAGTGACAGGCCACCAGTGTCGAACGTGATGCCCTTGCCGACGAGGGCGACATGGCGCGTGGCGCCATCGGGTTGGTAGGACAGCTCAACCAGACGCGGCGGCGCGCTCGAACCCTGCCCGACGCCGATCATGCCGCCGTAGCCGCCTTCGGCGAGCGCATCCTCGTCAAGGACGGTGGTGCGCACCGGCAGGCCCGACACCGTCTGCAGCGCCCGCTCAGCTAGCTCCGGGGGCCGTTTGTCCTGTGGCGGGGTGTTGACGAGGTCGCGCGCGAGCGCAGCGGCGGCGCAGGTGACCTCGGCGACCGCGACGTGCGCCGCGACCTGCGTGGCGTCGGCGGCGGCGGTGTGCAGCGTCACCTGTTCGAGCCGGTGGGGTTTGGGGTCGGTGCGGTAGTCGACGAAGCGGTAGGAGCCGAGCAGCACACCTTCGACGAGTGCACGTACGCGCACGTCGAGGTCGAGCGCGGAGGGCAGGGCGATCGCGAGCCGGTCGATGCGTTCTACTGCGCCCGCAACGGCCGCCGATGCGCGTCTGACCGCACTGGCGTCGAGGGCGTCCGACTTCCCGAGTCCGGCGACGAGGAGCGCCCTGGTCGCGTCACCGGAACGCAGCGGCACCCACGCAAGCGACCCGGTCGAGCCGTCGAACGCGAGCGTGGCCAACTCGCGGGCCAGGTCGACGCCCGACGCGGCCGCAACCTGCAGCGCCGTCGCCTCCGGTGCGGGCGTCTCGTCGTCGCCCTGATACGCCCAGGTCACGAGGTGCTGCGCGTCAGCACGCTCGAGCGGTTGATCGGAGACGTCGACGGTCGGCACGCTGCTTCCTTTCCGTTCACGGCCAGGCGCCGCGTGGGCCGTGGCACGACGTGCCACGGCGCGGCTGCGGCCCGCGAGTGGACGCTCGGGACATCGCGGGAGACTACAAGCGGTGCGTGGTGTCGCCGTCGGGCAGGCGCAGCTGGCCACTACCCTGGGCTGCATGAGCGACGACGGACATCTCAAGGACAGGGCAGCGACCGACCTCGCCGTCCGTCCGGTCGACCTGCGCGACTACGTGACGTTCGACGAGCACGAGGCGCGCCGTGTGCGGGTGTTCGCGTCACCGCGCCTGGCACTGGACCTGTGGTGCATCCAGCCCGGGCAGGCAACCCCGGTCCTCCAGCACGACGACCGTGACGTCGTCTACACCGTGGTCGGCGGGCGTTCCTGGTTCGTCACCGACGAGGGCGAGATCGGCCTCGATCCGATGGGAGCGATGCGCGTCGACGCGGGCGTGGTCCACGGGATCGACAACCGTGCACCGGATCCGCTCATCGTGCTCGCTGCGAGCTCACCACCGGGCGAGGAACTGCCGTCGTCGCCTGTCGCGACCGAGGCGCTGGCGGTGCGTGACGATCCGGACGGGACGGGACGCCTGCGACGCGCATGGGAAGCGCTGCTCGGCGTGGGGTCCTCGCAGCGTGGTGGACGATCGTGAGGCCCGGGCCGCCACGAGGCACGTCGGTGAGCGTCGACGTCGACGTCACCGAGGCGATGGGCGCGGTCGTCGACGGACGGCCGGTCGGGGCGATGTACGGCACGCGTGCCCTGCTCGACCACATCGTCGGGTTGTGCCGGAGCATCGTCGAGCCTCACCTCGAGATCGGTGAACAGGCACTCGACGTCGCCGTGGACTTTAGGCACCGCTCGCCGGTGCCCGTCGGTGCACGCGTCACGCTCGACGCCACGGTCGCAGCCGTCGAACCGACCCGCCTGACCTGCGAGGTCATGGTCCGCCACAACGGCCTCGTCGTCGCACGGGGGACGCTGGAGCAGCATCTCGTGCGACTCGACGAGTTCCGTGATCAGGTCGCGGCGTCGGAGGCGTCGGCCGACTGAGACGTGCCGGCGTCGACCAGACGGGCGAAGCGTCGCAGGGAACGGCCGAAGAGGATCGTCACGAACGGGCGCACGACAAGGCGTGCTCCGAGCGCACCGAACGCGCCGAGCGGAGGGTCGATCCACTCCGACCAGACGAGCCGTGTCGCCGCACCCGGAGCGTCGTGCAGTTCGAACGAACCGTGCCCACGGATCACGCGTCCGAGGTGGACGACATCGAGCCTGTGGTCGGGTTCCCACCGGGTGACACGCATGACGTCATCGACGACGAATCCGAGCAGCCGGGTCGGGCATCGGATGGTCACACCGGTTCCTTCACGTCGCGGTGTGAGCACCTCGACCGAGATGGCGTCCATCATCCACGTGGACTGGCGCTCCCAGTCGGTGAGCATCGCCCAGACGCGCTCGCGTGCGGCAGCGACGTGGCATTCGACCTCGACACGCATCCCCGGCGGCTCCTCTCGACGGTGGGTACACGCCGCTCGTGAAGCAGGCGCACCGCGACAGCATGCCGTCTGATCGCACGTGGCGACACGTGAGCGAACGGCCGCACCGATCCGGTCGGGCGGCCTGCCAGAAACGGTTAGGCTCGCTGCCGGCACGTGGCGCGCCCCGGCCGCCGGTCACCTGTGTGGCGGCGGCACCAAGGGTCGCTGCGCCGCGGTCGACAACAGACCACGAAGGGACAGTTCCGTGTTCGCCGACATCGACGGCAACGCCTTGCACTACGTGAGCTACGGGGAGGGGCCCCCCGTGGTGATGCTCCACGGCCTGGGTGGCACCGCGAACATCTGGCACGGTGTGATGCAGATCATGCAGGACCATCATCACGTCATCGCGATCGACCTGCGTGGCCACGGCCGCAGCCACGGCAAAGGCAAATTCTCGATCGAAACCTGGGCCAAGGACGTCCAGAAGCTGATCCGTCACCTCGAACTGCCCGCGGTGACGCTGGTTGGCCATTCGCTCGGATCGATCGTCGCCCAGTACCTCGCGCAGTCCTCGCCCGACAACGTCGACCAGCTGGTGCTCGTCGGCGGGATTTCGTACTTCCAGCCGCCGACGGCCGACGCGTATCGCGAACGCGCCGACCTCGTCGAGGCCGACGGCATGGACGTGCTCGTCGACGCATGGATCGACGGTGCGGTGTCGCCGCAGACACAAGCGTTGCATGCGGGCACGGTGGGGTTGATGCGCGACATGTTCCTGCGCAACGATCCCATCAGCTACGCGAAGTCGTGCCGGGCCTTGTCGAAGGCGCCGCAGATCCGGCGTGACGAGATCGGCCAGCCCACGCTCATGGTCACCGGCTCGCACGACCGCTCGACGCCGCTGGCGATGGCCGAGGAACTCAAACGGTCGATCCCGGTCAGCCGTATCAAGGTGCTGCCCGACGTCGGCCACTGGTCGCCGCTCGAGGCACCGGGGCCGCTGGCCGCCGCGATCCTGGAGTTCCTGACCTGACCGTGCCGACACCCGGTGATCCGCGCGAGTCCCCGGGCGAGCTGCGGTGCGACGCCCTGACGGTGCCGCTGCACAGCCCCGGGGAATCCGACACTGCACGAGGTGGCGACACCCGACGTGCGGCGTGTCGCCTCGAGTTCGCGCGCGGCCCGCTCGATCTCACGCGCCGTTTCGCGATCATGGGGATCGTCAACCGCACCCCCGACTCGTTCTACGACCGTGGGGCGACCTTCGGGCTCGACGAGGCACTCGGGCATGCCCGGGCGATGGCGCGTGACGGCGCGGACATCATCGACGTCGGCGGTGTGAAGGGTGGTCCCGGTGTCGAGGTCACCGTCGACGACGAACTCGAACGGATCGTGCCGTTCGTCGAGGCGTTGCGCGCCGTCGACGAACGGGTGCTCGTCTCGGTCGACACGTTCCGTGCACCAGTCGCGGACGCGGCACTGGCCGCGGGGGCGGACATCGTCAACGACGTCACGGGCCTGCACGACGAGGCACTGCTCGGCGTGGTCGCGCGCCACGACGCCGGCTATGTCGCGATGCACCACGGGGGCCGGCCCCGCACGCGACCGTTTCGCCGCCACTATCTCCCCGACGTGACCAGCGCGGTCGTCGCACACTGCCGGGAACTCACCCGGCGTGCGATCGCAGCCGGGATCGATCCCGCCCGGCTGATCGTCGATCCCGGTCACGACTTCCAGAAGACGACCGCGCATTCGCTCGAACTGTCCCGCCGCCTGCCCGAGCTCGCAGCGCTGGGATTCCCGGTCCTGGTGGCGTTGTCGAACAAGGATTTTCTCGGTGAGACACTGGGCAGGCCGCTCGACGAGCGGGTGGACGCGAGCATCGCAGCAGCGGTGTTCAACGTGCTGCGCGGCGCGAACATCGTGCGTGTCCATGAGGTCGCGCGGACGGCAGATGCCCTGCGCATGACCGAGGCCCTGTTGGGGTGGCGCGAGGCGACGACGAACGTGCGTGGGCTGGCCTGACCCCCGCGGGGCAGGCGCCACGGGCCGCTGCGCGTCGTCGGACGGCCGGTACGGTTCGTGCAACGCGCCGACGAGGAGCAGCTGTGGCACGCGCCGGCATGCCCCGAAAGTTCGTGTTCGTCTGCCTCAACGAACGTCCCGAGGAACATCCGCGCCCGTCTTGTATCCGCAACGGCAGCGGCCGCGTCTTCGAGGCGCTGCGCGAAGAGACCGGACGGCAGGGGCTGGTCAACGTCAAGGTCGTGCCGTCCGGATGCATGGAGCCGTGCATGGTCGGTCCGGCCGTCTACGTCGCGCCCGACGACGTGTGGTACGGCGGGGTCACGGTCGAGGACGTCCCCGGGCTGGTCGAGCACCATCTCGCCGGCGACGAGCCGGTGGAGATACTGCGCATCGGCGCCGAGGAGTTCGAGCTGTCCCCTCTCGAGGGACGAAGCGACCTGCCTCCCGGCATGATTCCGCCGGCCGGCGACACCCGATGACGTCCCGGGCATCTTGGGACGAGTACTTCCTCGATCTGGCGACGGCGATCTCGAGCCGTGCGACCTGTTCGCGACGCAAGCACGGCGCGGTGATCGTCCAGGGTCGCCGCATCGTCGCCAGCGGATACAACGGTGGACCGTCCGGGTACCCGCACTGCCTCGACGGGGCGTGCCCACGGGCCACCTCTGCAGCGCCGCAGGGCCACGACTACGAGCGGTGCATCGCGATCCACGCGGAGGCGAACGCGCTGTTGTTCTCCTCCCCCGAGGAACGTGACGGTGCGTCGCTGTACTGCACGGGAGCGCCGTGCTTCGGCTGCGCGAAACTCATCGCCAACTCAGGCGTCGCCGAAGTCGTGGCCGCAGGTGGCCGCTACGACGAGTGGGACCGAACCCGCGACTTCTTGCGCGACGCGGGCGTGCGCGTTCGCGTGCTCGACGGGTTGGAGGGAGCGCCGGTCCTCGACTTGTCGAATTGAGGACGACGTGTCGCCCACGGGCGATGTGAAACAGGCGATGTGAAACGTCCCCGAACATGACACGCCCCCCGGTGGGGGAACCGGGGGGCGGAAGATCGCCCGGGGCTTCGACCAGGATGCGTGGGATGGAGCGCATCCGGCGGTGGGAGAGCCGCCAATGGAGCGGGAGAGCGGTCGAGCGGATCCCGAGCGTTGCGCGGTGCCGGATGGGAGAGGGAGAGTCGGCTCCGCGCAAGTCTTCAGTTGTCAAGTCGGATGGCCGGGCGGTGGGAGATCCGCCGGATCGCATCCGGTTCAGACCACTTGGATCGGGTTCCTACGATCGATGTCGTAGATTCCCTTCACCTTTGGCCTGACAACTGCTAATTTATCAGCCAATTCATGGCGCGCAAGACACAGACCCCTAAATTTGGACTGCTATTGGACGTTCCAATCCGGGAAAGTGGCCCGCGGCTCGCCGAGATTCTCGCCGAGGCCGTCCGCGGCGACGGGCCGCTCTACCAACTGCTCGCCGACGCACTGAAACAGGCGATCGATCGCGGTGAGGTTCCGCTGGGCACCGTGCTGCCTCCCGAACGCTCGCTGGCGACCTCGCTCGCGGTCAGCCGCGCGACCGTCGTCGCCGCCTACGACCGTTTGAAGGCCGAAGGCTGGCTCGAAAGCCGGCGCGGGTCGGGGACCTGGGTCCGCCATCCCGACGAGAACGGCGAAGAGGGTTTCGACGCCGTCGCGACCGGGCGCCTGTTCCTGTCGGTGGGAGAGATCCACGAGCGTTCCGGCACGGCCGATGACGGCGACGTCGATCTGGTGGAACTCTCGGTCGCCGCAGTGCAGGGCTCGTCGACCGTCAATGGCCTGCTCGCCAGCTTCAGCGCCGACGACGTGCAACGCCTCACCGCTCACCACGGCTACATCCCGCAGGGGCTGAGCGAACTGCGCGATATCGTCGCCCAGCGTTTCGCCGAACGCGGGCTGGCGACCTCGGACGAACAGGTCATCGCAACCACCGGCGCGCACCAGGCGCTGTCGCTCGTCGCCCGCCAGGTCCTGCAGCCGGGCGACACCGTCCTGGTCGAAAGCCCCACGTTTCCCGGCGCGCTCGACGTCTTCCGCCGCTTCGGGGTCCGTGCCCTGCCCATTCCCGTCGACGAGTACGGGGCCCGAACCGATGTCGTGGCCGACCTGATCGCACGCACCGAACCGGTCATGATCTACGTCACACCGCACTTCCACAGCCCGACCGGCGCGGTGATGCCCCGCGAACGCCGCCGCGAACTCGGGCGCCTCGCCGCCGACGCCGGCGTGGTCGTCGTCGAGGACCAGGCGCTCGCTGAGGTCGCCATCGACGACATCGACGTTCCCGAGTCCATCGCCGCGCTCGCTCCGGACGCGACGGTCCACACGATCGGGTCGACCGCCAAGCTGTTCTGGGCGGGCCTGCGTGTGGGATGGCTGCGCTCACCGATCGACTGGGCCGCGCGGATGCTGGCGACCAAGACCGTCGCCGACCTCGGATCGCCGCTGATCTCGCAGCTGCTTGCCGTGCGCCTGCTCGAACACGCCGAGACGATCCGTGAGGAACGCCGCAGCGAACTGCGAGCCGCGCGCGACCGGATGTGCGCGCACCTGGAGGCGATGCTGCCCGACTGGCACTGGCGCCGGCCGCCGGGGGGCCTGTCGCTGTGGGTGACGCTGCCGCACGGCAACGCCGACGAGTTCGCCGACCTTGCCCTGCGCAACGGCGTCTCGGTCATTCCCGGACCATCGCTGTCAGCCGATGAGGGCAACCGCCGGTCGCTGCGCATCGTGTTCGCGCGCAGCGAGCGCGACATCGACGAGGGTGTGCGTCGCCTGGCCACGGCCTGGGACGCCTACGCTCCCAGCACCGCACGTTCATCGGCGAGGCTGCTCGTCTGACCAAGGGAGCGGCATGACCGACACGCCCACAGCCAACGGCCACGCACACTGGCGGGAGCTCTACCACGAGGTCGTCGACACCGGTCTGTGCACCGGCTGCGCGGCCTGCGTGATGGCCTGCCCCCGCGACGTGCTCGGCTACACCGACGGCTTCCTGCCCATCCAGATCGGCGAGGGCATGGACGTCGACCAGTGCGTCATCGGTGACCGCGGCTGCGACATCTGCACGCGCGCCTGTCCACGCTTCCGTGCCTGGGAATCCGACGCGGACATGGCGCTGTTCGGGCGCGAACGCGATCCAGAGACCGAACCCCACGGCGTCGCACGCACGATGCTGCTGGCGCGTGCCAGCGAGTCGGCGATCGCCGAGGCCGGCCAGGACGGCGGCCTGGTGACCGCGCTGATCACCTGGGGGCTTGCCAACGACCTCATCGACGGCGCGCTCGCCTCACGGATCGAGACGACCGAGCGAGGAGCGTTCGATTCCGTCCCGACGGTCATCACCACCCCCGACGAGGCCCGCGAGGCAGCCGGCTCGCGCTACACCTACGCCGCCACGCCACTTGCGATGGCCGAGGCCGAAGAACGCGGCCTGCGTCGCCTGGCACTGGTCGGCATGAGCTGCCAGGCGTCGATCAACGGCACCATCGAAGCCCGAGGCGTCAACAAGTACCGGCGCAAGATCGCGCTCACCCTCGGGCTGATGTGCTCGAAAACGTTCACCTACGAAGGGCAGCGCGAGGTGCTGGCCGGCCACGGCGTCGACATCGAAGACGTCGCGAAAGTCGACATCAAGGGACGCATGTTCGTGTCGACGACCGACGGCCGTGACCTCGAGATCCCCCTCAAGGAACTCCATCCCCACACGCGTCCGGGATGCCAGCTGTGCCCGGACTTCGCGGCGCAGCACGCCGACATCTCGTGCGGCGGCATCGGCGACAGTGACGGCTGGACGCTCACCGTCGTTCGTACGGCACGGGGTGAGCAGTGGATCACCGACGCTGTCGACGCGGGCGCGATCGAGGTGCGTCCCGCCGACGAGGACCCCGCGGCGCTGCGGCTGCTGGACCGGCTGTCGGCCGCCTCACGCAAACGCTGGCCGGGCGACGACCTTCCTGAGGCGCACCGCTCACCCGGCATCAGGCCGACGGTTTGATCGATCGCACGAACCTGCGAATGCGGCTGACGCGACCCGTGCCCAGTCCCCGCTGATCCCCCGCGTGTGGCGAGCGGCTCAGGCGATCTCGTAGGTCGAGATCTTGGGATGGTCGACGTTGGTCGCACCGACCTCGGATGCGCCACCCGGCGCGCCGAGACCGGTCACCGAGCCCTCGAAGAACTCGGCGTTGACCGCGGTGAATTCGTTCCATTCGGGCGGCACGTCGTCGGCGTAGAAGATCGCCTCCACGGGGCACGCCGGCTCACATGCCGCGCAGTCGATGCACTCGGTCGGGTGGATGTAGAGCATCCGCTCGCCCTCGTAGATGCAGTCGACGGGACACTCCTCGACGCAGGCGGTGTCCTTGACGTCCACGCACGGCTCCGCGATGACGTACGTCACCTTCAGGCCTCCCAGGCCGCGATCTTGGGGTGGTCCTTGTCGACGGCACCGACGGTCGCGGCGCCACCGGGCGAGCCCAGGCCGGTCACGGAGTCCTCGAAGAACTCGGCGTTGATCGGCGTGAACTCCTTCCATTCGTCCGGCACGTCGTCCTCGTAGAAGATCGCCTCGACCGGGCAGACCGGCTCGCACGCACCGCAGTCGATGCACTCGGTCGGGTGGATGTAGAGCATCCGCTCGCCCTCGTAGATGCAGTCGACGGGACACTCCTCGACGCAGGCCTTGTCCTTCACGTCGATGCAGGGCTCAGCGATGGTGTACGTCAACGTCCGGACCTCCTGCGTCTGCGACCCCCGTCGGGGTCGCGCGCCGTTGCTGCGGGCATCCTAGTCGTCGCCCCTCGGCACCTTGTGCCATGTGTGCCCCACGGTACCTGCCTGTGCCACACCGCTGACAACCCGGCGAGTACGGTCACGCTACGACGACACGAGGGCAGCCGTGGACCAAGCCCACACGCCCGCGATCGGCAAGGACCACCGCTACGCGCGCCGGGTGGGTCCCGACGACCTCGGCCAGCGCGTTTCGGTGCGCCACCTCGTCGACGATGCCGAACGGGGCCAAACGCCCACCGATACGGTCGGGCGCCTGATCGGCATCGATGACGAGATGCTGCTCATCGTCGACCGCGAAGCGCGACTGCGCGTCGTTCAGACCAGCCGCGTGCTCGCCTCCAGGGTCGTGCCCGAACATCCCAGGCTCCCGCCCGAACCGCACGTGGGAACACGCGAGGTGCCACTGGTGCGCCACGCCGGGCGGATACTGCTGTTCGACCGTGACGAGCGCGTGCTGCTCATCGCACACCTGCCGGGAGGAGGGCGCCGGGTCTGGACCGCCCCTGGCGGCGGCCTCGCTCGAGACGAGGACCACCGCACGGCCGCGATCCGCGAGGTGCGCGAGGAACTCGCCATCGACGTCGACGCCGGCGCCAGCGTCATGGAGCGCCGTGCCACGTTCGCGTTCCGCGGCGTGTGGATCGAGCAGCACGAACAATGGTTCCTCAGCCACATCGACGCCTTCGATCCGGCCGACGCGCCGCTGGGCGACGCCGGGACGTCGACGGCAGCCTGGTGGACGGTCGACGAATTGCGCGCGACCGGCGACGGCCTCGGCCCTGCCACGCTCGCCGATCACGTCGCGGCGATCATCCGCGACGGGCCACCCGGCCAACCCTGGTTCGTCGACGAATGAGTGGTGGCGCGCCGGATGAGATGGGTCGCGACACCGCCGCCCGGCACCGTGTCACTCGGGGTCGGCCAGATCGCCGAGCCGGTGCACGAGCACGCGGTTGGTTCCGCCTTTGCCCCCCGGGATGCCCGACACGATCACGACCGTGTCGCCACGCTCGCCGTAGCGGTGCTCGTAGCAGGTCAGCTCGGCCGCGCGAATCAGGTCGAGCGAATGGTCCTTCATCGGCACCATGCGGCCGTCGGTCCCCCACATGAGGGCGAAACGGCGCAGCGAACGCTCGTCGGTCGTCAGCCCGATCACCGGCTGGTTGGGCCGGAACTTCGACACCAGCTGGACCGAGGCGCCTGAGAGGCTGAACACCAGGATGGCGGTGGCATCGACGTCGTCCGCGATCTGCTTCGCCGCCTTGGCCACGACCCTCCCCAGGACCCGGCCCGTCACGGGCTCGACCGGACGAACCCGCTGCGAACTCGACTCGGCGACCTCGATGACCCGCGCCATCGTGCGGACCGCCTCCACCGGGTAGCGGCCAGCCGCTGTCTCGCCCGACAGCATCACGGCGTCGGAGCCGTCGAAGATCGCGTTGGCGACATCGGACGCCTCGGCGCGTGTCGGGCGGGGGCTGCGAACCATCGACTCGAGCATCTCGGTGGCGGTGATCACCGGGCGGCTCTCACGATTCGCGAGGTCGATGATCTCCTTCTGGATCGCAGGAACCCGTTCGGGGCCGATCTCCACACCGAGGTCACCGCGCGCCACCATCACCGCATCGGTGACCGCCATGATCCCTTCGACGTTGTCGACCGCCTCGGGTCGCTCCATCTTGCTCACGATCGGCTGCACACCACCGAGCGCACGCACGTGGTCACGCAGTTCGACGACGTCGTCGGGCCGTCGCACGAACGACAGTGCGATCCAGTCGACTCCGATGTCGACCATCGCGCGGACGTCGTCGCGGTCCTTGTCGGTCAGGCTCGTCGCCGAGACCCGCACCCCCGGGAGGTTCACACCCTTGCGTGACGTCGCGACACCGCCGACGACGACGCGGGCAAGGACACGGTCGCCGTCGACTTCGGCGACGACCAGGCGCAGCAAGCCGTCGTCGACGAGTACCAGCGCGCCGGGTTCGACGTCCTTTGCGAGGTGCTCGTAGACCACCGGCAGGATCGGTCGATCATCGTCGCGGTAGGCGGCGAGCTCCTCGACGCCGCCGACGAGGACGACCTCGCCGCCGTCGGCGAGCTCGACGCCGCCGTCGGGCAGCTGGCCGAGCCTGATCTTCGGACCTTGCAGGTCGCCGAGGCTGCCCACGTTGCGGCCCAGGTCGGCGGCGATCTCGTGGACGCGGGCGAGTGACGCCGCGTGCTGCTCGTGCGTGCCGTGCGAGAAATTCAGCCGCACAACGTCGATGCCGGCGGTGATCGCAGCACGCAGCACGTCGGGGTCGTCGAGGGCTGGGCCCAGCGTGGCGACGATCTTTGCGCGACGCACGGGACTCCTCGTTGTCGGTGTCATGCCTGCCCCGCTCGCGGACCAGGCCGGGCTCCGGCGACGTCGGGTGCGCCACCATCGTAGAGGTGTCGACCCATCCATCGGGCGAAGACGTTCACAGGTCGTCGTCGGGATCCGCGACCGGTCCGGCGCCCACCGGGTCGAGCGGGTCGCGTGTTCCGGCGACGATCTCGTCGATCACGGCGCCGACGGCCGCGTTGACACCCGCCGGGGTGCCTTCTCCGAAGCGCAGGACGAACACCCCCTGCTCGAGGCCGAGCTCGATCGGCGCGGGCTGGTCACGCTCCAGCAGACGGTCGACGGGTCCGCGCAACAACCGGTTCCACAGGATCCGCCAGCTGACGACGACGGCGTCTCTGCCGAGCTCGTCGACCAGCTCGTCGGGAACGACCACCAGCGCCCCGGCGTCGATGGCCGCCTCGGCGAGTTCGATCGCGTCGGGACGTGAACCGATGACCACGACGCCTGCACCGCGGTCGACCGCGTCGGCGATCGACGCGGCCGGCTCGAGATCCAGGTCACGTTCGACGAGGTCGGTGCCGGCGAGCGCAGCGCGCAGACCGTCATCGAAGCGGCCCCGTTCGAGCTCGTGGCTCGACAGCGCGACCGCGACCGCTGCGGGATCGGCCGCCTGTGCGGCCGCTGCCCCCACGACGTGGCCGAGTTGCTCGGTGCGCAGCACGACGAGGTCGAATCCTTCTGGTTCTTCAACGCCCAGCGTCGCGGTGACCATCGCGCAGAAGCGTTGGGTGGGCAGCTGGGCGCGCAGCTCGCGCATGACACCGGACATCCCCGGCGTCATCGCGCAGGTGAGATCGGCGCGGCCGTGTGCGAGGAAGCGGGCGAGGTCAGGGGCGAACACCTGCTCGTCGGGCACCTGCAGGCGAATCTCGCGCACCCCGGGCTGGCTCATGACACGAACGAGCGCGAGTTCGCTTCTGATCTCGTCGATGGTTGCGGGGTGCAGGACATCGGACGGTGGCAGCACGACCCCGACCGACAACCCTGCCGGGGCTGAGGAAACATCGCGCTCACCCCCTGCGGCATCGACCGGCGGTTCGGCAGCGTCGTTCGCCGGCGCATCTGCGCACGCCACGAGCAGCATCAGGACAGCGACGGCCCCCGTACAACGGCGCGCAACGGTCCGACCGGCCCGATGTGAGCGGCGCCCGACCATCGTTCCTCCTCGAGCCGTCCCGTCATCTCGCCAACGCCCGTGCGGCCAGCGACCCGTGTGTGCCGGGGTGCGTAGCACGACACACTCGGTCCCGCTTCCCACAGGCCTTCGTTTCGGTCTTCTCGGCTGCGCTTGCGGGAACGTGTCGTCGGACGCAAGGCTACGGTCACCGCCGCATGTGCTGCGATGTCCGTTGTGCCGGCCCGTGAGAACGGAGCGCCCGTGTCCCGCGTCACCGTCCTCGATGATCCGGTCGCAGGCACACAGCTCGCGTCACTGCGCAACGCGTCGACCACACCGGAGCATTTCCGTCACCACGCCCAGCGCCTCGGTGCGATGCTCGCCTTGCGTGCGGTCAAGGACCTTCCCGCCACGCACGGCGAGGTGGCCTCACCGCTCGCCTCCGCCCCGACGGTGCTGCCCGGACGCACGATCGTGGCGGTGCCCGTGCTGCGGGCCGGGCTCGGACTGCTCCCCGGCGTCCACGACGTGCTGCCGACCGCCCTGGTCGGAATGATCGGCCTCGAACGCGACGCGCAGACGTTGCAGGCGCGCCGCTACTACTTCAAGGTCCCGCCGCTGGACGGAACCTGGGTGCTCGTGCTCGAACCGATGCTGGCCACCGGCGGTTCGGCGTCGGACGCGGTGCATGCACTCGACGCGCACGGCGCCGAGCAGGTCACGGTCCTGTCGGTCGTCGCGACACAGCAGGGCGTCGACCGTGTGCTCGACGACAACCCGGGGGTGCGTGTCATCACGGCCGCGATCGATCCGAAGCTCGACGCCAACGGATACATCGTCCCCGGGCTGGGCGACTTCGGCGACCGCCTGTTCGGCACGCCCCACTGACCGTGGCCCCGCAGCCCGGCGCATCGTCGCTGCGTCAGGTCCCGGTGTCGATGCCGTCGAAGAGGTCCTGTTCGCGTTGCCCGGAACGCTCGGGCGTCGGCTCGCGCAGCGCGAACTGCTCGACGCCGAACACCTCGGCGGCGAGCTCGTCGGGCAGGTTGAGGAAGAACGAGTCGGCGCCGATCTGGCTTCGATGCGCCGCCATCGCATCACGCTTGAGTGGCCAGAATGCACGGACGTCGATCTGCGCGGTGATCGTGTCCGACGGCGAACCCAACACCATCTCGTCGTCACGCAGGTCGGCGTCACCGAACGGTGAGGGGATGCCGGCGTCGATGATGAGCTGGTGCACACGCAGCAGCCTCGAGCGCTCCAGCGTGTGCACGTAGCGTTTCGCGACGCGCCACGGGGTCCCGTCGACATCGGCGTCGGTGTCGGCGGCCAGACGCACCGCCAGCTCGGTCACCCGGTTGGCCATGATGTGGTCGGGGTGGCCGTAGCCGCCCTGCTCGTCGTCGGAGACGACGACGTGCGGGCGCTCGCGGCGCACCAGCGCGGCCAGGCGCGCGGCCGCTTCGGCGGCGTCGGCCTGATGGAAGGCCTCGGGATGCCGGTTCGCGTCACTGTCGGCCATGCCGCTGTCGCGGTAGCCCAGCGTGTGATGGGCATCAACACCGAGGATCCGCACCGCCTCGGCGAGTTCGGCACGACGATGCTCGACGAGTGTTCGCTCACCGAGATCGATGCCTGCGAGATTCTCGCCTTCTTCTCCCCCGGTGCACGTCACCACCACGGTGCGGCGCCCGAGCGCGGCAGCGGCGGCGAGCACCCCGCCACACGAGATCGACTCGTCGTCGGGATGCGGGTGCACACACATCAGCGTGGGGGGCGTGGACATCGACACCTCGCGACGTCGACCGGGCGGAGCGAACCACGCGTCGTGGCCCGTCTGCACCCGCTGGGCGGCAGGTGGCACACAGTACGCTCGTGGCGCGACGACCGAGGCGATGTGTGACCACACCGAACATACGGCTGGTGGACGAAACGGCTGCAGTCGCCGACGCCCTGATCGCGCTCGATGACGCCGAGGCCGTCGGTGTCGACGTCGAGCGTGCGGACGCGCACCGCTACTTCCGCCGCGCCGCACTCGTCCAGATCGGTGCGGGCGAGAACTGCGTGCTCGTCGACGCGCTGAGCGTCGACGGTCTCGACGCGCTCGATGCGTTCCTCGACGGCCGGCTGGCGGTGCTGCACGCAGGCGAGAACGACCTCGCGCCGCTGAGCGACAAGCAGGTGCGCCCCAACCGTGTGGCCGACACCGCGGTCGCCGCCGCGGTGCTCGGTCTGCCGACCGGGTTGACGACACTGCTCGAATCGGTCCTCGAGGTCACCTTCGACGGTGACAAGAACGCCTTCCAGCGTGCCGACTGGGAGGCCCGGCCACTGCCCGACGACATGGCCGCCTACGCCGCCATGGACGTCGTCCATCTGCCTGAGCTGTGGGCACGCCTCCACGAGCGTCTCCACGAGGCCGGACGGGTCAGCTGGTACGAGCAGGAGGCGGCTGCCGCACACGAACGCGCCTACAGCGACGACCGCCACTGGCGCAAGGTCAAGGGTGTCGGCCGCCTGCCGGCCGACGCCAGACGGATGGTGCGCGCGCTGTGGCTGCGGCGCGAAGCGCTCGCCCGTGAGCACGATCTGGCTCCCAACCATCTGCTGCGCGACGAGGTCATGGTCGAGTTCGCGCAGGATCCCCCTCGCACCGAAGCCCAGTTCGCCCGGCGGGCGGGCGGCCGGCGCCCCGTGCGCCGGCATGCGGCCGCCCTGCTCGAGGCGGTCGCGGACCCGCAGTCGGTCCACGGCGACGAGCAGGCCGACGAGCAAACCCCTGGCACGACCTCAGACGTGGACGACGAGCCACGCCGTTCCATCGGTGCGGCCGAGCGGGCGGTCGCACGCGAACTGCGCCGCACACGAGCACAGATCGCGAAGGAGCTCGGCATCGAGCCGGGTGTGCTGTGCCCGGGGCGCACCCTCGAGGTCGCCGTGGCGGGCCGTCCGGGAGACGGCGAGGAACTGTGCGCGAGCGTGGGGCTCAGACCCTGGCAGACCCAGCTGCTTTCGGATGCGATGTGGGCCACCTACGTCGAGGCGCTCGAGCGCGCGACCAGCGACGCTGCGGCCGCCGAGGCGCAGAGCGCACCACCTCGGAGCTCCGGTCGGACACCGACGGGCTAGGAACTCGCGGCGGCCTGGAGCTTTCGCGCCAGGTTCGACGGGAGTGCGAACTCGACGTCCTCGTCGACGACGGTGACCGTGTCGACCACGACGCCGTCGCCATAGGCACACACGGCGTCGACGACGTCCTCGACGAGTTCCTCGGGCGCGGAGGCCCCGGAGGTGAGTCCGACCACGCCGGCGCCAGCGAGCCAGTCCTCGTCGATCTGCTCGGCGGTGTCGATCAGGTAGGCCCGCACCCCACGGTCTCGCGACACCTCGACGAGCCGCCGGGAGTTCGACGAGGTCTGCGAGCCGACGACCAGGATGACGTCACAGCGCTCGGCGAGCACCTTCACCGCATCCTGGCGGTTCTGTGTCGCGTAGCAGATGTCGTCCTTCTTGGGCTGCTGCACCACCGGGAAGCGCTGCCGCAACCGATCGACGATGCCGGCCGTCTCGTCCATCGACAGGGTCGTCTGCGTGATGTAGGCGACGTCGGCGTCGGCGTCGAGGTCGAGCGCGTCCACGTCGTCGACCGTCTCGACCAGGCTGATCGACCGGGGCGCCTGCCCCATCGTGCCGATGACCTCCTGGTGGCCTTCGTGGCCGATGAGGACGATGTCCTTGCCGTCGCGCGCGTACCGCCGCGCCTCGTGATGCACTTTGGTCACCAGCGGGCAGGTCGCATCGATCAGCACGTGTCCGAGACGGCGGGAGTTCTCGAACGCCTCCGGTGGGGACCCGTGGGCGGAGAACACGATCACCGCCCCTTCGGGCACCTCGGTCTCGTCCTCGACGAACACCGCGCCACGCCGCTCCAGTGACGCCACGACGTGCGTGTTGTGCACGATCTCGTGGCGGACGTAGATGGGCGCGCCGTAGGCCTCCAGCGCCTTCTCGACGATCAGCACGGCGCGGTCGACACCGGCGCAGAAGCCCCGCGGTGCAGCGAGCAGGAGTGTGTGGACAGACATGCCACGAGGGTAGCGGCCATGCGGCGGGCGACCAGGGTCCCACGAGGCGTGGCGTCACGGGTGCGCCTGCGGCCGCAACGAGCGCGCCGTCGGGGTGCCCGGCACGCATGAAGACCGACGCTGCGTATGGCAGACTGGGGCAAGGCCCGGTTCGTGCAGGACCGGGCCTCGAGCGCGCAGGGCCACCGGCAGCGGCCTTCTTCGAGTACGCCCCGCGCGGAGGACCCACGTGCACATCATCATCGGCGGCTGTGGGCGTCTCGGTGCCGAGATCGCCGAACAGTTGTCCGAGGACTCCGACGTCGACGTCGTCGTCCTCGACACCGATCCGCTCGCATTCGACCGGCTGGGCACCGGCTTCAACGGCGAGGAGCTCGTCGGCGACTGCACCGACCGCGACACGCTCGAGAAGGCCGGCATCGCGCGTGCCGACGGGCTGATCGCCGTGACACGATCCGACAACGCCAACCTGATGGCCGTCGAGATCGCGACACATCTCTACGACGTCCCGCGCACGATCGCGCGGCTGTTCAACCCCGAACGTGAGGACGTCTACCGCAAGCTCGGTGTCCGCTACGTCTCGTCCACCAACCTCATCGCGAAGCTGTTTCTCAACGAGTTCCGCGAGGAGAACTACCCGTTGCACGTCAGCTTCGTCGATGCCGACGTCGCGATCGTCGACCTCGAGATCGATACGGCCGCCCACGGCATGACCGTCGCCGAGTTCGAACGGGACGGGCTGCTGCGTGTCGCCGCGGTACGGCGGGGCGCCCGCGTGTTCATCCCGGACGCCAGCGACCGCATCGAGCGGGACGACGTGGTGACCGCAGCGATGAAGCCGAGCGCGAAACGTGGCCTGAGCGAGCTGGTCCGCGCCCCGAACGCCCATGCGATCGGCCGCGCGAACCGACCCGTGAGGAGCTGAGGTGTACGTCGTCATCGCAGGTGGCGGGCGCATCGGGCGCTACATCGCACGTGACCTCGCCGACAAGCACCACGAGGTGACGGTGATCGAACGCATCGCGACGCGCTGCGAGGAACTCGTCGCCGAGTCGCGGGTGCTGGTCATCGAAGGTGACGCCTGCGACGTGCGCTACCAGGAACAGGCGCACGTCGACCGTGCGGACGCGTTCGTCGCCACGACCCATGAGGACGACGACAACCTCGTCGCCTGCCAGCTCGCACGCATCGAGTTCGACGTCCCGCGTGCGATCAGCCGGGTGAACACGCCCAAGAACGTCGAGATCTTCGAGGCGCTGGGCATCGAAGCGGTCTCGTCCACCCGCCTGATCTCCGAGTTGCTCGAGCACGAGTTCTCGGTCGGAGAGCTCGTGCATCTGACGAGCCTGCGCGGCGGCCGCGTCGAGATCGTCGAGCTGCGCCTGCCGGAGCGTGGACACAAGCGCGCGGTGCGCGTGGAGGATCTCGACCTGCCGCGCCAGTCGGTGCTGGTCGCGATCTTCCGTGGCGACGAGACGCTGATTCCATCGGGCGACACCGAGCTGCTGGCCGGTGACGAGGTCGTGGCGCTGACCTCACCGGAGCACGAAGACGCGCTGACCCGTGCGCTGCTGGGGCGGTGAGCATGAGCAGTGACGCACGCACGCAACGGGGCTCCAATGTCAAAGGCGGGCTGCGCGGCGTCGCGATCGTCGTCGGCCTCGGCGCCGGTGTGCTGCTCGCCGGCGCCGTCATCGCCTGGCTCGCCGTGCTCGTGATGGCGCGGTGAGCGGCATGCGGCTGCTCGAGGTTCTCCGGACGTTCGTCGGCATCCGTGGGCGCGCCGGGCGAGGACGACGATGAGCGTGCTGCTGCGCCCCGGACCGGACGACCTGCGGCTCATCGGGTTCTACCTCGGCAAGGTGCTGCTGGGGCTCGGGCTCGTGATGCTGGTGCCGCTGGCCGTCGCGCTCGCGATGCGCGAGTGGAACTCGGCGAGCGCGTTCGGCGTCGGCGCAGGCGTCGCGATCCTCGTCGGTGCGCTCAGCGATGTGCGCCTGTCGACGCGCAGGCCGCTGACCTGGGCGCATGGGATGGTGATCGTCGCGCTCGCATGGGCGGTCGGCGCGGTCTTCGCAGCGATCCCGATGTATCTGTCGGGACGTTTCTCGCATCCGCTCGCCGCACTGTTCGAGGCGATGTCGGCGCTGACCACCACCGGCATGTCGGTCATCCACGATCTGGACCACACACCGGTGTCGGAGGACTTCTATCGGCACCTGCTGCAGTTCGCCGGCGGGCAGGGCATCGTGATCGTGGTGCTGTCGCTGTTCGCGAGCGGCGGCGCACGCATCGCGAGCCTGTACGTGTCGGAGGGGCGTGACGAGCGCATCCTGCCGAACTTCATCCGCACGGCGCGCTTCATCTTCATGGTCGCCGGCACCTTCCTGGTGCTGGGGACCACAGCGCTGTTCGTCGCGCTTCGCGCCGCCGGATTCGAGACCTCGCGCGCCTTCTATCACGCGATCAACCTGTTCTTCGCCTCGTTCGACACCGGCGGCTTCTCTGTGATGCAGTCCTCGATCGCCTACTACCACTCGATGTCGGTCGAGATCGTGGTGATGCTGCTGATGATCGCGGGCACGCTGTCGTTCGGTCTGCACTTCGCGCTGTGGCGCGACGATCCGCGTGAGGTGCTGCGCCACCTCGAGACACGCACGCTCGCGCTGACCAGCGCCGTCTTCTTCGCGGCGGTGTGCTTCGGTCTGCTGCGCGCCGGCACCTACGGTGACGTCACCTCGCTGTTCCGCAAGGGGCTGTTCACGCTCGTCTCCGCGGTGTCGAGCACCGGGCATCAGGTCAACGCCGGCCAGACCTACCTGACCGACTGGGGCGTGCTCGCTCCCGCTGCGATCGTCGGAGCGATGGCGATCGGTGGGATGGCGTCGTCCACCGCCGGCGGGATCAAGGCGATGCGTGTCGGTGTCGCGTTCAAGGCGCTGGTGCACGACATCCGCCGGATTCTGCTGCCCGAGTCGTCGCTGGTCGTCACCACCTACCACGCGGGCCGCCGGCGCGTGCTGCGTGACGACGTCGCCCGCGGGGCCACGGCGATCCTGCTGTTGTTCATCGGCAGCTACCTGGTCGGCGCGATGGTCGGCTTGCTGTACGGCGAACACGACATCACGCAGACGATGTTCGAGTCGGTGTCGGTCGCATCGAACATCGGCATCTCCATCGGGGTCGTGTCGCCCGACATGCCCAAGGGGCTCATGGCGACCTACATCGTGCAGATGTGGCTCGGGCGCCTGGAGTTCGTCGCCGTGTTCGCGCTCATCGGCTACATGCTGTCTCTGGCCCGCCATCGTGCGCGCGGCACGCGAGCACGGCCGTGAGTCGCCCGCCGGCAGACGACGCAGCGCAGCGGGGCCTCGGCCGCACACGCTGGCTGCTTCTCACCCCGATCGCCGGGCTCGTGCTGATCGCCGCCGGGGTGATCGCGCTCGAAGCCGCGCATCCCCAACGTGATACCGCGGGCGTGGCCGTCGGCGGGGTGCCGGACCTCGCGGCGAGTCAGGTGCGCACCTGCCTGCCCCACGACGATGCGACCGTGCGCGAGCTACGCGACGCACAGACGCCACGTGCGCGCATCTCCTCGTCGCAGGTGTTCGCCTGCCCGCGTGCCTACGACGGGCTCGAGGTGACCTACGCGGGCGAGGTCGTCGGCGAGTTGCTGCCACGCACCGGCGGGGTGTGGGCGCAGGTCAACGACGACGCCTATGCGCTCGAAACCGGGCCGATGGTCGGCCACCGGGAGCACGCCGGCTTCAACACCGGGCTCGCCGTCTGGGTTCCCGACGGGCTGCACGAACGCATCGACGGAGTCGGCAGGCCGGCCATGCGCGGCGACGTCGTGCTCGTCACCGGAACGCTGCTGCGTGCCGACCCGGACGACGGGGGCGGCGTCACGCTGCGCGCCGACGGTCTGGAGGTGCTCGCGACGGCGACGGCGGTGGACGTGCCGCTGCACACCACGCAGGCGATCATCGCCGCGCTGCTCCTTGCTGTGGCGTTCGCGGCGCTGTTGTGGGCGCGCCGCCGGGCACGTTGAATCCGGTGCTGTCCCGGCGACCGCTGCCGACCGCGGCAGGCGGGCGGCCGGACACCGCACGGCGTCGCGGCTTCGTCGGCCAGGCGTCTGGCAGGGCGGGCGTCAGCGTTTGTCGGTGAGCCCGGCCTCCTGCGACGACGGGCACAGCGGTTCGATCGGGCAGTCGTCGCAGCGCGGACGCCGCGCATCGCAGGTCCGGCGGCCGTGATGGATGAACACATCCGAGACCTCCAGCCAGCGCTGTTGCGGGAACAGTCGCATCAGATCACGCTCGATGCGCGTCGCGTCACGTTGACGGGTCAGCAGCAGACGCCTCGAGATCCGCGCGACATGGGTGTCGACCACCACTCCGGCGTTGATCCCGAATCCGTTTGACAGCACCACGTTCGCGGTCTTGCGTGCGACCCCGGGCAGTGCGACGAGCTCCTCCATCGTCCCCGGAACCTCGCCGCCGTGACGCTCGAGCAGCAGCCGGGCGCTGGCCTGCACGTTGCGGGCCTTCTGACGAAACAGCCCGAGCGCCCCGACGAGCTCTTCGATCCGTTCGATCGGCGCGCCGGCGATCGCCTCGGGGCCGTCGAACTCGGCGAACAGCCGCCGGGTGACCTCGTTGACCTTCACGTCCGTGGACTGCGCCGAGAGCATGGTCGCGACGAGCAGCTCCCAGCGGTCACGAAACTCCAGCGCGATACGCGCATCGGGCAGCTCGGCACACAGCACGTCGAGGATGACCGGCGCGCGCAGGGTCTTGCCCCGTCGGCGCGTCAGATCCGCAGGGATCACGACACGTCGGTCCACGCTCAAGGCTCAGTAGGGGATCGACGCGTACTCGCGCAACTTCGCGAGCCGGTGGCGCGCCCGGATCAGGCGCACCGTCCCCGACTTCGAGCGCATCACGAGCGACTCGGTGGTTGCGCCGTGACGGTCGAACGCCACGCCGCGCAGCAGCTGGCTCGGGGTCACACCGGTGCACGCGAAGAAGCAGTCGTCCGCGCTGACGAGGTCGTCGAGGTCGAGCACCGCATCCAGGTCGTAGCCGGCATCGAGTGCCCGGTCGCGTTCGTCATCGTTTCGTGGCCACAACCTGCCGAGCATGCGGCCACCGATCGCCTTGACCGCGCAGGCGGTGATCACGCCCTCCGGGGTGCCGCCGATGCCGTAGAGCAGGTCGACCTGCGGACGCTCGTCCCATGCGGCGAGCAGCCCGCCAGCGACGTCGCCGTCGGTGATCAGGGTCAGCCGGGCCCCGACGTCGCGGATCTGCCGCTTGGCCTCGTCGTGGCGTTCACGGTCGAGCATGACAACGGTGAGGTCACGCACCTCTTTGCCGGTCGCGGCCGCGACGGCTGCCAGGTTGTCGGCGAGCGGCCGTTCGAGATCGATCGCGTCGGCCGCCTCGGGTCCGACGACGAGCTTCTCCATGTACACGCACGGACCGGGGTCGAACATCGTGCCGTGGGGGGCGGCGGCGAGCACGGCGAGCGCGCCCGGGCGGCCTTCGGCGAGCAGCCGGGTGCCTTCCACCGGATCGACGGCCAGGTCCACCTTCGGCGGGTTGCCGGTGCCGACGTGCTCGCCGTTGAACAGCATCGGGGCCTCGTCCTTCTCCCCTTCCCCGATGACGACGGTGCCGGCCATCTCGACGGTGTCGAGGACCTGGCGCATAGCGTCGACGGCGGCCTGGTCCCCTGACTCCTTGTCGCCGCGTCCCTGCCAGCGGGCGGCCGACAGCGCCGCGGCTTCGGTGACCCGCACGATCTCGATCGCGAGGTTGCGGTCCGGCTTCTCGGCGTTCACGCGTCACTCCTTGCGCTTTCGCGTCGTGGCTGGTCCCGGTGCGACGGGCTCGACAGCCGTGGCCGGCGACAGGCCGACGTGGGGCACACCGACGTCGCACTGCGGCACCCCGTGCGGGCCACGGATCGTAGTGGGCGCGTCAGAGAAGGGTCGCGGCCTGCTCTGCGAGCGGGCTGCGCACCCCCTTGGACAAGGTGACGTGCCCGAACAGCGGGCTGCCCCGGAACTTGCCGATGAGCGCCGCCATGCCGCCGAACGGCGAGATGTAGGGGTTGTCGACCTGCCCGAGGTCGCCGCAGAACACCACCTTGGATCCTGCCCCCATCCGGGTCAGCACCACTTTGAGCGCGGAGAGCTCGATGTTCTGGGCTTCGTCGACGACCACGAGTTCGTCGGTGATCGACCGTCCCCGCAGGTAGGTGATGGCAGCGAGTTCGAGCTGACCGCGCTCGGTCATCGCCTCGACGTTCTG
Source organism: Nitriliruptoraceae bacterium (assembly GCA_050480705.1). Classification (GTDB taxonomy): domain Bacteria; phylum Actinomycetota; class Nitriliruptoria; order Nitriliruptorales; family Nitriliruptoraceae; genus JBJHAX01. Next base: position 95,941 of record JBJHAX010000002.1, read on the forward strand.
CTGCACCTGCCGGTGGTCGCGCGGGCCGCGCGTGTCGTCGCCGCGCAGCAACGCGTACAGGTTGTCGTGCACCGCGGCCATCCACGGCGCGAGCTTCTCGTCGAGGTCGCCGGGCAGGTAGCCGACCTCTTGGCGTCCGACGGCCACCAGCGGCCGGTACACCGCCAGGCGCCGGTACACGCCGGCGTGCAGGACCTGTTCGAGGCCGGCGGCTAGTGCGAGGAAGGTCTTGCCGGTGCCGGCCATCCCCATCAGCGACACGCAGGTCACGTCCGGGTCGAGCAGCAGGTCGATCGCGAAGGTCTGGCGCACGTCACGCGGCGACATGCCGTAGACGCTGCGGTCGCCGCCGACGCGCTGCACGGTGACGCTGCCCCGGTCGTTGACGTCGACGACACGCGCGAGCCCGGATCTCGATCCGCTGGCGCGCAGCACGAGGCAGGCGTTGACCCACAGGTCGTCGGCCTGGCCGGCGTCGAGCCACAGCTTGCCGTCACGGTGCAGCGTGTCGAGCGTGTCGTCGTCGACGTCGAGTTCGACGATGCCGCTGGGGTGTTCTTCGGCGCGCGCCGTGTCGGCCCGATAGTCCTCGACGGCCACACCGAGCTGGCTGCCTTTGATGCGCAGCGCCGCGTCCTTGGTGACCAGCGTCGCATCCAGCCCCATGGCGACCGCGAGGATGCGGTGGTCAGGGGTCGACGCATCGAGGTAGGCGGGCAGGGAAACGTCGACGTGGTTCGACTCGACACGCAGGGTCCCGCCCGAAGGCAGCGGCGCGGGCTGCTGCAGGCCGCCGCTGGCGACACGCAGCTCCTCGATGGTGCGCAGCGCCACCCGCGCGTTGCGTCCGACGTCGTCGAGCAGGGTCTTCTTGCGGTCGAGTTCTTCGACGACGACGAGGGGGACGACGACGTCGTGCTCGTCGAAGCGGTGCGGCGCGGCCGGGTCGGCAAGCAGCACGCAGGTGTCGAGTACGAAGGTGGTCCGGCCCGCGGTCACGGCATCGACGTCCTCGGCTGCGGCGTCGCCGACGCTACACCCGGCGTGGCGCCCGGCCACGCAACCTCGACGGCGCAACGACGGCGCAGTTTCGCGTCAGCGACCGAACCTGCGCGTTCGGCGCTGGTAGTCGCGCAACGCGCGCAGGAAGTCGACCCGCCGGAACTCGGGCCAGTAGGCGTCGCAGAAGTAGAACTCGCTGTGCGCCGACTGCCACAGCAGGAAACCCGAAAGTCGGACCTCACCGGACGTGCGGATGATCAGGTCCGGGTCGGGCATCCCGTTGGTGTACAGATGTCCGCCGATGTCCTCGGGGCTGAGCGTCGCCGCGAGCTCCTCCAGCGACGCTCCCTCTGCGGCGCGCTCGGCCAGCAGGCTGCGCAATGCGTCGGTGATCTCTTGGCGGCCGCCGTAGCCCACGGCGACCTGCACGTGCAGGCGGTCGTGGTGCGCGGTGCGTTTCTCGGCGTCGGCCAGGCAGGCCCGGGTGGCCTCGGGCAGCAGTTCGAGCGCACCGACCGCACTGACTTTCAGGCCGCGCTCGGTCGCGTCGTCACGCGACGCCATGCGGGCCACGGTGTCCTCGATGATCTCGAGCAGCCGGGCGATCTCGACATCGTCACGATCGAGGTTCTCGGTCGACAGCAGCCACAGGGTCACGTACGGGATCTCGAGTTCGAGACACCAGTCGAGGAACGGGTCGATGCGCCGAGCGCCTGCTGCATGCCCCTCCGAGACGGTTCCGAGGCCGCGCTCGGCCGCATACCGGCGGTTGCCGTCGATGATCACGCCCACGTGACGCGGCAGCGGCCCGTCGGCGAGCTCGTCGGCCAGCCGCCGTTCGTAGAACCGATACGCCAGGTCGCGAACACCCATGCCGAGCGATGCTAGTGCAGCACGCCAGCGCGTTTGCCGGCCGGGGCCTCGCCGCACGCCTGGCGGTGCGGTAGCCTCGCTGTTCGAGACACGCCCGGGATGCACTCACGTCCCGGGCGTTCGTAGTTCACCGCACCGATTGGTGCCGAGGAGGTGGTTGCCGTGGCCGAGACCTGGTTGAGCCAGGAGGCCTTCGACCGGCTGCGTGACGAGCTCGAGACCCTCAAGACCGAAGGGCGCGAGCAGATGTCCGCGGAGATCGAGCGTGCCCGCGAGCACGGCGACCTGCGCGAGAATGCCGAGTACCACGCCGCCAAGGATGAGCAGGGCAAGATGGAGGCGCGGATCCGCCAGCTCGAGCAGCTGCTCCGCGATGCGCGCATCGGCGAGCCCGCCGACACCGACACCGTGCGGCCGGGCCTCAAGGTCGTGCTCGTCGTGGACGGCGACGTGGAGACCTACCTCATCGGCAGCCGCGAAGATCAGCACGACGAGCTCGAGATCCTCTCGTCGGAGTCGCCCATGGGCACGGCGGTTCTGGGCGCGTCGGTGGGTGACGTCGTCACGTTCGAGACGCCGACGGGCGCCAAGCTCGATGTCGAGGTCCGCGAGATCTCCACCGCCTGAACACGCTCGCGTGCACCCGCTGCAGAGATGTGCGGCAGGCGTGCGATGACGCTCACGCGACCAGGATGAGGATCAGCGCACCGGCGGCGACCGCCCCGACCCCTGCCCACAGGCGCACCGGCGAAGTCGGCGCGGTTTCGGGTGCGAGCCAGCGTGCCAGCAGCACCACCGTCGCCGGTATCAGCTGCATCACCGACAGCACCACGGCGACCTCGGCGAGGTTGTAGGCGGTGAACAGCAGCCAGACGGCCAGCCCGACCGTGACACCACCGGCGACGAGAAGACGACGGGTCTGGCCGGTGACCACCGGCCGCTGCCGTCGACGCGACGTGACCGCGAGCGCGATGCCGTAGACGACGGCGCTGGTGGCCAGACCCACACTCGCGGCAAACACCGGTGACGGCAACCCTGCGAGACCACCGCGGATCAGCACGGGCGAGATCGACCAGCACCCTGCGGTGGCGAGCCCGAGCACGATCCCCGAGACGCGCCGGTCCTGGTCCCCACCGGAACTCGGGCGACTGAGCGCGACGAGCATGACCCCACCGGCCACGATGAGCACCGCGAGCAGATGCACGAGCGTGAAGGGTTCACCGAGCAGGGCCGCAGCGACCATGGCGCCGAAGACCGGAACCGTGCCGAGCAGCGTCCCGGTTCCCGACGGCCCGAGACGCTGCTGGCTCGCACCGAGCAGCGTCCATCCGAAGAAGAAATGGACCATCCCGGCCGCACCCGCTGACGCGAAGGCGCCCACAGGCGCATCACGGAGGCCGGACAGGTCGGTCGTGACGACACTGATGAGGCCGAGCGCCACCGCTGCGATCGACAGCAGCACGAACGTCGCGCGGTAGACGTCGATGCCGCGCAACGTGCGGTGGAGCATGTGCTGGAACAGTGCGAAACCGAACGCGGCCAGCACCGCAGGAAGCACTCCGATCATCGGCAACCCCGGCTCGTGCGCGCGCGACGGTCATGGACCGCGCGCCCGCAGTTGGAACGACGACACTGGCAGCCAAGGACCGGACACAGAGGCGAGCATCCACCTCGCCTCGAGCGCGTGGGCAGGCCCCGTGCCGCGCCGCGCGGCCGCGTGGATCGTCGAGCAGCAGCCTACTCGCGGCCCGCTAGGATCGACAATCGATTGCAGCACCTGGCGTGCTGACGCCTCGTGCCTGGCGATCCGATGCCGTGACCCGGGAGCAGCCGATGCGTGTCGTCGACGTCCACGCCCACATCGTTCCTGAACCGGTGATGACCCGGCTGCGGCGCGAAGGATCCGTCCACGGCGTGGACCTGCTGCGCGGCGACGGCAGCGAGCATCTCGTCGTCGCCGGCCACGCCCCCACACCGCCGGTCATCGCACCGCTGGTCGACGTCGCCGCACGCCTGCAGGCGATGGACACCGCCGGGGTGGACGTCCAGCTGCTGTCGCCGTTCATCGACACGACGCTCCACGAACTGCGCGGGTCGCACGCGACCTCGTACGCACGCTGGTTCAACGAATCGCTCGCCGAGGTCATCGCCGAGCATCCCGACCGGTTCCTCGGCCTCGCGAATGTGCCGCTGGGCGAACCCGAACGCGCCGCCGAGGAGTTGCGCCACGCGGTGGAGGCCATGGGGATGGTCGGCTGCGAGATCGCGACGACGGTGGCGGGGGTCGACCTGGACGATGCGGCCCTCGAACCGTTCTGGGCGACCGCAGCTGAACTCGGCTGTCTCGTGCTCCTGCATCCCATGAAGGCACTCGAGGGCCGCTCGGTGACACGCCACTTCCTCGACATCCTGGTGGGCAACCCCGCCGAGTCGACCGTCGCCGTCGGCCATCTCATCCTCTCCGGGGTGCTCGAACGCCATCCCGGGCTCACGGTGTGTGTCGTCCACGGAGGCGGGTTCCTGCCCTACCAGATCGGCCGCCTCGATCGCGGTTTCCGCGAGGTTCCTGAACTCGCCGGGGTCCACCTGACGCGCGCACCCAGCGAATGGGCGCGCTCGCTGTACTACGACACGGTCGTGCACGCACCGGGCCCGTTGCGGCTGCTGGCCGACCTGGTCGGCTCCGAGCGCATCGTGGTGGGCACCGACTATCCCTTCCCGATGGGCGACCCCGACCCCGTCGCGACCGTGCGCGGCATCCCTGGCCTGTCAGACGACGACGTCGCCGCGGTGCTGTCGGGCAACGTCGAGCGGATCCTCGCCGGGATCCGGCGCTGAGCGGACCACGAGCGCCGGGCGCTCAGCCGAGCAGACCCGAGACCCCGTCATAGAGCAGCTTGAGGGCGGACAGACCGATCAGCACGATCAGCCAGAGGTCGAACGTACGCGCGCTCAGTCGTGACGACATGCGCGCACCGAGCGGCAGCAAGGTCATGATCGGCACGAGCGCGATGGCGCTCTCGACGAGCCGGTTCACGTCGTACAACCCGATACGCGCGAGGGTGACGACCTGCGCGACGGCGAAGACCTGGAACAGGGTGACGAGCGAGAAGATGAACGCCTGGCGTTCGAGCCGGTAGCCGTGCATGTAGGCGGTCACGACCGGCCCGGAGATGCCGGTCGCACCCTGGAGCACGCCTGCGCCGAATCCGAGCGGCGGCGCGGTCCACCGTGTGAGGCGTGCCGGCAGATGCACGTCGAGCGGGCTGAGGAACATGGCGATGTAGAGCCCGACCGCGAACGCGAGGATGAGCGCGAGCACCGACGCGTCGAGCCGATCCAGGCCGACCGTGCCGATGACGGCACCGACGACACCGGTGACGATCAGCACCGGCAGGTCGCGTGTCTTGCTCGCATAGGCGCGGTGACGCCACATCAGCCACGAGTTCGTGACCACGCCCGGGATCGCCATGATCACCACGGCGCGCTCGACACCGAGAAAGATCGCCATGACGGGAATGGCGATCTGGGGCAGTCCGGTCCCGGTCACACCCTTGACGAACGATCCGAAGCTGATCGCGACGAGGATCACCGCGAGTTCGAAGACCAGACGGGACGTCTCGGGTGGGACCCCCACCGATTCCACGCGCGCGCCTCCGATCCGGGCGCACGCGCCCGCGACGACTTCGAGCCTAGGCTTGCACACCATGGAGAAGCCAACGATGTCCGATGTCGCACGCCACGCGGGCGTGGACGTCTCGACCGTGTCGCGCGCGCTCAACGACCGCACGGCCACGATGCTGCGCCCCGAGACGGTCGAACGGGTCCTCGCCTCGGTGGCGACGCTCGGCTACCAGCCGAACGCGATCGCGCGGGGGCTTCGCACACAACGCTCGCAGACCGTCGGGATGCTGGTTCCCGACATCACCAACCCGTTCTTTCCGCCGATCGTGCGCGGCCTGGGCGACGAGCTGGTGCGCCACGGCTACACGCTGATCATCTCCAACACCGACAACGAGCCGGAGCGTGAAGCGTCCGATCTCGCCGGGTTGTTGTCGCGGCAGGTCGACGGGATGGTGATCGCCACCTCCCACGTGGGGGCGGCCCACACTTCTGAGCGTCTTGCGGCGCTGCCGGTGGTGCTGGTCAACCGGCGCGATGACGACCCCACGGCGCCGTTCGTCGTTCCCGACGACGAGGTGGGGGTGCGCGCGGTCGTGGACCACCTCGTGGGCCTCGGCCACCGCAGCATCGGCCACCTCGCCGGGCCCCAGGACACCTCGACGGGACGGGCGCGCCTCGCCGCCTTCCAGCGTGCAATCGAGGACGCGGGCGTCGACAGCGCCGGGGTCGAGGCCACCAGGATCTTCGACATCGACGCCGGCCAGGCCGCCTGCACCCGCCTGCTCGACGGCGCCGGCGCGATGACGGCGATCGTCGCGGCCAACGACCTGCTGGCGGTCGGCGCTCTGCGGGCGCTGCGCGAACGCGGGATCGCCGTGCCTGGCGGGATGTCGGTGGTCGGCTACAACGACATGCCGCTGGTCGACCTGCTCGACCCGCCACTGACGACCGTGCGGGTGCCGCAGTACGAGATGGGCCAGACCGCGGCCCGCATCATGCTCACCCTGCTCGCCGACCGTCGTGACGACGCTCCCCCGGACGTCGCGACCGACGCACGGCAGGTGACGCTCGAGCCACGGCTCGTCGTGCGCGGCTCGACGGCGCCCCCGGGCTGACTGCTCACCTCGGGGGGTGTCGTCAGGCCGGGTCGCGCACCCGTGCGAGCTCGTCGTCGTCCATCGCCAGCACGCGGCCGCGGATCGCATCCACAGAGATCGGCAGCTCGCGCAGCCGCACGCCGAGTGCGTCATCGATGGCGTTGGCGATCGCTGCCGGCACCAGCGGCGAGGTGATCTCCCCGGCGCCGAGCGGCCGTATTCCCGCACGGTCGAGGACGACGAACTCCATCGGCGGCACATCCGTGAACCGCGCGACCGGGTAGGTGGACCAGTCCAGGCTGGTGATCCCGCCGCTCGCGAAGGTCACCTGCTCGTACAACGTGCGACTGATGCCCTGCACGATGCCGCCTTCGAGCTGTTGGCGCAGCCCGCTTCGGTCGACAACAGTGCCGACGTCGACCGCGGCGACGAACCGTGTGAGTGCCAGCCGGTCGGCGTCGACGTCGACATCGACGTCGACCAGCATCGCGACGTATCCCATGCCGTGGTAGCGACCCAGCGACAGTCCGCGCCCGGCGCCGGACGGTCCGACGTGCGGCGTCCAGGCGACCTCCTCAGCCAGCGCGTCGAGCACCTCGATGGCCCGCTGGTCGGCGAGGTGCCGGCGGCGGAACGCGACCGGGTCCTCGCCCGCGTGCTCGGCGAGCTCATCCATGAACGATTCGATCGCGAACATGTTCGTGAACGATCCGAGCGAGCGCAGCGACCCGGTACGTAGTGGTCCGCGAACGTGGTCGGCGACGGCTTCGACGGCGGGAAGGTCGTAGATCGGTACCGCGTCGCGGCTGGCGCCCAGCATCGGTCCGCCCCACGGCCGTGCCACGGCATCTTCCCGCAGCCAGGAGGCGGCGAGTTTGTCCCCCGTCCCTCTCGGCCGCATGTTGTGCGAGTCCGAGCGGACGCGGTGGCGCCAGGTGACGATCGTGCCGTCGTCGGTGGTCGCCTCGATGTCGACGGTCATCGCCGGGCCGTAGGGCTCCCAGGCGAACTCGTCGGTGGAGGCGAGCTGCAGGCTCACCGGACGGGGCGCGACCGCCAGTGCGGCGACGGCTGCGAAGGCCGCAGCGTCGTCCGCAGCGTTCTGGCCGTACGCGCCGGGCCCATGGGCATGGTTGACCGCGATGTGCTCCTCGGGCATGTCGAACAGCACCGCGAGTTCACGACGCAGCGGGAAGACACCCTGCGCGTGTGTCCAGACCTGCAGCGTGCGGCCGTCGTGCAGCGCGACGGCACACGACGGCGCCATCGCGCCGTGCGCCTGATACGGCTTCGCATAGCTCGCGCGGTGGGTGGCCGCACCGGCTGGATGGTCGGCGAGCCCGTCGTCGCGTTCGACGTAGGGCTCGGACGGCAGCGAGCGAAGCTGCTCGATCAGCGGACCACGAACGTCCAGGCCGGGATCGTCCCAGCTCGCCGAGGCGGCCAGCACCGCGGCGGCACGGACGGCCTGCGCCTCGTCGACGGCGACGACGATCAGCAGGCTGCCGTCGCGCACGACCTCGACGACGCCGTCGAGTCCGGCGACCCGCTCAGTGTCCGCATCGACCAGGCGCGCGTCGTAGGTGGGGGGCAGCACAACACGCGCATACAGCATGTCGTCGAGGACGAGATCGTGGACGAAGGCGGCGCCGCGGAGCTTGCCCGCCAGGTCGGTACGCGTGGACGCCTCCATTGCAGCGAGCACTCGCCAATCGGGCCGGTCTTCGAGCGTCGCGACACCTTTGATCTCACCGCCGCGCGAGAGCTCGTCGAAGCCGACCCGGTGATCGCCTGCTCGCACCCCGCCGTCGGGATCGATCTCCACGGCGTCGATGCCGACGTCGAGGATGCCAGCGGCACGCTCCAGCAACAGCCGGCGCATCGCACGGCTCATCGTGGCCAGGGTCGCGCCGCCGTCGCGCATCGAGCGGCTGCCGGCGGTCACCCCTTCGTCCGGACTGCGCGTGGTCGAGGAACCGTCGACGACGACGACGTCGGGGTCGACGCCGAGTTGCGAGGCGACGATGCGACGCAGCCCCTCGTGGACGGCCTGGCCGATCTCGGAGCGACCGCTGTTGACCCGTACGTGTCCCTCGTCGTCGAGTGCGAGCCAGGCCTCCACGTCAGGCGGGTCGAGCGCGATGTCGGGAACGTCTTCGGCGACGCCGGTGTCGGCGGGACGCAGCTGCATGCTGCCGTCCGCAGGCTCGATCTCGAGCGCCGCGCAGGCGGCGTCCATGAGCCGCGCATGCGTGCCGCAGCGGCACAACTGGTCGTTCAGTTCGCCGGCGAGATCCTCCGCGGAGGCGGGCGCGTCGCCCTGCTGCACCATGCCGCACAGGCGCATCACGATCCCGTTGACGCAGTACCCGCACTGTGCGGCCTGGCGCTCCAGGAACGCCGAGCGCACGTCAGCGAGGCCTGCGTGCCCGTCGAGCCCTTCCGGGGTGAGGATCGAGGTCCCCGCGACGTCGCCGACGGTGCGTTGGCAGGCGCGTTGCGCCACACCGTCGATGAGCACGGTGCACGCACCGCATTCGCCGATCGCGCACCCGGGTCGCACCCCGTGCAGGCCGAGCTGGCCGCGCAATGCGAGCAGCAGCGAAGGGTCGCCTCGCTCCTCGAGCGTCACCTCGTCACCGTTGACGCGCAGCGCCACGGTCCCGGAACCTTCGGCGTGATCGACCATGGTCGCGTGCCTCGTCGTCGGCGGCGGCTTGGCGACGCAGCCTACGCGACGACGCGTGGCGAGCCGGCTGGCTCAGTCCGAGGAAGCGTCGGATTCGCGGCGCAACCACACGGTCTGCACGTCGACGCCTGCGTCGTTGATGAGGTTGTAGACCGGACAGCGCGCCTCGGTCTCCTCGACGATCTCCTCGAGCCGCTCGAGTGGCTCGTCGGTGTGCACCGTCGCCTGCATCCGCACGGTCTGGAAATGCGGGCGCACGTTGCGGTTTCCCTGCAGTCCGCGAAGGTCGAGGGTGAACTCCGCCTCGAAGTCGATGCGCTCGTAGTCGAACCCGAACTCTTTGGCGGCTTTGTTGAAGGTCACGCTCTCGCAGCCACAGAGTGCCGCGAGCACCGTCTCCAGCGGGGTTGCCGCCTTGCCCGTCCCCCCGTGCTGCACCGGCTCGTCGGTGATGATCGTGCCCTCGTTCGCCTCGATGACGGTGTGCATCGACGCATGGTTGACGGCCGTGATCTTGGTCCGTCGCACGATCGGATCGCCGGCGTCGTGTTCTTCGGCAACACGTGTCGACATCGTCGCTCCTCGCTGTTCGTCGCGTCGCCCGGCGGGCGACGGCGCGGGTTCGCACCGCTGGTGGTGTCCAACCCCGCATGGGACACGTCTATTCCACCAGCGCGGCCGGACGTCGATTTCGCGCGAGCCCAGCCATCCCCCGCCATCGTGTGCGTGCACCCACCGCATGCGCAGAGCGGGCCGTGCGGTGCGCGTACGCTTGCGCAAGCCGACGCCCGGTGGACTCGTTCGCCGGCGCGCCTTCTCGTGGAGCCGTGCCCCGGCGGCCCCACCGTGACGCGAACAGGAACGTCTCCGGTGATCCGACGTGCCGCACTGGTCCTCACCCTGCTGCTGACGATGTCGGTCGGCACCGTCTACCAGTTCGCGATCCCGGTACTGGGGCCCCTGCTGATCCCCGAATTCGGGCTGTCCCGCGCCCAGCTCGGTGCGATCGTGACCGGGTTCTTTCTCGCTGGCGCGGTCGCGTCACCGTCCGCGGGCAAGCTCACCGACAGGATCGGCGGACGTCGCGCCCTGTTCGCGTGCGTCACGCTCGGCGGCGTGGCGATCCTTCTGGGGAGCTTGAGCACGGGCCTGGTGATGCTCGTGATCGCCGCGGGGATCGCCGGGATGAGCAGCGCGTTCACCAACCCGGCGACCAACCGCATCATCCTGCGAACGTTCCCGCCGGGCCGACGCGGGATCGTGACCGGCTTCAAGCAGTCCGGCGTGCAGTTCGGCGGGCTGTTCGTCGGCGTGGCACTGCCGACGGTCGCGCTGGCGGCCGGCTGGCGCTGGGCGATGGTGCTGCCCGTCATACTCGCTGTCGTCGCCATCGCGGTCGGCGCGCGCGTGCTTCCGCGAACGCTCGACGAGGTCGCTGTGTCGACCGCCGCCTCGCAATCGGCGACCGAACGCAACCCGACGCTGGCGACGCTGTGCGTGTACGCGGCGCTGATGGGGTTCGGCATGTCGTCGGTCAACACCTACCTGCCCGTCTACGCGGTCGACACCATCGGGATGTCGGTGACGACCGCGGGGATGGTGACCGCGACGATGGGCGCGATCGGCGTGCTGGCACGCATGAGCTGGGGTGCGGTGGCCGACCGGATCCGCCAGCCCATCGCGGTGCTTCCGGTGCTGGGCGCGGTCGCACTGATCAGCAGCATGCTGATCGCCTCGGCCGGCCGGCTCGGACCAGCCGCGCTGTGGGCGGGGGCGGTGCTGTTCGGCACGAGCGCGTTCGGCTGGAACGGGGTGGCGATGCTGGTCGCGATGACCATCGTCGACGACGCACGGGCGGGATGGGCGAGCGGACGTGTCGTGCTGTTCTACTTCGCCGGCCTGGTCTCAAGCCCGGTGCCGTTCGGCATGCTCACCGACCTCACCGGCAGCTACCTGTACGGCTGGTTCGGGCTCGGCGCCGCGTTCATACTGGCCACACTGACGAGCTTGACCGGCGCGGCACGCGCGAAGCGGGAGGCCTCCGCGACCGCGTGAGCGCGGTTGTGCAGGCGGCGACTGGGGCGCACCGGTCGGGTGGGACACACTGTCCGGCGTCGCGCCGCAGCGACGATGGTCAGCTGGGCCGTCGCGACGACAGGTCGTCGGCCGGGGGCTGCAGTCCGTCGGGCACGTCGCGGTCTTCGGAGACGAGTTCGAGGCCCGCGCCTTCGGCTGCGGTGTGCAGCAGCCGGGCGAAGTCCTCGTCGCCGTAGCCGCGCCCGATCACGTCGACGAGCAGTTGGTGGATCAGCGCCGAGGAGTGCAGCGGCACGTCGAGGTCACGTGCGGCCGCGAGCCCGAGTTCGAAGTCCTTGCGCAGCAGGTGGCTGGTGAAGGTCGGTGTGTAGTCCAGGTTGACCATCCCCGGCGCCTTGTAGCGGGTGAACATCGAGCCCATCGCGCTGCCGTTGATGAACTCGAGGTAGTCGGCGCGTGAGATGCCGCCCTTCTCGGCGAGCACCGTCGTCTCGGCGAGCGCCTGGATGACCATTCCGAGGATCAGGTTGTGGCAGATCTTCACGAGCCGCGCCCGGTCGCCCTCGCCGACGTAGGTGACCGTCGGACCGAACACCTTCAGGTAGGGCTCCGCCTCCTCGAACGCATTGCGCGGGCCGCTGACGACCACGCCCAGACGTCCCGACTTGACCACCTTGGGGCTGCCCGAGACCGGCGCGGCGAGGATGGCACACCCGATCGCGTCCGCCTCGGCCCGCACGTGGTCGGACGCCTCGGCCGAGATCGTCGACGAATCCACGACCATGCGGGTGCGCACACCGTCGGCGCTCAGCAGCCCGTCGTCGCCGAGCAGCACGTCGATGAACACCTCGGAGGACGACACGATCGAGAAGACGATGTCGCAGTCGGCAAGTTCCGACGGCCGGTCGACGACCGTCGCGCCGAGCTGGGTGAGCGGCTCGGCCTTGGACCGTGTCCGGTTCCAGACCTTGAGTTCGTGACCGGCATTCAGCAGGCGCAGGGCGATCTCGAAGCCCATGCGGCCGGTTCCGATCCATCCGAGCTTTGGCGACCCGGTGTCGCTCACAGACAGCCTCCGGTGGTGATCGTGGCCACGCCGGCGCAACCGACACGGGACGAAGATGGTCGACTATCGCGTGTCGTCGGCTCGGTACACCGATGGCAGCACGACGTGCAATCGATTGATGAGGGCATTGATGCTAGAAGGTCGGCGCCGGACGGTCAAGCGCGGCGCGGGCGGTGGCCCACCATCGACCGCCGGATTCGACGACGTCGACCTCGAGGCCGAACGCCTGCGACACGTTCGCCGAGGTGAGCACCTCACGCGCGGCCCCCGCCGCGACGACACCACCGTCGCGCATGAGCACCGCGGCACCGATGGAGGACGGCAGCTCCTCGGCGTGGTGGGTGACCATCACGACCGTCGGACCGTCGGGTTCGGCGAGCAGAGCGTCGAGGTCGCCGACGAGCAGTTCGCGGCCGCCGAGGTCGAGTCCGGCGAAGGGCTCGTCGAGGAGCAGCAGCTCGGGGTCACACACCAGCGCCCGGGCGATGCGCACACGCTGACGCTCGCCCTGCGAGAGGGTGTCGACGCGCCGGTCGCCCAGATGTCCCGCCCCGACGCGCTCCAGCGCATGCTCGGCCGCTGCACGCACCTCGCGGTTCTCGAGCAGCTTCGGCGCTGGCCAGGTCGATCCGACGCGGGCTGCTCCGACGAGCGCGAGCGCTGATGCCCGCGCGCGCACCAGAGGATCGATGGCGACCGACACGAACCCGACACGCGGTCGCAGCGCACGCAGGTCCGCCGCGCCGAAACGCACGCCGAGCACCTCGACCGCGCCGCGTGTCGGGTAGCGGTAGGTGGCCAGCACCCGCAGCAGCGTGGTCTTGCCGGCGCCGTTGGGGCCGAGCACCGCCAGGTGTCCGCGATGCTCGACGTGCAGCGTCACACCGTCGAGGATGCGGTTGCCGTCGATCTCGACGTCGACGCCGTGCAGTGACGCGGCACGTGAAGGCGAATCGTCCCGGTCCACGATCAGACCGCGGCCGGGCCGCGGCTGACGACCAGGTACACGCCTGCGACGATCAGTGCGGCGCCGACGAGACGCAGCGGGTCGAGCGTGACGGCCCGGTCGGCCACGCGCACCGTCTCGATCGCGAATCCGACGAGCAACTGCACGCCCGTGACGGTCGCCAGCGTCGAGGCGAGTCCGATCCCGCCGACGGCGATCGTGATGCCGGTGACGAGCAACACACCGGCGACACCGGCGAGCAGGCCCCACCAAGCACGCCGAACGACCTCGACGTGGAATCCGAGCCGAGCCACCAGCACGCCGATGAGTCCGAACGCGACACCGCCGACGTGCACCCACGTCGAGGCGACGAACGGGTGCAGGCGCTGGCCGAACGCGCCGAGAATGGCGGACTGGGTGGCGATGAGCACGCCTGCGAAGATCGCGGCGAACAGGGCCGGGTGCACGACGTTCTCCGGGTTCGACGACGACGGCTGAGCCTAACGCCGTGTCAGATGAAGCACACCGCGACGAGCCACGGGTAGGGGTTGACGGCGCTGCCGCCGCCGGGGTGGCGCTCGAAGTGGATGTGGGGTGCGCCACCGCGGGCGTTGCCGGTGTTGCCGTTGAACGCGACCAGCTCGCCGGCCTCGACACGTTGATCCGCGTGCAGTCCGGGCGCATAGCCCTGCAGGTGGGTGTAGAAATAGGTGGAGCCGTCGTCGGCCCGCAGATACAGCGAGATGCCGCCGCGGGCACTCGAGTGCAGCCGTTCGATCACCCCGGAGGTGAACGCGAACACCGGCGCACCCATCGGGCCCATGATGTCGGTGCCACGGTGACCGCGGCCACCGGAACGGGGGTGGCCCCACGAGTCGATGAAGTGGGTCACCGCCGGATCCATCGGGCACGCGTACACGCCCTGCTGCGACTCCGACCGGATCATCAGCTGCCGGCTGCTCATCTCCTCGAGCGCAGACACGATCGTCTCTGCGTCGTCGAGTTCGCGCTCGAGTTCGACGCGGGCCGCCTCGAGCTCGACCTCGAGCTCGGCGAGACGCTGCTGACGGTCATGGGCAAGCGCGCGAACCTGATCGAGGGAGGCCTGCAGCGCGAGTGCATCGTCGAGGCCGACCCGTTCACGCTGCTGGATGGTGGCGAACAGGGTGGCGCGTTCCACCGCGACCGACGGCTGCGACGCCGTGAGCAGCGCATCGAAGACCCCGCTCGATCCGTGCTTGTAGACGTCACGCGCACGCGTGCCCAGCGTCGTACGCAACTCGTCGACCTGCGCCTCGAGGCGCTGCTCGCGACCACGCAGGTCATCGAGTTCGTCGTGTGTCCGCTCGAGTTCGACGAGTGCATTCTCGTAGCGGGTCGCCATCTCGTCGCGGCGCTCACGCAGTTCGCGGGCGCGGTTGCGCGCCTCACCGAGCGGATCACCCAGCGTGCGGGGTGCTTCGAGCGCCTGCGGACCCATCAACGTGCCGGCGCTGTCGGAGTTGGCCGTCGCGCCGGCTGCACGCATGACGCCGGCTCGGCCATCACGCGTGGCCACATCGGCGGTTGCGTCCGCAGCCACCTCGGCCGTGGCGACTGCCGGGGCGGTGGCGACCAGCGCGAAGCCGGCGATCACCGCAACGCTGGCGCGCAGGCGCCCGGGTGCCGCGGCGCGCGCGCAGGCGCGCAGCGTGAGACGACGCATCGTTGGATGGTCCTCAGTCGAGGGATCCCGGCCGTCGGACGCGCATTCGCTGCGATCCGGTGGTGGACGCCGGGTGATGTGGCCCCACAGGGTGCCCGGTCCCGTCCGGGGTGCCAACTTGGGGGTGGCCCTGTGGACGGTGTCCGCGGCGCGGCGCTCGCAGCGCCCGGATCTCCGAAACGGCGCTGCTGCGTGCGGTCAGAAGCAGGCTGCGGCGAGCCACGGGTAGGGGTTGATGGCTGCGCCGCCGCCCGGATGGATTTCGAAATGGACGTGTGGCGCGCTCGGCGAGGCGTTGCCGGTCGAGCCGTTGCGCGCCACCCATTCTCCCGCCGACACCCGGCGCCCGGGGTTCATCCCCGGGGCGAGACTGTTGAGGTGGGCGTAGAAGTAGACGTTGCCGTCGTCGCCGCGCTGGTACAGGCCGAGCCCCCCGAGTCCGCTCCACGACGAGCGCATGATCACCCCGGAGGTGAACGCGTACACCGGGTGGTCGTGCGGCGCCATCACGTCGGTGCCCCGGTGACGGCGGCCCCCGGAGCGGGGGTCACCCCACGAATCCCTGAACCTGAACGCGCTGTCGAACAGGCACGCGTAGATCCCCTGCTGCGGGCCGCGATCGATGCGGACCTGGCGCGCGACCATCGTGCGGATCGAGTGCGCGGTGGCCTCGGCCGCCTCGAGCTGCGACATGAGACTCGCCGCCTGCGCATCGAGTTGCTCCTCGAGTTCGAGCAGCGACCTCTCGCGGTCGGCGACCAGCGCACGGATCTGCCCGAGCGAGGTTCGGGTCGCCATCGCCTCCTCCAGGCGCGTGCCCTCCCGCACCTGCAGCGTGGAGATCATCGCGGCACGCTCCACCGCCTCCTGCGAACCTCCCGACGCCAGCAGCAGCTCCAGTGATGCGGTCGATCCCTGCTTAAACACCGAGCGGGCACGTTCGGACAGCAACCGCTCGGCAGCAGCGGCGTCGCGTTCGAGCCGCCCTTCCTGCCGGCGCAGATGCTCGAGTTCCTGACGGGCTTCCTCGATGGCGACCAGAGAGCGTTCGTAGGCGTCGAGGGTGGCGTCGAGCTCGTCGCCGAGCTCATCGACCCGCCGCTCGGCCTCGTCGAGGTCGTCGAGGGTGACAGCGGTGGCGGTCGTGGAAGGCACGACGACGGCCACAACGAGGCCCGCGATGACACCGGCGACCGCTGTGCGAGCAACCGGAGTGCGGGCGCGCGTGCGGCGCCGAGGGGCCATCACCGCCGCTGCGCGCAGGCGTGCGCCGTTGATCCGTGCCTGCTCACGCCCGTCACGTGCGCTCCGCCGTCGAGGTCGCAGCGACGATAGCCAGTGGCGTCGCGCGACGACGAGTCCAGCCGGCCACGGGTGAAGCGTCGAGGTGTCGAGCATGCGGCCGCGACGCCATCCGGCCTGTGACGTTCGCCGCCGTGTCAGAAGCAGGCTGCGGCGAGCCACTGGTAGGGGTTGATGGCCGAGCCCCCGCCCGGGTGGATCTCGAAGTGGACGTGCGGCGCGCTCGGCGAGGCGTTGCCAGTCGAGCCGTTGCGCGCGATCAGCTGCCCGGGCGCCACCCGCCGTCCCGCCTGCCCGTCGGGCTCGACGCTGTTGAGGTGCGCGTAGTAGTAGACGTTGCCGTCGTCGCCACGCAGATACAGGCCGAGCCCTCCGAGCCCGCTCCACGAGGTGCGTTGCACCGTGCCGTACGTGAAGGCGTAGACGGGATGGTTGTGGGGTGCGAACACGTCGGTGCCCCGGTGACGGCGGCCGCCGGAGCGCGGCGCGCCCCAGGTGTCGCGGAACCTGAAGGCACTGTCGAAGATGCAGGCGTAGGTGCCCTGCTGCACGCCGCGGTCGATGTGGACCTGGCGTTCGAGCATCGTGTTCAGGCTCTGCGCGCGCGCCTGCGCGGTCGACAGCGCCGCCTGCAGTTCCTGGGCCTGCACCTCGAGTTCTGCCTGCAGCACGTCGAGGCGCTCCTCGCGGTCGGCAAGCAGTTCGAGCGTCTGGTCCAGCGCCGTTCGGGACGCAAGCGCGTCCTCGAGCCGTGTGCCTTCGCGCAACTGCAACGTGGAGATCATCGCGGCGCGCTCGACCGCCTCCTGTGATCCCCCCGAGGCGAGCAGCAACTCGAACGAGGCGGTCGATCCCTGCTTGAACACCGAACGCGCGCGCTCGGAGAGCAGCTGCTCGGCCTGTCGAGCGTCGCGTTCGAGCCGAGACGCACGGTTGCGCAGGTCGGTGAGCTCGACCTCGGTCTCTTCGATCTGGGCCCAGGTGCGCTCGTAGGCGTCCGTCGCGTCGTCCAGGCGCGTCTCGAGATCGTCGACGCGCCGTTCGGCCTCTTGGATCTCGCTGCGCAACTGATCCTGGGTGACCGCGCCGGCGCCGAGCGGCTCGACGAACAGCAGCGCAACCGCGACCGCGACGATGAGGACACGACGTCGCCTCACGCCACCGCCTCCATCACCTGATGCGCCACCGGCCACACGAAACGCAAAGACTGCCATGCCGGTTCACACGATTCCAACCCACAATGCCGACGACCGTACGGTGTGGACGCAAATCCGCGGACGCGACATTCGCAGCCTGGAACGCTACGGATACGAAGCGTCACGTCGGGCGACACGCCCGGGCGTGCACGGCGGCATGCGATCATGACAACGAGGTGGCGATGACGATCGGTGTCGATGTCGGAGGGACGTTCACCGATGCGGTGCGCTGGGACGGCGCCGGTGTGCGCATCGCCAAGGTCTCGACCACACCCGACCAGGCGCGCGGTGTGCTCGAGAGTGCGCAGGCGACCTCGCCAGACGGCCGCAGCCCGCAGCGTCTTCTGCACGGCACGACCGTCGCGACCAACGCCCTGCTCGAGCGCCGCGGCGCACGGCTGGCGCTGGTGACCGACGCCGGCTTCGAAGACCTGCTCGAGATCGCCCGCCAGGACCGCCCGTCGCTGTACGACCCGTTCGTCGACCGCGCCGAACCGCTGGTTGCGCGAAACGCCCGGATCGGCGTCGACGGCGACGTGGCGGACGCCGTTGCGCGTGTTCGGGCACTCGACCCCGACGCGGTGGCGGTCAGCCTGCTGCACGCCTACCGGGACGGCGCACGCGAGCGGCGCATCGCCGAGGCGATCGCGGAGGCGATCGGGTGCCCGGTGTCGTGCTCGCACGACGTCGCCGGCGAGATGCGCGAGTTCGAGCGCACCTCGACCACGGTGCTCAACGCCTTCCTCGTGCCGGTCATGGACACCTATCTGGCCAGCCTGGCGGACACGACCGTGCGCTCAGGCCTCGCCTCGACGGTCGAGGTGCTGCGCTCGTCGGGCGGGCTGATGGGCCTCGACGAAGCCGCCCGGCTTCCCGCCGCTGCGCTGCTGTCGGGTCCTGCGGGCGGTGTGGTCGCCGCCGCCCGGCTCGGCGCCGCGCTCGGCTACGACGATCTCGTGTCGTTCGACATGGGTGGCACGTCCACGGACGTGTGCCGCATCGTCGGCGGCCGTCCCGAGGTCGCCTACGAGCGAAACGTCGACGGGTATGCATGCCGCCTGCCCTCGGTGGCGATCGACACGGTCGGTGCGGGCGGCGGCAGCCTCGCGTGGGCCGACGACGCGGGTGCGTTGCGCGTCGGCCCGAGGAGCGCCGGCGCCCACCCGGGACCTGCCTGCTACGGCCGCGGCGGCGCCGGAGCGACGGTCACCGACGCGAACGTGCTGCTGGGGCGCATCGACCCGCTCGGCACGCTCGCGGGAGGTGTCCGCCTCGACGCCGACGCGGCCCGCCGTGCGCTCGTGAGCGTCGGTGAGCGCCTCGGGCTGGATGCCACCAGCACCGCGCGCGGGGTCGTGGCGGTGGTCGAGGAGCACATGGCACGGGCGGTGCGCAGCGTGTCGGTCGAGCAGGGCGCCGATCCCCGGGGCGCCAAGCTCGTGTCATTCGGTGGCGCGGGCGGGCTGCACGCCACCGCGCTGGCCGAAGCGCTCGACATGGCAGGGGTCATCGTTCCTGCCCACGCGGGCGTGTTCTCGGCGCTCGGGCTGCTGCTCAGTCCCCGCCGCGCCGACCGCGCACGCGGCACCCATCTTCGTCGCGCCGCCGCCGACCGGCTGCCCGCACGGGCCGCGCACGGCGCCGGCGACGCCGCCGCGGTCATCGGCCGCGAAGCGAGCGTGCGCACGCGCGTCGACGTCCGCTACGTCGGGCAGGCCCACGAGACGACCGTGTCCTACGAGCCGGGCGAGGCCTGGGAGGTGGTCGCGGAACGCTTCCACGTCGAACACCACCGCCGCAACGGCTTCCACCGCATCGACGACCCGGTCGAGCTCGTCGCCGTCCGCGCCGAAGCGAGCGCACCGGCGACGCTCGCATGGGAGGACCTGCCCTCGCACACGCCGCGCGGCGACATCGACCGCGGCAGGCGCACCGTCGCCGGACCCGACGGCAGCGTCGACGCGAAGGTGCTGTGGCGCCCCGCACTTGCGCCGGGCGCCGAAGTCGTCGGACCCGCCGTCGTCGAGGATCACGACGCGACCGTGTGGCTGCGGCCGGGTGACCGGGCACGCGTGCACGACTCGGGTGCGCTGGAGGTGTCGTGGTGAGCGGTGTATCGCGTGACTTCGACCCGATCGATCTCGAGATCGCCCGCAACCGGTTCGCCGCCGTCGCTGACGAGATGGGGCTGGTGCTGCGACGCACCGCCTACTCGCCCAACATCAAGGAGCGGGCCGACTGCTCGGCGGCGTTGTTCGTCGCCGACGGCGAGATGCTGGCCCAGGCCGAGCACATCCCGGTGCATCTGGGTGCGATGCCCGCGTCGGTGCGTGCGGTCCTGGACGTGGTCGGCCAACCGGAGGCCGGCGCCCAGTACGCGGTGAACGACCCCTACGCGGGCGGCACCCACCTCAACGATCTCACCCTCATCCGCCCGGTGACGATCGACGGTGACCTCATCGGGTTCCTGGCCAACCGGGCGCATCACGCAGACGTCGGAGGCGAAGCGCCTGGCTCGATGCCCGCACACGCGACCGACATCGCTCAGGAGGGGCACCGTGTCCCGCCGACGCGCGCCGTCGTCGACGGCGAGTTCGATCCCGGGTTCCTGCACCCGTTCCTGGCGGCGACACGCACACCGTCGGAACGCATCGGCGACCTGTCGGCCCAGCTGGGCGCGAACGAGATCGGCGCGGCACGGCTGACCGAGCTCGCCCGCCGGTACGGCCCGGCACGCTTCGCCCGGCTCACCGACGCCGTGCTCGACTACGGCGAGCGGCGCATGCGCAGCGCGCTCGCTGCACTCCCGGCAGGCGCCACTTCCTTCGTCGACCACCTCGAGGACGGCGACGACCTGTATCCGATCGAGGTCACGGTCCACATTGCGCACGGTGAACTGCACGCCGACTTCTCAGGCACCGCTGATCAGATCGCCGCGAACATCAACGCCGTCCGGGCGGTCACCCGCTCCTGCCTGTACTACGCGGTGCGGGTCGCGACCGACCCATCGATCCCCGCCAACGGTGGCTGCTACCGCCCACTGACGCTGACGACCACGCCCGGCACGATCGTCGACGCGACGCCGCCCGCCGCCGTCGCCGCCGGCAACGTCGAGACCAGCCAGCGCATCGCCGACGTGCTGCTCGGCGCACTCGCGCAGGCATGCCCCGACCGTGTGCCCGCCGCGTCACAGGGCACGATGAACAACGTGCTGATCGGCAACGACCGCTTCGCCTACTACGAGACGGTGGCAGGAGGCCAGGGTGCGCGCCCGGGCCGCGACGGGCAGTCGGGCATCCAGACCGGCATGACCAACACCCGCAACACCCCGATCGAGTCGCTCGAAGCCCACTATCCGTTCCGTGTGCGCCGCACGACGTTGTGGCGAAGCGGTGGCGAGGGGCGCTGGCGCGGCGGCGACGGGATCGAGCGTGAACTCGAACTGCTCGAGCCCGCCACGGCGTCGCTGATCGGCGAGCGGCGACGCACCCGCCCGTGGGGCCTCTCCGGGGGCGGGCCCGGCGCGGCAGGCGAGGACTGGCTGCTGCGCCGTGGCGGGTCGCGCGAGCGGCTGCCCGCGAAGGTCACGCTCGAGCTGGACGCCGGCGACCGGCTGCTGGTGCGCACGCCCGGCGGTGGCGGATGGGGCGCACAGCGGGGCTGACGACACGCGTGCAGCGGACTCGCCACCGAGGCGCCGCGGCGAAGCGCCGGCAGCGCGTTCGTTGACGACCGGGTGGCCGGCGCGCCGCTGTAGCGTGCTGGCCGTACGACGGCGCCCGCGCCGTATCCGCGCCCCGGGGCCATCGCTGCCCCGGGCGCCGTCACGCTGTGAGAGGAACCGAGGGTGGCGAGCACGAATGCACGCCCGTCGGCGTCACCACGACGGGTGACGGCCGTCGCGGCCGCGGTGACGACTGCGATCCATCTGCCGATCTTCCTGCTCGGCGGGCTCGCGGTGCTCGCACGCGAAGACATCACCAACCTCGACGAAGCCCGCGTCGGCGCGCTCGCCAGCGTGTTCTTCGCCGTGTCAGCGCTGACCTCGTCATTCGCGGGGCGGTTGTCGGACCGGTGGGGCCCACGGATCGGCATCAACACGTCGATGGTGGCCAGCGCCGCCGCGCTGACCTCGATAGGACTCGCGCGCGGCACCGCGACGCTCGCACTCGGCTGCGCCCTCGCCGGGGTAGCCAACGGCATCGGGCAGCCGGCCGCGAACCACAGCCTGGCACGCTGGGTCCGTGGGGCGCGCCAGGGCATCGCCTTCGGGATCAAGCAGTCGTCCGTCCCGACCGCAGGGCTGCTCGCGGGTGCGTCGATCCCGCTGATCGGGATGACCGTCGGCTGGCGCGTGACGTTCGTGCTCGGCGCGACCGCGGTGCTGCTGACCGTCGCGCTGGTGCCGCGGCGCTTCGGCCCGACCGTGCAGCTGCACACGGCATCGGCCGGCCCCGCCGACGCACCACGACGCTCACTGTTCGTGCTCATGGCCGCGGTCGCCTGCGGCTCGGCGGCCGGCAACACGATTCCGGCCTTCTTCGTCCTCTCGGCGGTCGACGCCGGCGTCGCCACCGCCACCGCCGGGGTGCTGCTCGCGATCGGCGGCGCCGCCGGGATCGTTGCACGGCTGTCGGTCGGATGGCTGGCCGACCGGCGGGGCGCCGGCCACCTGCGGTTCGTCGCCGGGATGCTGGCGCTGGGTGCGGTCGGCTACATACTGCTGGCGGCATCCTCGCTGGGCACCGCGGTGATCGCCGCCGGCGCGGTGCTCGCGTTCGCTGCGGGCTGGGGATGGCCCGGTGTGACCCTGCTGACGACCGTACGGCTGTTCCCGTCGGCGCCGGGCGCGGCGAGCGGGATGATCCTGGCTGGCGCCGCGTCCGGCGGCGTGATCGGCCCGCCGGTGATCGGCATCGTCGCCCGCGCGTTCGGCTTCACGTGGGCGTGGTGTGTCGTTGCGCTGCTCGCGACGGCCGGGGCGACGCTGATGCTGGTGTGCCGACGCTCGGTGCTGCGCTGGCGCGCCGCCGTCACGTCCACGGACCGCGATTCGTGACCTGCTGACCCGCCGTGGAGCGCCGCTTGCCGGCACGTCGGCGAGCCGTGTCGCATCCGTGCCCGACGCGGCCGGTCAGGCCTGCGAGTCGGCAGGGCCCGCGAATCCGCGGTCGACGATGTCGTCGGCGAGACGGGCGACGTCGCCGTCGACGCCGGTGTCGACCCAGGTACGCACAGCGTCGACGAACGACGCGCCGGTGGCGTTGATCGCGATGGTGTAGCTGGTGGTGTCGCCGGTGACGAGTTGCGGGGTCTCCTCGATCGCCTCGAGATAGTCGACCCACGAGTCGAGGTGGACCACGTAGCGGTCACGGACCTCGGTGCTGTCCTCGTCGACCTCGGCGGCGAGCAGACGTGTGCGCAGCACCGCGAGGCCGTCCAGCGCCGCGACGGCGGCGTCACGGATGCTCCCGCGCACCTCCTCGGCGTCGAACGGCCCGATGCCTTCGAAGACCTCGCGGACCTCCAGCTGGAACCCCAGCATGGTGCGCTCGGATGCGTCGATCGCGGCGAGCAGCCGCACGTGGTCGGCCGCGGCCCCGTCGAAGTCGTCCGCGTCGGGAACTTCGACCTGGAAGTCGTCGGGAACCGACGGGCCCTGGAAGCTGCCGTCGTCGTGTTCGCCCGCGCCCGGATCGTCGTCCGGCACCTGCGTGGTGTCGTCACCCGGTGCGGGCGTCACGCCCAGGGCGTCGTCGGTGGAGGTTCCAAGCGTCATCACGGCATACAGCGCCGGCGCCGCCAACGCCACCAACGCGACGAGCGAGACCACGACGGTGCGTCGCCGGCGGCGGCGGAGTCGCTCACGCTCGAACGGTGTCGGCGGCGGTCCGTCGTCGTCCCACCAGGATGGATCCACGTCGCCCTCGTCCACGTCCGTCTCGACCGTACACGCTCGGCAGGAGCGCATCCGCCGCCACGCTGCGCGACGCGCGAGCCGCCACCGTGGTCATCGTCGACGGGTCACCACGAGACTGTCGCGATGGTCCGGATCCGATCAGTGACGGCGAGCCGAGCGACGGCCGGGCCGGTCGGTGGCCGGGGCCCGTCGGTAGCCGGGCAGCACGACCACTGGCTCAGCGGCCGAGCCAACCCCCGTCGACGGCGAGCACGATGCCGTTGACGTAGTCGGACGCTGCCGAGGCGAGGAACACGGTCGCGCCAGCGATGTCGTCGGGAACACCCCAGCGTCCGGCGGGGATGCGCTCCACGATGGCACGGTTGCGCTCGACGTCGTCCTGCAACGCCTGGGTGTTGTCCGTGGCGATGTAGCCGGGCGCGATCGCGTTGACGTTCACGCCCGATGCGGCCCACTCGTTCGCCATCGTCTTGACGATGCCGGCGACGGCGCTCTTGGACGCGGTGTAGCTGGCAACGTTGATGCCGCCCTGGAAGGAGAGCAGCGATGCCGTGAAGATGACCTTGCCCCGGCCCCGCTGCGCCATGCCGTGCCCGAGCATTCTGGTCAGCCGGAACGGTGAGGTGAGGTTGACTTCGAGCACGCGGTCCCACATCTCGTCGTCGTGCTGGTCGATCGGCGCGCGAAGGATCGTGCCGGCGTTGTTGACCAGCACGTCGATCTGCCGGCCGCGCGCCTCGAGATCGTCGGCGAGTCCGTCGACCGCGTCGCGGTCACCGAGATCGACGGCGTGCACCTCGACGTCGCGGCCGAGCTCGCGAACGCGGCGTTCCACCTCGCTGCCGGACGGTTCGAGCGAGGCGCTGACCGCCACGATGTCGGCGCCCGCAGACGCGAGCGCGGTCGCCATCGACAATCCGATGCCGCGTCTGGCGCCGGTCACGAGCGCGGTCGTTCCGGCGAGGTCGAACATGTGCGGTCCGAAGCTGGTCATTGCACGGCCTTGTGGATCGTGGCGTAGGTCCGGGGGTTCGCGTGGCCGCGACACCTCTGCCTCGAGGCAGGCGCGGCATGCGGCGGTGGTCGCGGTCCTACCGCTGGCAGTCGATGAGCACCTTCATCACTTCTCCGCTTTCGAGCGCTTCGAACGCATCGTGGGCGTTGTCCATGGGTTCGATGCGTGAGATCAGGCGTGCGACGTCGACGTTGCCGTCTTCGATGAGCGCCACCGCGGTTTCGTAGTCCGAACGCGTGTAAAGGCGCGCTCCGACGAGATCGAGCTCCCGCCAGAAGAAGCGGAACAGGTCCATCGGCCGCGGCTCGGTGTGCACGCCGACGAGTGCGAGCCTGCCACGGACCTTGAGGGAGGCGACGGCCGAGGTGACGCCCGCCTCGCTGCCCGACACCTCGATCGCGACGTCGGCGCCGGCGCCGCCGGTCCACGTCTCGACGAAGGCAGGCACCTCGTGCGCCTGCGGGTCGACGGTCCTGATGCCCGTCTCCTCGGCCATGGCACGGCGCACCTGCGACGGTTCGCTGAGCAGGACTTCGCCGCCGTAGTGCGTGGCGACGTGCGCGATGAGCAGTCCGACGGGACCGCCGCCGATGACCAGCACCCGGTCGCCGCGGGCCACGCCTGCACGCTCGACGTCGTGCACCGCGACGGCGAGCGGCTCGACGAGCGCGCCGACGTCGAGTCCCATGCGGTCGGGGAGGCGAACGAGGGTGTCGCCGGGAACGGTCCAGCTGCCCTGCATCGCGCCGTCGGCGTCGATGCCGAGGAACACGATGTTGTGGCAGATGTGGCCGTTGCCGGCGTGGCATGCCGGGCAGTCGCCGCACGAAACGATCGGAATGACGGTGACGGCGTCGCCGATGGCCCAACCCTGGACGTCGTCGCCGATCTCGGCGATGCGTCCCGACATCTCGTGGCCCATCACGGCCGGGAACGTCACGCGCGAATCCATGTGTCCGGCGAGCACGTGCAGGTCCGTTCCGCAGATGCCGGTGTAGGCGACGTCGATGCGGACCTGGCCGGGTCCGGGGGATGCGGGCTCGACGGCGGCGACGTCGAGCCGCCGGTCGCCGAGATAGTGAACTGCACGCACGCTGGCCTCCTCAGGCGCCCGCGTCGGGGCGCGGTGGTCGTGGTCTCCAGGGCTCGGCGATATCGGCCGCGGCAGCGAGGGTGCCGGGGTCGCTCAGCACTTCGTCGATCGCACCGCCGAACGCGAGCGCGCGAACCCCTGCGGCGACGAAGTCGGCCGCGTTGGCGGGACCGATGCCTCCGGTGGCAACGAATCCGACCTCGGGAAAGACGGGCCGCAGGGCGCCGAGGTGCGCAACACCGAGCACGCTCGCGGGAAACAGCTTGCAGGCCTCCACGCCCGCTCGAACGCAGCGCATGACGTCGGTGGGGGTCATCACGCCCGGCAGGACGGCCACCCCGGCCTGACGTGCGACGTCGATGACCGCCTCGTCGACACCCGGCATGACGAGCACACCGGCGCCGGCGTCGATGGACCGCCGGGCACGTTCGACGTCGATGACGGTGCCGGCGCCGACGGGCCGGCCGTCCGCGCGGGCGACGACCGCGTCGAGCGCCTCGAATGCACGCTCGTTCTGAACCGGGACCTCGACCAGGTCGATGCCCGCCTCCCAGCAGCGGTCAGCGGTGGCAGCCGCGTCGGCAACCGACGCGCCGCGCAGAATCGCCATGGTGCGCACGGCTGGCAACAGCTCGGTCACGCGCATCTCCTCGTCCGGGCACGCCCGGCGCCGCAACGCCGCGTTCGTGGGCGGGCCTGCTCACGGGAACGTCTCACGGCGTCGCCGTCACGTCGGTGACGGCGTCGAGCAGTGCGTTTCGGACCTCGTCGTCGAACGGTTCGACGAAGTCGGTGTCGACACCGATGACCCGTGACGCCATCAGATGCCCAAGATGCAGACGCTGCGGGACGGTCAGATCGCGCAGCGTGCCGCTGAGAAAACCGGCTGCGAACGCGTCCCCGGCGCCAGTTACGTCGACGACCTCGGACTCGATGGCCTGCGAGGTGTAGGTGGCGCCGTCGACAGCGGCTTCGGCGCCGCGAGCGCCGAGTTTGAAGCACACGAGCGCACCGGAAGGGACGTCGATGTTGTCGAGGAATTCGGCGGCAGTCGCGCCGAACCCGAGCGCCCGCGACTCGTCCTCGCCGATGAACGTCAGATCGGCGGCGCCGCACAATACGCGCATCGCCGCGGCGGCGTCGTCGAGGTGCTTCCACAGCACCGGTCGCAGGTTCGCGTCGAGACTGATCTTGACGTCGTTGGAGCGCGCGTCCGCGATCAGATCCGAGATCAGCTGTGCGCACTCGACGGACAGCGCCGGTGTGATGCCGGTGATGTGCAGCCATCGCGAGCCGGCGATCGCCGGGACGTCTTCGGCGGTCATCGCCGACGCGGCGCTGTCCTTGCGGTAGTAGCGCACGGTGGCACCGTCGGACCCCAGCTCCTTGATGGCGACGCCGGTGTGGCGGTCCGGGTCACGCGGGGCGTGCACGTCCACGCCGCGCGACTGCAGCCCGTGCCGGATCTGTTCGCCGAGATGGTCGTCACCGAGCCGGCTGGCCCACCGGACCCGGTGCCCGAGCGAGGCGAGCCCGATCGCGAGGTTGGACTCTGCACCGATGAACGTCACCCCGCACTCGTCGGCGTGGTCGCGCAGCAGGAAGCAGCCCATGGTCTCGCCGACAGCGGTGACGTCGACGTCCGTGCCACCGTCCGCGCCGTCCAAGCTCATCGCGTCCGCGCCGGTGGCGGCGCCTGCCTGGGCGCCACCGGCCGCCGTGGACCCGCCGTCGGATGCAGTCGTCACGCTCGTCCCCCGGTGGTGGGCAGCCACGACGGCCGGTTCGCTTCGTGGGCGGTGACCGCCGCGTCGAGCAGCAGGGTCTGCTCGATCTCGTCGATGCCGTGCAGGAACACCTGTCGTGTGCGCTTGTCGAGATCGAATGAGGCGTCGACGCCTGCCGCGGTCAGGCGCTGCGCCTCGAGATCGATGTGGATGGTGGTCTCCGGGTCGTTGCGGACCTCATCGGCCAGCCGTTTGCAGTCACCGGATGGGATCTCGACGGTCAGGAACCTGCAGCGCGCGGCGTTCTCACGGAAGATCGGCGCGAAGCTGGGCGCGACGACCGCGTCGAATCCGTAGTTCTGCAGTCCCCAGACCGCCTGTTCGCGCGACGACCCGCACCCGAAGTTGTCGCCCGCGACGAGCACCTTGGCCCCGGCGTAGATCGGATCGTCGAGGATGCTGTCGCCGTCGCGGCGCCAGTCGTAGAACACGAAGGGGCCGAACCCCGAGCGTTCGATGCGTTTGAGGAACTGTTTGGGCATGATCTGGTCGGTGTCGATGTTGGCGTGCCACATCGGCAACCCGGTGCCGACGATCTGTGTGATCGGTTCGATCATCGCGCGGCCTCCTCGGCGACCTCGCCGCGCGTCGGCTCGTCGCGCACGTCGACGAAGTGGCCGCGGATCGCGGCTGCGGCCGCCATCGCAGGTGATACGAGGTGAGTGCGCCCTCCGGCGCCCTGCCGTCCCTCGAAGTTGCGGTTCGATGTGGCTGCGCACCGCTCACCGGGCGCGAGGACGTCGGGGTTCATGCCCAGGCACATCGAGCAGCCGGGTTCGCGCCACTCGAATCCGGCGTCGAGCATGATCCGATCGAGCCCCTCGTCCTCGGCTTGGCGTTTCACGATCTGTGAGCCGGGAACGACCATGGCACGCACGCCGGAGGCGACGTGCCGGCCGGCGACGACCGCGGCGGCAGCACGCAGGTCCTCGATGCGCGCGTTGGTGCACGAGCCGATGAACACACGGTCGAGGCGCAGATCAGTGATCGGCTCGCCGCCGGTCAGCCCCATGTAGTCGAGCGCACGGGCGGTGGCAGCCGGGTCGTCGGTGTCGTCGGGGTAGGGCACGCGGCCATGGACCGGCGCCGACATCGCGGGGTTGGTTCCCCACGTCACCGTCGGCTCCACCTCGGCCGCGTCGATGTGCACGCTGCGGTCGAACTCGGCGTCGTCGTCACCGCGCAGTTCACGCCATCGGGCCGTCGCGGCCTCCCACGCGTCGCCGGTGGGCGCATGGGGCCTGCCGCGCACGTATTCGATGGTGGTCTCGTCGGGGGCGATCAGCCCGCTGCGGGCACCGCATTCGCTGACCATGTTGCACAGGGTCATGCGGCCTTCCATCGTCATCGCCTCGACCGTCGATCCGCGCAGCTCGATGACGTGGCCGTCGGCGCCGGACACACCGATGTCGGCGATGAGCGTGAGGATGACGTCTTTGGCGCTGACCCCCAGCGGCAGCTCACCGTCGATCTCGACGGCCATCGTCGACGGGCGCCGCATCGCCACGCACTGGGTGGCCAGCACGTGCTCGACACCGCTGGTTCCCATGCCGAACGCCAGTGCACCGAACGCGCCGTGCGTGGGCGTGTGACTGTCACCGCAGGTCACCACCATCCCTGGCTGGGTGAGACCGAGTTCGGGGCCGATCATGTGCACGATCCCCTGCTGTGGCGAGAGCAGGTCGAGCAGGGGGATGCCGGTTTCGTGGCAGTTGCGGCGCAGCGCCGCCATCTGCGCGGCGGCGAGTTCGTCGGTGATCGGAAGGGAGCGGTCGGTCGTGGGCACGTTGTGGTCCATGACCGCGATCGTGAGGTCGGGGCGTCGAACGCTGCGCCCCTGCAACCGCAGGCCTTCGAACGCCTGGGGGCTGGAGGCTTCGTGGACCAGGTGGAGGTCGACGTAGAGCGCGTCGGCGCCGTCGTCGAAGGTGCCCACGACGTGTTCGTCCCAGACCTTGTCGGCGAGCACTCGTGCCATCACGTGGTCCTTCCGCCGCTGCTGCCACGGCTCGCGCGCTGCACGCATGGATGACCGACGCCGGTGTCGTCCGAGCATGCCGGGGCCATCACGCTGCGCCCCGGGTGATGGCACGCGCGGCGGCGAACATCGAGAGGGCAGCGGCGAGACCGAAGAAGGTCCACACGTGCCAGGTCGGCCCGTAGCCGACCGCCGCAGCGATCACGCCGAACGCGAGCGGGCCGAGGCTGCCGCCGAGGTGGCCGCCCGGGCTCATGATGCCGGTCATCGTGCCGGGCCGGTCGCCGGCCAGGCGCACCACCGCGAACCAGAACACGCCGTTGAACCCCCACAACGCGGAGGTGGCGATGATCACACCGATGGCCATCAGCGCCGGGTCGTCGGTGCCGAGCAGGACGAGACCGACCGTGCCGACGGCGAGCAGCAACCCGCACAGGGTCATGTGGCCGGTGCGCATCCGGTCGACGATGAAACCGAGGGACACGCGCACCGCGACGGTTGCCGCGCTCGCGGCGGCCAGCAGCGTGCCTGCGGTCGACACCGGGCTGCCGGCCCGCACCGCCGCGTCGACGAAGAACGCCGGCACGACCACCGCTGCTGCGGTGCCGATGCTGAAGCCCAGCCCGAGCCACACCAGCACGGCACGGGGAGCCACTGGCGTGGATTCCCCCGGTGCGCTGTCCGGGTCCGGTTGCGCGGTCCGGTCCAGCGCACGTGCCTTGGCGCGTTCGCGGGCTGCGACCGGTCGTCGCCCGATCATGACCAGCATCAGTGCGGACAGCAGCGCGGCGAGACCGAACGCCCACCGCCACCCCAGCGTCAGCGCGATCGCGGGGACCGAGATGCCGGCGAGCAGCGACGCGGCCGGAGGTGATGCCTGTTTGATTCCGAACGCGACACCCTGATGCTGCGAGGGAACGGTCATGCTCAGCAGCCGGTTCGCGCCCGGATGCCCCATGGCGATCGCGAACCCGGAGATGATCAGGCCCACGGTCAGCGCCGTCCAGCTGTGCGCCAGCAGCGCGATCCCGGCGGCCGAGAGCATCGCGGCGGTGGTTGCCAGCCGCAGTGCCGTGGTCGCGCCGTACCGGTCGGTGATGCGTCCGACCGGTATGGACGCCAGCGAGGCCGTGCCGCGGGCGGCCGCGATCGCCGCGCCGAGTCCCGCCGAGCCGAACGACAGTTCGCCCGACAGCTGCACGGCCAGCGCGCCGGTCATCAACGCCGGCAGGTCGATGACCACGCCGACACCCCCGCCGACTGCAGCGTGGGTGATCCATGACCGTCCCTTGCGTCTGTCGCGTCCGAGCTCGACCCCTGATGCCACCCTTACGACCGCACGCCGTGATGCAGGACACCGATGCCTTCGACCCAGATCTCGACGGCGTCACCGGGGCGCATCGGCCCGGAGCCGCCGGGAGAGCCGGTGAGGATCACATCACCGGGCAGCAGGGTGGTGAACCGTGACAGGTAGGCGATGAGGTGGGGAACATCGAAGATCAGATCGGAGGTGGAGCCGTCCTGGCGGACCTCGCCGTTGACCCGGCTGCCGATGCCCACACCCGAGGCGATGTCGAGGTCGGTTTCGATCCAGGGACCCATCGGGCAGAACGTGTCGAAGCCTTTCGCACGGACCACGTCCGGGTCGCTGCGTTGCAGGTCGCGCGCGCTGACGTCGTTCGCGCAGGTGAAACCGGCGACGTAGTCGAGCGCCGAGGATTCGGCGACGTTACGCGCGACGTCGCCGATGACGACGACGAGTTCGGCTTCGTGCTCGATGTCGGTGCTCAGCTCCTCAGGGGGAAGCACGACGTCGGAGCCGGGGTCGCACAGCGCGGTCGGAGGCTTCATGAACAACGACGGCTTCGTCGGCATGTCGAAGCCCATCTCGACGATGTGCGCGGCGTAGTTGCGCCCGACGCACATCAGCTTGGTCGGCTCGACCGGGACGAGCAGTTCGACGTCCTCGCGGCCAAGCGTCGTCCCGGTCGGCTGGCCGCCCGCGAACGACGGGCCGTCGTACAACTCGACCGCGTCGTCGCCGATCGTGGCGTGCGCAACGTCGTTGCCGTGGCGGACTCGTCCGATCCTCATCGTGCCTCCGTCGCGTGCCGGTCCTGGTCGCGAGCCGCGTTTCGCCCCGCGATGCGACCGGACACGAACGCCCAGCCGATGTGGTTGCCGTGCCCTTCGAGCAGCAGTCCGCCCTGGCCGTTCGAGCCGGCGGCGAACAGACCCGGGACGGGACGGCCGTCGGCATCGAGGACGCGACACGAGGTGTCGACAGCCAGTCCCCCTTCGGTGAGCACGATCCAGCTGCGCACCGGCCCCAGCGCGGTGTAGGGGCCGGCGAACTCGTCGGTGCCGCGCTCGCCGGCAGCGTCGGCGACAGCCGCGTGCAGCCGCTCGATCTGCACGCCGATGGAGCTGGCGAGCCCGGCGAGCGAGTCGGCTTCGTGGACCAGGTCCTTGCGGCTCGCCCGGTAGTCGTCGAGGTAGGCGTAGGCCACTCCCGGCGCGGTCGAGATGTAGTGGTTGGGCCGGGTGAGCCGCTCGGCTGCAGCGCGGTCGAGCACGATCCAGCCGGTCGCGCCCGGCTGCCGGGCCAGTGCCGTTCCGGGGTCGCCTGAAGCGTCGGGCACACGGTCGCCGTCGGCGGTCACCAGCAGCGCCCCGAGGCCGAAGATCTTCGGTGTCGGGGCCAGATACGAGGTGGCGAACGCCATGATGATCCGGCGCATGATGAACGCCGGCAGCACCCGCACGGCTGCGCTCATCGCGATCGCGATCCAGCGGTACGCGGGGATGCGCTGCGGCCAGCGCGGTTTCGCCGACGGCGCGAACCGCATTTCGGGTCCGAGTGCGAGGTCGCCGTTGAGGATCACCCCGCCGGCGTCGCGCCCGAGCCGGATGCCGTCGCCGGTACTCGTAGCGTTCACCGCGTCGACGCCGGCGGCCAGCTCACCCATCTGCTCGGTCTTGAGCTCGCGGCTGGCGCTGAAGTCGCCCGCGGCCAGGATCACGCCCTTGGAGGCGGTGATCTCCCAGGCGCCGTGCGGCCCGCGGCAGCGGACACCTTCCACGCCGTTGTCACCGACGAGCAGGCGCTCGGCGGTGATGCCGGTCGTGATGCGGACACCGAGCCGACGCGCGGCGCGATGCAGCCGGCGGATGTAGGCGCGCGATCCCGGCAGGATGTTGTGCATGCGGGCGCGCCGGTGGGGTGGTTCCTCCATCGGCCCGAAGAAGACGACGCCGAGTTCGCGCAGCCATTCGAGCGTCGGGCCGCTGCGTTCCACGTACAGCCGCCGCAGCTCGAGGTTGTCGCGGTCGACGAGGTCGCCGGCGAAGGCGCCCATGTCCTCGAAATGCTCGTCGAGATCGTCCACGATGCCGTTGCGCTGCTGCAGGCGCGTGCCGCTGGCGGTGAACGATCCGACTGCGAGCGCGGTGGTGCCCCCGAGGGAGTCGTTCTTCTCGATCAGGGCCACCTCGGCGCCTGCGGAGGCGGCCTCGATCGCAGCTGCGAGTCCGGCGCCGCCGCCACCGATCACGACGACGTCTGCGTGGTGACGCTCGACGCGCGGGGTGCCGGGCGTCTGGGAGGTGTCACTCACGATGTCGACCCGTCGTCACTGCGTTTCGTCTCGACGGAGGCCGCGCTCGCCGATGGTTGCGTGGCGTCGCCACCTCCCGGTTTCTTGTCCGCGCTGCCACGGCGTTCCTTGAGGGTCTTGACGGTGCTGTAGATGATGAGGGCTGCGAATGCGATCCACAGGGTCCGGGAGATGCCGGAGCCGAAGAAGTAGCTGATGCGGTTGTTGCCGAGCTGCAGTGCGCGCAGGAAGTTCTCCTCGGCGATCGGCCCGAGCACGAGGCCAAGGACCAGCGGGACGATCGGGTAGTCGCGCTGGCGCATGACGAAGCCGAGGATCCCGAAGGTCATCAGCAGCCCGACGTCGAACATCGACCTGCGCACGCTGTAGGTCCCGATGATGCAGCACAGCAGCACGGCGGGAACGAGGAACGGCGGCTTGACCTTGGTGACGACCGCGAGCGGTGCGGCGAGCAGGATGCCGATAGGCAGGATCAGGATGCTGGCCACGATCGCGGCGAGCACGAGGGCGTAGACGAGGCCCGGCTCGTTGGCCATCAGCCGCGGCCCCGGCATCAGGCCGTGCAGGTAGATCGCGGCGAGCACGATCGCGGCGGTGGCGCTCCCCGGGATTCCCAGCGTCAGCGTCGGGATCAATGTGCCGCTGGCCACGGCGTTGTCGGCCGCCTCGGAGGCGACGATCCCCTCCGGCTCACCCTTGCCGAACGTCTCGGGATGGTCGGAGAACTGCTTGGCGAGGCCGTAGCTGATGAAGTTCGCTGTCGCGGTGCCCATGCCCGGAATGACACCGATGCCGAGCCCGAGCAGCGAGGAGCGCAGGATCGTCACGGGATACCGAAGCGTCGCCAGGACACCGGCGAGCGCTTCACGCAGCGCAGCGAACAGATGGGCGAACACCGAGGCATCGTCGCGCACGGTCACGGCTGCCGCCGAGGAGCCGCCCACCTGGGTGTAGCTCGCGATGACGAGCATCTGGGCGACCCCGAAGATGCCGATGACGGCGGGGACGAACGGAACCTGTCCGAACAGTTCCATGAACCCCATCGTGAACCGAGGCTGCCCGGTCATCGGGTTGGCGGACATCGCCGCAATGAGCAGTCCGGTCATCGCCGCGATGAGTCCCTTGCGCACGCTGTTGCCGATGACGACAGCGATGACCGCGAGCCCGAACAACGCGACGATGAAGATCTCCCGCGCGCCGAACCGCAGCGCGATGGCGCCCAGCGGGCCGATCACGAGGAGCACCACGAGCCCGCTGATCATCCCGCCGGCGGCCGAACTCATGCGGGCGAGCCCGATGGCGCGTTCCGCCTTGCCGTCCAGCGCCATCGGATAGCCGTCGATCGCCGTCGCGGCCGATCCGGCCTCACCGGGCGCGTTGACGAGGATCGCAGGAATCGATCCGGCGAACAGCGTTCCGGCGTACAGCCCGCCGATGAGGATCAGCGAGGACTCGGGCGAGAGCCCGATCGCGAAGGGCAGGACGAGCGCGGCGGCGTTGGCGGCGCCGACACCGGGGATCGCTCCGGCGATGAAGCCGATGACGATCCCGACGAGCAGCCACAGCAACGGACCGATCTGGAACAGCAGGCCTGCACCTTCGAGAATGTTCTCCCACATCGTGTGCGCTCCCTCAGCCGAAGAGCAGGCCGGTCGGCAACCGGACACTGAGCGTGAGGTCGAACAGCAGATACATCGCTGCGACCATGCCAATCGTGAACATCACCACCGTCGAGACGCGCCGCACGCCGATCATGGGCAGCAGCAGCGCCACGTAGACGATCAGCGCCTCGTAGAAACCGACCCGGCCCATCGCGATGACGAAGACGAACGTCCACAGCGCGGTGTATGCCGAGCGTCCCCAGCGCCGCCAGATGTCGATGAGTCCGTCGGTCGAGCTGCGACGAAGCCAGTCGACGACGTCGGTCGCGACCTGGGAGAGGATCAGCACCGCCAGCACCATCATCACGACCTGGGGATAGGCACGCGACTGCGTGCGCAGGTCCTGGATGCTCTGGTGGAACGCGACCGAATACACGACGAGGGCAACGGGGAACAGCAGGGTCACGGCGAGCTTCGCGTACGAGCGCCGCTGGCGCTCGGCGGGGGGCGACGGCGTCATGCTCAGATCCTTGTCATCCGCATGAAGGTGGTGGCCTCGGTCCACTGCTCGATCCGCTCGAGTTCGTCGAGCGCCGCTCGGGCACGGTCGGATCCAAGCACCCGGCCCGCGCACGCGAGAAATTTCTCTTCGAGGTCGTCGGAGGTCAGCGGGTTGCGGGGCTCACCACGCTGGTAGTGCAGTTCGCCCTCGAACGTGCGCCCGTCCGTGGTGGTCATCTCCACGACCGTGGGGAGCACGCTGCCGTCTTCGATGCCGTCGATCTCGTCGAGCTCGGGCGAGGCGAGCGTCTCGACGTTGGCGGCGTGCCGGTGGACGCGGGGATCGTCGATCCACTCCGCGCTGAGGTGGTCGAGGGTCACGCGGCCCTCGAGCATCGTGATCGCCACAGCGAACGGCATGCTCATCTGGGCACCCAGCACGGTCGTCGGCCGTGTCGCCTGCGGTCCGCCGATCGCGCCGGCGACGAACGGACGCACCCAGACCCGCACGTGTGCGACGTCGTCGGCGGTCAGGTCTTCCTTGCGCATCAACTCGCCGACGAGGTCGATCGCGCCGTGGGTGGCGAAGTTCATCGGATACAGCTTCTGGGCCGTCGCCAGGATCATGTACTCCTGCCCGAGGCCCCGGGTGAGCGGCTCGGGTGATCCTGTGCCGGAGTAGGCGGTGATCGCGCCGCGGGGGCCCTCGAACACCGTCGCAGGGCCGGTGAAACCCTGCGAGGCCAGGCGGGCCGCCATCACGCCGCAGTAGGCCGGATGTCCGGCGTGCAGACGCTTGGTCATCGCGCCGTCGGAATAGAACTCGAGCAGGCCGGCGGCCATGGAGCCCACGATCCCCAACGTGTGCGCGAGCTGGTCTTCGGGCAGGTCGAGCAGCACGCCGGCGGTTGCCGCGCACCCGAACGCATTCGCGATCCCCGTCGGATGAAAGCCCCGCGCGTACATCGCATCGGGATCGAGCGCCCAGCCGACACGGATGGCCGTCTCGTAGCCGAGGAGCACGGCGTTGATGAGCGCCGTGCCCGGCGCGCCGGTCGCCTCGCCGAGCGCGAACGCCGTGGCAACCACGGCGGCGCCGGCGTGCACCTGGGCGTTGTCGTCGTCGAAGTCGAGCGCGTGACCGCTCGTTCCGTTGGCCATCGCAGCCAGCGCCGGCGAGGTCGTCTCGCCGGTTCCGAGAATGTGCGAGGGCCCACCGTCACGGCCTTCGGCAAGGGCGGCGGCAGCCGCGGCCTTGACCCAGGGCGTCGCCGCCCCGGCCAAGGCCACGCCCATGGTGTCCGCTATGCACGACTTGGTCGTCGTGACGACATCCGTGGGGATGTCATCGAACGAATGCGACGCAAGCCAGCGTGCGAGCTCCTGGGCGGCGGCTGCCATCGACCGCTGTCCTTTCCATAGGTCCGTGCCGGTGGGCCCGGTGGCCCTGACGGATCAGTCGAGGCCGAAGAGCTCCGGGCTCTCCGTCAGCAGCCGGTCGATCTCAGCGATCTCGTTCTGGATGAACGCGTCGAACTCGTCCGGGGTGGCGTAGCGCAGCTTGTCCTCCTCCCCGAGTTCCTCCAGATCGGCGATGTAGTCCGGGTTCGCAACCGCCGTCGCGAGCGCGTCGGCGAGCACCTGGAACCGGTCGGGGTGGTTCTCGTAGCACTCACGTGCCACGAAGAAGCCGAACGCCCCACCGATCGGGTCGATGTCGGAGCCGAGCACGTCGTTGACAGCCGGCGCGTCGTTGGTCAGGTGCGGCCAGTCGTTCGCCGGCTGGAACACGCCGAGCGCACGCGCGTTGTCCGCGATGCCCTGGCCTGCGAACACACCACCCATGGCAGCTTCGACCTCGCCGGCAACGACCGCGTTGCGGGCCGGCCCACCACCGTCGTACGAGATGATGTTGAAGTCGACGTCGGCGGCCTCCTGGAGGTTGAGCACCGCCAGGTGGTCGGCGTTGGTCAGGTTCGCCACGCTGACGCGGATCTCACCGGGGTTCTCGCGGGCATCGTCGAGGAACTCCTCGAGGGTGTCCCACGGCGCGTCGTTGTGAACCCAGATCGTCGACGGCTCGGTGGTCATGCCGGCCAGCGGGTAGAAGCTGTCGTAGGTGTAGGCCACGTCCTGGGTCATGTAGGAGAAGATGATGTCGGGAATGGCGTGCAGCATGAACGGCTCGCATTCCGCGCCGTTCTCCGCCACGTACGTCGTTCCGATCGCGAACTGGCCACCCTCGCGGTAGTCGACCGCGACCGGCTGGCCGAGCGCTTCTTCCAGGTAGGGCTGCAGCTGGCGGAACGTTGCGTCCAGCCCGCCACCAGCGGCGGTGGGAATGACGAACTCGACCGGGCCCTCGGGCCAGTCGGTCGCGGGCTCAACGTCCGGCTCCTCCGCAGGCTCCTCCGCAGGCGCCTCGGCGGGCTCTTCGGCCACCTCGTCGGGGGCGTCGTCGGCACCGCAGGCGGCGGCGACCAACGCCAGCGCCGCGAACATCGTCATTGCTCTGATCAGTCGTCCACGCTTCTTCATGCCGTGATCCTCTCAGATCGATCTGTCACGGTTGCTCCCATTGGCAAACGGTTACTCGATGCAGCTGCGCGCACGTCCTCCTTCCCTGCGCTCCCGTGGTGGCCTGGTGTCGCGACGCGTCGCGAGCGCACAGTCACACACTCCGGTATGTTCACGAATGCGAACGATGTCCCTCTATACGAACGTACGATGGGACGGGCGGCGCGTCAAGCACAGCTCGTCCGAAGGCGACGACGCTGGTGCCGCGACTGAGGGCCAGCTGGTCCGCCGGGGTGACGGAAGGCAGGCAGGTGGCGGGTTCGAACGGTGACAACCAGCCGCGTGCGGTGAAGTCCGCACAACGCACGCTCGAGATCCTCGAACACCTCGCCGGCATCGGTGAACGTCGCACGCTGGGCGAACTCGCGCGGGATCTCGACGTGCCCAAGTCCAGCCTGCACGCACTGCTGCGCACGATGGAACAGATGGGATGGGTGCAGACCGATCCCGCCAGCGCCCGCGTCGGGCTCGGGGTGCGTGCGCTGCTGGTCGGCGCGTCGTACGTCGACGCCGACGACGTGGTCGCCCTCACCTCGAGCGTGCTCGACGAACTCGCCGAGGAACTGGGTGAGACGGTCCACCTCGGCCGCCTCGACGGGGCGGACATCGTCTATCTCGCCAAGCGCGAGTCGAACCATCCACTGCGCCTGTTCTCGGCGATCGGCCGCCGCCTGCCCGCGCACACGACCGCGCTGGGCAAGGCGATCCTGTCGATGCAGGAGCCCGAGGCGGTCCGCGCTGCGCTGCCCGACGAGCTGATCGCGCTCACGCCCAACACGATCGTCGAGCACGACCAGCTGATGACCGAACTCGAGCTGACCCGTCAACGCGGGTATGCGATCGACAACGAGGAGAACACGCTCGGGATCCGGTGCATCGCCGTGCCGCTGCGCCGCAACGGGCACATCCAGGACGCGATCAGCTGCTCCACACCCACGCTGCGCCTGACTCCTGATGGTGAACGCAACGTCATCGAGGCCATGCAGCATGCACGTGAACAGGCCGAATCGCGGTTGCGCCTGGGCTCACGCGCCTCCTGAACGGCCGGGCGGCGAGCCGCTCGGATCCCTCGACCAAGGCATGACGAACTAGATATCCCACGGTCGCAAGTGTCAAGCGACGAGGGTGGTGCGGTGTGCCCAGGCGGTGTGTTCGTCGTAGAGGGTCTGGTGGCGGAGGCAGCCGTGGAAGATGCCCACGAGCCGGTTGCCCAG
>JBJHAX010000003.1:0-20745 GCA_050480705.1 Nitriliruptoraceae bacterium
CTGGGCAACCGGCTCGTGGGCATCTTCCACGGCTGCCTCCGCCACCAGACCCTCTACGACGAACACACCGCCTGGGCACACCGCACCACCCTCGTCGCTTGACACTTGCGACCGTGGGATATCTAGTCTCGTCCGCGAGGGACGATTCCGGTGGGCGTGCGGGTGATGCAGGCAGCGTATTACGAACGGACCGGGGCAGCCGCCGAGGTGCTGCTCGTCGACTCGCTGCCCGACCCGGAGCCCGGACCCGGCGAGGTTCGCGTCCGGGTGCACCTCTCCGCCGTCAACCCGACGGACTGGAAGGCACGGGCGCCAGGCAGCCGGCTGGAGGCATCGGGTGGACCCGGCCTCGTCTGGCCACGCCAGATCCCCGGTCAGGATGGCGCCGGCATCATCGATTCGGTCGGATCGGGGGTCGATCCGGCCCGGATCGGCGAGCGCGTCTGGGTCTACCTCGCGGCAGCCGGACGAGCACAGGGGACGGCAGCCGAGTACGTATCTGTTCCGCAGGAGCAGGCGAAACCGCTGCCCGACGCCGTGGGATTCGAACAGGGTGCTGGGATCGGCATCCCGTTCATCACCGCCCACCGCTGCGTGCACGCCGATGGTGACGTGCAGGGCCAGACGGTCCTGGTGACCGGCGGTGCGGGAGCCGTCGGCCACGCCGCCGTGCAGCTCGCTCGGCTGGCCGGAGCTCGCGTGGTGGCGACCGTGAGTTCGGTGAAGAAGGCCGAACTCGCCACCGCCGCCGGCGCACACGTCGTACTCGACTACACCGAGGCGGCATTCGCGGAACAGCTCGCCGACGCAACACCCGACGGGATCCAGCGTGTCGTCGATGTGGATTTGTCCGCCAATTTCTCGACCTACGTCGGTGCGCTGGAGGTCGGTGCAACCGTGGCTTCGTATGCGACCGACACGTCAGGTGTCGCCAGGTTCGCGCACATGGCGGCGATGGAGCGCAACGCGGTGATGAGGTTCGTGCTGCTCTACACGATCCAGCCTGGCGAGCTTCACGCAGCAGCCGATGACATCAATGCCGTGCTCGGCGCCGGCGACCTGCGTAGCCTGCCTGCGACGACGTATCCGCTCGAGCAGATCGCCGAAGCCCACGATGCGGTCCAGGCCGGCACGCTCGGTCGCGTCCTCGTCGAGATTCCGTAGTGCTGACAGCGTCCGTTGGGGTGTGCGAACAAGCGAGGGATCATGGGTGACGACCTGATCGGCCTGACCGCAACCGAAGCGGTCGACAACCTGCGTGCCGGGGAAGTGACGCCGACCGAGTTGCTCGACGCGGCACTGGCACGGATGGACGCCGTTGAAGCGCAGGTCAACGCCCTGCCCACGCGCAGCGAGGCACGTGCACGTGAGGCGATCGCCCAGCTTCCGCCCCCGGACCAGATGCCTGCGAACAGCCTGGCCGGCCTGCCGATCGCCATCAAGGACCTCACGCCCGTCGCGGGTGTTCGCACCACCTACGGGTCTCCTCTGCACGCAGACAACGTCCCGCAGTACTCCGGCGTCGTCGTCGAGCGCCTCGAGGCACACGGCGCGATCGTGCTCGCGAAGTCGAACACGCCCGAGCTCGGAACTGGGGCGAACACCTTCAACGATGTGTTCGGGGAGACACGCAACCCCTGGGACACGACCCGCAATTCGGGGGGATCGTCGGGCGGTGCAGCTGCCGCACTCGCCACCGGGGAGATCTGGCTCGCCCACGGCACCGACCTCGGAGGGTCGCTTCGCACCCCTGCGGCCTTCTGCGGCGTCGTGGGGCTTCGGCCGTCACCTGGACGGGTCGCTCGCGGACCGGACGGCCAACTCTTCGACTACGGCGGCGTCGACGGCCCGATGGGGCGAACCGTTGCGGACACCGCGCTGTTTCTGGACGTGATGTCGGGCCACGACACAACCGACCCGATCTCGTTCGACGGGCCGCCGACGTCGTTCGTCGATGCGGTGCGGCAAGCCGAACCGCCGGCACGTATCGCCTACACCCCGGACCTCGACGGGTTCACCCCGGTGGATGACGAGGTCGCGCGTATCTGCGAGGACGCTGTCCGGTCGCTCGAGGCGCTCGGCACTTCAGTCGAGATCGCCTGCCCGGACCTGACGGATCTCTACACGGTCTACCACGCTCTGCGCGGCGAGGTGTACGCGCACTTCGGTCAGCAACTCGATGACGAGGCGCGGCAGGTCGTGCGCTCTGAGATCCGCTGGAACATCGAGGCCGGTGAGCGGGCAACGGGCGCGCAGCTTGCCAAAGCACGCATCGGACGCAACAGGCTGTATCACGAGTTCGTTCGTTTCCTCGACGACCGCACCGTGCTCGCGCTTCCCGGCGCGATCGTTGCGCCCCCGCCGATCGAGATCCGATACCTCGAGGAACTCCACGGTCACACGTTCCCCACCTACATCGACTGGGTCAGCGTGACCTTCCTGTCGACGGTTGTGGCATGCCCATCCGTCGTGGTTCCCGCTGGTCTGACGCAACAGGGGCTGCCCGTCGGGTTGCAGCTCATCGGTCCTCCCCGTGGCGAAGCCCAGGTCCTCGCGGTCGCCGCACTCATCGAGAATCAGGTCGGCTTCCCGGCCCGCCTCCCGATCGATCCGCGCCCGGCCGCGGCGACCTC
The DNA here is from genome assembly GCA_050480705.1 of Nitriliruptoraceae bacterium. Classification (GTDB taxonomy): domain Bacteria; phylum Actinomycetota; class Nitriliruptoria; order Nitriliruptorales; family Nitriliruptoraceae; genus JBJHAX01. Next base: position 2,634 of record JBJHAX010000003.1, read on the forward strand.
CTGACACGCGCCGTCAACGGGGGAGCGGGGATCGGCGTGGGGCAGCTGCCACGCGACGCTGTGAGTGCTGGAACGCCGGTAGCCTCACCCGGCGCAACGTGGCGCCAGCACCGCTGCCGCGCGCCTATTCCACGACCCCGCTTCGGCGAGCGTGCACATGACCCGACTGACCCTGCTCGACCTGCGCGATGACGACCGTGATCCGCGCGGGCTCGTCCCTCGGCCGAACGAGCAGATGGCCGAAGCACACGACGCGGTCGCACCGATCATCGAAGATGTCCGCATCCGGGGCGACGCTGCAGTCGCGGAGTACACACAGCGCTTCGACCTGGTCGCCCGGGACGAACTGCTGGTGGGCGCAGACGTACGCGCTGCTGCCCTCGAAGGCCTCGACGGGGAGCTTCGCACAGCGCTCGAGCGCGCAATCGACCAGGTGCGCTGGTTCCACGAACGGGCGCGGCCGGACGACTGGCAGGAGGATCGCGACGGTGCGTTGATGGGGCAGTGGCATCGCCCCGTCGAACGGGTCGGCGTCTACGTCCCGGGCGGCAAGGCCGCCTATCCATCGACCGTGGTGATGACGGTTGTGCCTGCACAGGTCGCCGGTGTCGAACAGATCGTCTTGTGTTCGCCTCCCGGTTCCGACAGCGGCGAGCCCGATGCCACCGTGATCGCGGTCGCGGAGTTGCTCGGCGTGGACGTCGTCGTCGCTGCCGGTGGTGCGCAGGCGATCGCAGCGATGGCGTTCGGAACCGAATCGGTGCCGGTGTGCGACAAGGTGGTGGGGCCGGGAAACGCCTACGTGGCGGCAGCCAAACAGCAGGTGCAGGCGCGTGGCGTGTGCGGCATCGACGCGTTCGCGGGCCCGACGGAGATCGCCATCGTCGCCGACGAAAGCGCGGATGCTTCGATCATCGCTGCCGACCTCGTCGCTCAGGCCGAACACGACGAACTCGCCGGCGTCCTGCTGATCACGACCTCCCCACAGCTCGTGGACGACGTCGAGCGCACGCTCGAGTTCGAAGTCGAGCACGCCGCCCATCGCGAACGCATCGAGGCTGCGCTCGCAGGGCAGGGGACCGCGGTGATCGTGCGCGATATCGACCAGGCCGTCGCGGTCGCCGAGGCGTATGCCGCCGAACATCTCGAGATCCACACGGTCGCTGCTGCTTCCGTCGCTGAGCGGGTCCGCTACGCCGGAACGACGTTCATCGGCCACAACACACCGGTGTCACTCGGCGATTACGCGGCCGGCCCCAACCACACCCTGCCGGTTCAAGGAACCGCCCGGTTCGCGAGTGGGCTGACCACAGCCTCCTACATGGTGACCGTGAACCATGTCACCTACACGCGCGAGGCACTCGCCGACCTCGCCCCCAGTGTGCAGCAGCTCGCAGCGGCAGAGAACCTTCCGGCCCACTGGCGTGCCGTCGACGTCCGTCTGAATGGGCAACGATGAACACCCCGACGTCCCCGGACGGCCGTGTCCCGGTGCGCCACGACCTGCTCGGTGTCGAACCGTACGGAGCGCCGCAACTCGACGTGCCTGTGCGGCTCAACACCAACGAGACCCCCTACCCGCCTCCGAGGTCGTTTGTCGAAGCGCTCGTCGCGAAATTGGACGTGCCTGAGCTCAACCGCTATCCGGACCGTGACCATGTCGCATTGCGGGAGGCGATCGCGACCCGGCATGCGCTCGACGTGAGCCAGGTATGGGCCGCCAACGGATCGAACGAGATCCTCGTGCAGCTCCTTCAGGCCTACGGTGGTCCGGGACGCAGCGCGCTGACGTTCCAACCGAGCTATTCGATGTACCCAGAGCTGTGTCGCACGACGTCGACGTCGCTGGTGACATGCGACCGTGACGCGAACCTGCGTCTAGACGCCGACCTCGCACGGGCGGCGCTGGCGGACCACGACCCTGATCTGATTCTTCTCGCCTCGCCGAACAACCCGGTCGGTGATCTCGTTGAGGGAGAGGTCGTGCGCGCGCTGCATGACGATTCGCGTGCACTCGTCGTGGTGGACGAGGCGTATGTGGAGTTCGCCGGCGACGACGCGAGTGCACTTGCGATGCTCGAGGCGTGTGAACGCCTGGTGATCGTGCGCACCTTCTCAAAAGCGTTCAGGCTCGCGGGCCTGCGACTGGGCTACCTCGTGGCGGCGCCGTGGGTCATCGCCGATATTCAGAAGGTGCGCCTGCCCTACCACCTCGACACGATCAAACAGATGGCCGGCATCATCGCCATCGAGCAGGAAGCATTCTTTCTCGACCATCGCCGCGAGATCGCCGTAGAGCGTGAACGCATCGTTGCGAGCCTGGCCGACACCGACATAGAGGTCTTCACGTCGGCAGCGAACTTCCTGCTGATGCGCGTCGGACACGGCGAGGTGTTCCAGCGGTTGCTCGACCGGGGTGTGCTCGTACGTGACGTCTCGTCACAGCCGGCACTGGCCGGATGCGTGCGGGTGACCGTGGGCACGCCACAGGAGAATGACGCGTTCATCGCCGCGCTGCGCGAGGTGATGGACGCGTCAGGCGGGTGACCCGACGTACGCTGCGAAGCACAAGCCGAAACGCGGCACGCTGCCGGCGCGACATCGACGAGTCGCCGCACGACCAAGGACCATCGACGTGACGAACCGATCCGCACGCGTTGAGCGCGACACGCGTGAGACGCGCATCCGTGTCGAACTCGACCTCGACGGAACCGGGGAGTGCGACGTTCACACCGGTGTGGCGTTCTTCGACCACATGCTCGATCAGTTGGGCCGCCACGGCAGACTCGATCTCGTCGTGCATGCCGACGGCGATCTCGAGATCGATGCTCACCACACCGTGGAGGACACCGGCATCGCGATCGGTCAAGCACTGGCCGAGGCGTGGGGTGACCGTGCGGGCGTGGAACGTTTCGGCGACGCGACGGTGCCCATCGACGAGGCGCTGGCACGCGTCGCAGTCGACTTGTCGGGACGGCCCTATCTCGTCTACGAGGTCGACACACCCGTCGAGGTCGTCGGGACGTTCGAAACGACGTTGGTGCGCCACTTCTTCGAAGCGCTCGTCGCCAACGCGCGCATCTCGCTACACGTCGACCTGTTGCGAGGCGACAACACCCACCACGCCTACGAAGCGGTGTTCAAAGGCGTCGCCGTCGCGTTGCGCCGCGCCGTTGCCGTGACCGGCGCCGGGGTGCCCTCGACGAAGGGTGTGCTGCAGTGACCGGTGCGCAGTGCGCGACGGGGCCATGATCGCCCCGGCTGCACGCGTCGCCGTGCTCGATTACGAAGCAGGCAACGTGCGGTCGGCGCGCCGTGCATTCAGCGCAGCGGGTGCTGACGCATTCATCACCGGCGACGCGGACGTGGCCGCTGGCGCCGATGCACTGGTGGTGCCAGGTGTCGGCCATTTCGATTCATGCCTGTCGTACCTGCGCGAGGCGGGACTCGAACAACTGCTCCGCACGTGGATCGACGGCCAGCGCCCCGTTTTCGGGATCTGCGTGGGCATGCAGCTTCTCTACGAGACGTCCGAGGAGGGATCGCAGCCCGGACTGGGGCTGCTGCCCGGCCGCGTTGTGCGCTTTGCATCGGGCGGGGTGGTGCCGCACCTTGGCTGGGATGTCGTGCGTGGTGTCGCGGATGACGAACTCGTCGACCCGGTCGACGGGCGACACGTGTACTTCACCCATTCGTTCTATGCGCTGCCCGACGACGACACGCATGTTCTGGGTCGCTGCAGCTACGGCGGCGAAGACTTCCCCTGCCTCGTGCGTGAAGGCAGCGTGGTGGGCACACAGTTCCACCCGGAGAAGTCGGGTCGGGTCGGACAGCAGCTCCTGGAGCGCTGGGTGGCGTCGCTCGCCGCGACCTGATGTGCGCCCTCGCGGGCACCTGACCCGGGCTCAGTACGCTCGCATTCCCCACCAATGACCCGCGCACGGCACGAAGCCGCATGCGAAACGCCCACACTGCGCTCGCTGGTCGTGCCGACGATCCGGAGATCGACGTGTTCACCCTGTATCCCGCCATCGACATCCGCGATGGCCGCGCGGTCCGCCTCACCCAGGGTCGGGCCGACGAGGAGACGGTCTACGACGAGGATCCGGTCGCAGCGGCGCACCGATTCGCCGAACAAGGCGCGGAATGGCTGCACGTGGTCGATCTCGACGCTGCATTCACAGGCGAGCCCCGCAATCGCCACCTGATCGCTGAGATCGCTCGTGCGACGACCTGCCGCATCCAGGCCTCGGGCGGCGTCAGGACGCTGGACGATGTCGTCGCATCACTGGAGTACGGCGCCGAACGCGTCGTGCTCGGCACGATGGCGCTGAGCGACCCGTCCTTCGTCGAGCGGGTCCTCGACGAGGTCGGACCGCGCATCGCGGTCGGGCTCGACGCCGACGGAACGACGTTGCGTGCACGGGGCTGGACCGAGAACGCCGGCGACCTCTTCGATGCGATCGCGCTGTTCACCACGATGGGCGTGCCCCGGTTCGTCTACACCGACGTCGCCCGTGACGGCATGCTTGCGGGCCCCAACCTCGACATGCTGCGTCGCGTCGCCGACGCGACCGACGCCTCGGTCACCGCGTCCGGCGGCGTGTCCGGAGCCGACGACCTGCGCGCGCTGGCCCGGTGCCATCCACGTGTCGATGCGGCGATCGTCGGCAAGGCCCTGTACGCGGGCGCGGTCTCTCTGCCGGAGGCACTCGCGGCGATCGTGCCGGAGACGACGTGAACGGCATGGCCACGTCGACGCTTGCGGTGCGCGTCATCCCGTGCCTGGACGTCACCGGAGGACGTGTCGTCAAAGGTGTGCAGTTCGTCGACCTTCGTGACGCCGGTGATCCGGTCGAACTGGCGCGTGCCTACGACCGCGAAGGCGCCGATGAACTCGTCTTCCTCGATATCACCGCCTCCAGCGACGGTCGCGCGACGATGGTCGACGTCGTCGAACGCGTCGCCGACGAAGTATCGATTCCGTTCGCGGTCGGGGGCGGGCTGCGCACCGTTGACGATGCACGGCGCATGCTCCGAGCGGGCGCGGACAAGATCGCGTTCAACACCGCCGCGGTGACACGGCCGCAACTGCTGGCCGATGCCGCAGCCGCGTTCGGATCCCAGTCGGTGGTGGTTGCGGTGGACGCGCGACGCCGTGCCAGCGACGATCCCACGAAGGGCTGGATCGTGACGACCCACGGGGGGCGGACGCCGACGGAGATCGATGCTGTCGCATGGTGTGCGGACGCCGCAGAGCAGGGTGCCGGCGAGATCCTGCTCACCTCGATGGACCGCGACGGCACCGGTGACGGCTTCGATCTGGCGCTGTTGGCTGCGGTCACCTCAGCAGTGCGCGTGCCTGTGATCGCCTCAGGTGGCGCAGGGCACGCTCAGCACATGGTCGAAGCAGTCCAGCACGGCGCCTCGGCGGTGCTCGCCGCATCGATCTTCCACTTCGGTGCGTTGCGGATCGCTGACGTGAAGGACCGAATGGCCCAGGCTGGGGTGCCGGTGCGACCCGTCACGGGATGACACCGCTGCGGTCCACCTAGCAACACGCGGCGTCCGCGTGGCGGCCTGGCGGGGGTCTCGGCACGCCCGCCAGACCGCCGCGTCGGTCAGCCTCCGAAGCGTTGCAGGATCAGGTTCTCGAACTGCTCCGCACACGCCTCCTCGTCACCCGTCTGCTCGATGCATTCGATCAGCGAACCGAACTCGCTGGTCACACCCTGGAAGAACAGGACAGGCAGCAGCGTCGTGACGATGCCGATGAGGAAGGCGAGAATCCCCGTGATGATGCCGGTCATCGAGGCGCCGCCACCAGAAGCACCCTTCTTCGCCTTGCTGCGACCGATGAACCCCAGCAGCAGGGCCAACAAGCCGCCGACGACGCCGAGCAGGCCGACGAACGGGATGAACGAGATCAGCAACGACAGCAAACCGATGATCAACGCAGCGATTCCCGCCCCGTTGCCGGGCTTGCCCGCCGGTTGCTGGGGCTGACCGGCAACCGGTTGGGCCGGCGCACCCGGCGGCTGGGCGGCCGCCTGCGCCTGTACAGGCTGCGCAGGCTGGGCCGGGGGCGGGGTTGCCGCCGCTGGCTGGGCAGGCTGCGGTGGTGTGGCAGGCTGCTGTGGCGTGGCAGGCGCAGACGCCGCTGCAGCGGCTGCCGCAGGGGCCGCGGTTTCGACGGGTGTCGACGCAGCGGACTCGTCCGCCGGGGTGTCGTCCGTGCTGGTCTCGCTGCCGCCGTCATCAGCCGCAGTGCTCGGCTCGTCGGCGGGATCGTCTGTCTTGGCCGTGGCAGCGTCCGACGGTGCAGTCGAGTCGGTGGCGTCGGTTGCGCTGCCGGCGTCGAGCGGATCGACAGACGACTGGCCTGCATCGGCGACGTGCTCGGTCCATTGCGAGCCGTCCCAGTACCGGTACTCGTGTCGTCCTGTCGGATCTGGATGCCAGGCTGCAGGCGTACTCACGTGGTCCTCCTTCGTCCCGTCTGGGCCCGGGGGCACACGGGACCTCATCGTCGCGGTCGACGTCGCGATTTCGAGCCGGCAACGTCGCGTGATCGGAACGTACGGCGTTTCGACGGCGCGTGCCGCTTTCCCCGACGGTAGACGACCCGCTCCGGCAGGGCGAACCCTCCACGCCGCTACGCTCGGCTGCGCCGCACCGGACACCGTTCCCGGGCGGCGGACGCCATGGCCAACGCACTGGACGATGCCGCGACCGGACCGGTCCGTTTCGACGACCGGGGGCTCGTCGCTGCGATCGTGACACAGTTCGACACCGGTGAGGTACTGATGCTCGCCTGGATGAACGCCGAAGCTCTCGCGCGAACGGTCGAATCGGGTGAGACCGTGTTCTTCAGTCGTTCACGTGGACAGCTGTGGCACAAGGGTGCGACGTCCGGCAACGTCCAGCGGGTCGTGGACATCACCGTGGACTGTGACGGTGACGCGTTGTTGGTACGGGTGGATCAGGGCGGGGACGGCCTCGCATGCCACACGGGTGCGCGTTCGTGCTTCCACCGCAGCCTCGTCGACGCCGGCGACCCTGACGGCTCGACATGAACGTGCTGCCGGACCGCGAAGGGTTCGTCGACCTCGCTCGTCGCTTCGGTGTCGTCCCGGTGCGGCGCGAGTTGCTCGCGGACATGCACACCCCTTTGTCCGTGTACAGCGCGCTGTCGGGGCAGGGGCCGAGCTTTCTGCTGGAGTCTGCTGAGCACGGGGAGCGCTGGGGCCGCTACTCCTTCATCGGCGTCGACCCGATGCTCATGCTCACGGGACGCAGCGGCAACGTCGAGTGGGAGGGCCAGCCACCTGCCGGCGTTGCAGGGGTGAGCGGCCCGCTCGCAGCGCTGGAACGCGCGATGGCCGTGCTGCGCGCACCACACCTTCCCGATGTTCCCCTGCACGGCGGCGCCGTGGGCTATATCGGCTACGACGCGGTGCGCGAGATCGAACGCCTGCCCGACACGGGACGGGACGACCTGGGCGTGCCCGACGTCGTGATGATGTTTCCGCGCCACGTGGTGGCCTTCGACCACCTGCGTCAGGTCGTGACGGTGGTGACCAACGTCATCACCGATGTCGATGATCCTGACGAACTCGCCGAACGCTACGACAGCGCCGTGGATGCGACCGACGCGGTCATCGCCAGGATGTCTGCGGCGCGCGGCGGCGTCGAGCCGGTCGCGCCGCCGTCACGCGTCGTCGGTGAGCCTGCGCCGTCCAACCTCGACGACGGCGACTACGAGCGGATGGTCGAGCAGGTCAAAGAACACATCCGGGCCGGTGACACGTTCCAGACGGTCGTCAGTCAGCGTTTCGCGCTGGACACGACCGCCTCGGCGCTCGACATCTACCGGGTCCTACGTGTGATCAATCCGTCTCCCTACCTGTACCTGCTCGATCTGGGCACCCACCAGGTGGTGGGCTCCTCTCCGGAGGCGCTCGTGCAGGTCAGCGGGCGACGTGTGGAGACCTGGCCGGTCGCCGGAACGCGTCCGCGTGGCAGCACGCCTGCCGAGGACCGCGATCTCGAGGCCGAACTCGTCGCGGACGCAAAGGAGCGGGCGGAGCACGTGATGCTCGTCGATCTCGCACGCAACGATCTCGGCAGAGTGTGTGCGACCGGATCGGTCACCGTCGACGAGATGATGAAGGTCGAACGCTTCAGTCACGTCATGCACCTGACGAGCGCGGTCAGCGGTGAGTTGCGCGACGATCTCGGGCCCGTCGACGTCCTACGAGCGGTCTTCCCCGCAGGCACCGTGTCCGGGGCGCCGAAGGTGCGCGCGATGGAGATCATCGACGAACTCGAGCCCACCCGTCGGGGTCCGTACGCCGGTGCGGTGGGCTACGTCGATTTCGCGGGCAATCTGGATACGTGCATCACCATCCGTACCGTGGTGCTGCACGACACGACGGCGTACGTGCAGGCAGGCGCGGGGATCGTCGCCGATTCGCGGCCCGATGCAGAAGAGCGGGAGACACGTTCGAAAGCCGATGCGGTGGTTGCGGCGGTCCGCGCGGCGGAGATGATGCGATGACGACCTATCTGGACGACCTGGTCACTGAAGCGCGGCGCCGTGTCGCTGAGAGCAGGGGCCGCAGATCGCTGGAGGCGCTGCGTCGTGACGCACTCGGGCGCTCGCCGGGACCGTCATTGGTCGGCGCCCTCTCGGGCGCAGGCGTCGCGGTCATCGCCGAAGTCAAGCGTGCGTCACCGTCCCGTGGCATCTTCGCGCCGGATCTGGACGCTCCACGTCTCGCCGAGGCGTATCGGCGCGGGGGCGCGGCTGCGGTGTCGGTGTTGACCGAACCCCGTTGGTTCCACGGCTCGCTCGATGATCTCCGTGCGGTGACCGATCGCGGGATCACCGCCCTGCGCAAGGACTTCGTCGTCGACGCCTACCAGATCTGGCAGGCCCGAGCCGCTGGCGCCTCCGCAGTCTTACTCATCGTGGCCGCGCTCGAACGCGACGAGCTCGCCGCGCTGCACGACGTGGCCACCGACGCTGGTCTCGACGCGCTCGTCGAGGTCCATGACGAGGCGGAAGCTGCGGTCGCGCTCGACATCGGCGCCCGCCTCGTCGGGGTCAATGCCCGCGACCTGCGCACCTTCGAGCTCGACCGTGACCTGTTCGCCCGCCTGCGACCACGACTGGGCGACGTCGTCGCCGTGGCGGAATCGGGCGTGCGTGGCCCCGACGATGTGCGCCATCTGGGCAGCGTCGGCGCGGACGCGGTCCTCGTCGGGGAATCCCTGGTGCTCGCCGACGATCCGGCCGCAGACGTTGCGGCACTCGTCGCCGCAACCGACGGCAGCGAGCAGCGCACGGCTGCGGGAAGGGCGCCACGATGACACCGACGGACGGCGCCACGCCGGTTCGCGACGGCTATTTCGGGCGATTCGGTGGCCAGTACGTCCCCGAATCGCTGTCCGGAGCGCTCGAAGAACTGGCGGGCGCCTGGGACGAAGCAGGCGCGGATGCCGAGTTCGCCGCCGAGCTCGACGCGCTGCGGCGCGACTATGGAGGCCGGCCGACTCCGCTGTACCACGCACAGCGCCTGTCCGCAGAGGCGGGCGTCGACGTGTGGCTCAAGCGCGAGGATCTCGCCCACACGGGTTCGCACAAGCTCAACAACGTCGTCGGACAGGCATTGCTCGCGCGGCGGATGGGCAAGCCGCGCGTCATCGCGGAGACCGGTGCCGGTCAGCACGGTGTCGCGACCGCGACAGCTGCGGCGCTGTTCGGCCTCGACTGCACCGTCTACATGGGCGAGGAAGACTGCCGGCGCCAGCGTCTCAACGTCGTGCGCATGCAGTTGCTCGGCGCCGACGTCGTGCCGGTGACCAGCGGCACCCGCACCCTCAAGGATGCGATCAACGAAGCGATGCGTGACTGGGTCACCAACGTCGCCACCACCCACTATCTGATCGGCTCGGCGATGGGCCCTCACCCGTTCCCGACGATCGTGCGCGAGTTGCAGAAGATCATCTCGGTGGAGGCTCGACGCCAGTTCGCTGACCAGGCGGGAGGCGTGCCCGACGCGGTCGTGGCATGCGTCGGCGGCGGTTCGAACGCGATCGGATCGTTCGCCGAATGGATCGACGTGGACGGGGTCGCCCTGATCGGGGTCGAGGCCGCAGGCGAGGGTGTCGGATCGGGGCGCAGCGCCGCGACGATCTCGGAGGGACGAGAAGCCGTGCTGCACGGTTCCCGCTCGATCGTTCTGGTCGATGATGACGGCCAGGTGCGCCCCGCCCACTCGGTATCGGCAGGTCTGGACTACCCCGGGGTCGGACCGGAGCACGCCTGGCTCGCAGACACGGGGCGAGCGCGTTACGTCGCTGCGACCGACACGCAGGCGCTCCGCGGATTCCGTCGCACCTGCGAACTCGAAGGGATCATCCCGGCGCTCGAGCCGGCGCACGCCGTGGGTTGGCTGCTTGACAACGGCGCTGACGAACTCGGCGCCGGAGCCCGGGTCATCGTGACGATGTCGGGGAGGGGCGACAAAGACGTCGACGAAGTCGTCGAGGTCGCGGGATGGGATGTCGGGATCGAGCATGCGGTGTCGCAACGCGTGGAGCCGGAGGCATGATGTCGGCAACGCCCGCGGACACGGCAGATCCCATCGCAAGCGCGTTCGCACGTGCCCGATCGCAGGATCGCGCGGCCCTCATCATCTACCTGACGGCCTGCTATCCCGATCCGGCGATCTCACGCGCGTGTTTCGAAGCTGCCGTTGATGCCGGCGCCGACATCGTCGAGGTCGGGCTTCCGTTCTCCGACCCGATGATGGACGGGCCGGTGATCCAGGCAGCGAATCAGGTCGTGCTCGACGCCGGTTGGACAATCGGCGACCAACTCGACCTGATCCGCGACATGAAGGACCTTGCGGCGCCGAAAGTCGTGATGACCTACGTCACGATCGCCGACACGCGTGGCTACGAACGATTCGCGTCCGAATGCGCCGATGCCGGCGTGCACGGGGTCATCCTGCCCGACCTGCCGGTCGCCGAGGCTGACGAATGGATCGCGGCGGCGCGAGCTCACGGGCTCTCCACGATCTTTCTGGCGTCGTCGGTGTCGACCGACGGGCGTCTCGCGGCGATCAGCGCAGCCGCATCGGGCTGGGTGTACGCGGCAGGACTGCTCGGCGTGACCGGGGTGAATGCGCTGGCGTCCGACGACACCCGTACGCTGGTTCGCCGAATCCGTGAACATTCGGATCTGCCTGTCGCCGTGGGTATCGGGGTGCGAGACCGGGCGTCCGCGGCCGAGGTCGCGACGTACGCCGACGGCGTCATCGTCGGATCGGCGGTCTTGCGTGCCATCGGTGAGGGCGACACGGCGTCTGCACCGGACCGTGTCGGCGCCCTGGTGCGTGAACTCGCGGCAGGGGTCCGCGGAGGCTGCACCGCGCCGCGAGGCCGAGGAGCGGCGCGATGCGCGCGGGACGGTCGATCAGCACCGCGCGATCTGCCCTGTCCGTTCGGACAGGTCTCAACTTGCAGTCTGCTACCACAGTCGTAGGGTGGGGTGTGTACTGAACATTGACTTCTAGATGAGAGGCAGCACCTCGTGAAGACGAGAACTGCACGCCGCACACGCGGCTGGTCGTTCATTCCCCTCACGCTCGCGCTCGGTCTCGTTCTGGCCGCATGCGGCACGGACGACGCACCAGTCGACGAGCCCGAACCCGACGCGCCCGCCGAGGCCCCTGACGAGCCCGAAGCGGCTGATGACCCGGCGGAACCCGCTGACATCAGCGGCCAGATCGAGATGGCGCGCGCAACCTGGGACACCGAGTATGTGATCGCCGAGATCTACTACCAGTTGCTGACCGAACTGGGCTACGACGTCACCCACCCTGAGAACAACGAGCTCGGAGCCGAGCTGTTCTACCAGGCGCTGGATCAGGGCGACGTGGACTTCTGGGCCAACGGCTGGTTCCCCCTCCATGACCCGTTCTTCGAAGAGACCGAGAACGTCGTGCAGGTCGGGATGATGATTCCCGCCGGCGGCTTCAACGGCTACCTCATCGACCGTGCGACCGCCGAGGAGTACGACATCACCTCGTTCGAGCAGATCGCCGAAGACCCCGAGATCAACGCCCTGTTCGACTTCGAGGGTGACGGTCGTGCCGACCTCGTCGGCTGCGACGCCGGCTGGGGCTGCTTCGAAGCCATCGAGCAGCACCTGGAGGAGACGGGCTACGACGAGACCATCGAACATCTCAGCGCCCAGTACTCGGTCCTCATGACCGACCTGATGGCCCGCTATGAGCGTGGCGAACCGGTCTTCTTCTACACCTGGACCCCGAACTGGACGGTTGGAGCGCTCGCTCCGGGCGAAGACGTCGTCTGGATCGAGGCGCCGAGCCACCCCCACGGCAACGACCCGGTTTCGGGAGTCGAGGGGTGCGTCAACGATCCTTGTGACATCGGCTGGAACGCCGACGACATCCAGGTGACCGCGAATGCGGACTTCCTCGATGCCAACCCGGCGGCGGCGGCGCTGCTCGAGGTCGTTGAGCTTCCGCTCGGTGACATCGCCGCGCAGAACTTCCTGATGCAGGAAGGCGAGGACTCCCAGGCCGACGTTGTCCGTCACGCTGAGGAGTGGATCGAGCAGAACCGTGCGCTCGTCGACGAGTGGCTTGATGCCGCTCGGGCAGCCGCCTGAGTTCACCCGCTCGAGGACGAACGATGAGGGAGGGCCGTCGAGGCCCTCCCTCATCACGTCGGACGCGCTCGCATCGAAGCCGGGCTCGACAAGCGTCCGGAACGTCCTTCAACGCATGGGTGTCACGCGGTCGGCGCCGTCGTCGGCAGGCGGACCAACAGCACATCGCACGGCGCGTTGCGGAACAACTTCGTTCCCGTCGAACCCACCCGGCCTTCGAAACGACCTCGGCCGATCGACCCCATGACAAGCAGCTCGATGCGGCGCTCGCGGCACACGTCGATCACGGTCGCGGCCGTGCGTTCCGACGATTCGCGGACGATCGTGTGGGCCTCGATGCCAGCCTGCTCGAGAGCATCGACCATCGGCTGGGTGCGCTCGCGCGCAACCTGCTCTTGGTAGCGGTCGAGCAGTTCGTCTACGGCACCTCGTCGGCCACCCCCGCTTAGCCGTTCGGCCACACGGTCGCCGCCCGCCATGCCTGCCGTACCTGGCCCGGCCGCATCCACGATCTGGTCGATCGAGACCGACCGGTCGGAGGCCAGTGCGTTGAGTTGGCTGAGAAACTGCCGGGGCACCGCGACCGCGGTCATCACCGTCACCGAGTCGCCCTGTCCGTACAGGCGCTTCAGATGTGCGACGGTCTCCTCGATCGGTAGGGTGCCGTCGGTCGCGACGAGGATGCGCATGATGGCTCCGGTCGTGATCGGGGTCGCTTGGCGTGTCAGCGTGCATCGCGTGGCGCACGAATGGCGACCCTAGGGCATGCGCGAGTGAGCAGACGAAAACGCGAGAGACGACAAGGAAGCCCACGTGGACACGAAGATCCGGCTCGACGACGTCGTGAAGATCTTCGGGCCTACGCCGACCGGCCGTCCGCTCGAGATGCTTCGCGGCGGCGCGCCGAACACCGAGATCCGTCGGGAGACCGGCCATGTCGTCGGTGTCGGCGGCGTCAGCGTCGACATCGCCGAGGGTGAAGTCTTCGTCGTCATGGGCCTGTCGGGTTCGGGAAAATCGACCCTGATCCGCTGCATCAACCGGATCCACGAACCGACCGCCGGCCAGGTGTGGGTGGACGGCGACGACGTCACCGCCCTCGACCTCGAGCAGATGCGAGAGGTGCGACGGCACCGCATGGCGATGGTGTTCCAACACTTCGCGCTCTTTCCGCACAAGTCCGTGCTCGACAACGCCGCCTACGGCCTGAAAGTCCAGGGAATCGAGGAAGGTGACCGACGGGCGCGCGCGATGGACGCGTTGGAACTCGTCGGCCTGGGGGACTGGTCGAACCGCTATCCGCACAACCTGTCAGGCGGCATGCAGCAGCGCGTCGGCCTCGCGCGTGCGCTCGCGACGGACCCCGACATCCTGCTGATGGACGAAGCCTTCTCGGCACTGGATCCGTTGATCCGCCGCCAGATGCAGAACGAGCTACTCACACTTCAGGACCGCGTCCAGAAGACGATCGTGTTCATCACCCACGATCTGAACGAGGCGCTGCGCATCGGATCGCGCGTCATGATCATGAAGGAAGGCAAGGCCGTGCAGGTCGGTACGCCGACCCAGATCGTGACCGAACCCGAAGACAAGTATGTCGCGGACTTCATGGCTGATGTCGATCACGCGAAGGTGCTGCCCGCCAGCTACGTCATGAAGGACGCGTTGCTCGTCGAGGATGGCGAACTCGGCGTGTCCGACGTCCGCACACAGGCAGGCCAGCGTGCGGTGATCGTCGTCGATGCGCAGCATCGTCCGACCGCGATCGCGACCGCCTCTGAACTGGCGGGAAGCGACGGGTCGGTGCGAGAAGCGGCGTCGGAGCGATTCGCAACAGCGACGCTTGCCACACCGCTCGCCTCGCTGTTCCACGCGTCGGGGGACGGCCGTCCCGTCGTCGTGGTCGACGGTGACGGTCGAGCCAAGGGCGTGGTGTTCGCGCTCGACATCCTGACGATGCTCGGCGAGGTCGAAGTCGTCGACGAGCCGAAGTCCGAGGTGCGCGCATGAGGCTGCAGGCGATGATCGCACAGGCCGGCCTCGACGGGTTTCTCGACCGCTACGAGCTGCCGCTCGGACGCTGGGTCGACCTCGGGGTCAGATGGGCCAACGAACATCTCTCGTGGCTCTTCAACGGGATCCGGTGGCCGATCGCGCAGATTCTCGACAGCACCGAATGGGTACTGCAGACCCTGCCCTGGTACGTCGTGGTCCTCGCCGTCGGTGCACTGACGTGGCGGATGAAGACGTGGCGCACCGCAGTCGGCTTCATGGCGATGCTCGTGTTCATGGGGCTGCTGTCCAACGACCTCTGGCGATTCTCGATGACGACGATCGCGATGATCATCACCGCCGTCATCATCTGCACGATCATCGGCGTGCCCGTCGGAATCTGGGCGGCGAGCAACGACCGTGTGGAAGGCGCGCTGCGCCCAGTTCTCGACGCGATGCAGACCATCCACCCGTTCATCTACCTGCTGCCGGTGGCGTTCTTCTTCGGCATCGGCAAGGTCCCCGGGACGATCGCAACGATCATCTTCGCCCTGCCGCCGATCGTGCGCCTGACCAACCTGGGTATCCGCCAGGTCCCCCAGGACACGGTCGAAGCCGCGCACGCGTTCGGATCGACCGACTGGCAGACCCTGTGGGAAGTGCAACTGCCGCTCGCCCGGCCAGCGATCATGGCAGGTCTCAACCAGACACTGATGCTGTCGTTGTCGATGGTGGTCATCGCAGCGATCATCGCCGGAGGCGGGCTCGGTCAGCTCATACTCCGGGCGGTCCAGCGTGTCGACATCCCCTCGGCGACCAACGCAGGGCTGGCCGTACTCGTCATCGCGATCATTCTGGACAGGTTGAGTCAGACGCATCGCAAGACATCGGTTTCGGAGGACTGACCAGGTGAGGGGTCGGACCCGTGCACGTCGTGGTGTCACGAGCCCTTCGAGGCGCCGAGGCGGTGCCCGGTACAGTCACGCGATGCACGGCCGCGCCGCGACTGGTGTCGGCGGTGATCGGGCCCCCGTGCTGGAATTGGCATACAGGGACGGCTCAAAACCGTCTTCCCGTGAGGGATTGTGGGTTCGAGTCCCACCGGGGGTACGCGACAGGAGCACCGCACCGGCGGGCTCGACGGAGGAGCACGGGTGAGCGAAACGGTGGCGGACGCGGACCGGACTCGTGCGGCGCACGCTGATGCCGCCCGGGCGACCCGTGTGCTGATCGCCGAAGACGAGGCGTTGATCCGGCTCGACCTCAAGGAGATGCTCGAAGAGGAGGGGTTCGAGGTCGTCGGTGAAGTCGCCGACGGCGCCTCGGCCGTCCGGCTCACACGCGAGCTTCGACCCGACCTGGTCATTCTGGACGTCAAGATGCCCGTGATGGACGGGATCGAAGCGGCAGAGGAGATCGCCAACGACCGGCTCGCGGCAATTCTCATCCTGACCGCGTTCAGCCAGCGTGAACTGGTCGAGAAGGCGCGCCGCGCCGGCGCGATGGCGTATCTGGTCAAGCCGTTCCAGAAACACGATCTGCTGCCCGCCGTCGAGATCGCCTCGGGCAGGTTCCGGGAGATGACCGGACTGGAAGCCACCGTCGACGACCTGCAGGGTCGCCTCGAAGCACGCAAGCTCGTCGAACGCGCCAAGGGCCTGCTGCAGCAAGCCGAAGGCGTAACGGAAGCCGAGGCGTTCCGCTTCGTGCAACGTCGTGCGATGGAGCGGCGGCAGTCGATGCGTGAAGTCGCCGAGCAGATCATCAACGAACTCGGTGGCGACTGACCGGCTGCGCACCGTGATCGCGACGATCAATCCCGTGGTTTGCGCGCAGCGTTGCGTGGTCTAGCGTCTACCCAACGACCACGGTCGTACGTCGCCGATCAGGGCGACATCGAACGACGTCGGCATCCCATCAGTGGTGTCGATGGACGATGCACGCAAAGGACGTGGAGAGATGAAACGACGGTTGTCCACCGGGTTGCTGCTGTGCGGCGCCCTCATCCTGGCCGCGTGTGGCGGCACTGACGCGCCCGACGAAGCCGAGGGGCTCGATCTCGTCACCGACGGGACCCTGACCGTGTGCTCGGACGTGCCCTACCCACCGTTCGAGTTCGAGGACGCGGACGCACCGACGGGCTACAGCGGGTTCGACATCGAGCTGATGGAAGCGATCGCTGCGGAACTCGACCTCGACATCGTCGTCATCGCGACCGGGTTCGAAGGTCTCGAGTCGGGTACGACCATGGCAGCCGGCACGTGCGACCTCGCGGCCAGCGCGATGACGATCACCGAGGAACGTCAGCAGCGTCTCGACTTCTCGGACGCCTACTACGTGGCCCTGCAGTCACTGCTCGTGCCCGCTGGGTCGGAACTGTCCGGCCTCGAGGACCTCGTCGACGGTGTCAGCGTGGGCGTGCAGTCGGCGACGACGGGCGAGTCGTTTGCGCAGGACCATGTCGACGGAGCCGAGATCGTCTCCTTCGAGAACCCCGGTGACCTGTTCGTGGCCATGGAGGCGGGTCAGGTCGACGCGATCCTGCAGGATCTGCCGGTCAACGAGGCCTACGCCCGCAACAACGAGGCATCGGTGGCGGCGGAGTTCGACACCGACGAGCACTACGGACTCGCGATGACCAAGGACCGTGAGGACGGCCTGCTCGCCGCGATCAACGAAGCGCTCGATGCGGTACGCGCCTCGGGTGTATACGACGAGCTCTATGAGAAGTACTTCGTCGTCGAGGAGTGATGACGTTCCCGGTTGCGGCGGTGGCGTGGAGGGCGCGTGAGTAGGAGGCGTCGTGAGCGCCGCATACGTGCGGGGCTGTATCTGGCGTTCCTGCTCGCCTTCGGCGCCACCGTCGCAGCGGCGGACTGGCCCCGGATCGGACAGTTCTTCTTCGACCTGGAGATCGCCAGGTCGATGTTTCCCGACGTGCTGCTGATCGCCGCCCGCAACACCCTCTTCTATACCTTTCTCGCGTTCACCTTCGGGCTCGTCTTCGGCCTGCTGCTCGCGATGATGCGCCTGTCGTCGGTTGGCCCGTACCGCTGGTTCGCCACCGTCTACATCGAGATCTTCCGTGGCCTGCCAGCCCTCCTGACGATCTTTCTGGTCGGCTTCGGCATCCCGCTCGCGTTTCGGACCGACTGGCATGTGCTCACCCGTATCACGCTCGGCCTCGGGCTGGTCGCGTCGGCGTACATGGCCGAGACGATCCGCGCCGGCATCGAGGGGGTCCCGAAGGGCCAGATGGAGGCGGCCCGGTCGCTTGGCATGTCGCACACGCGCGCGATGGCCTCGGTCATCATCCCGCAGGGTTTCCGGCTGGTGATTCCGCCGTTGACCAACGAGCTGGTGCTGCTCATCAAGGACACGTCGCTGCTGTTTGTGCTCGGTACGACACCAGCG
>JBJHAX010000003.1:20755-35119 GCA_050480705.1 Nitriliruptoraceae bacterium
ACGAAGGAATTGACCAAGATGGGGCGTGACCTGCTCTCGCAGCAGGCCAATCCGACGCCCCTGGTCGTCGTCGGGTTCGTCTACCTGCTGATCACGATCCCGCTGACACAGTTGGTCGCGGTACTCGAACGCCGCAACCAGAGGGCACGATGATCGGCGACGTCGGGAGGTCTGAGGTGTCCACGTCCGGGGCTGCGATCGACATCCGTGCCCTCCGCAAGTCGTTCGGGGACAACGAGGTGTTGCGCGGCGTCGACCTGCACATCGGCACCGGCGAGGTCGTCTGTGTCATCGGTCCGTCGGGATCGGGCAAGTCGACCCTGCTGCGGTGCATCAACCGTCTGGAGGAGCCGACGGGTGGCGCGATCCTCATCGATGGCGAGGACGTCACCGACCCCGATGCCGACATCGACGCGGTGCGCACCCGCATCGGCATGGTGTTCCAGCAGTTCAACCTCTTTCCCCATCTTTCCGTGCTCCGCAACCTGACGATCGCCCAGCGGCGCGTCCTTGGACGGTCGAAGGACGAGGCAGAACAGGTCGCGCGCGCCCGGCTCGAACGGGTGGGGCTGCTCGACAAGATCGACGCCTACCCGGCGCACCTGTCGGGCGGACAGCAGCAGCGCGTTGCCATCGCACGCTCGCTCGCGATGAATCCCGACATGATGTTGTTCGACGAGCCGACGTCGTCGCTCGACCCGGAACTGGTCGGTGAGGTGCTCGCTGTCATGCGCGACCTGGCGACCGACGGGATGACGATGGTGGTGGTCACCCACGAGATGGGGTTCGCCCGCGACGTCGCCGATCGTGTCGTGTTCATGGACGCGGGTGTCGTCGTCGAGGACGGCGCACCCCGTCAGGTCCTGGGGCGTCCGCAACACGAGCGGACCAGAAGGTTTCTCGCGATCGTTCGTTGACAACGCCGCGGCGGTGTGGCGCGTCAGAACAGCGCGCGCGCCAGTCGAGGGCGCGCCGCCGCGACTCGAGGATCATCGGTTCCGAGGATCTCGAACAGTGCGACGAGTTGTTCGCGTGCCGACTCGCGGTCATCGCCCCCCGCTTCGACCGCTGCGAGCAGGCAGGTGATCGCTTCGTCGTAGCGCTCGTTCGCCGCGAGCGCACGCGCGAGTCCGACCGCGGTGAGTTCACCGCCTTCGTACGCGGTGCGTGCCGCGTCGGGGTCGTCGATGCCGTCGCGTACCAGCTCGGCTTGCGCCGTGATGCGTTCGGCTTCGTCGTCGGGGCGGTGTGGGCCGACCAGGCGCAGGGCCTCGGCCGGATCCCTGCGAACGAGCAGACGCCCGAGCGCAAGTGCTGCGCCGCGATGCCCAGGTTCGGTGTCGAGGACGTCGCGCAACATCCGTTCAGCCTCGTCGAATCCGACATCGGCGGCTCGTTGCACGGCGCGGTCGGCCTCCGAAGGCACCAGCGCGTCGAGAAAACCGTCGATCTGTTGGCGGGGGATTGCGCCGGTGAACTGTTCGACGATTCTGCCGTCGCGAAAGCCGTAGACCTGCGGGATGCCCTGAACCCGGAAGGCCTGTGCGGTCTGCTGGTTCGCGTCGACGTCGAGCTTGGCGAGCACGACGGCGCCGGCGCGGGCCTGCACCGCTTCTTCGAGCAGCGGCCCCAGAGTCCGGCAGGGACCGCACCACGCCGCCCAGAAGTCAACGACGACCGGAACGCGGTGCGACGCGTCGATGACGTTGGCTTCGAAATCTGCGTCGGTGACGTCATAGATCAGGGGAGTGCTGGTCTGGCTGGTGGACACCTTGTTCTCCTGGCTGCTCGGGTATGGCGAGGCCACGCCACTACGATCTCGAACGCCGCCGCTCACGAGGGCCTTCCCGATGGCACAGCGCCGCCCGTCGATCGTGCTCCTCGACGGCCACAGTCTCGCCTATCGCGCGTTCTACGCGCTACCCGACACGCTACGCACACAGTCGGGACAGCTCACGAACGCCGTGTACGGGTTCACGAGCATGCTGATCAAACTGCTCGCCGACCGTCGGCCCGATGCGATCGCGGTCGCGTTCGACCGGGGACGTGACGAGCAGCGTGTGCAGGCCTACCCCGAGTACAAGGCGAACCGGGAAGCGCCACCCGATGAATTCCGGCCACAGGTCGAGCTGATCCAGCAGGTCCTGGAGGCGATGGGCATTCCGGTTGTCATCGAGGCCGGCGTCGAAGCAGACGACGTGCTCGCAACCATCGCGGCACACGCGGTCGATGAAGGCTACGACGCGTACGTGGTGACCGGCGACCGTGACGCGATGCAACTGGTCGACGACCACACCACGGTGTTGTACACGCTCAAGGGGCTCAGTGAACTCGCGGAGATGACCCCCGCGGCGGTTGCCGAACGCTTCGGCGTTCCTCCGGAGCGCTATGTCGACTTCGCCGCGCTGAGAGGCGACACGTCCGACAACCTGCCAGGCGTGCCCGGCGTAGGTGACAAGACCGCAGCAAAGCTGCTTGGCCAGTACGTCGATCTCGACGGGATCTACGAGCACATCGACCAGATCAGTGGGACGAAGGTGCCTGAGCAGCTGCGCGAGCACGAACAGCAGGTCCGCCTCAACCGCGACGTCATGCGGCTGCGCCGCGACGTCGCCATCTCCTGGACGCCGGCCGACCTGCAACCGCGCGAGGTCGACGCCCAGGCTGTGCAGGAGCTGTTCGGGACCCTGGAGTTCCGGGCGCTCTATGACCGGCTCGTCGACGAGATACTCGGTGAAGCGATCGCAGGTGACGCGCACGCCGCCGACGTCGCGCCCCAGCGCCTCGCAGCGGGGGAGTTGAGCGGATGGCTCGACGGTGTCGACGGGGCGGTGGCCGTCGTCGCGATCGTGTCGGGACGGGTTCCCCACGTCGCGCCTGCTGCGTTCGCCCTCGCCGCGGACGATCGTGCTCCGGTGTCGGCTTCGTGGCAGAACCTTGGCGACGACGACCGCGACGCGCTCGCGAACCTGCTCGCTGACTCCGACACGGCCAAGGTCACCCACGACCTGAAGGCACTCGACCATGTCTGCGCCGGGCTCGGCTGGCCGCTGGCAGGTGTCGAGATGGACACCGAACTGGCTGCGTATCTGCTGACTCCCCAGCAGCGGACGTTCGACCTCGAGCATCTGGCCCTGCAGCACCTGCAGCGCGCGATAACCGACGACGCCGACGATGACGGCGACCAGTTGAGCCTCGACGTCGAATCGGAACCGTGGGGGCAGCGGGCGATGCGTGCCCAGGCGGTCCACGATCTGGCCGCAGGCTTCGAGGAGACGCTCGCGCAGCGGGAGCAGCACGGCCTGTTGCGCACCATCGAACAACCGCTCGTCGCCGTGCTCGCACGGATGGAACGCACCGGCGTCGCCATCGACCTCGAGGTGCTCGCGGAACTGCGTGACCGCCTGCGCGGGCGCATCGAGGAACTCCAACGCGAGGTCCACGACCTCGCGGGGCGACGCTTCAACATCGGCTCGGGCCCGCAGTTGCAGCAGGTGCTGTTCGACGAACTCGAGCTTCCCCGCACACGCCGGATCAAGACGGGATGGTCGACCGACGCCCAGGCACTGGGAGCGTTGCGTGGCGAGCACGCGATCATCGATGCGATCCTGGATTGGCGCGAGTTGACCAAGCTGCTGTCAACCTACGTCGACGCGTTGCCGCCGCTCGTCGACGCTGACACCGGGCGCATCCACACAACGCTGTCGCAGACCGTCGCGGCCACGGGACGGCTGGCATCGTCGAACCCGAACCTGCAGAACATCCCCGTCCGTCGTCAGGAAGGGCGTGAGATTCGTCGCGCATTCGTGGCAGGTGACGGATTCGACGACCTACTCGTCGCCGACTACTCCCAGATCGAGCTGCGGATCCTGGCGCACCTGTCGGCGGACGACGGGCTGCTCGACGCGTTCGCATCCGGCGAAGACATCCATGCGACGACCGCAGCGAAGGTGTTCGACCTGCCGCTCGATGCGGTGGACAGCGCGTTGCGTGACCGCGCGAAAGCGGTCAATTACGGCCTCGCCTACGGCCTGACCCCATACGGCCTGGGTCAACAACTGGGCATTCCGCCCGACGAAGCACGTGAGATCGTCGACGCCTATTTCGAACGGTTCCCGAAGGTTCGCGGCTACCTCGACGACACCGTGCAGCGCGCGGTACGCGACGGCTACACGACGACCATGTTCGGGCGTCGCCGGTACCTGCCGGATCTGCGCTCCGATGACCGGAACCGGCGACAGATGGCTGAGCGCATGGCGCTCAACGCGCCGATCCAGGGGACGGCAGCCGACATCATCAAGCTCGCGATGATCGAGCTGCAGCAGGCACTCGATCAGCACGACGTCCACACGCGCCAGGTGCTCCAGGTGCACGACGAAGTCGTGCTGGAGGTACCCGACGACGAAGTCGACGAGGTGCGCGAGGTGGTGGTGACGACCCTGTCGGGGGTCGCCGACCTTGCCGTGCCGCTCGACGTCGACACCGCACTCGGCGCCACGTGGTTCGACGCCCAGAAGCACTGACGCTCACGCGGCAACTGCTTGGGCCTCAAGCGGGCGTCAGGGGATCTCACTGTTGCACACGGTCGGCCCCGCATCGGCGTCCCATGCGAGGCCGCCTGCCCCGACGTTGTCGAGCCTGATGCTGTAGAAGCCGGCTGGCCCCTTCATGCGGAAGCGGATGCGTCCGAGCATGTCGGTCGTGCCGTGAACCGTACGGCTGCGGTCCGGTCCCGACATCGTCGCTTCGACGTAGACGTCGGGGCAGCGCCGATCGTCGCCATCGCGGATCTCGGCGAGAAATGCGGCGCGGCACGGCGCATCGTCGGGGTACTCCGTGTCGAGCGCGCGAAGTACCGCGACGCGAACCGGCTCGGTGAACAGTCCCGCCCGCGGCAGACCGTCGGGCTCGGGTTCGAGCCTTACGGTGCGTCGTCGACGGCGCAGCATCGTGTCCTCCGGTATCCGGTCGTAGATGGTGGGGACATTATCGACGCCCAACGACAGGGTCGTCGGCGCGCCAGCATCCAGCGACATGGTCGTCGACGAGACCCATCGATTGCATGAACGCGTAGGCGGACGTCGGGCCGATGAACTTCCAGCCGTGCCGACGCAGCTCACTCGCGAGCGCGCTCGACGCGTCCGTTCGGGCGGGGATCTCGTCGCGGTGACGCGGGCGTGGCCGCGGTTCGGGCGCATATCGCCACACGAGTTCGCTCAATCCCGGTCCACGCCGTGCGAGCTCGACGGTGACCCGGGCGTTGTCGACGACTGCGGCAATCTTGCCACGGTGGCGGATCATGCCGTCCTGGGTCATGACCCGATCGATATCCCGCTTCGAGAAGCGGACGAGCACGTCGGGATCAAACCCTGCAAAGGCACGACGCAGCGCGTCGCGCCGCCGCAGCACCGTGATCCACGACAGGCCCGCCTGGAATCCCTCGAGGCACAGCTTCTCGAACAGGCGGTTCGTGTCGTGCTCGCGGTGGCCCCACTCCACATCGTGGTAGGCGACGTAGTCGGGATCGTCGCCGCACCACCAGCAGCGGGCGCGCCCGTCGGGGTGGTCGACGAGGGCTGTTTCGCTGCTTGGCGGTAGCATGCGCACCGTTCCGTCAGGGCAGTGATGCAGCACGCTAGCGACGCGCATGCGTTGACAGGGCGTCGTGTGGCTGCGACCCTTTCGGCACCGCCCTACTACAGGGTGCATAGGATGCGCTCTTCCCGGCGGTCCCCACCGTCCATGGCGCTGCTGCACCATTTGCCGCGACTGCGGCACGTCCCCGTCCCCTGAACGAAGAGAACCGACCCCGATGTCCCAGACCCCGACGAACGACCAGCCTTCCGACGACGCGGCACCGTCCGCCGATGACGTCATTCTGCAGGAGCCGGGAGGCACCTTGACCTCCACCGGCGACCAGATCGTCGACAACGACCTCTCCGATGCGGAGTTCGAGTCCGCACTCGAAGACACGGTTCAGGCCGTGGAAGAGGGCCGGATCATCGAAGGTGTGGTCGTCAAAGTCGACCCCGACGAGGTTCTGCTCGACATCGGATGGAAGTCCGAGGGCGTGATCCCCGCCCGTGAGCTGTCGATCAAGCTCGATGTCGACCCCAACACCGTCGTACACGTCGGTGACGTCGTCGAAGCGCTCGTGATGAAGAAGGAGGACGAGGAGGGCCGACTCGTCCTGTCCAAGAAGCGCGCCCAGTACGAACGCGCCTGGGGCACGATCGAACGCATCTACACCGAAGACCGCACCGTCGCCGGCACGGTCATCGAGGTCGTCAAGGGTGGCCTGATCCTCGACATCGGGCTGCGCGGCTTCCTGCCCGCGTCACTGGTCGAGATGCGGCGCGTCCGCGACCTCGCCCCGTACGTGGGTGAACAGCTCGAATGCAAGATCATCGAGCTCGACCGCAACCGCAACAACGTCGTCCTCTCCCGCCGCAAGTTCCTGGAGGAGACCCAGAGCGAGTTCCGCAACGAGTTCCTCGAGTCACTGCAGAAGGGCGAAGTGCGCGCCGGTGTGGTGAGCTCGATCGTCAACTTCGGCGCGTTCGTGGATCTCGGTGGAGTCGATGGCCTCGTCCATGTCTCGGAGCTGTCGTGGAAGCACATCGATCATCCTTCCGAGGTCGTCGAAGTCGGTGACGAGGTCGAGGTCGAGGTTCTCGATGTCGATCTCGATCGTGAGCGGGTGAGCCTGTCGCTCAAGGCGACCCAGGAAGACCCGTGGCAGGCGTTCGCCCGTGAGCACGCGGTGGGCGAGGTCGTGGACGGCGAAGTGACGAAACTCGTACCGTTCGGCGCCTTCGTGAAGGTGGCCGACGGCATCGAAGGCCTCGTGCACATCTCGGAACTCGCCGACCGTCACGTCGAGGTTCCCGAGGCGGTCGTCAACGTCGGGGACAAGATCGAAGTCAAGGTCATCGACATCGACACGGTCCGACGCCGCATCAGTCTGTCACTGAAGCAGGCCTTCGGTGGCGACGAGGCGGAGGAACCCGCGGAGGACTACGCCGAAGAGCCGCCCGTCGAGGCCGCATACTCCTCTGGCGAGGAAGCGCCGTCGAGCAACGGTGCATTCGCCGAAGCCTTCGCCCAGGCCGGGCTCTCGCAACAGGCAACGCCTGAGGAGATGGCACTGGCCGAGGTCGAGGAGCACGCGGAGCAGGCGGAGGTCGACGACACCACGGTCGACGAGGAAAGCAAGGTCGACGGCGCGGCCGCTGACGTGGATGCAGAGGAGGCTGTCGACGCATCCGCTGACGGCGAGGACGAGGACAAGCCGGCCTGAGGCGTCCGGAGACAACGCGGATGCACCTCGTCGGGCTCACCGGCGGTATCGGCAGCGGCAAGTCCACGGTCGCGGCACGACTGCGCGAGCTCGGCGCCCATGTCATCGACGCAGACGACGTGGCACGCGAGATCGCGCGTCCGGGATCGCCGGTGCTCGACGAGGTCGCTGCCCGTTTCGGCCGGAACCTGATCGGTCCTGACGGCGAGCTGGACCGTGCCGGCCTCGCTGCGCTGGTGTTCTCGGACGAGCATGAGCGGCGTGCCCTCGATGCGATCATGCATCCGCGCATCGCAGGACGCATCGCCGAGCAGATCGCGCGGCTTGCCGCTGACGAGGCAGCACCATCGATTGTCGTCGTGGACCACCCCTTGCTGATCGAGACCGGCCAGGTGGACAGATTCGACACGGTTGTCGTGGTGATCGCCCCGACGGAGCAACGCATCGCCAGGTTGCTGCGCGAACGGGGGATGGACGAAGCGCAGGTGCGTGCGAGGATGGGCGCGCAGGCCGACGATGAGGCCCGTCGCCGACATGCCGACCACGTCATCGACAACGCAGGCGACGTCGACACGCTCGTCGCCCGCGTCGACGAGGTGTACGCCGAGATTCGTGATCGGGCAGGTTGAACGGGCGCCCCTGCCGGGAGGCTACGGTGAGCGCAATGGGTGAGAGCAGCGACCTGCACCGCCACCTGCGTGCCGACACACCGTTTCGGGTCGTCAGCGACTTCGCACCGTCAGGGGACCAGCCAGCAGCGATCGAGGTGGTCTCCGAAGCCTTCGCCGCCGGGGAGCGGGCGGTCACGCTCCTCGGGGCCACCGGCACCGGCAAGACCTTCACCGCCGCAAAGGTCCTCGAGCGACTGCAGCGCCCGTGTCTGGTGATCGCACCGAACAAGACACTGGCCGCCCAACTCGCCAATGAGTTCCGCGACTTCCTGCCCGACAACGCCGTCGAGTACTTCGTCTCCTACTACGACTACTACCAGCCTGAGGCCTACATCCCCTCCAGCGACACCTACATCGAGAAGGATTCGTCGATCAACGACGAGATCGACCGTCTTCGCCACCGGGCGACGATGGCGCTGCTGTCGCGACGCGACGTCGTGGTGGTGGCGTCCGTGTCGTGCATCTACGGGCTCGGCTCCCCACACGAATACGAGGACCACGTGCTGTGGTTGCGCGCGGGTGAGGAGGCTGGGCTGGAGGCGGCGTTGCGCAAACTCGTCGACCTGCAGTACACGCGAAACGACCTCAATCCCGTCCGGGGCACGTTCAGGGTGCGCGGCGACACGCTCGAGGTCTTTCCGGCTGACGACGACCGCATCGCCCGTATCGAGTTCTTCGGCGACGAGGTCGAACGCATCGTGCGGGTCGACCCGGTTACCGGCGAGTCCGGTGGTCCCGTCACGCAGATCGCGGTGTTCCCCGCCTCGCACTACGTGTCCTCGAAGGAGGCTCTCGAACGTGCCGTGACCACGATCCAGACCGAGTTGGAAGAGCAGCTCGCAGCCTTCGAACGGCAGGGGCGCCTGCTCGAGGCTCAGCGTCTGCGGATGCGCACCGCCTACGACCTCGAGATGATCCGCGAAGTGGGGTTCTGCAACGGCATCGAGAACTATTCCCGACATTTCGACGGGCGAGAGGAAGGGGAACCACCCTTCACGCTCCTCGACTACTTCCCCGACGACTTCGTGGTGTTCATCGACGAATCGCACGTCACCGTCCCGCAGATCGGCGGCATGTACGAAGGTGACCGGTCACGCAAGGACACCCTCGTCGAGCACGGTTTCCGCCTGCCGTCCGCACGCGACAACCGCCCATTGACGTTCCGCGAGTTCGAGGCCCGAATCGGTCAGCGCCTCTACATCTCCGCGACACCAGGGCCCTACGAGCGCGAGCACAGCGACACCGTCGCCGAACAGATCATCCGGCCGACCGGCCTGGTCGACCCCGCCGTGGAGGTGCGACCGACCGCAGGGCAGATCGACGACCTGATGGAACGCATCCGGGTGTGTGCAGCTGCAGACCAGCGTGTCCTGGTCACGACGCTGACCAAGAAGATGGCTGAAGACCTCACCGACTACCTGCTCGAGAACGGTGTGCGGGTGCGCTATCTCCACTCGGATATCGACACGGTGCAGCGTGTCGCGATCCTGCGCTCCCTCAGGCTCGGCGAATTCGACGTCCTGGTCGGCATCAACCTGCTGCGCGAAGGTCTCGACCTTCCCGAAGTCTCGCTCGTCGCGATCCTGGATGCGGACAAGGAAGGCTTCCTTCGTTCGGAGACCTCGCTCATCCAGACCATCGGTCGGGCCGCCCGAAACGTCGACGGTGCCGTGGTGATGTACGCGGACGAGGTCACGGACTCGATGCAGCGTGCCCTCGATGAGACCGCCCGTCGGCGCGCGCGCCAGGTCGACCACAACCGCGTGCACGGCATCGGTCCACAGACCATCCGCAAGCGTGTCAGCGACATCATCGAAGCGGTGCGCGCAGAAGAGGACGGCCTCGGTGCCAGCGTGTCTGCCACGGTGGGCGACCTCGGCAGCGCAACCGACCCCTCGGACATGCCACGCGAGGAACTCGCCGCGATGATCCTTCGTCTCGAAGAGGAGATGCACGAAGCGGCCGGAGAGCTGCATTTCGAGCTCGCCGCCCGGCTCCGCGACGAGATCGCTGAACTCAAACGCGAACTCGCGAGCATGAAGGCCGCAAACATCTGAGTGCCCGCGCCTGCCGGTGGGTGCTGACCCGGTCGACGACTACCCTCCGCCGCGGATCAACGCTTGGAGGCGTGTGCATGACGTCGGTGCTTTCCTTCGTCCACGAGTGGCTCGGCTACCTGGTGTTCGTCGCAACACTTGGCGCGGCGTTGCTTGCGTTCGGCCGTGGCCGCGACGGACGTGAGTTCCGACCGGGCCCGTTCGTCGTCGTGGTCGTCGCACTCGATGTCCAGGTCGTGCTGGGCGCTGTCCAATACGTGCTCGCAGGCGCATGGGATGCACGCCCCGAGGTCGCCTACATCCATCCACTGCTGGCGGTGGTCGCGCTTGGTGTGGCACACACGGCGCTTCGCCGTGCACGTGGCGAGACGATGGCTGCAGACGCGAATCGTGCTGCTGGGCGCGGCCTGCTGACGACGCTGTTGCTCATCGTCGTCGCGATCGGTGTGGCCAGTGCTCCACCGTTCCTCTGAGCCGATGCCATCGATCGGCGTGACGCCCGGCCTAGGTCGTGCGTCGAGCGCGCAAAGATGTGCACACCCGGGTGAAGTTGCTTCGCGGCGAGGTGGGCAGGGGACTAGCGTCTGCCCGTGAACGGCCCGCCGTCGGGACGGGCCTCGGTAGTCGGGAGACCACTTCATGGAGGCTGCGACAGCCCCTGCGCGCACACTGTTCCGTGCTGCGCTTCTCATTTTCGTCGTCACGATCCTGATCGGGATCCTCAACGGTGCGGGTCTGTGGAGCCCACCGCACAACCTGGCGATGACGCACGTACATGCGGGCACGCTCGGTTGGATCACCCTCGCGGTCATCGGCGCGGCCGTGATCGCGCTGGCTGGTCCTCGTGACGACGCTGCAGCGACGCGGACGATGGCGACGGTCGCGATCGCTGCGACGCTCGTCTACGTCGTCGCATTCGCAGCGACGAGCGGCATCGCGCGCCCGATCGCCGGAACGCTCATGCTGGTGGCGATCCTGTGGGTGCTCGCCTGGGCGTGGGGCAGGTACAAGGCGTCGACGAGAAGCGCCGGACAGCTCGGCCTGTTCCTCGCGCTCGTGTCGTTGACGATCGGCGGGATTCAAGGCGTGCTCCTCGGCCTCTTCATCGCGCGAGGCGGCATCCCTGGATTGAGCACGGACACTGCGATCGCCATCGCTGGAGCACACCCGCCTGCGATGCTCATCGGCTATCTGATCCTGGCTGGCGCCGCGGTGTGCCACTGGATCCTCGACGGGCCCGCAACCAAACCGGGCCGGTTGGTGATGTGGGGGCTGTTCGTCGCTGGACTGGTCGCCAACGCCGCGTTCGTCCTGCAGATCGAGGATCTGATCCCCGTGGCGACCCTGCTCGAAGTCGTCGCGATCATCGTGCTCCTGGTGCATCTGCGTGCCAAGTTGGCGCCGTCGGCGTGGCGTGGCGGGGGAGCGGAGAACTTCGCACGCGTCGGCGCGCTGTTCCTGGGTGTCGGGGTGATCCTGCTCGTCTACGTGGTGCAGTTGCTCATCAGCGGCCAACTCGACCCTGCAGCCGGCACCGGACCGATGGGCGCCCTGCTGGCGTTCGACCACGCGATGTTCATCGGGGTCATGACCAACGCGCTGTTCGCACTCATCGCGCGAACGTCGGGGATGAAGGCCAACCCGGTCACGATCTGGGGTGTCAACGCTGCGCTGCTCGTGTTCCTCACCGGCCTCGTCGCCGACGTCGCCATTCTCATCCAGATCGGCGCACCGCTGATGGGGCTGCTGCTGCTGCACGCTGTGGCGGTCTTCGTGCTTGCGCTGGGACGAAACCCACAAACGGCGAGCTGAATTCCAGGGGTGCGCCGGGCGCCCTCACCAGCCGCGTGCACGCCACTCGGCCAGGTGGGGGCGTTCGGCTCCCAGCGTGGTGTCGTCACCGTGCCCGGGATACACCATCGTTTCGTCGGGGAGCCGGTCGAAGATCTTGCCTTCGAGCCCGTCCATGATGCGCGTGTGCGCGTCGACGTCGCCGAAGGTGTTCCCGGGGCCTCCGGGAAACAGCGTGTCGCCGCTGAACAGATGCCCGCGACGGTGACCTTCGACGAGGAAAAGCAGTGACCCGTCGGTGTGCCCGGCGATGTGGATGACTTCGACGCGCAACTCTCCGACGTCGAGGATGTCGCCGTCGTCGAGACTGCGATCGAGGGGATGCGGGAAGAGCCCGGCGTCACCGTCGTGCCCCCAGATCGGCAGACCGGGGTCGTCGCGCAGCGCTTCCCAGGCGCCGACGTGGTCCCAATGGCCGTGGGTCTGCACGACAGCAAGCGTTTCGACGTCGTGGATCGCCGAGCGGATCCGATCGGGCTGGTCGGCTGCGTCGACGACGATCGCACGGCCTGTTGTGTTGCACGAGATGATGTAGACGTTGTTGTTCATCCCGCCGACCGCGAGCTTGCGGATCTTGACGCCGCCGTCCTCACGGTCCAACCATGGCCCGTTGACTTCCACGTGGCCGTTGTCGGCCTCCATGACGCACCTCCGCGGCCTGGGGACGGGATGCGACCCTAACGGTTGGTGACGGACACGGCGTGGCGCTCAGTACGCTCGCGCCGCGTCGACGTCGGCGTGACGTCACTCGTGCGGATCGACGCCCGGGCATGTCGCGAGGAGTGCGAATCATCGTGTCTGAGCACGTCAGCGCGCAACGCGACCGCATCGTCGTCCGCGGTGCCCGTGAGCACAATCTGCGCGACGTCGACGTCGATCTGCCCCGCGATGCGCTGATCGTCTTCACCGGCCTGTCGGGCTCGGGCAAGTCGAGCCTGGCGTTCGACACGATCTATGCAGAAGGCCAGCGACGCTACGTCGAATCGTTGTCGGCGTATGCGCGACAGTTCCTGGGCCAGATGGACAAGCCCGATGTCGACGTCATCGAGGGCCTGTCGCCTGCGATCTCGATCGACCAGAAGTCGACGTCGAGAAATCCCCGATCGACGGTAGGCACCATCACCGAGATCTACGACTACCTGCGTCTGTTGTACGCGCGGATCGGGATCCCACATTGCCCCAACTGTGGTCGCGCAATCGCCCAGCAGACTGCAGAACAGATCGTCGACCAGGTCGGTGCGTTGCCGGTCGGTACCCGGTTCCAGGTGCTCGCACCTGTCGTGCGTGGACGCAAGGGCGAACACGCGAGTCTGTTGCGGCAACTCGCGACCGACGGGTACGCGCGTGTGCGGATCAATGGCGACATCCACGCAATCGACGAAGCCCCCAAGCTCGACCGCAACCGCCGTCACGACGTCGAGGTCGTCGTGGATCGTCTGGTCCAGAAGGGAGACCTGCGCAGGCGGCTGACCGACTCGATCGAGACCGCCCTACAACTCGCGGACGGGCTCGCCATGATCGAGATCCTGCCGTCAGGCGGCGAGGGCGACACGGCAGTGCCCGGGCCTCAGCAACTGACGTTTTCCGAACATCTGGCATGCACGCACTGCGGGGTGAGTTACGACGAGTTGGCGCCACGCAACTTCTCGTTCAACTCGCCCTACGGCGCCTGCGAGACGTGTTCGGGACTCGGCACCCGCCTGATGGTCGATGCCGATCTCGTGATCGGAGACCCGGACAGTTCGGTCGAAGACGGCGTCATCGTTCCGTGGGCGACCGGGATGCAGTCTGGCTACTACCAACAACTACTGCGTAGCGTCATGGCGCATCTCGGGGCCGATCCCACGACCCCTTGGCGAAAGCTGCCTGACGCGGTCCGTGACGCGATCCTCAACGGGCTCGACGAGCGGGTCCAGGTCTCGTACACGAACCGTTACGGGCGGCGTCGTTCGTACCGAGCTCGGGTCGAGGGTGTGCTGGCCTCGCTTCGCCGCAGACACGCCGAAACCGAATCGGAGTACACCCGGGCGCAGATCGAGCAGTACATGCGCGAGATCCCGTGCCCGGACTGCCAGGGGCGGCGACTCAAGCCGGTTGCGCTGGCGGTGACCGTCGGTGGCCTGGGCATCGCCGAGCTCACCGCGAAGAGTGTGGCCGACGCCGACGAGTTCGTTCGTGCGTTGGAGCTCGATGAACGCCAGGAGCTGATCGCGGGGCGGGTTCTCAAGGAGATCCGTGCCCGTCTGGCGTTCCTGCTCGACGTCGGCCTCGACTATCTGGCGCTCGACCGCGCTGCCGGGACGCTGTCGGGTGGAGAGGCGCAACGGATCCGCCTGGCAACGCAGATCGGGGCGGGCCTCGTCGGCGTCCTCTACGTCCTCGATGAACCTTCGATCGGGCTCCACCAGCGCGACAACGAACGTCTCATCGACACGTTGCTGCGCCTGCGGGATCTGGGCAACACCCTCATCGTCGTCGAACATGA
>JBJHAX010000003.1:35129-105009 GCA_050480705.1 Nitriliruptoraceae bacterium
GGCGACGATCGACGCTGCTGACCACGTCGTCGACATCGGGCCGGGCGCAGGCGAACACGGCGGACGCATCGTCCATTCGGGTTCGGTCGACGCGCTCAAACGCCTGACCGTGAAGTCGCTCACCGGCGCCTACCTGGCGGGCGCCCGTTCGATCGAGATCCCCCGACAGCGCCGATCGGGCGACGGTGATGCCCTGACCGTGGTGGGAGCATCGGCGAACAATCTGTGCGACGTCGACGTCGATTTCCCTCTGGGAACGTTCATCGGCGTGACCGGCGTGTCGGGGTCCGGCAAGTCCACGCTGGTCAACGACATCCTCTCGAACGTGCTCATGCGCCACGTCTACGGCTCACGACAGATCGCAGGACGCCACACCCGCGTGGCGGGCCTGGAGCATGTCGACAAGGCGGTCGTGGTCGACCAATCACCGATCGGACGCACACCACGCTCGAACCCGGCCACCTACACGGGCATGTTTGACCATGTCCGCCGTCTGTTCGCGGCAACGCCTGAAGCCAAGGTCCGCGGCTATCAGCCCGGACGCTTCTCGTTCAACGTCAAAGGGGGACGCTGCGAGGTCTGCAAGGGAGACGGGACGCTTCGCATCGAGATGCATTTCCTTCCCGACGTCTACGTCCCGTGTGACACCTGCAAAGGACGCCGCTACAACCGCGAGACACTCGAGGTCCATTACAAGGGACGAACGATCGCCGAGGTCCTCGAGATGTCGGTGGAGGAAGCCCTGGCGTTCTTTGAGAACCAGCGTGCCATCGCCACCCATCTGCAGACACTCGCCGATGTGGGCCTTGGCTACGTCAGGCTCGGTCAACCAGCGACGACCCTGTCGGGGGGTGAGGCGCAGCGTGTGAAGCTCGCGAGCGAACTGCGCAAGCGTTCGACAGGTCGCACGGTCTACATCCTCGACGAGCCGACCACCGGCCTGCACTTCGACGACGTCCGGCGCCTGCTCGAGGTACTGCACCGTCTGGTCGACAAAGGCAACACCGTCATCGTCATCGAGCACAATCTTGACGTCATCAAGACGGCGGACCACATCGTTGACCTCGGCCCCGAAGGCGGCAGTGGGGGAGGCCGTGTCGTGGCGGCGGGCACACCCGAGCAGGTCAGTGCTGCGCCGGCGAGCTATACCGGCAAGTTCCTGCGTGAGGTGCTCACCGGCGCGTGACGGCGACGCGGGTCAGTCGGGACGTGGCTGGGGGCCACGTTCGAGACGAAGTTCCTCCGTGTGGTCGCGGTCCGGCAGTCGCACGGTGCTGTCGTCGCGAGCCGGCGTCTCACCATCGGGTGCAGGGTCGCTGTGCGCCGTGTCGCGCACCTGGCGGGCCAGCGTCCTGTCGTCGTCGGTGACATCGCGGGTCAGCACCGCGTAGCCCGTGTGCTGACCGGCCAGGTCGACGAGCTGGCTCGGCATGCGGATCGAGGCGGCGTCGAACGCGATCTTGATCCGTTCGCGCAGCTGCCGGGCGATGTCCCAGTTGCGTAGTGGCCGGGTTGGGATGACCAGTCGGATCTTCACGCCGTCAGGCCCGAGGTGCTGGACTCCCCAGATCTCAGGTGGACCGATGACATCGGGGCCCCATACCGGGTCCTTCGCGAGGCTCGAGGCGACCTCGTGGATGACGGCCTTGGCCGTCGGGATGTCCGCATCGAGTGCGACGGGAACGTCGAACGTCGCGCGCGCCCAGTGTTGTGAGAGATTGCCCACACGCTGCATCGAGCCGTTGAGGACGTGATGGACGACGCCGTCGACGTCACGGAACGCCGTCGACCGAAGGCCGACACGTTCGACCTCGCCGAACACGCCGTCGACTTCGATCCAGTCGCCGACGCCGTACTGGTCCTCGACGAGCATGGCGATGCCGGCGATGACGTCCCGGACGAGCTGTTGCGCACCGAAGCCGACGACGACGCCGATGAGTCCCGCTCCGGCGAGAATGGGTTGCAGGCGGACGTCGAGGATGGCCAACACGGCCAGCAGCGCGGTCACCCAGATGACCGCCGCGACCACGCCGCGCATCACACCCACGATCGCGTTGAGCCGTTGCAGGCGACGGGCCCGGAACCGCTGCGTCTGGGTGATGGCGCCGCGGCGTTGCGCGCGCGTCAGGCGCTGCTCGATGCGTTGCTCCATCGCGCCCGCGAACCGTGTGACGAAACGGCGCAGCAGGCGCGTGATGACATATGCGACGATGATGATGGCGACGATGCGCAGCATCGTGCCCACGACGTCGGCGGCACTCGCAAGCAGTTCGTCGCCGGTCTGGCGGTAGACGTAGCGACACAGCAGCGTTGCGTCTGCGCCGGTCCCACAGACCTCGGCTTCGAGGGCGTCGATCGGCGAGGTCTGCCCACCGTCGTCCATGCTCGCGCCCTTCGCCGCCTGCGTTTCTGATGGTAGGCGCGCCAAACCTGGGATCCGTGGAGGTGGTCACTGCTCCTTCACGTCCCCGGTGGGGCGCCGAGGAGCCGCCAGTACGCTTCAGCGACGATGACTGCGACCTCTGCACCGGCGTGGCGACCTGCACCGTCCTCGATCCCCGACAGGCCCGGTTGCTATCTGTTCCGGGACGGCGATGGTCGGGTGCTGTATGTCGGCAAGGCCAAGAGCCTTCGCGCACGCGTCTCGAGTTACTTCGCAGCACATGACGCCCTGCACCCGCGCACAGGCGCGATGGTGCGTGCCTCCCGGTCCGTCGAATGGATCGTCGTCGGCAGCGAGGTCGAAGCGCTGCATCTCGAGTTCACCCTCATCCAGCGCCATCGGCCGCGGTACAACATTCGCTACCGCGACGACAAGTCCTATCCCTACCTGGTGCTCACGACCTCCGAGGAGGTGCCACGGGCACGCGTGCAACGGGGAAGCGTGCCTGCGGGCGACCGCCGCTTCGGCCCCTACGCACACGCCTACGCGATCCGGGAGACCCTCGATCTGCTCCTGCGGGTGTTCCCCATCCGCAGCTGTTCGCCCGGCGTCTACCAACGGGCGGCGCGCACCGGCAAGCCCTGCCTGCTGCACCACATCGAACGGTGTGACGCGCCATGCACAGGCGCGATCTCCGTGGAGGCGCACCGCGCGCTCGTCGACGAACTCGCGGGCTTCCTCGACGGCGACAACGCGGATGTCCTCGAGCGACTCGAGAAGGAGATGCTCGCGGCTTCCGAACGGACCGACTTCGAACTGGCGGCCAGGCGGCGGGATCAACTCGAAGCAGCCCGCACCGCCCTGGAGAAGCAGGAACTCGTCGCTGCCGGCGACGAGGATCTCGACGCCATCGGTCTCTACGAAGACGAGCTCGACGCCAGCGTGCAAGCGTTCTTCGTACGCCGGGGACGTCTGGTCGGACGACGAGCGTGGAGCGTCGACAAGGTCGAGCCACTCGACCCCGACGAGTTGCTGAGCTCGTTCCTCCTCGAGCTGTACAGCTCATCGCCCGATGACATCCCGCCGGTCGTCGTGGTACCGACACTGCCGCAGGATCACGACGTCCTCGCCGAGTTGTTGTCCGAGCAACGGCGCGAAG
Organism: Nitriliruptoraceae bacterium; assembly: GCA_050480705.1. Taxonomy (GTDB): domain Bacteria; phylum Actinomycetota; class Nitriliruptoria; order Nitriliruptorales; family Nitriliruptoraceae; genus JBJHAX01. The sequence continues at coordinate 38,672 of JBJHAX010000003.1, forward strand.
CCGCCTCCGGCAAGAGTGGTCGTGTGCGGTTCGTCGTGCCCAAGCGTGGAGCGCGACGTGACGTGCTCGCGGCCGTGACCGACAACGCCCGCGCATCCTTCGAGCGGTCCCGGCTGCAGCGCGCATCGGATTTCGACAGCCGCACCCGTGCGTTGGAAGAACTGCAGCGCGCGCTCGAACTCGACGAAGCACCCCTGCGCATCGAATGCTTCGACATCTCGCATCTGGGCGGCACGGACGTCGTCGGCTCGATGGTGGTCTTCGAGGACGGCCTGCCCCGCAGGTCCGACTATCGACGGTTCAAACTCAGCATCGACGCCAATGACGACTACCAGGCGATGCGCGAGGTCATTCGTCGTCGCTTCTCCCGCACATCAGACACCGAGGCGGCCAACACGCCAGCCGGTGACGCCTCAGACCAGCAGCCGGTGGCGCGCTTCGCCTACCCACCCGGACTGGTCGTCGTCGATGGTGGCCCCGGTCAACTCGCCGCCGCACTCGACGCCGTCGCCGACCTTGCCGTCACGCCGACGGCGTTCGCAGCGCTCGCCAAACAATTCGAAGAGTTGTGGCTGCCCAACCGCTCGCGGCCTGTCGTCCTGCCCCGTGGAAGTGAAGCGCTCTATCTCCTGCAACGCATCCGGGACGAAGCGCACCGGTTCGCGGTCAACTACCAGCGCACGCGCAGGGGAGCGACGGTCCGCGGCTCGACACTCGAGGCGATTCCCGGGGTCGGGCCGAACAGGCGACAGGCGCTGTTGCGGCGTTTCGGTTCGGTGTCCGCCGTGCGGCAAGCCTCGGTCGAGGACCTGGCCGAGGTGCAGGGGGTGTCACGTACGCTCGCTGAACGCATCCATTCGCATCTTGCCGGTGGCGGGGAGAGCAGCCGATGAACGACGTGGCCCGACCCCGCATTCTCGTCATCAGCGGGCTGTCCGGCGCAGGTCGTTCGACGGTGTCCAACGTCGTCGAAGACCTCGGATGGTTCGTCATCGACAACCTGCCTCCGGCACTGATCCAGCGCGTCGCCGAGTTGGCGTTCGCTCCTGGATCGTCGATCAACCGGCTCGCGGTCGTCGCGGACGTGCGCGGGCGGGAGTTCTTTGATGAGCTCGTCGACAATCTCGCCGAGCTTCGCAGGGCGGGCGCCGACCTGCGTGTGGTCTTCCTCGAAGCGGACGATGACGTGCTGCACCGTCGTTTCGAGGAGACGCGCCGCCGCCATCCGGCGGCTGAGGGCGGGGCGGTCCTCGACGGGGTGCGCCGCGAACGTGAACAACTCGTTGAACTTCGCGGACTCGCCGACCTGATTCTCGACACCAGCGGGCTCAACGTCCACGAGCTTCGCGACCGGGTCGAGGAGCTGCTCGGTGAGCACGGTGCCGGGCAGCTGCGCATCGACGTGGTGTCGTTCGGGTTCAAGCACGGCCCGCCGCGCGACGTCGACCTGCAGATGGACGTGCGCTTCCTGCCCAATCCCCACTGGGTCGACGAACTGAGGGCGCTGACAGGAAAGGATGCGCCGGTACGCGCGTACGTGCTCGAACAGGACAGCACCCGCCCGTTCCTCGACGCCTTCCGCGGGCTCCTCGACATCGTGGTGCCGGGCTACGTCGCCGAAGGCAAGCGCTACCTCACGATCGGCATCGGGTGCACGGGAGGCCAGCACCGATCGGTGACCATCGCCGACGACATCGCCGATCATCTGCGGACCACGACCAAGCTGCCCGTGTTCGTCCACCATCGCGACCTGCGTGGGGAGTGATCGTGGCCGATGTCGCTGGCGTGGGAGCCATCAAGCGTGCGGTGGCGATCGGCGGTGGGCATGGCACCGCCCGCACACTTCGTGCACTGCGCCTCGTCGCCGACGACGTGAGCGCCGTCGTCACCGTCGCTGACGACGGAGGTTCGTCCGGGCGGCTGCGACGCGACCTCGGCATCCCGCCGCCGGGCGATCTGCGCATGGCGTTGACGGCGCTCGCGCACAACGGGGAGCTGGCGCACCTGGGGAGTCACCGCTTCTCCAGGGGCGAGCTCGCCGGACACAGCCTCGGCAACCTCATGCTGGCCGGACTGCTCGACCAGGCGGATGGCGACCTGGTTGCCGCACTGGCGCGCTTCGGGCAGCTCCTCGATGTTCGAGGGCGCGTGCTGCCCTGCGCAACCCAACCGCTACAACTCCACGGGACCGTACGTGCTCGTGAGGTCGTGGGTCAGGCATCCCTCGCGGCGACGTCTTCTCTCGAGCGGGTGTGGATCGAACCCTCAGATGCGGTGGCACCATCCCAGGCAGTCGCAGCGATCACCGAGGCCGAACTGGTGGTACTCGGGCCGGGATCGATCTACACGAGCCTGCTCCCGAACCTGCTCGTGCCGGGGATCGCGTCTGCACTTGCGCAAACCCCCGCTCGCATTGCGTTCGTGACCAATCTGCGCGAACAGCCGGGGGAGACCGAAGGCCTCACACTCAGCGAGCATCTGGCTGCCCTGTTCGCTCACGTGCCCGAATCGCGTGTCGACGTCGTCGTTGCTCATGCGGGCGCGGATCCATCCGGTCCAGGGCGACCACTGACGCCCGACGTCGACCAGCTCGCGGCCGACGGGTGGACGCTGGTGCGCTCGGATGTGCTCGATGGCCATGACGGGCACGACCCACACGCGTTGGCGCAGGCACTCGTGGACGCTGCACGGCTGGACATCGAGTCGTCGTGACCCCCGAGTCGTTCACCGACCAGGTGCGCCAGGAAGTCGCACGGCTACCCCTGGGAACCCGTGGAGAGATCATCGCCGAGTTCGCGGCGTTGCTGCGTGTCGCTGGCGCGGTGATCCTGCGCACCGGGCACGACGGATTCGGGGTCGAAGTCACCACCGCGTCGGGAGCCGTCGCGCGCAGGGCACATCTTCTGCTGCACCGGGGATTCGGCATCCGGCCGGAGCTCAGGATGCGTTCAGCGTCGGGCATCGACAAACGACCGACCTACCTCGTCGCTGTCGGAGCCGGATCCGGCAGCGTGCTTCGTGAAGCAGGTGTCGTCGACGCGGCAGGCGAACTGCTCGACGACGTTCCCGACGAGATCGTGGACGCTGCACCGCATGCGTGGCTTCGTGGCGCGATTCTTGCGGGTGGGTCGTTCTCGACGCCGGGACGACCAGCGCACCTCGAGATCGGTGTGCGCAGCCAACGTGTCGCGCAGCAGATTGCTGACCGGCTCGGCGAAGCGCTCGACGCGCGGGTGCACGTCGCATCGACAGGACGCCGCCGGCGCGTGGTCGTCAAGTCGGGCCGGGCCATCGGTGATCTGCTGGCCTATCTGGGGGCGTCGCAGGCGTTCCTGCGTTGGGACGACCAACGTCTGCGTCACGAACTGCGCGGGGAAGCCAACCGGCTTGCGAACGCAGACACGGCCAACCTCCGCAGGTCCGTCACGTCAGCCGAACGGCAGGTCCGCGCGGTTCAGGACGCGCTGGACAGCCGCGCACTCGACGATTTTCCGCCCGAGTTGCAGGAGGCAGCGCTGGTGCGCCTGGCGAATCCGGCCGCCTCACTCGCCGAACTCGGCGAGTTGCTCGATCCACCGGTCGGCAAGTCGACGGTCGCGCGTCGCCTGGCCCGGATCGTGGATTCCGGCGCTGCTCCCTCCGCGACAGACCGTGACGGTTGAGGGACGTTCGTGCCTGCCGCGCTGACCTCAGGAACCGTGGAGCAGGCGGCGATATCGAGCGTGCAGGGGTACGCGACGGCCGGCCACATGCCGTCACCGCCGGAGGATGTGGGCCGGTTCAATGCGTGTCGAAGACGGACTGATAACGAGCCAGCACGTCTTCGACCGACGCCACCTCGTCAGACGTGGGCGCGGTTGGGTCTGCCGCCGGAGGCGGGGCGCCGAAGCGCAGCAGGCACGCCATCAGCAGCATGCGTGCCTTGGTGGCGGTCAGGTTCGCCCCTGCGATCGCGAGTCGCATTCGGTCGGTCGGGATCCATCCCTCGATGTTGCCTCGGCCGACACGAACAACCGGCATGCCCGACAGTGCTGCGCGTCTAAGCACGTCGTCCACGCTCGGTGCGCTGGAACCATACGGGGCGTTGGCCTCGACGACGAAGCCTGCGAGTCGGTGCCTGCGAAGATTGTGTTCGATACGGGCGAGGAGTTCGACTTCGTCGTCAGCATCACCCGAGGTCAGGAACCGGGCATGCTTGTGGATTGTGACGTGGGGAATCGCGTCATCGTGCAGCGTGCCGTCTGCCGTCCGCGTCGCAACATCGCATCGCTGTGGCGCTGACGGGTGGCCTGTCACACCTGCGATCGTGTCAGGAACCCGACTCAGCCGGACCTCTGACCGCCATGTCGCCCGCCACACCGGCACGTTCGTGAGTACTGGTGGACCGGGATCGCCGATCGTCGCAACGACGCCTCCGTGGCCACCCGTCGCGGCGAATCCTCCTGGGCGGGCGTCGCGTTTCTGCACGTCACGTGCGGTCAGGACGCGCTCGGCGTCGATGAGTACCGCTCCGAGACGGTCCCGGTCACCGTCGCCGCGCCAGATTCCCGACCGCACGTACTGAATCGCGTGCACGAGGTTTCGGTCACCGGTCGCACCGAGCGTGCCGTGCGGCCATTCCGTTGATGCGACTGCGACGATCGGAACGGCCGTGTCCACGATCAGGCTGAGCCAATAGATGGTCTCCTCGATCGACGGACTGCCTTCCAACCACAGACATGCTGCGTAGTCGCCGGATGCGAGTGCGTCAGCCACCCGGTTCGTGATCGTCGCGAGCATCGCCCGCGATGGCTCGTCGCGCAGATGCGCGGGGCGGTAGGGGAAGAAGTCGTCACCGACACGCTCCGGCGGAATCGGGCCGTCACCGACGTCCGTGCGGGAATCCTCGTCGAGGCCGCGCAGATAGCCCCCTGAAGGGGCCGCGCGGTAGAAATCGAAGTCGGCGTGGGCGCTCAGAAGGTTGCTCTCGGCGTACTCGCCGTAGCCAAGTCGATCGATCTCTTCGAACACGCGGGAAGCGTCGGGGTAGAAACCCTGCTGCCAGAGCCCGTCCTGGCGCTGCCCGTCCGATTGATCCTCACCTGCGTTCCACGGTGTGCCGTCGGCGCGCAAGCCCATGTAGGGCAAGGGGTAGAGGCCGTCCTCAGGGGAGAGATCGATGCGTTGTACCGGGCGATCATCGGGTCCTGTCGGATGTGGATGGATCTCACCGCCGGCATCCATCCAGCCATCGGGCGGGCCATGCAGTGGTGCCGCATCGGCTTCGAGTGGGTGGGCAGAGAACTGCTCGACCCAGACGGTGGCGGGTCGTGCAAGACGCTGCGGACGCAACTGATCGAAACGAAGCGGAGCGCCCCAGGCATCGACCATCGCAGGGAGTCCCGCGCGGGTGCGTGCCTTGTTCGAGGTCACCAGCGGCGCACTGTTGAGCACGGTCGCATTGGGTCCGGCGAACACGGCGAGCCGTGGCTTAGGTGGTACGGATTCGGGCATGACGGGCCCTTCGTCACAAACATTGCCGAGGGGTGTGCACAAGAGCGCCCCTTCGTCGTTTTGAACCGAGGCGGACGCAGCGCATCGATACCTGCGCTGCGACGCCGAGCCTAAGGAATGCTGTCGCCGCCATGGTCATCGCCCGCCTCACCTCCATTGCTCGTCGACCTCGGCTCGGCGTGGAAGGTAAGGTCTGGGCAGTAGCCGCACGGCACACACTTCACGAGCACAGGGGAGCAGACCCTCATGACCGTCCGCGTCGCCATCAACGGATTCGGTCGCATCGGCCGCAACCTGCTGCGTTCGGCAGCGCGCTACGACATCGACCTCGAATTCGTTGCCGTCAACGATCTCACCGATACCGAGACGCTGGCGTTGCTGCTCCGCTACGACAGTGTCCACGGCCGCTTCGATGGCACGGTCGAGTCGAGCGGATCGGGCCTCGTCGTCGATGGTCACGAAATCCGTGTGTTGTCCGAACGCGACCCCGCATCGCTGCCTTGGAAAGAACTCGAGGTCGACGTCGTCGTCGAATCAACCGGCCTGTTCACCACCCGTGACGAGGCGGCCAAGCACCTCGACGCGGGAGCGAAGAAGGTCGTCATCTCTGCGCCGGCGAAGGGCGAAGACAAGACGATCGTGCTCGGTGCCAACGAAGCGGAATACGACCCCGATGCGCACGACGTCGTGTCGATGGCGTCCTGCACGACCAACTCGGTCGTCCCGATGGCCAAGACCATCCACGAGGCGTTCGGTATCGAGCAGGGCCTGATGACGACCGTGCACGCCTACACCGGCGACCAGCGGCTCCACGATGCGCCGCACAAGGATCCCCGCCGAGCGCGAGCCGGTGCGGTCTCGATCGTGCCGACGACGACTGGAGCGGCCAAGGCCGCGTCATTGGCCCTGCCCGAACTCGCCGGGCGCATGGACGGGCTGGCCCTGAGGGTGCCGATTCCCGACGGGTCGGTCACCGACCTGACGCTCCTGCTCGAACGGGAGGTGACCGCAGACGAGGTCAACGATGCGGTGCGGGCTGCGGCCGAAGGGCCTCTTGCGGGCATCATGGAGTTCGCGACCGATCCGATCGTGTCTATCGACATCGTCGGCAACCCGCACTCCTGCGTCTTCGATTCGCTCGCGACCATGGCGGCAGGCCGGATGGTCAAGGTGCTTGGCTGGTACGACAACGAGTGGGGCTACTCGACGCGCCTCGCGGAGTTCACCGGCTACGTCGGCGAGCGTCTGTGACAGGCACGTCCCTGCTCGCTGGAGTCGCCCGGGTCACCGACCTCGATCCGCGAGGTCGGCGCGTCTTCGTGCGTGCGGATCTCAACGTGCCGTTGCGCGACGGCGAGATCACCGACGATCTGCGCATCGAAGCGTCGCTGCCGACGTTGCGGCTGCTTCTCGAACGAGACGGGCGCCTCGTCGTCGCGTCGCATCTGGGACGTCCGTCAGGACCTGCTGACGTCGCGACATCGATGGCGCCTGTCCGTGACAGGCTTGCGCAGCTGCTGGACCTCGAGGTGCAGCTCGCGAGCGATGTGGTCGGTGACGACGCGCGCGCACGGGCCGACGCACTCGCCGATAGGGAGGTGCTCCTCCTCCAGAATCTGCGCTGGCATCCCGGCGAGACCGCAGGTGATGGCGGCTTCGCTGATGCCCTCGCGCAGCTGTGTGACGTCTACGTCAACGACGCCTTCGGTGCATCTCACCGTGCACACGCATCCATCTCGGGCCTGCCGGCGCGCCGGCAGGCGTACGCGGGCCTGCTGCTCGAACGTGAACTCGATGCGTTGGGACGGCTGCTCGATGATCCGCCGCGTCCCTACGTTGCCGTACTCGGGGGCGCAAAGGTCAGCGACAAGCTCATCGTGCTCGAGAATCTGCTTGGTCGCGTCGACACCCTGGCCATCGGCGGGGCGATGGCGTTCACCTTCCTGGCTGCGGAGGGCCGCGACGTCGGCACCTCACGTGTCGAAGCCGATCAGGTCCACCGTGTCGACCAGCTCGTCAACGATGCGCGCAGCCGCGGCGTCGACGTGCTGTTGCCCAGCGACGTGGTCGTTGCCGGGACCTTTGACGAACACGCGGCCCCGTCAACCGTCGACGTTGCCGAGATCCCTGTGGACTGCATGGGACTCGACATCGGTCCACGAACCGCACAACACTTTGCGGAAGTCGTCGGCGCCGCGGCTTCGGTGTTCTGGAATGGCCCGATGGGTGTGTTCGAGTGGGACGCGTTCGCGCATGGCACACGTTCGGTGGCCCAGGCCGTGGCGACGTCGGAGGGGTTCACCGTTGTCGGCGGGGGCGACTCTGCAGCGGCCGTGCGATCCATGGGACTCGCCGACCGGATCGATCATGTGTCGACCGGTGGCGGCGCGTCGCTCGAACTGCTCGAAGGGCGGATCCTTCCCGGGATCGCAGCCCTGATGAGCTGACGTGCACTCGTCGTCTCTGATGCCGCAACGACGGACCCTCCTCCTCGCGTCGCTCCTCATGGGGCTGCTCATCGCGGCCTGTGCGGACAGCGCCGATCGCGACGATGAACGGGCTGTGGGCGTGGCGCACGAGACGATCCCATCGGCAACGGAGCAGACCGGGCAGGAGGCGCCCTTGCGCGTCTACGGGTGCACCACGAGCGGGCTGCATCCGCACGACAGTCGCGACACGTGCTCGAATCGGATCGTCCAGCAGATCTTCACAGGGCTTGTGGAGATTGATGCGGAAACGGGTGAGCCGGTCCTGCAGGTCGCACGCGCGATCGAGACCGAGGACGCCACGACCTGGACTGTGGAGATCGAGCGGGGCTGGACGTTCCACGACGGTGAGCTGGTGACGGCACAGTCGTTCGTCGATGCGTGGAACCACGCAGCACAGCCGGTCTACGACCACCGTGCCCGTGACTACTTCGCGGGCATCGCCGGCTACGACGACGTGCAGGCGGGTGAGGCCGACGCACTCGAGGGACTCGAGATCGTCGACGAGTGGACGTTCGAGATCACGCTCGACGCTCCATTCGCGCCTCTGTTGTCACGATTGGCCAGCCCAGCGTTCTCGCCGCTGCCGTCCATCGCCTATGCCGACATGGAAGCGTTTGCCCGCCACCCGGTCGGCAACGGCCGTTACGAACTCGAGGAGTTCGACCCTGACCGTGAAGCCGTGTTGCGACGCTACGAGGACTGGTCGGGCTCCGATCCCGCCCGCAACGACGAGGTCGTTTTCGTCATCTACACCGGTGACGCCGCACTTGACAACGCGTTCCTGGATGTTCTCGCGGGCGCGCTCGATGTGCTCGAAAACGTCCCACCGGAGGAACTCCCGGCGCTCGACGACACCTTCGGCGATCGGGTCGTGCGCAGCCCGACCGGGACACTCACGATGCTCGGTCTTCCCCAGTACGACCCGGTGTTCGCTGACAACGTGCTGCTCGCACAGGCGTTGTCGCTGGCGATCGATCGTCAGGCGATCATCGACACGACGCTCGACGGCTCGGCTGTGCCTGCAACCTCGTTGTTGCCGCCTGTGCTCGACAGCCACCGGAGCGATGCGTGCGAGGCCTGTTCCTACGACCCGGCGCGAGCTCGTGAACTGTTCGCCGAGTCCGGTGGGTTGGACGGGCCGCTGACGGTGACGTTCAACGCCGGCTCCGGTCACGAAGAGTGGATCGAGGCGGTCAGCGGCTACTGGCGTGACGTGCTCGGCATCGAGCAGTTCGTGTACGAGTCCGAGGAGTTCGCGCCCTATCTGCAACTGCTCGAAGACGAACGTGCCGCCGGCCCGTTCAGGCTCGCGTGGGGCCTGGCCTATCCGAGCGCGCAGTATGCGTTGTCGGACCTGTTCCGCTCCAGCGGCGCTGCGAACCATGTGGCCTACCGGTCGGCGGCGTTCGATGATCTGCTCGACGTCGCGAACGCGTCGCCACCCGATGAAGCTGATGCGCTCTATCAGGAGGCTGAGGATCAGGTTCTCGCAGACATGCCGGTGATTCCGCTGTGGTATGGGCGAGCGACCGCGGTGCACAGCGAACGCGTTTCCGACGTCGTTGTCGATGCGTCGACGATCGTGCGGGTCGACCGCATCCGGTTGATCGACGTCGAACGCTAGTGTCGTACGACTGACGGACAGCACGATCCAGCTCGCCGTGCGACATCGCGCGCGACGTCATGACCATCCTGCCGTACTCGGAGGCGAAGGTGAACCGACGCGTTCCGCTCATCGCGGGCAACTGGAAGATGCACCGAGACCACCTCGAAGCGATCCAGCTCGTGCAGAAGCTGGCATACCACCTCGACGAGGAGGATTTCGAGGATCAGGAGGTGGTGGTGTGCCCGCCGTTCGTATCGCTGCGATCGGTGCAGACGTTGATCCAGTCGGACCGCCTGGCCATGCTGCTCGGCGCGCAGGATTGCCACACCGAGGACGAGGGAGCGTTCACCGGCGAGATCTCCGCACCGATGCTCGCACGACTCGACGTGAGTTTCGTCATCGTCGGGCACTCGGAACGCCGCACGTTGTTCGATGAGGATGACCGGACGGTTGCGGCGAAGGCGCGCGCAGTGCTCCGGCACGGAATGGCCCCGATCGTGTGCGTGGGCGAGTCCGCGGAAGACCGTGACGCTGGCCGGGCGCAGGACGTTGTCACCGCCCAGCTGCAAGCAAGCCTGGACGGGGTCGAGATCGTCGCGGGATCGGATCTGGTCGTCGCCTACGAGCCGGTATGGGCGATAGGAACCGGGCGGACCGCGACGCCCGATGATGCCCAGGCGATGTGCGCGGCGATCCGCTCGTCGTTGGGTGAACGATTCGATGGTGCAGCCGACGACATCCGTGTGCTCTACGGAGGCAGCGTCAAGCCCGGCAACATCCGGACGCTGATGGCCTTGGAGGACGTCGACGGCGTCCTTGTCGGCGGCGCCAGCATCTCGTCCGACGATTTCGCCTTGATCGTCGGACATCGCCGCTGAGCCGTCTCGGCGCTACAGTGACGGCAGGGAGCACCACGAACGAGAACCGGCGGGGGGGACGAGGAATCGAGGGTGGGATGGCCACACGCCGCAACGAACCTCTGGAGACGCTGCTCGGTCCGCTCGAGCAGGAGGTCATGGAGGTCGTCTGGAAGGTCGGTGATTCGACCGTCCGCGATGTTCACGGCGAACTCTCGCGGTCCCGCACGATCGCGTATACGACGGTGATGACGACGATGAGCCGGCTTGCGAGCAAAGGTCTGCTGCGCAGGGACACCGCGTCACTCGCTCATCGCTACCGGCCGGCGATCAGCCGTGAACGGTACGCACGCTCGGCTGTGGGCGATGTGCTGTCATGGCTCCTCGAGCGCTACCCCGAACCAGCTGCGGCGTATCTGGCCGAGGCCGTCGACGAGGTCGACGGCGTGAATCTCGACGCGCTTCGTGAGGCCGTCGCGAGGCGGCGACGTCAGGAGCAGTGACCACGTGGATCTCGGCGTCCTGCTGAGTCTTCCGGTCGAGTCGATCGCGGTTCGCGCGATCCTCGCCACGCTTGCGTGTGTTGTGCTGGTCAAGCTGCTGCTGCGCGTCGGGTTGCGTACGCCGGGCGTGCGGGTTCTGGCCGCACTGACACCGGCGGTCGTGCTCGCGTTTGTGGTTGCAGCAACGTGGGCGCACCCCCGCCTTCCCACGTTGATGGTTCCCGTCGAGGCGCGGGACGCGCTCGCAATCCGGGTTGCCGAGGGCTACCTGTACTTCGCCCCGGTGGTCTTCCCCCTTCTGGTGGCCGCGTGGGCGCTGTTCGCCACAACGCGTCTGCTGCGACGTCTCCTCGTCGTGCGGATAACCCATCGGCGTGCTCTCGACGCGCTGTCCGTCGGACTCACGCCAGGGCACGTGCACGGCGCTGCGACGAACGTTGCGCGGTCGCTTGGTGTGCCCGAACCTTTCGTCACCGTGGTCCCATCGGCGCCCGGCGGCGCGTACGTGGTCGGTCGCCGCCATCCGATCGTCGTCCTCGACGCAGATCTGGTGGCGCGCCTCGACGACGCTGAACTCGAAGGCGTGCTCGCGCACGAGCTCGCGCACGTCAAGCGACGCGACAACCTCGTCGCCGGCGTGCTGGGAACCGTGCGTGACGCGGCCTTCTTCGCGCCAGGCGTTGGCTGGGCGGTTCGTCACCTGCACCGTGAGCGGGAGCGAGCCGCGGATCAGGTGGCCGTCGGCGCAACAGGCAGACCGGGAGCGCTGGCGAGCGGCCTGCTCAAAGTGATCCGGCACACGCCTCGAAGCGGGCATGTGTGTGCGACCCTGGCGCCGAGCACCGGACTCGTCGACCGTGTCCGCATCCTCGTCGAGGGAGAACCGAAGGTTACCCGGACCCGTCGTATCGGCGAGATGAGTGCGCTGGCGCTCGTCGCCGCGGTCGCCGTCGCAGCGGCGATCGTCGTCCCCGGACAGATCGCCGGCGTCGATCGCGAACGCGACGCAGTCGCGATCGTCTGGTCGGTGGGCGCAGCGGACGATGTCGCAACGGGGCCAGCTAGAGCGTTCGATGTCTACGAGCGCCATCGCCTCGAGATTGCATCGGCGGACACGCGCGCGCTGCCTGCCCGGTTCGACGAACATGCGATCGAGAATCGGCGCAGCACGCTGCGAGCCTGTGGCGACGAACAGGGGCGGTGTCCCGCGCCGCATGTCAGTCCCGGTTTGGGTCTGCAGCCGCGACCGGTGATCACTGTGGAAGACGACGTTGTGCGCTCGTGGCAGGCAACCCCGCTCGTCCAGGGAAGCTCGCCCGGTGCCGGTGTGCGGATGTACTGGCTTTCATGGATCGAATGAGCGGCCGAAGAAACCCGACCGCGGATGCATACGCAGCGAAGTGAGCATCCGTGAAGGGTGGGCTACCCTCAACGGCGACGTCATCGACCTCCGGAGCGCGCTGTGCTCGTCGGCTTTCTCGTGGCCCTGCATGTGTTGCTCGGGCTCATGCTGATCGGCTTCGTGTTGCTGCATCGTGGCCAGGGCGGGGGCATGTCCGACATGTTCGGCGGTGGGGCTGCCGGCGGCCTCCAGGGGTCGGCGGTGGTCGAGCGCAATCTCGATCGCATCACGGTCGTCACGGCGCTGCTGTTCGGCCTCACGAACTGTCTGCTCGTCGTGCTGTTGTGAGGTGAAACGGCCCTTGGTGGCGACACCGGGAGCGAGGGTTGCCACATCGGTCCTCGTCGCGGTCGCGCTGCTGGCAGGTTGTGCGCGTAGCGGCGATCCAGAACCGCCGACCGTCCCGGCGCCGATCGAGTCGTCACCACGCGATCCAGACGCGCTGCGCAGCGGCGGAACGTTGCGCATCGGCGTCGTCGCCGACCCCGTCTCGATCGATCCGCGCTTCGTCGCCGACGAAGAAGGAGAGCTCGTCGTCGGCGCGTTGTTCGAACCGCTGGTGCGCCTCGATGACACACTGCGGCCCGTCGCGGCAGCCGCAGAGAGTTGGGAGATCGACGACAGCGGGCGCGTGTTCCGCTTCACCCTGCGTGAAGCGTCCTTCCACGACGGCAGCCCTGTCACCGCCCACGACTTCAAACGCACGTTCGATCACATCGCCGACGGAACCGCAGATCCACCGTCGTACCTCGGCTTCCTGCTCGAGGCGGTGACCGGCGCCGAACAGGCTGCCGAAGAGGGCGGAGGACTCAGCGGGGTCGTCGTCGAAGACGATCAGACCCTCACCATCCGCCTCGATCGACCCATGCCCGGATTCCTGACCACGCTGGCGAATCCCTCGCTGGTGCCCCTGCCTGAGGCGGCGGACGACGATCCGGACGAGTTCGCACAACGACCGATCGGCAACGGGCCGTTCGAGATGCTCGAGCCACGGGAGTCCGGCAGCTTCCTGCGCTTGTCCCGCCATGCGGAGCATCATCGCCCGCCGCTGGTCGACGAGGTCCTCGTCAGCGTCTACGCCGACGATCCGGGTCATACGCAGCAGTGGGCAGACATGCTCGACGGGCAGTTGCACGTGGCGGTCATTGGGGCTGACCAGCTGGCAGACGCTGAGGAACGCTTCGGGGTGTCGAGCGACGGCTACCGGGGCCCGGGTGTGCTCGACGGACCGACTGCGACGGTGTATCTCTACGGCTTCGACACCACACAGGCGCCCTTCGACGATGCACGGGTGCGGCGTGCCCTGTCAATGTCGGTCGACCGCGACGCGCTCGCCGAACAGGTGATGCAGGGCACGCGGCTCGCGGCCGACGCGATCGTTCCTCCGCCGGTACCGGGCAGCCAGCCCGGTGTGTGCGACCATTGCCGTCTCGACCCCGAGGCGGCCCGCGAGTTGTGGGAAGAGGCCGATCCCGACCTGGACGTGTTGACGCTGACACACAACCGTGGGGCGACGCATGCCGCGATCGCGGAGCAAATGGCCGCCGACATCGAAGCTGCGCTGGACATCGAAGTCGAACTCGACGCCGACGACCTGCAGCCGTTCGTTCTCGCCGTGCGGCGCGGAGATGCGCCGGTCTTCCGTCTGGGATGGCAGCCCACCGAACCCGACCCCGGATCGTACCTGTACCCGTTGTTCCACAGTTCCCAGATCGGGCTCGACAATCTGACCCGATACGCAGACGACGACGTTGACGAACTGCTCGACGAGGCGCGTGCCAGTGAACTCGTCGGATCGACGTTGGCGCGCTACCGCGAAGCGGAACGGATCGTGGTCGAGGAGGCGGTGGTGATGCCGCTGCTCTACTACCGCCATATGCGGGTCGTCGCGCCCGAGGTGCAGGATCTCACCTGGCCCCCGCTCGGCCGTGTGGATCTGGTCGATGTGTGGCTGGACGGCGCGTAGACAGCGGGCCGGTCGGCAACCGCGCCGTTCGCCCGGGTGATCCGCAGCAGCTAACCTGCCGCCCCGCAGCCGCGTGCTGCGCAGAGCGCGAGTGGCGGAAATGGCAGACGCGCACGGTTGAGGGCCGTGTGTCCTCACGGACATGAGGGTTCAAGTCCCTCCTCGCGCACAAGTGGGCCAGACGCCGTCGACGACGTCGTGGCCGGGCCCAGACCGCGGGACGTGACCACGCTCTATCCGGCGCGCCAACCGCCATGGATCCGGGAGGCTCCGCATGAGGATCCTTCTGCTGCACGGGCCCAACCTCTCCCAGCTGGGAACCCGGGACCCGCGTATCTACGGCACTGCGAGCCTCGACGACGTCGTGGCCGCAGCACGCAGTGAAGCAGCGACCAACGCTGCTGAACTCGAGCATCTGCAGACCGAGCACGAAGGAGTGATGCTCGAACGCCTGCATGCGGCGCGCAGCGACGGCACCGATGCCGTGGTGATCAATCCCGGGGCATGGGCGCACTACAGCTATGCGCTGCGTGACGCCTTGGAACTCGTGGATGTTCCCTGCGTCGAACTGCACCTGTCGAATGTCCACGCTCGTGAACCGTTCCGCCATACCTCGGTGATCGCCGCGGTATGCGACGGCAGCATCGCCGGTTTCGGGATCGACGGGTACCCGCTCGCGATCCGAGCCGTCGTCGCCCTCGCCGCCCGCTCAGGCGCGTGAACGACCGGCCCACGGTGTCGGCGGCCTACGACGCGCGACGTGAACGTCTGCGGCCGCAGATCGGTGTGCACGCAGACGCGTTGCTCGCCAGCTCTGCGGCCAACGTCCGCTACCTCACCGGGTTCACCGGATCGAACGGACGGGTACTGGTCACGGCAGGCGGCAACGACGACGTCCTGTTCACCGATGCCCGCTACACGCTGCGTGCAGAGGCCGAGGCCGCCGGCATCACCATCGACGTCACCGGCGAGCTCGGCGAGGCGATCAGGCGCCGCGACGTCACAACACTCGCTCTCGAGGCGGCACATGTCAGTTGGCAGGCCGCTCGCGATCTTCAGCAACGCCTCGCAGACGTCGGTGTCGAACTCGTGGCCTGCGACGGGCTCGTCGAATCATTGCGGTCGACGAAAGATGTATCCGAACTCACCGCGCTGCGACGTGCCTGCGACATCACCTCGGCAGGCATGAAATGGCTGATCGAGCAGGTGCTGCGTCCCGGCGTGACCGAACGGGAGCTGGCGAGGGCGCTCGAGACAAGGTTCGTTGAGCTGGGCGCTCAGGGCCCCGCGTTTCCCACCATCGTCGCGGCAGGTCCCAACGGAGCGAGCCCACACCACGACACCGGCGACGCCGTTGTCGAACGCAACGACCTCGTCACGATCGACGCAGGCGCGCGCGTCGACGGTTACAACGCGGACTGCACCCGCACCGTCGGCGTCGGCGTTCCCACGACCGAGCTGCGGACGATCCACGACATCGTGCTGCGTGCACAACAGTCCGGACGTCGCGCAGCACGCGTCGGCGTGCAGGCGCAGCAGGTCGATGCAGCCGCACGCCAGGTCATCGTGGCAGCCGGCAGAGGCGAGCAGTTCGTGCATCCGACCGGCCACGGCGTCGGGCTCGAGGTGCACGAAGCGCCGAGAATCGCTCCCGGCGAGGCTGCTAGCCTCGTTGCAGGTTCGGTGTTCACCGTCGAACCCGGGGTGTACGTCCCCGGCGTCGGCGGTGTGCGCATCGAAGACACACTCGTCGTCGACGACGACGGAACACGAATCCTGACCGACCTCCCGCGGGACCTCATCGTCGTCTGAGACGCCCGCCTCACGCCGCGCGGAGTACGACCGTGGTCTCGACCAACAACCTCAAGAACGGCATGACGCTTCTCATCGACGGCAAGTTGCAACAGATCGTCGAGTGGAACCACCACAAACCCGGCAAGGGTGGCGCTGTCGTCCGTACGAAACTCAAGGAAGTCGAGACCGGCAAGATCGTCGACAAGACCTTCCGTGCCGGTGAGGACGTCGAACAGGCCATCGTGGAGCGTTCCACGGTGCAGTACCTGTACCGCGAAGGTGACGACTTCGTCTTGATGGACACCGACACGTTCGAACAGCGGCACGCATCATCGGCCGCGATTGGCGTCAATGCCGACTTCCTCATTGAAGGTGACGAACTGCAGATCGAGGTCTATGACGGGCGCATCGTCGGCGTGGAGTTGCCGGCGTCGAAGATCCTCGAAGTCGCAGAGACCGAGCCGGGCCTGGCAGGCAACACCGCGACGTCGGCAACCAAGCCGGCAACGCTCGAAACGGGGCTCGTGGTCCAGGTGCCGCTGTTCATCGAACCGGGGGAGAAGGTCAAGGTCGACACCCGCAGCGGCGAGTACATCTCCCGGGGATGAGCGACTCCGAGCCCGAACAACGACCGACGCCCCGGCGCGAAGACACCCGCAATCCCCACCGTTCGCGCGAACGCGCGCTGCGGCTGCTCTTCCAGGCCGAGATCCGCGGGGTCGATGCGCGCGAACTGCTCACCACCGCTGATCGTTCCGATGCCGCACGACGCGTGCTGGACGACGTCGACGACGACGAACGTGTCGAACGACTGGACGACTTCACGCGGAGCCTGGTGTCCGGTGCGGCACGTGAACGGGACGAGGTCGACGCACTGCTGGGCCGGTTCGCGCGTGGATGGCGCGTGTCACGGATGCCCGCAGTCGACAGAACCATCCTGCGCCTGGCCACCTACGAGATGCTCCACGAGGACACCGCGCACGCGATCGTGATCGACGAAGCTGTCGAGTTCGCCAAGTCATGGTCCACGTCGTCATCGGGGGGATACGTCAACGGGGTGCTCGAAGCCGTCCGCCGTGACATCGTCGCCCGAGGACGGTCCGACTGACGCCTCGCGCGGCGGAGCGACCCGCCATCCGTGCTAAGGTGCCGGCACGCCACGTGCGGGGCGATGAGGCCCCGTTCCTTTAACGACCGGTCCCGCGAGGCCGGGAAGGAGCCCGGTGGTCATGTTCGTGCTGCGCGCCACCCCACAGCGCACGCGATGAGCGCCGTCCTCGACGCTGACGCGCTCGGCCGGGCCGTTCGGCGTATCGCCCACGAGCTGATCGAATCGGGTGTCGATCCCGACGCAGCGGTTCTTCTCGGAATCCCGACGCGGGGCACCCCGCTGGCGCATCGTGTTGGCAGCGCGATCGAGGGGATCGCTGGTCTGGTCGTTCCCGTCGGCACACTCGATGTGACGCTCTTCAGGGACGACTTGCGGCAGCGCGCACCGATGTCGGTCGGCGCTACCGACGTGCCCGTCTCGGTCGACGGACGAACGGTCGTCCTCGTCGACGACGTGCTCTACACCGGGCGCACCATTCGCGCAGCACTCGATGCCGTCGCCGAACTCGGCCGTCCGTCACGAATCCGACTCGCCGTGCTCGTCGACCGGGGTCACCGCGAACTGCCGATCAGGGCGGACCATGTCGGTAAGAACCTGCCGACGAGCTACACCGATCGGGTGCGTGTGCTGCTGGAGGAGATCGACGGTCGCGACGCAGTCGTCCTCGAGGAGGTGGCGTCGTGACGTTCACGCCCCGTCACCTCATCGCCATCCGGGATCTGAGCGTCGACGACATCCTCGCCGTTCTCGACACCGCCGAACATCTGCTCCCGATCGCCCGTCGTGAACAGAACACGGTTCCGACGTTGCGCGGACGGGTGGTCTGCAACCTCTTTCTCGAAGACTCGACCCGTACGAGGATCAGCTTCGAGATTGCTGCAAAACGGTTGTCGGCGGAGGTGATCAATTTCTCCGCGGCCGGGTCGTCGCTGTCGAAGGGGGAATCGTTCCGCGATACCGCTCTGACGCTGGACGCACTCGGCGTGGACTGCGTCGTCATCCGTTCACGGTCCGCCGGCGCACCGGTGCAACTCGCCAGCTACATCGACGTTCCCATCGTCAACGGCGGTGATGGGTGGCATCAACACCCGACCCAGGCACTGCTCGATGCCTTCACCCTGCGGCGCCACCTCGGCGACCTGTCGGGGCGCACCGTCGCGATCGTCGGCGACGTCCTGCATTCGCGCGTTGCGCGCAGCGAAGTCGAGGTCCTCAAGGCGCTGGGTGCCGATGTCGTTCTTGCCGCACCGCCACCGTTGCTGCCACCCCACGTCGACAGCTGGGAGGTGACGGTCGCCAAACATCTCGACGACGTTCTCGGCGAGGTCGACGCGGTGTATGTGCTGCGGGTCCAGCACGAACGGATGCACGGTGCGTTCTTCCCTTCGACACGCGAATACGCGCGGCGTTGGGGCCTCGACGCGACCCGTCTCGCGCGTGGGCGCGACGACGTGCTGGTGCTGCACCCGGGGCCGATGAACCGGGGTGTGGAGATCACTGGCGAGGTCGCTGATTCGCCGCGGTCGGTGGTCACCGAGCAGGTGACCAACGGCATCGCAGTGCGGATGGCCTGCCTGTATCTGCTGCTTGCGCGGAGTGAGACGGCCGGAGGTGTGGACACATGACGCGCGATCACCAGTCGCTCCTGCTGCGCGGTGGGCGCGTTCTCGACCCTCGCTCAGGTGTCGACGCCGAACTCGACGTACTCATCAACGGCGAGCACGTCGCGGCGGTCGGTGAACAGCTCGATGTGCCTGCCGACGTCGAGACGCTCGATTGCCGCGGGTTGTGGGTGACGCCGGGCCTCGTCGATTTGCACACACATCTGCGTGAACCCGGCTTCGAGGTCGCCGAAGACGTTGCGACAGGTTCCGCTGCCGGTGCCGCCGGCGGCTACACCGCGTTGTGCGCCATGGCCAACACCGATCCCGTCTGTGATTCGGCTGCGGTCGCCGAACTCGTCCAGCGCCGCGGCCGCGAGGTCGGTCTCGCCGACGTCTATCCCGTCGGCTCGATCACCCGCGGGCTGCGCGGTCGGGAACTGACCGAGTTCGGCGAGCTCAACGACTCGGATGCCGCGGTCGACTTCTTCTCGGACGACGGCATGCCGGTCGCCGACAGCCTGGTGATGCGCCGCGCGTTGCAGTACGCCACGACCGTCGATGCGGTGATCTGCAACCACGCCGAGGAGCCTTCGTTGACCGACGGCGCCCAGATGAACGAAGGGCGCATGTCGTCGCTGCTGGGCCTTCCCGGGTGGCCGCGCGAAGCCGAGGAGATCATGATCGGTCGCGACGTGATCCTCGCCGGCGGCGTCGGTGCTCGACTCCACGTACCACACGTGAGTACGAAAGGCGCGGTCGACCTCATACGGCGCGCGAAGCAGCTCAGCATCGCCGTCACCGCGGAAGTGACTCCGCATCACCTGCTGCTCACCGATGAGCTCGTCGCGTCCTTCGACCCGGTCTACAAGGTCAACCCTCCGATCAGGACACAGGAGGACGTCGAGGCACTGCGCGAGGCACTGGCCGACGGCACCATCGACGTCGTTGCGACCGATCACGCGCCGCATGCGCCCGAAAGCAAGGACCGCCCATGGGAGCACGCCCCGTTCGGGATGCTCGGCCTGGAGACGTCGTTTGCGATCGTGAACACTCACCTCGTGCGAACGGGCACACTGTCGGCGTTGGATGCCATCGCGAAGCTCAGCAGTGCACCGGCGGAGATCCGTGCTGCCACCGGTGCTCATGGCGGACCGATCGAAACCGGTGCACCGGCCAATCTCGCGGTGTTCGACCCGGACGTCGAATGGAACGTCGACTCCTTGCAGATGCAGTCGCGTTCACGCAACAGCCCGTTCCATGGTCTCCAGCTGCAAGGTCGCAGCCGGCACACGCTGCTACGGGGACGTTTCACGCTACGCGACGGTGTCGTCGCGCCCTCCAGTCACGTCGACGGACTTGAACCATGACAACGACGCATGACGCGCTGCTTGTTCTCGAAGACGGCTCCGCACTGCGCGGGACTGCGTTCGCAGCTGCGGGGACCGTCTTCGGCGAAGCGGTGTTCAACACCGGAATGACCGGCTACCAGGAGGTTCTGACCGATCCGTCCTACCGGCGCCAGATCGTGGCGATGACCACGCCGCACATCGGCAACTACGGCATGAACGACGCCGACCAGGAATCGGACGCGATTCAGGTGGCTGGATTCATCGTGCGTGAAGCCGCGCGTCGCCCGTCGTCGTGGCGCGCCGAGGGAGATTTGCGCTCGTCGTTGCGCGACGCCGGTGTGGTGGCGATCGAAGGCGTCGACACCCGCTGGTTGACCCGGCACCTGCGAAGCCGAGGAGCGATGCGGGCCGGACTCTCCACCGAAATCCTCGACACCGACGCGCTGTTGGAGCAGGTGCTCGCCAGCCCTGGCATGGAGGGAGCAGAACTCGTCTCGCAGGTCACGACGGCCGCACCGTATGTCGTCGAACCCGATGGACAGCGACGCTTCCGTGTGGTTGTCCTCGACTTCGGCATGAAACGCTCGATCGCGCGTTACCTCGCCAAGGCCGGTGGCCAGGTGCACGTGCTGCCCGCGTCGAGCAGCGCTGACGAGGTGCGTGCACTCGAACCGGACGGAGTGATGCTGTCGAACGGCCCCGGCGACCCTGCCGCGGTCACCACCGGCATCACGACGACGAAGAACCTGCTCGGCGACATCCCGATCTTTGGGATCTGCCTCGGATCCCAGCTGCTCGGGCACGCGCTGGGCGGTGACACCTACAAGCTCACGTTCGGACACCGCGGGGTCAATCAACCCGTTCTGCGACGCGCAGATCGCGTCGTCGAGATCACCTCCCACAACCACGGGTTCGCGCTCGACATGACCAGCCTCGGGGAACGCGTCGACGAGTACGCCTACCGCACCGCTGACCACGGCGTCGTCGATGTCTCGCACGTCAATCTCAACGACGAGGTGTGCGAAGGCCTCGCTGCGCGCGACATCCCGGCGTTCAGCGTGCAGTACCACCCCGAAGCGGCCCCGGGCCCTTCCGATGCGCGTTATCTGTTCGATCGTTTCGCCGAGATGATGCTGTCGGGCTCCCTACCGGGGGCAGCTGACGGCCCGGGAGGACGTTGATGGGACGCCGACAGGACCTGAGCAGCGTGCTCGTGCTCGGGTCAGGACCGATCCAGATCGGTCAGGCCTGCGAGTTCGACTACTCGGGAACCCAGGCCTGCAAGGTGCTGCGCGACGAAGGGCTGCGGGTCGTGCTGGTCAACTCGAACCCGGCGACGATCATGACCGACCCGTCGTACGCCGATGCGACCTATGTCGAGCCGCTCACGCTCGAAGCGGTGCGTGCTGTCATCGAGCGCGAGCGCCCACAGGCCCTGCTGGCGACTCTGGGCGGCCAGACTGCCCTCAACCTCGCCGTGGAACTCGACGAAGGCGGTGTTCTCGACGAGTACGGCGTCGAAGTGCTCGGGGCCGATCTCGACGCGATCCGTACCGCAGAGGATCGTCAGCGCTTCCGGGAAGCGATGACCGAGATCGGGCTCGAATCGGCGCAGTCCACGTATGTGCGAAATGTGGAGGAGGCGCACGCTGCCGCAGCCCAGTACGGATTCCCTGTCGTGCTTCGTCCATCCTTCACGCTCGGTGGCAAGGGTGGCGGGATCGCACGCGACGAAGCCGAACTGGCGACGATGATCCGTCAGGGCCTGCACGAGTCCCCGGTGCACGAGGTGCTTCTCGAGGAATCCCTGGTCGGCTGGAAGGAATTCGAGCTGGAGGTGATGCGCGACCGCTCCGACAACGCGGTCGTGATCTGCTCCATCGAAAATCTCGACGCGATGGGGGTGCACACCGGCGACTCGATCACGGTCGCGCCTGCGATGACGCTGTCCGACGGTGAACTGCAGCGGATGCGCGACGCAGCCTTCGCCGTCCTGCGCCGAATCGGGGTCGAAACGGGCGGCTCGAACGTGCAGTTCGCGGTCGACCCGGCCTCGGGACGCCAGATCGTCATCGAGATGAACCCTCGCGTCTCGCGATCGTCGGCACTTGCCAGCAAGGCCACGGGTTTCCCGATCGCGAAGATCGCGGCGAAGCTCGCGATCGGCTACACCCTCGACGAGATCGCCAACGACATCACCCGCGAAACCAAAGCCGCGTTCGAACCCAGCATCGACTATGTGGTCGTCAAGATCCCGCGCTTCGATTTCGAGAAGTTCGCCGGGACCGACGACACGCTCACGACACGCATGAAGTCGGTCGGTGAGGTCATGGCGATGGGCCGCACCTTCAAGGAATCGCTGGGCAAGGCGCTGCGCTCACTCGAGGACGGCAGGTCGGGATTCGGTTCACGCGGCCCGCTGGAGATCGATGACGAGGAACTGACCGAACGACTGCGACGACCGACTGCGCACCGCCTCGATGCCGTCGACGAGGCGCTGACGCGTGGCTGGCCGGTCGAGACGATTGCACGACACACCGGATTCGATCCGTGGTTCGTCGACCAGATGTTGCAGATCGTCGAACGCCGCCGCGAGATCCGCTCGCACGAACATCTGCATGCGGTCGGCGACGAGTTGCTCGCAGCTGCGAAGGCGGACGGGTTCTCCGACCGGCAGCTCGCCCAGGTGCTGCGTACGAACGAAGCATCGGTGCGTGAGCGTCGCGCATCTGCAGGGCTGCGCCCGGTCTTCAAGACGGTCGACACCTGCGCGGCCGAGTTCGAGGCCTACACCCCGTATCACTACTCGACCTACGAGGACGAGGACGAGGTTCGGTCATCGACCGGCCGCAAGGTCGTCGTGTTGGGCTCCGGCCCCAACCGCATCGGACAGGGCGTCGAGTTCGACTACTGCTGTGTTCACGCCGTCCAGGCGCTGTCCGCGGCCGGTTTCGAGACGGTGATGGTCAACTGCAACCCCGAGACGGTCTCCACGGACTACGACACCGCCGACCGGCTCTACTTCGAACCGCTGACGCTCGAAGACGTGCTCGAGGTGTGTGAACGCGAACAACCCGACGGCGTCCTCGTGCAACTCGGAGGACAGACCCCGCTGAAGCTCGCAGCCGGCCTGGAAGCGGCGGGTGTGCCGATCTGGGGCACGCCACCAGCCGCGATCGATGCCGCCGAGGATCGCGGCCGCTTCGGTGCGCTCATGGAACAGCTCGGGGTGCCGATGCCGCCGGGCGGAACAGCCCGATCGTTCGAGGAGGCGCACGCCGTCGCTGCACGGATCGGCTATCCGGCGCTCGTGCGGCCCTCCTATGTCCTGGGCGGGCGTGCGATGCAGATCGTGTACGACCCGGCGTCGCTGGAGCGCTACCTGGATGCGGCATTCGCCGCGGCGGAGGACCAGTCGATCCTCATCGACCGCTTCCTCGAGGGTGCGATCGAGATCGACGTCGACGCGGTGTACGACGGCGAAGAGTTGTTCGTGGGCGGCATCCTCGAACACATCGAGGAAGCCGGTGTGCATTCGGGTGACTCGGCGTGCACGTTGCCGCCACTCACCCTCGGCAGGGCCCAGGAACGCGAGATTCGTGATGTGACGCGCGGGATCGCTGAAGGGCTCGGTGTGCGCGGCCTGCTCAACGTCCAGTACGCCTACAAGGACGACGTGTTGTGGTGCATCGAGGCCAACCCGCGCGCATCACGCACCGTCCCCTTCGTGTCCAAGACGACCGGAACACCCCTGGCCAAAGTCGCAGCGCGGGTCATGGCGGGCGCGCCACTGGCTGCACTGCGCAGTGAGGGGCTGCTGCCATCCGTTGACGCGGTCGACGGGCCGCGGACCCGCCACATCGCGGTCAAGGAGGCGGTGCTGCCCTTCGACCGGTTTCCCGGAGTCGACTCGATCCTCGGCCCGGAGATGCGCTCGACCGGTGAAGTCATGGGCATCGACGACGACTTCGGCGCGGCGTTCGCCAAATCGCAGGCAGGCACCGGATCGATGGTGCTGCCCACCAAGGGCACGGTGTTCGTCTCGGTCGCCAATCGTGACAAGCGAGGGATCGTGTTTCCCGTGATGCGCCTGGTCGATCTCGGCTTCGACCTGATTGCGACCGACGGAACCGCCGAGGTGCTGCACCGGGCGGGCATGCCCGCGCGCATCGTTGCGAAGGTCTCCGACGGCGAAGGGGAACTGCTGGACCTGATCGCATCAGGCAGCATCGATCTGGTGTTCAACACCCCGTTCGGCGCACGCACGCGCGGAGACGGCTACGCGATCCGTCAGGCAGCCGTGACCCACGGCGTCCCATGTGTGACGACCCTGGCTGGCATCGTCGCTGCGGTGCACGGCATCGAATCGCTGCGGCGCGGGCCGATGCGGGTGCGTCCCCTCCAGGAGTATCAGCAGAGCTTCTTCGACGAGGTCGCTGCCTGGACGGCACCCGGACAGGGGAGTGGCACATGACGCGCAGACGGGCCGGCGCCGTCGACGGTCGCGTCGAGAGGTTCGATGCGCCGGTCCGCGCCGACTGCGAGGTGCTGCTGCGGCGCCGCGAAGGGTCGTACTGGCTGCTGTCGATGGCTGCGCCTGCGATCGCACGGCGCGCGAAGCCCGGACAGTTCGTCAGCATCGCCGTCGATGCACCCGCAACGCTGTTGCGCCGGCCCTTCTCCATCGCACGCGTCTCCCACCAGGGTGCTGCAGCCGGCACCGTCGAGGTCGTGTTCGACACGCACGGTCCAGGCACCGAATGGCTCGCCGGTGTCGAACCCCATGACGTCCTCGACGTGCTGGGGCCGCTGGGCAACGGTTTCCCTCTGCCGCAACGGCGGGTCGCGTGTCTGCTCGTCGGCGGTGGCTACGGCGCAGCGCCGTTGTTCAGTCTCGCGCGTGAACTGGTGGACCGGGGCCTGCGTGTCGACATGATCGTCGGTGCGGCGTCGAGCGAACGCATCCTGAGTCCGCTGGATGCCAAGAGCCTGTCGGTGACCACGACGTTCACGACCGATGACGGGTCGTACGGTTTCCACGGGCAGGTCACCGATGTGCTCGACGACGTCGTTCGCGCCTCGCGAAGCGGCGTCGTGTACGCCTGCGGGCCCAACTCGATGCTTCGCGCGGTTTCCGAACGTTGCGCGGCGCTCGGCGTGCCCGTGCAGGTCGCCGTCGAGGAGCGCATGGCGTGCAGCGTCGGGGTGTGCTTCACGTGTGTCATGCCGATGCGGGGCAAGGACGGTGACGTCAGGATGAAGCGGACGTGCATCGACGGCCCGGTGCTCAATGGCGCGCGCATCGCATGGGAGTCCACGTCGTACGGGCAGGCGCCTGATCCAGATGTTGCAGCGGCCGTCGGCAAGGTCGAGTCGTGACCGCCGACGTACGTCGCCTCGACAGCGCAGGCATCGCGACGGATGCCGACGATGCACCGTCAGCCGACCTGGCGACCCGGCTCGGCCGCCTCGAGCTCACCAACCCGATCGTGACCGCGTCCGGCTGTTTCGGCTCGGGCGCCGAGATCGAGCGTTTCTACGACGTCACGCAGCTGGGAGCGATCGTCGTCAAGTCGATTACCGCCGAACCTCGCGAAGGGCTGCCGACGCCCCGAATGGTCGAAACGCCTGCCGGGATGCTCAACGCCATCGGGCTACAGAACCCGGGCGTGGACGCGTGGATTGCACGTGACCTGCCCTGGCTGGTCGAGCGTGACGCAACGGTCATCGCCTCGATCGCGGGGTCGACGGTGGAGGAGTACCGCCACGTTGCCCGGCAGCTGCGGCGCGCCGGAGGTATCGCTGCGGTCGAGGTCAACCTGTCGTGTCCCAACGTCGAACATCGTGGCCTGGTTTTCGGCTGCTCGACCGACGCCACCGCCGAGGTCATCACTGCGGTGGTCCGTGACATCGACGTCCCGGTCTTCGCCAAACTCACCTCGGACGTGACCGACGTCGTCGCCGTGGCTCAATCGGCAGTCGAAGCCGGAGCGACGGGGCTGACCTTGATCAACACGCTGCTCGGCATGGCGATCGATCCGGTGAGTGGACGACCTGAGCTGCACAACGGCTACGGCGGATTGTCGGGACCCGCCATCCGTCCCGTTGCTGTCCGCAACGTCCATCAGGTCCACACCGCGCTGCCAGAAACCCCGATCATCGGATGCGGTGGCGTGCGCAGCGTCGAGGATGTCGTCCAGATGACGCGCGCCGGCGCATCTGCGGTCGCTGTGGGGACGACGACGTTCGTGGACCCGTTCATCGGACAGCGCCTGATCACCGAGCTGGCGCGTTGGCTGGACGAGCACGACATCGCGTCGTACACGAGTCTCATCGGCGAGGTGGTTGCGTGACACCGATCGAACGTCTCGCCGTTGCGCTCGACGTGCCAACGCTCGATGAGGCCGTCGTGCTCGCCGAGGTCCTGCACGGTCACGTCGGTTGGTTCAAAGTGGGTCTCGAGTTGTTCGCAGCCCATGGCGCCGAAGCTGTCCGACGGATCGGCGCCCACGGGCCGGTGTTTCTCGACCTGAAGCTCCACGACATCCCGACCACGGTGGAGCGTGCAGCGCGTCGGCTTTCCGAGCTCGACGTCGGGCTGGTCACCGTGCACGCCACCGGAGGGCCCGCCATGGTCGCTGCGGCAGTGGAAGGCCTGGGCGGCGCCGGCAAAGTGCTCGCGGTGACGGTGTTGACCTCGATGTCGCACGAGGATCTCGTGGCGACAGGCCTCGACACCACGGATCCAGTCGCGCGACTGGCCAGGATGGCGACCGATGCGGGCGCACCCGGCATCGTGTGCGCGCCCGGACAGCTGCCTGCGGTGCGAGCTTCCACGCCTGCGACGACGTTCGTGGTCACCCCAGGGATCCGGCCTGCTGGCTCCGCATCCGACGACCACGCGGCAGCGGCGACACCGTCCGGCGCGCTGGGTGCAGGCTCCGATCTCCTCGTGATCGGTCGGCCGATCACACGTGCGATTGATCCTGCGGAGGCAGCCAGGCGCATCGCCGACGAGATCGTGCAGGACGATCAGACACCGTAACGACGGCGATACTCCTCGACACGGGTGCGGACCTCGGGGGCGAGTCCGTCACCGACGTGCTCGAGCACGCCATCGATCGTCGACAGGGCCGTCGTGGTGATCGCGAACTCGTCAGCGAGGTGCGCAAGCGCGGGCGTGTCCGCATCGGGGCCGCGTTCCTGACGATCGACCCCCACCACCAGGCCGACGAGGTGAGCGCCGGTCGCCTCGAGCAACGGAGCGACATTACGCACTGAGGTGCCTGCAGTCGTCACGTCCTCGACGAGCACGACGCGGTCTCCCTGGCCAGGGACGGAGCCCACCAGCGCGCCGCCTTCCCCGTGATCCTTGACCTCCTTGCGATCGAACGACACGCCGACATCGATGCCGTGGTTCTCCGCAAGGGCGATCGCCGTTGTCACGGCGAGCGGTATCCCTTTGTAGGCAGGACCGAAGATGACGTCGACGCCGTCGGCGTGCGTGGTGGCGATCGCGTCTGCATACCACAGGCCCGTTTGTGCAAGCAGGGTGCCGCTCGACAGCCGTCCGGCATCGACGAAGTAGGGCGTGTGCCGCCCGGACTTGGTCACGAAATCGCCGAACGTGACGACACCGGCCCGCCAGAGCAGCGCGGCGAACGATGGATCCTGCATGTTGCGCGAGGTCATCTCGGTCCCTCCCTGTCGCCGTCGGCGAGCTCATCCAGGGGCAGTCTCGCCTGCAGGTCCCAACCCGCGAGAATCTCGTCGACGAGAGTGACGACGTCCTGCCACGTCGATGCGCGCGGAGCGGGCAGAGCACGGTTGTAGGCCTGGTCGAACACGATCGCCTGTTTGTGTGCAGCGCGCAGCGCAAGGATGTTGTGCGGGCTGTCGTCGACGTACACGTCCGCGCCGACGTCAGGCTTGGCGCCGATGAAACACAGGTCCCGGTAGGGCAGGTCGTGTTCGTCGAGCCACCAGGCCGTATCCGCTGCACTGGCTTCGTGCACGCCGTTGAACAACAGGCGATGCGTGATGATGCGGATCCAGACACCCCGATCCGACAGGTGCCACAGGGCTTTCGACACCCCGGCGATCGGTTCAAGTTTTCGGAACAGGCGGTGGTCACGCACTGCCGTGCAATGGATCTCTTCGAATTCTTCTTCGGACAGGCCCCATTGTGAGTACCCATCCAGGCTGGTCTGCGGCGCGAGCGATCCCGGGTCGACGCCGCGGATCGACGCGACGACATCGCGCAGGCCACCTTCGTAGTCGGCGCAGACGCCGTCGAGGTCGACACCGAGGACGAGGCGGTCCCGGCGTTGCATGCAGCGCTCCCTTCGTGTCCGGCCGACACGCTAACGCCGTGGCGCGAGGCGCCGCGACCTCGCCGGACCGTGGGCAGGCGGCACAGGCCACTATCGTTGCTGTGGGCGTGCGACCTGCAGGCCCGCAAGGCTCACACGGATTTACCCGAAGGTGCCGCCATGCCGCCTGAACTCGACCGTGACGCGCGCGCCGATGCGTCACGTCGCGCGGCGGCAGCGCGTTCACGCCGGGCACGACTCAAACAGGCGTTGAAATCGGGCGAGCGTGCCGTCGACGACGTGTTCGAAGCGGCCGAGGCTGACGAGGCGATCGCAACCATGCGGGTGTTCGATCTGCTCGTTTCGCTTCCCGGTCACGGCCCCCAGCGTGCGCGCGCGGTTCTTGACGAGATCGGCATCGCTTCATCGCGGCGTATCCGGGGCCTGGGTCCACGCCAACGCGGTGAACTGCTGGGGCGATTCGGACGAGGATCGTGAACGACGCCGGCATCGCCGTGGTCCTTTCCGGTCCGTCCGGGGTCGGGAAGGGCGCCGTCCACGCGATCGTGCGTGAGGCACTACCCGATGCACGACTGTCCGTCTCGGTCACGACGAGGCCGCCACGGCCGGGCGAGATCGACGGTGTGCACTACCGGTTCGTCGATCCGGACACCTTCGACCAGCTGATCGCCGCGGGCGCGTTCCTCGAGCATGCGTCCTATGCCGGCAACCGGTACGGCACACCACGTGATCAGGTCGCCAACGCCGTCGCTGAGGGCGCTGTGGTCATCCTCGACATCGAGGTGCAGGGAGCCATCCAGGTGAAGCGCGCAATCCCGTCGGCGCTGCTCGTCTTTCTCGTGCCCCCGGCGATGGACGAACTCGAACGACGGCTGCGCTCCAGAGGCACCGAGGACGAACAGACGATCCAGCGGCGGCTCGAACGGGCACGTGACGAACTCGCGCAGCACGAGGCATTCGACGTCGTCGTTGTCAACGATGATCTCGAACGCTGCGTCGGCGAGGTCATCGACCACATCACGGCCGCCCGGCGCCGCTGAGCCAGGCACGCCGACGCTCGGCCACGCAACGGCGGCCGCCAGGTACCCTCGGCACGCCGCATCACGCACGGTTCTCGCGGTCCTC
This sequence comes from Nitriliruptoraceae bacterium, assembly GCA_050480705.1. Classification (GTDB taxonomy): domain Bacteria; phylum Actinomycetota; class Nitriliruptoria; order Nitriliruptorales; family Nitriliruptoraceae; genus JBJHAX01. The sequence goes on from JBJHAX010000003.1 coordinate 68,304, forward strand.
ACGAAAGGCAGCACGATCACGCGCATCGACGACCTCATGGGACGGGTCGATACCAAGTTCCACCTGGTGCATCTCGCCGCGAAACGCTCCCGCGAGATCAACAACTATTTCGCGCATCTGGGTGAGGGCCTCGGCCAGTACGTGCCGCCACTGGTGACGACACCGTCCAACAAGCCGCTGTCGATCGCACTCGAGGAGATTTCGACGGGCAAGGTCGAAGCCGCGGAGCCGAGCGAGATCACCACCGAAGATCCGCTGTCGTTCATCGAGGGCGACGAAACCCCCGATATCGAGGCCTGAGGGCCACCTCCAGGAGCGCGGTGTGGAACCGCTGACGGGCCGCCACGTCCTGCTCGGAGTGAGCGGCGGGATCGGCGCGTACAAGGCGGCCTACCTCGCTCGTCAGCTCGTCGGGGCCGGTGCGACGGTCGATGTCGTCCTGACCCGCGGGGCGGAACGCTTCGTTGGAGCCGCCACGTTCGAGGGCATCACGTCACGTCCCGTCGACACCGAGGTATGGGACGACGTCGCGGCGGGGACACATGTCGAGGCCGGCCGTCGAGCCGACGTCGTTGCGGTGTATCCAGCCACAGCACACACACTTGCGCGGATGGCCGCCGGTTTCGCTGACGATCTGCTGACCACCACGCTGCTCGCAAGCGACGCACCTGTGATCGTCGCGCCAGCGATGCACACCGCGATGTGGCAGCATCCGGCGACGCAGCACAACGTGGAGATCCTTCGCGCCCGAGGGGTCCGCGTCGTCGGTCCAAGCGAGGGGCCGCTGATGGGCGGTGACGACGGGCCGGGTCGGCTCGTCGAACCCGAAGAGGTCGTCGCGGCGGTCACGGACGCACTCGGAGTCAGCACACGCCTGTCAGGACGACGTGTGCTCATCACCGCGGGGGGCACCCGCGAACCCATCGATCCGGTGCGTTTCCTCGGCAACCGGTCCTCCGGCCGGATGGGTTTCGCCCTTGCACGCGCCGCCGCCGCGGCAGGCGCCGACGTCGTCCTCGTGGCTGCGCCGACCGGTTTGGCGACGCCGTCGGGTGTGCGGCGTGTCGACGTCACCACCGCCGTTGAGATGCACCATGAGGTGTTCGCGCACCTCGACGGAGCCGACGTCGTCATCAAGGCGGCGGCGGTCGCCGACTTCCGGCCGGAACGGGCGTCGGGCACCAAGCTGAAACGTTCGTCCGGAACGCCTGCGATCGCGCTGGTCGAGAACCCCGACATCCTCGCCGAACTCGCGCGCGAACGGGGAGACTCACCTCGACCATTGCTGGTCGGATTCGCTGCTGAGACCGACGACGTCGAACGCCATGCTCGCGACAAGATGGCGCGCAAAGGCGCCGACATGTTCGTTGTCAACGACGTCTCGCGCCCCGACGCAGGTTTCGAGGTCGACACCAACGTCGTCACGATCCTTGACGCCGACGGCTCATGGACGCCGCTGCCCGCCGGCAGCAAGGATGCCGTCGCACAGGCGATCATTGATCTCGTCGCCGAGCGGGTCGAGTCGGACCACTAGGCTCCCGCCGACACCCGCTGCGTGGTGTCACGACGCCACCTGCACGGGCATGCAATGGCCAGGAGCGCCCATGAGCCGCCACCTGTACACCTCAGAGTCGGTGACCGAAGGTCATCCCGACAAGATGGCCGACCAGATCTCCGACGCGGTTCTCGACGCGATCCTGGCCGACGACCCGCACGGGCGCGTTGCATGCGAGACGCTGGTGACCACCGGCCAGGTGATGGTGGTTGGCGAAATCTCCACCAAGACCTATATCGACATTCCACGGATCGTTCGCGACACGGTCTTGAGCATCGGCTACGACTCCCACGACACCGGGTTCGACGGCAACACCTGCGGGGTGTCGGTCGCGATCGACGAACAGTCGCCCGACATCGCGATGGGCGTCGACACCGCCTACGAAGCACGCACCGGCGCCGACGACGATCCGTACGCCCTCCAAGGGGCAGGCGACCAGGGGATGATGTTCGGGTACGCGACCGACGAAACACCGGAATTGATGCCCCTGCCGATACATCTCGCGCACCGAATGTCACAGCGCCTCTCCGCGGTTCGTCGCAGCGGTGAGGTGCCTTATCTGCGACCCGACGGCAAGACCCAGGTGACCGTGGCCTACGAACATGGTCGCCCGACGGCGATAACCGCGGTCGTCGTATCGACCCAGCATCGCCCCGAGATCGATCTCGAGACCCTGCTGCGCCCCGACATCGAGGAGCATGTCATCCGGCCATTGCTGCCCGATGACATCGGCCACGACGGTATGCAGATCTACGTCAACCCGACGGGGCGTTTCGAGGTCGGTGGTCCCGTCGCGGATGCGGGCCTGACCGGACGAAAGATCATCGTCGACACCTACGGTGGGATGGCCCGCCACGGTGGCGGGGCGTTCTCGGGCAAGGATCCGTCCAAGGTCGACCGTTCGGCGGCGTACGCGGCCCGGTGGGTCGCCAAGCACGTCGTCGCGTCCGGGTTGGCGGCCCGCGCCGAATTGCAGCTCGCCTATGCCATCGGCGTGTCGAGTCCGGTGTCGATGGCCCTCGAGACCTTCGGGACCGAGCAGGCGGATCCCGAACGGATTCTGGCCGCGATCCGCGACGTCTTCGACCTTCGGCCCGCGGCGATCATCGCGGCGCTCGATCTGCGCCGGCCCGGATACCGCGAGACGGCTGCGTACGGACATTTCGGTCGCAGCGGGGATCGATTCACCTGGGAGAACACCGACCGTGTCGACGCCCTGCGAGCCACCGTCGGCGCCTGACGGGGACGTACTCCGGGTCGTCGTCGAGGTCGCTCCGTTCCATCTCGACCGGCCGTTCGACTACCTCGCTCCTGAAGATGGCGGACCGGTCAGGTCCGGCCAGCGGGTGATGGTGCCGTTCTCGGGCAGGCAGGTCCGCGCGCTCGTGATCGAACGTGGTGTGGAGACCTCCCTGGAACACGCGCGCCTGAAGCGGGTCTCGCGCGTGTTGGGGGAGCACACCTGGGTGACGCCCGAGGACCTCGATCTGATGCGTTGGGCGGCAACGCGTTTTGGGGCGCCACTCGCCGACGTCGTGCGCCACGCGTTGCCGTCACGCACCGTCGACGTCGAACGGCGTGCCCGAGCGAAGGGCTGGTACCCACACGCCGACCAGGCGCGCGCCGTACAGGTGGCGCCTCGGCCGGAGACGGCCTGGGATGTGTACGGCGAACGAGGCGGCCTGTTACTCGACCGTGTCCACACCGGCAAGGGCACGTTTATGTGGCGTCCCTGTCCCGGAGAGGATCTGGCCGCGCGCATCGTGGAGTTGGTGCAGCTCACGCTGGCGGGTGGACGCGACGTCCTCGTGATCGTTCCACAACCGGTCTCGGCAGTCGCAGACATGCTCGTTGCGACCGTGACCGAACCGACCGTCGATCTGCGTGCGGCCGCCACACCCAGGCGCCGGTACCAGGGATGGTTGCAGGGCCGCACCGGCCTGGCGCGTCTGGTCGTCGGTGAACGTGGCGCGGTGTTCACCCCGCTCGAACGCCTCGGTCTGACGGTGGTCGTCGACGAGGCCAATCCCGCCCTCAAGGAGCGGCGCAGCCCTCGTCACCACGTCCGCGAAGTCGCGCTCGAACGTGCCCGGCGCGCGGGAGGCGTGGGTCTGCTGGTGGGAACGGTGCCGTCGGCAGCCGCCTGGCGACTTCTGACGCAGCGTCGCCTCGAACCCGTCGTCGCTTCGCGGCAGGCCGAACGCAACGCACGCCCGAAGATCCACGTCGTGGACCAGGCCAACGAACCTCGGGGCCGATTCTCACGTCGCGTGATCGGGGCCCTGCGGACCGCCGTCGCAGATGGCACCTACGGCGTTGTCCTCGCGTCGCGTCGCGGCGAAGGGCGCGCCCTGGTGTGTGGCGCATGCGGGGAGCAGGTGGGATGCGCCAGGTGCGGCGCATCGCTGCGGGGCGACGGCGCACACTGGCTGTGTGAGGCATGCGGTGCCATCACCGACGCAGTCGTGCCGTGCAAAGCGTGCGGACAACGACGTCCGGTGCCGCTGGCTGCAGGTGTGGCCCGGATCGCCACCGAGCTCCGACGCACGATCGACGCGCCGGTCGCGCAGCTCGAGGGCTATCAGGCGGCAGTGCCTGAAGCGCCCGCAGTCCTCGTCATGACTCGTGGGTCGGTTGGGGAGAGCCCACCCGGCCCCGTCGGCGCGGTGATTCTGGGAGACCTCGACGCGATGCTGCGTCGCCCGGTGCTCGATGCGTCGGAAGACACGCTGCGGTTGTCCATGGCGATCTCGTCGTGGTGTGCGGGGACCTCGGCGCCGGTGATCGCGCAGACCCGAGAGGTGGATCATCACGTCATCTCGTCGTTGCAACGCTGGGATCCGGGTGGCTTCTGGCGGACCGAGCAACAGCTTCGTTCGGCACTGCGGTTCCCGCCGGCATCACACGCGATCCGTTTGGAGACCGACGCCGCCGATGCCGACGTAGCACTCATCGCGGCGCTCGCGGCGTCCGATGAGTTGCTCGGCCCCCTCCCACAGGGGGGACGGTCGACGTTCCTCATCAAATCCGACGATCGTGACGCGACACTGGCAGCACTGCGGCAGGTCCGCGAGCAATGGAGTCGCGAAGGCGTCGAGGTGCGCGTCGATGTCGACCCGGTCGACGTGACCTGACCTACCTCCGCGTGTCGCCGTCACTGCACGCTGGGCGTACCCTGCGAGCGATCGACCCGAAAGGCGTGCGCGCATGTCCACACTCGAGGTCCGCATATTCGGCGACCCGGTTCTGCGGCAGCGTGCACGCACCGTCGAGGACTTCGACGGCCGGCTCGCACGCCTTGCACGCGACATGACCGAGACGATGCGTGCACATCAGGGCGTGGGGCTTGCCGCCAACCAAGTGGGTGTGCTCAAGCGCATCTTCACCTGGGAGGTCGAGTCGGCCGACGGCGAGCGCTCCGGGGGTGCGGTTGTCAACCCGGTGCTCGACAATGCTTCGGAAACCATGCAGGCCGGTGACGAAGGCTGCCTGTCGTTCCCGGGGCTCTTCTATCCTTTGGAACGCCCGCTCGAGATCACGGTCACCTATCGCGATGTCGAGGGCGAGCAGCGGCGCGCAGAACTCGAGGGGCACGCTGCGCGGATCTGGCTGCACGAGATGGATCATCTCGACGGTGTGCTGTTCGTCGACCATCTCGCCGCCCACGACCGTCGTGCAGCGGTCGACGCGATGCGCCGCTACCGCATGGAACACGACCTCGACGCTCCGGATGCACGTGACAGCGGCGGATTGCTGCTCGGACGCCAGCATTGAGAGTCGCGTTCTTCGGGACCCCCGAGCCGGCCGTGCCGTCCCTGCACGCGCTCGTTGCCGCTGACGACATCGACGTCGTCGCCGCTGTCACCAATCCTGACCGGGCACGTGGGCGCAGCTCACGGACCGTTGCGCCTGCGGTCAAGGTCGCTGCACAGCGGGCGGGCATCGAAGTGCTCCAGCCGGCACGCCCACATGAGATCGTCCGCGAACTCGACGACATGGCGCTCGATGTGTGCGCCGTGGTCGCCTATGGGGCAATCCTTCCTGCATCAGTTCTGGACGTTCCCCGGCTGGGTTTCATCAACCTGCACTTCTCGCTGCTCCCGCGCTGGCGCGGCGCCGCACCGGTGCAGCATGCACTGCGGGCCGGCGACACGCGTACGGGTGTGACCACCTTCGTTCTCGACGCGGGTATGGATACGGGCCCGATCATCGAACAGCGTGCGGTCGAGATCGGTGAACACGAAACCGCAGGCGAACTGCTTTCGCGCCTTGCAGAGCTTGGAGCACCCGCGCTCGTCGATGCGGTGCGTGCGCGAAACGCCGGCGTCGACGTGCAGCCCCAAACCGACGAAGGTGTGACCTTTGCGCCCAAGATCGGGCGTGATGACGTCCGCATCGACTGGCAGGCAGCCGCACACGACATCGCGAACCTTGTCCGCAGCGCGGATCCTCGACCCGGCGCATACACGATCCACCGTGGCCGGACACTGAAGATCTTCCAGGCCCGACCTGTCGATCGGCAAGGAGATCCCGGAACAATCGTTCAGGCAGCAACTGGCGGTTTCGTGATCGCATGCGGCCGCGGTTCTCTCGCTGTGGGGGAGGTGCAGATGGAGGGCAAAGCACGCATGCCCGCCGATGCATTCGTTCACGGCAACGGGCCGTTCGACGGTGAAATCCTCGGCGGTGACGACGACCAGCGATGAGTGTTCGCCTGCGACTCGTCGTGGTCGCACGTGCGCAGTAGGCTGTCGCACGAGGGAAAGCGTCCGATGCGCCATTCGATCATCGCCCCATCGATCCTGTCGGCAGACTTCGCGCGGCTTGCCGACGAAGTCGCCACGGTGGCGCAGGTCACGACGATGCTGCACGTCGATGTGATGGATGGCCACTACGTGCCCAACATCTCGATCGGTCCTCCCGTGGTGCGTTCGCTTCGCGCCGCAACCGACCGTGTCCTCGACTGCCACCTGATGATCGACGATCCACGAACCTACGCGCCGCAACTGCTTGACATCGGGGTCGAATCAGTCACCTTCCACCCTGAAGTCGACGACGACCCGCTGGGGTTGATCGATGGCCTTCACGAACGTGGCGGGCGCGTGGGTATCGCGATCAAGCCAGCGCATCCACTGTCCATGGTCACCGAGCTGCTGCCTCATGTCGAGATGCTGCTCGTGATGACCGTCGAGCCCGGCTTCGGCGGACAGGCGTTGCTTCCCGACACCCTCCCCAAAGTCACGCAGGCCAGGGACTGGCGCGACGAACACCAGCTCGACTTCGTCATCCAGGTCGACGGTGGCATCGGCCCGGACACGATCGCGGACGCGGCCAGCGCCGGTGCGGATCTGTTCGTCGCAGGATCCTCGATATTCGGCGCCTCGGATCGCGCCCACGCCGTTGCCCACCTGGCCGATCTTGCAAGCTCCGGCGGGGTCATGGCGACCGGGCAGGGCATCGACGCGCCCGTCAACGGCGTGTCATGACCCCCACCGTGCTGGTCGTCGACGACGATGAGGACATCCGAGCGGTCGTGCGGGTGACCCTGGAGTTGGCGGGCTACAACGTCATCGAAGCCGCTGACGGTCAAGCCGGTCTCCAGACGGCACGCTCCGAGGTCCCCGACGCCATCCTTCTCGACGTCATGATGCCCAATCTGGACGGGTTGGAAACCGTGCGGGCCATCAGACGCGACGGACGGACGTCCCACATCCCGGTGTTGCTGCTCACTGCACGAGCTCAGACGCGCGACGCCGTCGAAGGGCTGCACGCGGGGGCGGACGACTACGTCACCAAACCCTTTGAACCCGACGAGCTGACGGCGCGAGTCCACGCGGCGATCCGCCGCGCCGACCAGCAACGCGCGCGCAACCCGCTGACCGGGCTGCCTGGCAACGAGCGGATCCTGCTGGAGCTGACCGAACGGGTCGATACGAGCGAGCCGACCGCGTTGCTCTACATCGACGTCGACGCCTTCAAACCGTTCAACGACCGCTACGGATTCCTGCGAGGCGATCAGGCCTTGCGGGCCATCGCGGCACTGCTCTCCGACGTTGCCCGCGAATCCGACGACCGCGTCTTCGTCGGGCACGTCGGCGGTGACGATTTCGTGGTGCTCACCCCGCCAGAGATGGCCGAGCAGGCCGCGCAGGCGATCTGCGAACGCGTCGACCTGCTCGCCCCGACCCTCTACGACCCCGACGACCGCGAGGCCGGCTCGATCGAAGTTCCCGACCGTCGAGGCGTCGTTGCACGCTACGGACTGCTGTCGGTGTCCATCGGCATCGCCACGACTGACCGGGGCACGTTCGCTCATCACGGCGAGTTCGTCACCTTGGCGACCGAGATGAAGCGGTACGCGAAGTCGCGGCGTGGCGACGGCTCCGGGTATGCGATCGATCGTCGAGACGAGGACGCGCGGGTGGAGCTCGAAGCCGATCTTCCCTGACGTCGCCCAGCACACGGATCCGTGGGTTTCCACTGTTCGCATCGTTGTGCTGATGGCGACTGACTAGCTTCCCCGGCCGACCGCAGACGAGGGGAGTTCGCCATGCCACTGGTGGCACACTCGTCGCTGCCGACATTCGACGATCTGCGTCAACGCGGCGAGCAGATCCTCACGCTCGATCAGGCCCTTCGCCAGGACATCCGGGAGCTCCATGTCGGCCTGCTGAACATGATGCCCGACGCGGCACTGCGAGCGACCGAGCAGCAGTACATGCGCCTTCTCGGCAACGCCAACCAGATCGTGCAGATCTACGTGCATCCGTTCACGGTGGACGGGTTACCCCGCACCGACCAGGCGCAGGCCTACATCGATGAACACTACGAATCGTTCGAGAAGCTGTGCGACGACGGCCTCGACGCGTTGATCATCTCCGGCGCGAACGTGACCAATCCATCGCTTGACCTCGAAGGATTCTGGGAGCCGCTGGGTGAGGTCACGGCATGGGCCGCCGAACACGTCACCTCTGTGATGTGCTCCTGCCTCGCCACGCACGCGCTGCTGCAGTCGCAGTACGGGGTGGTGCGCCGGCCGCTGCTCGCCAAGCGCTGGGGTGTGTACCAACACCGGGTGCTCAACGCCGATCACCCGCTGCTGCGTGGCACGAACACCCGCTTCGATGTTCCGCACTCGCGCTGGAACGAAGTGACGTCGTCGCAGTTGCGCGAGGTCGGCATCGACGTGCTGATCGAGAGCGTCGAAGGCGACGTCCACCTGGCCACCAGCGCGGACGGCATCCGCACCGTCTTTCTCCAGGGGCATCCTGAATACGACGCGACGAGCCTGCTCAAGGAGTACAAGCGTGAAGTGACCCGCTTCCTGGCCGGCGAGCTGGCAGCGCTGCCACCGTTGCCGGACAACATCTTCTCGGAAGACGCAGCGCGCACTGCCCGCAGCCATCTCGAGGAGGCGATCGGGATCGTTACCCGCGGCGACGACGCGCCGGCGTTTCCAGAGCAGGAACTCGCACGCGGCCTCGACAACACCTGGACCGACACCGGCAAGGCGATCTTCAACAACTGGCTCGGCCTGATCTATCACCTCACGGACGTGGTTCGTGGGGTGCCGTTCATGGAAGGGGTCGACCCTTCGGACCCGCTCGGCGTTGGTGCCGCGCGGCGTCGGTGACGACCTCGACTGTCCCGAATAACCCGGCAACGACCAAGGACCGACACGTGCACACCGAAACGCTGGCAATCCATGCGGGCTACGAGCCCGACCCGACCACCAAGGCGGTCGCGGTACCGATCCATCAGACCGTCGCGTATGCGTTCGACGACGCCCAGCACGGCGCGGACCTGTTCAACCTCGCCGTCGAGGGCAACATCTACACGCGCATCATGAACCCCACCCAGGATGTTCTGGAGAAGCGCGTCGCTGAACTCGAAGGCGGCATCGCCGCGCTCGCGACCAGTGCAGGTAGCGCAGCCATCAACTACTCGGTGCTCACCGTCGCCCAGGCGGGCAACAACATCGTGACCGTCCCGCAGCTGTACGGGGGCACCTACACGTTGTTCGCGCACATGCTTCCCGCCCAGGGCATCGACGTGCGGTTCGCCGACAGCGACGCGCCTGCCGATCTCGACAAGTTGATCGACGACAAGACCAGCGCGGTGTTCCTCGAAACGATCGGCAATCCGGCCGGCAACATCCCAGACCTCGAAGCGATCGCCGAGATGGCGCACGCGCGCGGCGTGCCAGTGATCGTCGACTCGACGGTGCCGACGCCCGCCCTGATGCGACCGATCGAGTTCGGGGCGGACATCGTCGTGCACTCCATGACCAAGTACATGGGAGGGCACGGCACCACACTGGGCGGCATCATCGTCGATTCCGGACGCTTCCCCTGGGCGGACCACGCAGATCGGTTCCCGGTGCTCAACCAGCCTGAACCCGCCTACCACGGGCTGGTGTACACCGAAGCCCTGGGCGAGGCCGCCTACATCGGCCGTGCACGCACCGTGCCGTTGCGCAACACCGGCTCAGCGATCAGCCCCTTCAACGCCTGGCTGATCCTGCAGGGCCTGCAGACGCTGTCGCTGCGCATGGAACGCCACGTCGAGAACGCGTTGAAGGTTGCGCAGTACCTCGAGGACCACCCGAAGGTTGCGTGGGTCGAGTACGCGGGTCTGCCGTCGTCGCGCTATCACGAACTGGCCAACAAGTACACCAAAGGCAAGCCATCGGCGCTGCTGTCATTCGGTATCGAAGGTGGTTTCGACGCGGGCGTGCGCTTCTACGACGCACTGGAGTTGTTCACGCGCCTGGTCAACATCGGCGACACCAAGTCACTTGCCGCTCACCCCGCGTCGACGACCCACCGGCAGCTCACCGAGACCGAGCAGGCCAGCGCCGGCGTGACGCCCGACATGATCCGCCTGTGCGTCGGCGTCGAACACATCGACGACATCCTGGCCGATCTCGACCAGGCGCTTGCTGGAGCGGGTTGATCGGATTCGGGCGACGCACCCCGGGTTATCCTCGAGGGTTCGTCGGATGCGGCGCGTGGACGTCGCACCGGGGCGTCGAGGTGTGCCGATGGTGTCGACGGTCGATGGGGTCGATCGCGCGCGTCTTGCGCGTGCGATCGGCCTTGCCGAGGCAGCACAGCGGCGCAGCACCCCGAACCCGGGTGTCGGGTGCGTCGTGGCGGACACCGATGGCATCGTCGGAGAGGGCGCGACCGGAGAGATCGGTGGTCCCCACGCTGAGGTCGTCGCGCTTGCTCGTGCAGGGGTTCGGGCCCGGGGCGCGACCGCCTATGTGACGTTGTCACCGTGCGCGCACATCGGCCGGACCCCACCGTGCACCGAAGCGTTGATCGCAGCGGGCGTGGGACGTGTGATCGTCGCACTGGCGGACCCGAACCCTGCGGCGGCCGGGGGCGAACGGGTTCTGGCGGGCCGCGGCGTCGACGTGGTGCGTCTACACGGCGATGATGTCTATGCGCGCACCGTGGCCGCGCAGCTCGAAGCGTTCCTGACCAGTGTGAACACCGGCCGTCCGCATGTGACGCTCAAGCTCGCGCAGGACGCCGACGGCGGCCTGCAGCCGTCGCCGGGGCAACGGTGGATCACCTCACCAGAAGCTCGGCGTGCGGTGCACCGCTGGCGTTCCAGTGCCGATGCGGTTCTCGTCGGTGTCGGCACGGTGCTCGCCGACGACCCCCGACTCGACGTACGCCTCGTCGCCACGGAACACCAACCTCGACCTGTCGTACTCGATAGCACCTTGCGAACGCCGGCGCACGCACAGGTCGTCGGCCGTGGCGCGGTCGTTGTGACTGGCGATCGTGCCTCCAACGCACGCCGCGATGCCCTCGTCGCCGCTGGGGCACAGGTCCTCGAGGTGTCCACCGACGCGAACGGCCGGCCTGACCTGCGCGTCGCACTCGCCCGTCTCGGTGAACGGGGCATACGGCGCCTGTTCGCCGAACCGGGTCCCGTCCTTTCGCGATCGCTGCTCGGCGAGGATCTTGTGGATCGCCTGGTGCTGCACATCGCCGGTTCGTCGACTACGAGCCGCCTGTGTGTGCCGGTGGACGCGGAGCGGTGGGAGATCGAACGCCTCGGTGGCGTCGGGCCCGACAGCGTGATCCAGGTGCAACGGCGCGCCCCAACGAGGGTGTCCAATGGAGAAGCGGCCTGATGTTCACTGGAATCGTCGAGGAGCGCGGAACGATCGTGCGCATCGACACCAACCGTGCGATCGCCGACATTTCCGTGCGCGCCCCCCACGTTGCCGAGGACCTTGCGGTCGGTGACTCGGTGGCAGTGGATGGCTGCTGTCTGACGGCGACGCACGTCGACGCAGGCGTTTTCGCTGCTCAGTTGACACCGGAGACGATGACGCGGACAACGTTTGGCGACCGCAGCGACGGCGACGCGGTCAATCTCGAACGCCCCCTGGCCGCCGGTTCGAGACTGGGTGGCCACCTCGTCCTGGGACACGTCGATGCGACAGGCGCCGTGGCAGCGCACGACAACGGTGTGTTGATCATCGACGCCCCAGCAGAACTCGCCCGGTATCTCGTCGCGAAGGGATCGGTGACGGTCGCGGGCGTGAGCCTGACGATCGTCGACGCCGCGCCATCGGGAAGGTTCTCGGTCGCTCTCATCCCACACACCGCTGAGGCGACCACGCTCGGTGCGCTCTCGGCCGGTGCGCGTGTCAATCTTGAAGTCGACGTCATCGCAAAACACGTTGAGCGTCTGCTCGCTGCCGGAGTCGACACCCCGTACCGTCCGGCATCCACCAGTCCCGAGGACGCAGCATGACCCGTTTCGCGCGCGTCGAAGAAGCCGTCGCGGTGCTCAGCGCCGGTGGTCTGGTGATCGTCGTCGACGACGAGGACCGCGAGAACGAAGGTGATCTCGTCATGGCCGCCGATGCGGCCACCCCCGAACAGATCGCGTTCATGGTTCGCCACACCAGTGGTGTGTTGTGCGTGCCGATGCTCGGCGAGGATCTCGACCGCATGTCGCTGCCGCTGATGGTCACACGCAACGAAGACCCGAAGGGCACGGCCTACACGGTGTCGGTCGACGCGACCGAGGGGACGACGACGGGAATCTCGGCAGCAGATCGAGCACGCACCTGCCAGGTGCTCGCCGATCCTGACGCCGTGCCCGACGACGTGACGCGGCCCGGGCACGTCTTTCCTTTGCGCTACCAGCCCGGCGGTGTGCTGCGACGCCCGGGCCACACCGAAGCGTCGGTCGATCTCGCACGCCTCGCCTCGCGCCGACCCGCTGCAGTCATCGCCGAGATCGTGCGAGACGACGGCGCGATGGCACGCCTGCCCGATCTCGAGCGCTTCGCCCGTGAGCACGACCTGCTGATCGTCAGCATCGAAGACCTGATCGCCTACCGGCGTCAACGGGAGTCGCTGGTAGAACGCGTGGGACGCGCGCAGCTGCCCACCCCCTACGGCGACTGGACAGTGATCGGCTACCGGTCGGTCGCCGACGGCACCGAGTCGCTCGCGCTGCTGTTCGGCGACCCGGAAGGTGCGGCTGACGTACTGGTACGGATGCACTCCGAATGCCTCACCGGCGACGTGTTCCGCTCGCTTCGTTGTGACTGCGGTTCGCAACTGGATCTGGCCATGTCGCGCATCGCCGACGAAGGCCGCGGCGTGATCGTCTATCTGCGCGGTCACGAAGGGCGCGGCATCGGACTCCTGCACAAGCTGCAGGCCTACGAACTGCAGGACCAGGGCGTCGACACCGTCGATGCGAATCTGCAACTCGGGCTGCCTGCTGATGCCCGTGACTACGGCACAGGAGCGCTCATCCTCGCCGACCTCGGCCTGTCCACGCTGCGCCTGTTGACCAACAATCCGGGCAAACGTGCCGCACTCGGTGGGTTCGGGCTGTCGATCACCGAACGTGTCCCGATCGAGGTCGTCCCCAACGACGCGAACGCGGCCTATTTGGCGACCAAGGTTGCCCGCATGGGCCACGAATTCGGCGCGTCGGGCGATGCGGCGGTGTCGACCGGCGTCGGCGACATCGCTGCCCAGCGCGATGACGCGCCCTCACGGGTGCACCGGCCCGAGCGCGGCTACGCGATGGCACCGCCCCCTCCGGATGATGACACCGGCCGCCACGGCGACCCCGCGGGTTCGCCGCGCCGTCACGGACGGAAGGCTCGGCGTGAGTGACCGCCCCGGCACCCGCCCGCAGGATCTCGACGCCTCCGGGCTGCGTATTGCGATCGTGGCAGCGCGTTTCAACGAACAGATCAGCAATCGGCTGGCCGACGGGGCACGTGAGGCGTTGCGCCACCTCGGTGCCGATGACGATGCGGTCACCACCGTCTGGGTCGCCGGCGCATTCGAACTGCCTGTCGTGCTCGAACATCTCGCCTCGACCGGTCGGATCGATGCGATGGTCGCCATTGGATGCATCGTTCGAGGTGGCACCCCCCACTTCGACTATGTCGCGGATGCGTGCACGACAGGCGTGGCCGCTGTCGCCCGCACACACAGGATCCCGATCGGGTTCGGCGTGCTCACGACCGACGACGATGCGCAAGCCCTCGAGCGGGCGGGCGGAGCGCTGGGCAATCGGGGCGAGGACGCGGCCATCGCAGCGGTCGAAACCGCGTTGCTGCTGCGCAGATTGTGACGCAGAGCACGCCGATGGGGGAGACCGCTCCGGCCCGCGACGCCAAGCCGCTCGCGTTGCGCGAGGAGCGAGAGCACCTCGGACGCGTCGTCGACCGGATCGAACAGATTCGTGGCCGCGCCCGCGCACAGGTCAGTGCGGCGAGCGCCGACACAGGCGGTCCGACATTCCAGGCTCGTTTCGAGCGTGACGTGGCGGTCCACCACCATGCGGCACGCGCTGCACGGTTCACCTTCGGGGATGTCGAATCGCTCGTGTTCGGGCGGCTCGACCGCAGCGACGGCGACGTCCATCACATCGGCAAGGTGTCGGTCATCGACGACGATGGCGACGTCCTTCTCGTCGACTGGCGGGCGGCGGCAGCCGCACCGTTCTATCGGGCGACTGCAGCCCGACCCGAAGGTGTCGCACGCCGCAGGACGTTGGCTACCCGTGGCCGCGAGGTGCGTGATGTCGCCGACGAGATACTCGATGCAGCGGCCGCCGAACGCCTGGGTCTGCAGGCGGTAACCGGGCAGGGGGCGTTGCTCGCCGCTCTCGCCCGTGAACGCGGCACCTCGATGGGCGACATAGTCGCCTCGATCGCCGCCGATCAGGACGCGATCGTGCGAGCACCGGCGCGCGGAATTCTCATCGTCACCGGAGGCCCCGGAACGGGCAAGACTGTCGTGGCGCTGCATCGTGTCGCCTACCTGCTCTACGAGGACCGGGAGCGTTTCGAACGCCGAGGCGTGCTCATCGTCGGTCCCTCGCGGGCGTTCACGTCCTACACCTCGACGGTGCTGCCGTCACTGGGGGAGGACTCCACCGTGCAGCGGTCGTTGGCCGACCTCGCGACGGTTGGCGCCGAAATCGATGGCTGGGACGAGCCCGACATCGCTCGCATCAAGAACGACATCGCCATGGTCGAGTTCGCTCGGCGGGCGCTGCTGTCGTCGCTGCCACCGTTGCCGGCCGATACCCGCATCAGTGTTGACGGTGTGAGCGTGCACCTTGCCGGGCGGCGCGTGTCTGCTCTGCGAGCAAGCCACCTTGCGCGTCTGCGCGCCGACGGTCCCACGTACCGGGGGCAGTTCGAACGCGCGCGCTCGGCGCTGTTCAGCTACACGTGGAAACAGTGGCACGCACGTGCTCTTGATGCGGGCCAGCGTCCCGGCGACGATCCGCGTGATCACGAATTCGACGCACACCTGGCGGCAGCGCCCTCGATGCGCATGCTGCTGCGTAGCTTCTGGCCTGAACTCGATCCCGTGAGCGTGCTGCGTGACACCGCGGCCGTACCCGGACGTGTCGAACAGTTGTGTGACGGCCTGCTCGACGAACGCGACGCGCAACGTCTTGCAGCAGCCTGGCGGGAGGCAGACGGGTTGCGGGTCGACGACACCGCCCTGCTCGACGAACTCGACGCGTTGATCGGCCCTGAACAGCAGCCCGACGAAACGCCGGGGCAGATGGCGTCAACCGAACAGTTGCGGCTCGAATCCGACGCGTTCGTCGTGCAGCGCCCTCGTGTCGACCCGTCGGCAGCCGGCTATCGGGACTTCGCGCACGTCGTCGTCGACGAGGCGCAGGATCTGGGGCCGATGCAGTGGCGGATGCTGGCGCGGCGTGGCCAGTACGCGTCCTGGACGCTGGTCGGCGACCTCGCGCAACGATCGGTGGCCGGTGACGCGATGAGTTGGCACGAGATCGCCCAGCTCGTCGGCAGGCGCCAGGTGGCGACGCACCACCTCGACATGAATTACCGGACGCCAGCCGAGATCGCCGAGGTCGGCGCTGCAGTGCTCGCGAGTGTCGACGGTTCGCGCGCCACGTTGCCCCGTGCGGTGCGCCACACCGGGATCCGCCCGCGCCTGATCTCCTCACCGTCCGCTGATGCGGTCGTCGCGGCGACCGTCGACGAGCGGGGCCGCGACCACGGAGGAACGGTCGCGGTGATCGCCCCTGCAGGGCTGCTCGCCGGGCTGGTGGCGGCGTTGGAGAACAGTGTGGTCGCGGCGCAGGGCCGCTGCCGCGCGATCGATCCACGCAGCGTGAAGGGCCTGGAGTTCGACGACGTCGTCGTCGTCGCTCCCGACGTGATCGGTGCCGAGCCTGATGTGGGTGGACGCCAGCTCTACGTCGCCGTGACCCGTGCGACACGCACCTTGACGTTCATCGCTTCGCCGGGGGCGACGTTCCCTGGACAGGATCTGTGCGAACAGGTCGCTGCTAGCCGTCCTCGGTGAGTTCCACGATCAGACGCCGAGGCGCAGCCACGTGCGCCGCAGGGACATCATCTCCGTCGAGCAACTGACGCAGTGCGGTGCGTTTGCCGTCCCCGGCGACGAGGACGACGAGCCGTCGGGTGCGAGCCAGCCGCTGCGCACTGAGGCTGAGGCGTTCCCGTGGAACTTTCGGCGCGTCGTCCACACCGATGACGTCAGGTGTGCATGGCAGCGCGCTGCGCTGCGCCGTTTCGCCGAACAGGCTCGCCGTGTGGCCGTCCTCGCCAAGCCCAAGAACGACGAGATCGAACTGCCCGGTGTCGCGCAGCAGCGACGATGCCGCCCGAGCGCCGTGCTTCGGACCGAGCTCGGCGGGCAGTTCGCGAAGCACTCTGCGTGGCGCGTCGGCAGGATCGAGCAGCTGTGTGCGCAGCATCGTGTCGTTTCGATCCGGGTGACCGACCGGAAGGCAGCGTTCGTCACTCGCCACGATGCGCCACAGGTGCCAGGGCATTCGGTGGGTCGCCAGCATGCGATACACCCCGGCCGGAGATCGCCCTCCGGCCAGTACGACGTCGAAACGGCCCCGGCGGCGGGTCGCCTCGCGGGCGATTGCGGCAAGAAGTTCGGCGAACGACGCTGGTGACGCCGTTGTCGACACGACGTCCACCGGCTCAGACCACCGGCAGGAAGCGTGTTGCTGCCGCGTCGGTTCGCCGATCGAGATAGGCGGCCAGCTCGGCGTAGACGTCGTCGCCCACCATGGTGCGCAGCTCGCGCTCCATCGATCGGTACAACGGGCGTCGGCTGGTGAACGCGGTCGAATCGTCAAGGCACCACCACGCGAAGTCGGCTCCTCCTTCGCCCCAGTGGCCCCGTTCGAACGCGGCGATGGTGTGGATCTCAAGCGTCAGCCCGTCATTGGCGACCTGCTCTTCGATCGTTCGGTGCAGCGGAACCTGCCAACACACCGTCGGCTTGTAGGTCATGTGGTGCTCGCCGCGACGCGCAGCCAGGTGGTGCAGAGCGCATCCTTCACCGGCGGCGAACCCGGAACGGTTCGCGAAGATGCAGCCACCGTCGACCACGCGGGTATGGACCTCGCCCTCGTCGTCGGTTTCGAGCACACCGTCACCCTCGGCGAGCGCATGCAATTGCATCGTGGATGCGTCGAGTTCATGTGCCGCGATGCGTTCGAGTTCGTCGGCGTCGTCGTCATCGTTGAGATAAGCGCCGTGGACACAGCAGCCGATCGCGGGATCCTGTGCGCCGGGATGCACGCCGGCGCATCCTGCACCGAAGATGCATGCATAGCCCGCGAGAAGGAACGACACGTCGAAGGTGTACCGGCGATGTTCGTCGCTGGGATCACCAATCGTGACCCATTCACGTTCCAGCATTGTCGCCGGTCTCCTCGCAGCAGCGACGTGTCGACGGTGCCCGATGTATGTCGCGCCACTGGCCGTCGAGGCTACCGAGGTGATGCGCGCGATCGTCTGCACTGTCCAAGACTGTTGGCGCAACCGCCGCGTGCCGTGCAGTTCCTCCTCGTAGGATCGTGCGGCGCAGGTGCACGGCGACTAAGGAGGCGCAGTCGATGGACGAGGACGGCGCCGAACTCTCGCAGCGCTACCTCGATCATCTGCGTGTTGAACGCGGCCTGTCCGATGCGACGATCGAGGCCTATCGCCGTGATGTGACGACGTATCTCACGTTTCTGTCCGAGCGGGGAACCGCGTCCCCGGTCGACGTAGCAGCCGCCGACGTCGAAGCGTTTCTCGCGTTCGCGACGCTGCGACGCCGAGACGGCGGACGTCCCTACGCTGCGGCGACGACGGCACGGTTGACCTCGGCGGTGCGCGGATTCCACCGGTTCCTCGCCGCTGAGAGCGTGCACGGCGACGACCCGACGCGTCGCGTCCGCGGCCCGTCTCCAGCACGGGCGCTACCCAAGGCGCTCGGACGCGACGAGGTCGCCCGTCTGCTGTCCGCTCCCGTCGGTGACGAAGCGTCATCGACGCGTGACCGGGCCCTGCTCGAGGTCCTGTACGGCGCGGGGCTTCGCATCAGTGAGGCCGTCGGCATGGACGTCGACGACATCGACGCGAGCGAACGTCTGCTGTTGGTTCGGGGCAAAGGGGACCGGGAACGCCTCGCCCCCTACGGGCAACCCGCAGCCGTCGCCCTGCAGCGATGGTTGCAGGTGCGTGGGGCGTGGCAGCCGACGACCCCGGGGGTGTTCATCAACCGTCGGGGCGGGCGGCTCACCCGGCAGGGGGCGTGGCAGAGGATCCGCGAGCACGCCGCACGGGTCGGCCTGGAAGACCGGGTCACGCCGCATGCGTTGCGTCATTCGTTCGCCACGCATCTGCTCGACGGCGGCGCGGATGTTCGTGCCGTCCAGGAGTTGCTCGGCCATGCGAGCGTGACCACCACCCAGATCTACACGCTGGTGTCGCGTCGGGCACTGCGGGAGGCCTACGATCGGACGCATCCGCGCGCCCGCCGCTGACGGCGCCACCCCACAGGTCGTCTCGCGACCGTCACGCGACGTGGATCTGAGCCGCATGGGAGGCGACGATGTCGGTGCTCGAACCCGTCGGGCTGATTGGCCGGAAACGTGATGGTGGGGAGCTCACCGCCGAGGAGTTGCAGGCCTTCGTCGGGGCCTATTTGGTCGATCAGATCGATGATGCGCAGATGGCCGCGTTCCTCATGGCCGGCGTCATCCGAGGGTTCACGCGCGACGAAGCCGTTGCGTTGACCGACGTCCTGTTGCGGTCAGGAGGCAGCGTCGATCTGTCGGGGCTCGAAGGCCCGACCGTCGACAAGCACTCGACGGGTGGCGTCGGCGACGTCACGACCCTGGTCGTCGCACCGCTTCTTGCCGCTGCCGGCTGCCAGGTCGCGAAACTTTCGGGGCGTGGCCTGGGACACACCGGAGGAACCCTCGACAAGCTCGAAGCCATACCGGGATTTCGGGTCGACCTCGACGCTGGACAGTTGCGTTCGCAGGTCGAACGTGTCGGCGTCGCCGTCGCAGCCGCAACAACGGATCTGGTTCCGGCAGACAAACGCCTCTATGCGCTGCGAGACGTCACCGGCACGGTCGCCGACGAGGCGTTGATCGCCTCGAGTGTGATGAGCAAGAAGCTCGCAGGCGGCGCCCAACACATCCTTCTCGACGTCAAGACCGGAGACGGCGCGTTCATGGCCGGTCGGGACGACGCGATCTCGCTCGCGCGGCTGTGCGTCGAGATCGGTGCTGCGTCCGGTCGTCGCTGTGGTGCGCTGGTCACGGACATGTCCCAGCCGCTCGGTGACGCCATCGGCAACGCACTCGAGGTGGCGGTCGCGGTCGAAACGCTTCAGGGGACTCGACGGGGACGCCTTCGCACGGTCTGTGAGGCGCTTGCGGCCTCGGCACTGGCGCTCACCGGCATCGATCTCGACGAGGCCACATCGCGCGTCCAGCGCCACTTCGACGACGGATCGGCGCTGGAGGTGTTCGGTGCGATGGTCGACGCGCAAGGCGGCGACGTGCGCGTCGTCGACGATCCGCGCGCCGTGCTGCCGGCGGCCGCTGTGGTCCACGGCTGGTCGGGGCGCGCAGGCACCGTGCAACGCATCGCCTGCCGGCGACTGGGAGAACTCGCGGGGTCCCTGGGCGCAGGACGGCGACGCCAAGGGGACACGCTGGATCTGTCGGTGGGAATCGAGATCACTGCACGTGTCGGCGATGTCGTGGACGGCAAGGAGCCGATCGTGCTCGTCCACGCGCGTAGCGACGAGGACGCTGCCCGTGTTCTCGACGAACTCGATGCCGTCGTCGCCATCGACGATGGCGACGCCACGCCACCTGAACTGATCATCGAACGCATCGGTATCGGCACGTGATGCACGATCAGCGTCCTGCACACCTGCAGGTAGGGTGCACGGCACCGACCGGGGAGCGCCGATGACGGGCGAGGACAGCACCGGACAGGCGGGCGGCGCGTGGCCGCCACCTGACTCTGCGGCAACCGGTCGGGCCGGGCCGGGCCTGCTGCTGCCGTTCCGGGCGTTGGAGTTCAATGAAGTCCTTGAACAGACCGTGCGACTCGTACGTGCAGTCCTTCCCCGCGGATTCGTGATGGTCGTCATACCGATCGGGATCCTGCAGCTTGCGTCGACGTTCGTGGCCATGCGTGCTCTCGGCGCCATCGACATCGGGCCCATGGGGCCGTTCGACGTCGATGGGCAACTCGCCATCGAGGCCGCCGACGTCGCCTCGGCGCTGGCCTGGTTCGGCTCGCTGTGGATCGCGGGGTTGCTGGTGACGCTCGTGGTGGCCGCGGGCCTCGTCTCGCTCGCTGACGGTCAGGACAGAGGACAACGACCAACTGCTGGTGATGCACTGCGACAGGGCCTGGAACGGCTCGGCGCGACACTCGGCGCAACGGTGATGCTGCTTGCCCTGTCCGTGGCGGCACTGCTCGTCGGCGTGCTGCTGGTTGCGCCACTCGGGCTGGTCGCGATGCCGCTCGCGATCGTTGCAGCACTCGGGGTGCTGTTCGTCGTCGGTGTGGTGTCTGCGGCGGTGTCCTACCTCATCATCCCGGTGGCGGTCATGGAACGAAGCGGCCCCTTGCTGACGTTGCGCCGCACTCTGACGCTCGCACGACGCCGGTTCGGTCGCCTGCTCGGTGTCGCCGTCGTGGTCATGCTGGTGGTTCTCGTCGTGTCGATCGTGCTCGGACTGCTGTTGGGTGTCGTCAGCTTGTTCGCCGGGGAGGCCGGATGGATCGTCGATGCGGTCTCGACCGCGCTGATCACCGGCATCACCCTGCCTGCGACCCTGTTGTCTGCACTGCTGGTGTATCTGGACGCCCGCGCACGTCTCGAGGGATACGACGTCGCCACACGCGCCACTGACCTGGCCGCACGTCCGCCGTGGCAGCCATGACCTATCAGGTCAAGCTCGACGTCTTCGAAGGCCCGTTCGATCTGCTGCTGCAGATCATCGCGCGCCGTCGGCTCGACGTAACCGAGATCGACCTCGCCGACATCACCTCGGACTTTCTCGAGAAGCTCGGCGAGCATCTCGAGGAGCTCGACCTCGAGACCGCGACCCGTTTCCTGGTGGTGGCGGCGACCCTGGTCGAGATCAAGGCGGCGCAACTGCTGCCGCGTGAAGAACGCCAGGCCGTCGAGGACCTGCTCGGCGACGCGCGGGACATGCTCTATGCGAGGCTGCTGGAGTACCGGGCATTCAGGGATGTTGCACGCGCGGTGTCGCATCGGCTGGACCGCTTCCAGCACCAGTATCCGCGTGAGGTGGCCCCCGAATCGTGGATGCTCAAGCTCGTGCCGGCCACCGACCTGCCGATCGATGTCTACGGGCTCGCGGTACTCGCTGCGGGGATTGCGGCACCGCCACCCGAACCAGAGATTGACCTGACCCACATCCGCCGCAGCTACCTGACGATCCGTGACGCGGCCGAGCAGGTCCTGGCGGCGATGCCGAGTCCAGGTGAGCCGGTGAGGTACTCCGCGATCGTCGACGGGCGCGACCGCGCAGACCGTGTCGTCATCTTCCTGGCCCTGCTCGAGTTGTTCAAGCTCGGACAGGTCGACCTCGAGCAGCAGGCACTGCACGATCCCATCAGCGTGACCCGCCTCGACGGCGCTCAGGGCCTCGATGTGCTCGATGACGACTGGGAGGACGCCGCGAGCGATCGGCCCGATGCGGCGGCGCGTTCAGAGGAGATCGTCGACGACGGCGGGCACGATGATGAACGTGCGCCAAACGACGACGTCGCCTCGCTGGCGTCGTCAGGGAGCGGCACTGCGTGAGCGCTTTCGACGAAGGTGACACCGGCGCGTTCGGCCGGCTCGGTCCGGCACAACGCCAGGGTCTCGAAGCCATGCTGTTTCTCGCGGATGAACCCGTGCCTGTGGCAGCACTCGCTGACGCGCTCGACACCGATGAGGCAAGGGTCAGCGGCGCGATCGAGGAGCTCGCTGCCGAGTACGAGCGTGACCGCCGGGGCATGGAGATCCGCCACGCTGCCGGCGGCTGGCGCATGTATTCGGCGCCCGGGGCGCGTGAGATCCTCGAGCGCTGGGCGCTTGCGGGCCGCACCGGCAGGCTCACACAGCCGGCACTCGAAACCCTTGCCGTTGTCATCTACAAACAGCCGCTGAGTCGCCAACAGATCGGCGACATCCGTGGGGTCAACGCCGACGCCGCGGTGCGCAGCCTCGTCGCGCGAGGCCTCGTTGCGGAAGTCGGGCGAAGTGACGGTCCCGGCCAGGCTGTTCTGTACGGCACGACGCCCATGCTGCTCGAGAGGCTCGGATTGGATTCCCTCGACGAGCTGCCGCCTCTCACGGAATATCTCCCGGATGCTCCAGCACCCGACGAGCCCGAACTCGGCGCACTCAAAGAGATACGGCGGCGACTTGCTGCGGCAGGCGGGCGCGATGCGGTCGAGCATGCCGACGACGATGCGTTGCCGGCTCCCGCTGCCAGGCAGCACACCTCGACAGACATGGACGAGCTCAGCGACCGGCTCGAGCATGCGGCGCGCAACGCCGTCGACCGGTTGCGTGCCGCCGTCGACGACAGCGCCCGCGATGATGCGACCGGCGACACGCCGCGCGTCGAAGAACCCGACACGTCGGAACCCGTCGATGGCTGAGCAGCGCCTTCAGAAAGTTCTGGCCGCTGCGGGCATCGCCTCCCGACGCGCCAGCGAGGAGTTGATACGTCAGGGTCGCGTCACGATCGACGGCGAGGACGCGCACATCGGCATGAAGGTCGACCCGTCCACGGCCGAGGTCAGAGTCGATGGTGAACTGGTCAACGTCGATCCTGATCGCGTCTACGTGATGCTCAACAAGCCGCGTGGCGTGTTGACCACGACCGACGATCCTCAGGGCCGCCCCACGATCCTGGATCTCGTGAATCTGCCCCAGCGGCTGTTCCCGGTCGGGCGACTCGATCAGGACACCGAAGGTCTGCTGCTGATGACCAACGACGGTGCGCTGGCGCACAATCTCATGCACCCGTCGTTTCAGGTCGAACGCGTCTACATCGCACTCGTCCCAGGTCCGGTTCGCAAGCATGTGCTCGCACAGCTGCGTGCCGGCGTCGAGCTCGACGACGGGCTCGCACGCCCGGTGCGCGCACGCGTGCTCGATCACGAACGCGGCAAGGCACTGCTCGAGGTCACCATGACCGAAGGGCGCAAGCGGGAGGTCCGCCGCATGCTCGGTGCGTTGGGCCTGACCGTCGAGCGTCTTGCACGCATCGCCTACGGTGGCGTCGAACTCGGTGAGCTGCGGCAAGGCAAGTGGCGCTTTCTGACCCAGCAGGAGATTGGCCGCCTCCATGCGGCGTGCAACACGGATCCAGGAGCCGACGACGATGGGTGACAACGTGCGGGTGCGCGCTCTGCGCGGGGCGACCACGCTGGAGCGCGACGAGCGTGTCCATCTGATCGAACGCACACAGGAACTGATCCGGGCGCTGTTCGAACGAAACGACCTCGACGAGGACGACCTGATCTCGATCGTCTTCACCGCGACCGACGACGTGCACAGCGCCTATCCGGCCGAGGCAGCCCGGGAGGCCGGCATCACGCACGTCCCCCTGCTGTGCGCACGCGAACTGGAGATCGACGGCGGAATCGAACGATGCATCCGCATCCTCGCGCACGTCTACACCGACCATGCCGTGCGCCAGCTGCGCCACGTCTATCTGCATGAGGCGCGCCAGCTCCGAACGGACCTGCCCGAATGAACATGCCGGAGTTCCCGGCGACGGTCGGTCCCGACCGGGTGCGCGTGCGCCCCGGAGCTCTGTCGGGGTCTGTGGACGTTCCCGGCGACAAGTCGCTCAGCCACCGCGCGTTGTTGATCGGCGCGCTGGCTGACGGTCCCGTGACGGTGTCGGGCCTCGCGCCGAGTGGCGATGTGCTCGCATCAGCCAAAGGGTTGACCACGATGGGGGCCGAGGTCGCGCTCGCGCGCAGCGCCGACGGGTCGTTGTCAGGCAGCGTCACCGGACCGCTGCACGAACCGGATGACGTCGTCGACTGCGGCAACTCGGGAACCTCGCTGCGCCTTCTGGCCGGGATCGCTGCCGGCATCGACGGTGTGAGCGTGTTGACCGGCGACGTGTCGCTGCGTCGCCGCCCTGTCGACCGCGTCGTGGCGCCGCTCGAGGCGATGGGTGTGCGCCTGAACGCCCGCGACGGCGGGCGCCTGCCCCCACTGGTCGTCGAAGGCGGTTCGGTGCGCGCTGTCTCCTACGACAGCCCTGTGGCCAGCGCACAGGTCAAGTCCTGCGTCCTCCTCGCCGGGCTGGCTGCGGAGGGCCCGACGACGGTCACGTCACCGGCCCCGAGCAGGGACCACACCGAACGGATGCTGGCGCATCTTGGCGTATCCGTGACCAGGACCACCACGGAAACCTCCGAGGTCGTCAC
This sequence comes from Nitriliruptoraceae bacterium, assembly GCA_050480705.1. Classification (GTDB taxonomy): domain Bacteria; phylum Actinomycetota; class Nitriliruptoria; order Nitriliruptorales; family Nitriliruptoraceae; genus JBJHAX01. The sequence continues at coordinate 93,176 of JBJHAX010000003.1, forward strand.
CGTCGTTCCGGGACGCCTGAATGCGGGCGCGGTCGAGGTCGCACGGGACCCGTCGAGCGCGGCGTTCTGGCTGGTCGCCGCAGCCATCGGTGGCGGCCGGGTCGACACTCCGGGCGTGTGCGTCAATCCGACACGCACCGGTTTCGTCGAGGTGCTGCGTGCAATGGGCGTCGATGTCGATGAATCCGCCGGCGAGCTGCGCTCAGGCGAGACCGTGGCGACGCTTTGCGTGTCCAGTGCCGGGGCGCCGGGCGGCATCATCGTTGACGGGGCGCGTGTGGTCGATGCCCTCGATGAACTCCCGATCCTCGCACTCGCCGGGATGTGCAGCGAGGGCGGTATCGAGGTGCGTGACGCGTCAGAACTGCGCGTGAAGGAATCCGACAGGATCGCGACGCTCGTCGCGACGCTTCGTGCGCTGGGCGTCGAGATCGAGGAGCGCGATGACGGCTACCGTGTTCCCGGCGGCCAGCGGCCCCGAGGTGGTGTCGTCGACGCCCACCACGATCATCGCATCGCGATGACGGCAGCCATCGCAGGGACGATCGCCACGGGACCGGTCGACATCACCGGATTCGGGACCGTGTCGTCGTCCTATCCGACCTTCCTGTCCGACTTCGCAGCACTCGGCGGCGACGTCGAGGTGCTCGACGCGTCTGCCTCGCCGGCGTGACCGTGGGCGCCACGCACCAGCGTCGGTGCCGCGCCAATCGGAGAATCTCATGAGTCCCAGTGCCGACGATCTTGCATCGACGGGTGGTGATCCATTCCGGGTCGATGACGCTTCGCGTGCGCTGGTCGTTGCCATCGACGGTCCGGCGGGCTCGGGGAAGTCGACCGTCGCGGCGCTCGTAGCTGATGCGCTCGACGTGCCGCACGTGGACACCGGCGCGTTGTACCGGGCCGCGGCTCTCGCCTGCGTGCGCGCCGGCGTCGACCTCGACGACCATGCGGCGTGCACCGATGTGGTCGCTCGCGCACGTATCGAACGCGTCGAGCAACGCACGCTGCTCGACGGTGAGGACGTCGAGGAAGAGATCCGCGGCGACGGGGTCACCGCCGCCGTCTCACGCGTTGCAGCCCATCAGGGGGTGCGAGACGCGCTCGTTCCCGCGCAGCGTGCCGCAGTCGCGGCCAGCGGAGGCGTGGTCGAGGGGCGCGATATCGGCACCGTCGTGCTTCCCGACGCAGACGTGAAGGTCTTTCTCACCGCATCCGCCGAAGAGCGTGCTCGTCGGCGCGCGTTGCAACTCGGACGCGACGACGTCGAGGAGCTCGCCGCAACGATCGCGCGACGCGACGAGGCAGACAGTTCACGAGCTGTCGCACCGCTGAGCGCGGCAGACGACGCATGGGTGTTCGACACCACCGGACTCGACATCGACGAGGTCGTGGCCGGGATCGTGGATCGTGCACACACCTCACGTGACCATGCGATACCCGACGATCCGGTGTCGACGCACCGGTCACTGCCTCGCGTCGCGGTCGTCGGGCGTCCCAACGTCGGCAAATCGACGCTGGTCAACCGCATTGTCGGTCGCCGGGGTGCGATCGTCGAGGAACGGCCCGGTGTGACTCGTGACCGCGTCGAGTACCTGGCCAGCTGGGACGGACGTGACCTGCTGATCGTCGACACCGGCGGTTGGGAACACAGCGCCCAGGGAATGGGTGAGCGGATCGCCGAGCAGGCCAAGCGGGCGATCGAGACGTCGGATGTGGTGGTGTTCGTCGCTGACGCGACCGTGGGTGTGCAGGAAGACGACGAACGTTTCGCCAGGGTGTTGCGCCGTGCGGGCGTGCCCGTGCTCCTCGCCGGGAACAAGGTCGACAGCCAACGGCACGAACCTCAGGCACACGAGCTCGCGGCGCTGGGCCTTGGCGACGTTCATCCTGTCTCTGCGCTGGCGGGTCGAGGTGTCGGTGACCTGCTCGACGGCGTCGTCGCATCGTTGCCGCCCGGACGGCCGACCGCCGATGGACTGTCGGCTGCGCCGTCCGTTGCGATCGTCGGACGACCCAACGTGGGCAAATCGTCGTTGTTCAACCGTCTCGTCGGCGAGGAGCGCTCGCTGGTCGACGATGTTGCCCACACCACGCGTGATGCGGTCGACACCTACGTGGACCTCGACGAGCGGGCGTGGCGTTTCGTCGACACCGCCGGCATGCGTCGTCGCTACCGGCACGGCGAGGACACCGAGATGTACGCGGTCGACCGCACGCGCGCAACGCTGGCGACCGCTGACCTGGCGCTGTTCGTCGTTGACGCCTCCGAGCCACTCGGTGAGCAGGACCAGAAGCTCGCCGCGCTCGTTCGTGACTCAGGATGCGGCGTGATCCTGGTGTGCAACAAGTGGGATCTGGTCGACGACGACAGGCGGCATGAACTCGACCGGGAACTCGAGCGCCTCCTGGGGTTTGCGTCCTGGGCACCACGTGTGCGCGTCTCGGCGACGACCGGCCGCGGCACCCACCGCATCGCCGGACACCTCGCGCTCGTGTTCGCCAACTACATCCGCCGGATACCGACCCGGGAACTCAACCGCATCATTCAGCAGGCGGTGGCGTCGCATGCACCGCCGCGGCGCGGCAACCGGCAATTGCGTGTGCGCTACGCCACGCAACCCGAGACACGACCTCCGCGCTTCGTCCTGTTCTGCAACGGCGACCTTCCCGACGGCTACCTGCGCTATCTCGAACGCATCATCCGCGAGCATCACGACTTCACCGGGGTGCCGCTGATACTCGACGACCGACGGCGCGCCGCAGCCTCGCGCAAACGCTGAGCAGTGGTTGGCCGGCCTGTCGCCCACCCGCTACCGTCAGCCGCGCTCGGGGCCGGATGCACCACCACAGGCCCCGCGACGGGCTGTGGCGCAGTCAGGTAGCGCACTCGTCTGGGGGACGAGGGGTCGCCGGTTCAAGTCCGGCCAGCCCGACCACGTCGACTTCGGGCACCGGAGCATGCTCCGGTGCCGTCGTGTTGGAGTGGTGATGCGCATCTTCGATGCAGGCGCACGCGACGGTTCCGAAGACGTCACCGATCGCATCGTCACCCTGCCCAATGCCGTCACGCTCGTGCGTCTGCTTGCGCTGCCGTTCGTCTACGCCGACCTGGTCGCAGGCCGCCACGGTCGCGCACTGGTGCTGCTCGTCGTGTTCAGCGCCACCGACTGGGTGGACGGCTACCTGGCGCGGCGTCTGCGCCAGGTGTCACGCGTCGGGCAGCTGTTCGATCCGCTCGCGGACCGTGCCCTGTTCATCGTCGTCGGCGTCGGTGCCGCCGTCAGCGGCCTGCTGCCATGGTGGGTGGTGGTCGCGATCGCCGCGCGTGATGTGCTGCTGTTGGCCGGGGCGGGGCTGCTGCTCGCAGGCGGCAGGCGGCCGCCCCCGGTGTCGCGGCTCGGCAAGGCCGCCACGTTCGCGCTGATGGCCGCATTGCCGCTGCTGCTCGCGGCCTCGTGGCTCGGAGGCGGACCGCAGGCGCCGCAGCAGGCTGTGCACGTGACCGGTTGGGTCGTCCTCGCGGCCGGTGGGCTCGCCTACTGGGCGGCTGCGATCCAGTACGCGTGGGTGCTCGCACGCCGGGGGAGGAGCGCGTGACGAGGCCGTTCGCGAAGCTGCGGCGGCGGCAGGCGTTGCGTCCTGGTGGCCGCACGTGCGCACCTGATCCGGTCCGCACGCACGGTCGTCTCGCGGGTATCGTGTCGGCATCATCGCGGACGGAGCACCGACGTGAGCGACGCCGTACCACCCGACCTCCGTTACACGCCCGAACACGAGTGGGTGCGTAACGACGACGGGCTGTGCCGCGTGGGCGTCACCTGGTACGCACAGAACCAGCTCGGTGACGTGGTCTTCGTCGATCTGCCTGAGCCGGGAACACCGGTCGAGCGGGGCCAGTCGTTCGGTGAGGTCGAATCGACCAAGTCGGTCTCTGACCTCTACGCGCCGGTCAGTGGGACCGTCGAGGAACGCAACGACGAGCTCGACGGGCGTCCTGAACTGGTCAACGAGGACCCGTACGGCGCCGGATGGATGGTGGCGATCCGCGCGTCGGACGTCGCCCAGGTCGACGAGTTGCTGGACGCGGACAGCTACACCGCACTCACGTCCGAGTGACCGCGACCACGCGAGCACCGAGAGTGCAGGGCAGCTCGGAGGTGGCGAGGTGACGTGCAGCCAGTGCGGCGAATCGGTACCGGCGGCGGCCAACTTCTGCCCGAACTGCGGTGGCCCCGTCGAGCACATCCCCTCGTCCGAGGACACGACCGCCGCTATCGACGCCGGCGACCTCGACCCGTCACACGAGGTCGACGAACTGCCGACGCTTGCCCCCGGCACGGGCATGTTCGTCGTCGTACGCGGCCCGAATGCAGGGTCACGGTTTCTGCTCGACCGGGACACGACCACCATCGGGCGTCATCCGGACTCGCACATCTTCCTCGACGACGTGACGGTTTCACGTCGTCATGCTGAAGTCGTGCGCGTCGACGGCGTCATGCAGGTGCATGACCTCGGCAGCCTCAATGGCTCCTACGTCAACAGCGAACGGGTTGAGGACGCGACGTTGGCGACAGGCGACGAAGTACAGATCGGCCGGTTCAAGTTGCTCTTCGTCGGGTCGCACGGCGGCGCCGAGGCGACGTGACCGTGCGCGCCCACACCATCGGTGAGGTGCTCAATCGGCTGCGCGACGAGTTCGCAGATATCACGATTTCGCGCATCCGCCATCTCGAGGCCGAAGGACTCATCACGCCGGACCGGACCGAGTCCGGCTACCGCAAGTTCACCGAAGACGACATCGAACGCCTGCGCTTCGTCCTGCGGGCACAGCGGGAACGGGACATGTCGGTCGAGGAGTTGCACGCCGCATTGGCTGAACTCGACGTCTCCGACGCCGACCAGCCAGGCGACCCGGGCGTCGTTGACTCCTCGCCCGCAGCGGCCAGCCGCAATGCCCCCGCGGCCAGCGCCGATTCACCAACGCCGGTCGGCGAGGCCACGCTGGCATTCGATCTCGACACATCAGACCTGCAGCTGACCCGCGCCGATCTCGCCGACGCCTCGGGGCTGCGTATGGCCGACGTCGACGCGCTGTGTGACCACGGGGTGCTGCGCGGCGATCAGACCTTCGACGGTGACGACCTGAAGATCGCCCGGATCGCGGCCCGTATGCTCGAAACCGGACTGGAACCGCGCCACCTGCGCATGTACCGCCAGTTCGCTGATCGCGAAGCGGCACTGCTCGAACAGCGGGTCGGCCCGATGCTGCGACAGCGGAATCCGGACTCTCGCCGGGAGGCATCCGTGACGAGCGAGCAGTTGGCCACCCTCGGCGCTGAGCTGCAGCGCGTTCTTCTCGATGCCGAACTGCGGCGCTTGTTGCGCTCGTGGCGGTGAGGGTCGACACGCCGACGCACAAGCCCGCACACGCTGTGGGCGCCCACGCTGCGCGCGCCATCGTCCTCGCATGCGTTTGCCTCCTGCTCGCTGTTGGGTCGTTTCCCGCACACGGCCTGGAGCGGCCACCTTCACCGGTGGTGGTGCAACCACTGACGGTGGTGTCGAGCGCCGCGTCGACCAGCAACGTGAGCGCCGGGCACTGGGTCCTCGTCGAAGCAGCCTCCGGCCAGGTCCTGGCTGCCCACCGGCACGAGGTCCGTCGGCCGGTCGCTTCGACGGTCAAGACCTTGACCGCACTCACGGTCGTCGAGCGTGTCCACATCAATGACGTCGTCGAGATCGGAGAGGAGGTTGTCGGTGTCGAAGGTGCCGGTGTTGACCTGGAGCCAGGCAACACCTGGACGGTTGGGGAGCTGCTCGACGCGTTGATGGCGCGCAGTGGCAACGACGCCGCCGAGGCGCTGGCGGTGCACGTCGCTGGAGGCCGTGAGCAGTTCGTCGAGCTGATGCGCGAGGACCTCGCCGCCCTGGGCATCGAAGGCGCCCACATCGACGACCCGGCCGGGCTGGACGACACCAACCTGCTGTCTGCGCATGATCTCGCCATCATCGCCATGGCGGTGCTCAGCCACCCCGATCTGCGTGAGATCGTCGGCCGCCCACAGGTCGAGCTTCCCGGGCAGGGCTTGGTGGAGTCGCGCAACGAGCTGCTGGACTCGTACCCGGGGGCGACGGGGGTCAAGACGGGTTTCACCAGCATCGCCGGCAACGCCTTCGTCGGCAGTGCGTCGCGCCAGGGACGTGAACTCATCGCGGTCGTCTTGGATGCTGACGACGACCCGGCGCGCTTCGTCGATACCGCTGCGCTGCTCGACGCGGGTTTCGAGACGACCAGCCTTCAACGGCGTGTCGTCCGTGCCGGCGTCGCGATCGGCGGGGGACAGGCCAGCTTCGTTTCGGATCCGGTCGCGGTCACCACGCCGACGGGCGTGACCCTGTCAGCGGCACCGGCCATGCCCACCCGTGCCCCGGAGACGTCATGGACGATCCCGCTCGTCGCCGACGGCGTCGAACTGGGCATGGTCGAGGCTGCGCGAACCGACGAGATCGATGACGTCGCTTCCAGCGGAGGCACGCTTGCGCGAGCGGTGGTGGACGGGATCTACACGGCGCTGCGTGCAGGGTCGGAGGCTGGCACCCTCGGGTAGCCTCGACGCATCCGGCAGGAGCCGCAGCATGATCGAGATGGATCTCGTAGGAGTACGTGTCGAACTTCCTGCGAACCAGCCGATCGTCCTGCTCAAGGAACACGACGGCGAGCGCTATCTGCCGATCTGGATCGGAGCGGTGGAGGCCACCGCGATCGCGTTCGCGCTCCAGGGGGTCGAAACGCCCCGGCCGCTCACCCACGACCTCTTCGTCGATGTGCTCGCGAACCTTGGCGCCACCCTCACCGCCGTCCATGTAACCGATCTGCGAGACGGAACCTTCCACGCCGAGTTGCACCTGAGCGTCGACGGACGCGACATCGTGGTCTCGTCGAGACCTTCAGACGCGATCGCACTGGTGAGCCGTATGGACGACGTCCCGATCTTCAGCGCCCCCGAGGTACTCGACGAAGCTGGGCTCGAGATAGAGGACACTGACGGCGATTTCGAATCGGCCGCAGATGCCGAGGAAGAGGTTCGCCAGTTTCGCGAGTTTCTCGACGAGGTAACACCGGAGGACTTCCGCAGCTGACGCGGACTCCCGTCATCGTGCCAATTGCCCCTTCCTGACGATCTGAGCTGGTTGCGTCCATCTCCGCTGCTCCGCGCCGAGCATGCAATATTCTGCAGCCCATGCAGAGTGTTGCAATCCATGCAAGGTTCCGTTGACAGGCACCGCACCCACGACCTAGCCTCATCGGCGAAGTTCCAACGGTGTGGTCTGTAGGCGCCCACCCGTCCTCGTACCGCGCGGTGGAGGGAACCCCGCGGAATCGCCCCACCTGAACGCTTGCGAACGGGGTGGAGGATGCGGCGCCGAAGCTCCCCACATGATGCACGGGCGGGAAGGCGGAAGACATGGACGAGGACACGCCCCGCAAGCGAGCTGACGCTCCGGGCCAACTCGCACTCGACATCGGCGAGGCCGGCCGTGCAGGGGAGGGGTTTCGCGGCCCGACGGTGTGCAAGATCGTCGGAATCACCTACCGGCAGTTGGACTACTGGGCGCGCACAGGCCTGGTCGAGCCCGGACTCCGCCGCGCGGAGGGCTCGGGGACACAGCGCCTGTATTCCTTCGACGACGTTGTGCGCCTGAAAGTGGTCAAGCGCCTGCTCGACACGGGTGTGTCGTTGCAGAAGGTGCGTCTCGCCGTCGATGAGCTGCGCGCCCGCGGCCGCAACCTCGCCGAGGCAACACTGATTTCGGACGGCATATCGGTGTATGCGCTTGACGACGACCGGCAGGTTCTCGACCTGCTGCGGCGCGGTCAGGGCGTGTTCGCCATCTCGCTGGAACCACTCGTGGATGAGCTTCGTGGCGAGATCACCGCATTCCCGACCGAGCGTGTCGACGGAGCTGTGTCAGTTGCAGCCGACGGCCGCGACACCGCTTCGTTAGAAACGGCAGTCGGCGAATAACACCCCCTGGAAGCGCCCCCCTGATCCGCCCCGTGGGGCGTCGTCGGCTACCGACACGTCTCTCGTACGGGCCCGCCCGGGCGAGATGCAGCCATGATGCACACGTCGGGGCGCGCCGCGATGGGCGCGCCCCGAATGGCGAGCTGCCTGGTGGGCTCAGAGGTTGGTTTCGAGCCAGTCCGCCGCGATCTGCGCAGCCGACTGTCCCTCGGATGCCAGCGCGTTCATCTCCTGGAGTCCGTCGGTCGTGATCGCCGCGGTGACCCGGTCGAGGAGTGCTCCGAGTTCATCGCCGTAGGCGTCGATGACCTCGTCGCGGACAACCGGCGTGATGTTTTCAGGAGGCAACATGCCGTCGGTGTCGGCGAGGACGACATAGGTGTCGCCGGCGAGCGGCGCGTCGGTCGAGAACAGCAGGATCATGTCGGCGTCACCGGCATCGAGCGCAGCAAGCCGTGCTGCGGCCTCCTGCACGGCGTCGAACGACACCTCATCGAGACCGTAGTGGTCCACCAGGCCCCGGTAGCAGGTGTCACGCTCCTCGCATTCGGGCGGGCCGGCGAACGTCACGGGCCCGACGCCGGCGAGGTCGGCGATCGACTCCAGGCCGTGCTCGGCCGCGAAGTCGGCGGTGACGACGAACGCCTGGTTGTTTTCGGCTGGCGCAGGCGTGCGCACCTGCACTCCTTCTGCGGCGAACGCTTCCGAGAGTGCCGCGTACCCGGCGTCAACGTCGGCGGGAGGATCCTGTTCGAACCACACGACCAGGGCGGACCCGAGGTATTCGGGCAGCAGATCGAGATTGCCGGCGATCAGGTCGGGATAGATCAGCTCGCGGGAACCCAGATTCAGTGACCGTTCCACGGCATAGCCCTCGGCCTCGAGCGCCTGGGCGTAGATCTCGCCGAGGATCTCCGACTCGGGGAAGTTGAAGGACGACACGACGACTGGCGGGCCGTCGGCGACGTCGTCGCCACTGCCACAGGCGGTCAGCAGCACCGCCAGCACGGTCGAGGCGGCGATGAGAGCGTGCCGCAGTTTGGGCGTGGTCATGGACATGACGATGTCTTTCGTCGTGGAGATCGTGCACACATGACGCCGGTGATGTCCCGGATCGCCGTGGCATCGGGACGCTAGTGCGCCGATTGCCCGCGCGCACATGGCCTCGTGCAAACACCGCGGGCTCAGCCTGCTGCTCCTGCACGAGCGGCGACGAGCGCGGTCCGTTGCTCCGAGCGCACACCACGCGGAACGGTCGCACGTTCGAGAAGAGCCAGTACGCCTTCAGCGAGCAGTGTCAGTACCGCGAGCGACAATGCGCCAGCGACCACGGCAGGCCAGCCGGCGCGTCCTGTCGCGAATCCATCGACGATGAAACGACCCAGCCCGCCACCATTGGTGACGATCGCTCCGATAGCGGTCGTCGCGATCACCTGAACGTAGGCGAGCCGGACGCCTGCGACGATGACGGGCGAGGCCAGTGGGAGCTCGATGCGCACGAGGACATCGAGCTCGAGATAGCCCATTCCACGTGCGGCTTCGACGGTGGCTGCGTCGACTTCGCGGATCGCGGTGTAGGAGTTCGTGAAGATCGGCGGCAACGCGAGCGCGACCAGCGCGGCGACCAGCGGCCAGAACTGGGTGCTGAGGCCCTCGATGCGGGTCGCGAACAACCAGAACATCACGATCAGGCCAAATGACGGGATCGCCCGGCCGATGTTGACCACGGCGCTGGCAGCGGCTTCGGCGCGTCGATGGTGCGCCAGCCAGACGGCAGGCGGCACGGCGATCGCAATTGCGATCACGGCGGCAACGGTCGAGACCCACAGGTGCTCGAGTGCCCGGTAGGGAACTCCGCGCGGATGTGTCCAGCTCCAGCGGTCCGACTGGGCGAACCATCCGGCGACGTCAGCTGCGAGGTCGATCATCACACCCGGCTCCAGGGCGTGAGCAGACGTTCGGTGGCGAGCAGCAGCAGATCGACCACGATCGCGAGCACCACCGAGAGCACGGTGCCGACCACGATCTGGGTGGGGTAGGGGGGCAGCACCCGAAACCCCGCGAGGATGAACTGGCCGAGACCGCCCAGACCGAGCAGCGCGGTGACCGTCACCAGACCGATCACGGTCACCGATGCGACCCGAAGGCCCGCGATGATGACAGGTAGGGCAAGCGGCAGCTGGACACGCAGCAGGATCTGATGGTCGCGGTAGCCCATCCCGCGTGCTGCTTCGACGACGTCGCTCGCAACTCCGTCGACGCCCGTGACAATGTTGCGTACGAGAATCAACAGCGTGTAGGTGACGAGCGCGATGATCGCAGTCGTGGCCGTCAGTCCCGTGAACGGGGCGAGCAGCGCGAACATCGCAAGCGACGGGATCGTGTAGAGAAGCCCTCCCGCCGCGATGATCGGTCCGTAGAGGGCCCGGACACGCAAGGCAGCAACGGCCAACACCAGCGAAAGGATGAGTCCGACGCCGACGGCAACCGTCGTGAGGTACAGGTGCTCGAGAGTCGCTGAAGCGATTCGATCAAAGTTGCGTGCCACCCAGGCGAATTCGAACAGCGGGCGTTGCGCGGTCGCGACGATGACGGACATCACGGAAGCAACTCGCGACTGAGCTGTTCGATGAACAGCATGCCGAGGAAGCGCCCTTCCTGCGCGACGACCGCGACCTGGTTGCGGTTGGCGACGATTGCGTCCATCGCGGACCTCAGCGTGTCAGCGGGGGAGACGAGCACCCGGAAGTCGTGGCGGACCGCCTCACCCACACGCCCCCCCGACGGGATTTCCGACAACCAGCACCAGCCGAGGAGCGCCTGGCCGTCGAGCACGCCGATCCAGTCGGTTCCTTCCCGCCCGGCGATCGCAGACGCCTCCGTAGCGGAGGCGCCGGTCTGTGCGACTGGACCATCAGTCAGATCGGCCTCCCCGACGTTGAGCAGGGCAAGGCGCCTCAGATTGCGGTCGCGCCCAAGGAATCCGGCGACGAAGTCGTCTGCAGGGTGACGCAGGATCGCGGTCGGCGTGTCGTACTGGGCGAGGCGCCCACCGATGTCGAGGATGGCAATGCGATCACCCAGGCGGATCGCCTCGTCGATGTCGTGGGTCACGAAGACGATCGTCTTGTGCAGCCGCTCCTGCAGCTCGAGCAGCTGCAGCTGCAGGTGTTCGCGCACCACCGGGTCGACGGCGGCGAACGGCTCATCCATCAGCAGGATCGGCGGGTCAGCTGCCAGTGCTCGTGCGACGCCGACGCGCTGCTGTTGTCCGCCCGATAGCGCGGCCGGGTAGCGCGTCGCGAGGCCGGCGTCGAGGCCCATGAGTTCGAGGAGCTCGTCGACACGTTCATCGATGCGCTGCTTCGACCAGCCAAGCAACGCAGGCACGGTGCTGATGTTCTCGCGCACCGTTCGGTGAGGGAACAAACCGACACGCTGGATCACGTAGCCGATCTCTCGGCGCAGTTCATGCGCCGGCCGTGCGGCAGCGTCATTGCCGTCGACCTCGATCACACCCGACGTCGGCTCGATGATGCGGTTGATCATCTTCAAGGTGGTCGTCTTGCCGCATCCCGAGGGGCCTACGAGCACGACGAGTTCGGCGCGCGGCACCGCGAGGTCCAGCGCATCGACCGCAGCAACGTCGCTGCCTGCGTAGTGTTTCGTGACCGCCCGCAGCTGGATCATCGGCGTCGCGTCGGCCACGATGGTGCCTCCCGAGGCGGCGAATGCTCCAGATCATGGAAAGCGGCAAGGGTAAGCGACCGGGGGGTGGCAACGTCAGTTGCGCCACACCCGTAC